>NZ_JBLGBE010000028.1:0-41015 GCF_047617445.1 Congregibacter sp.
CGGTGTGTCGTGACGATGATCGTCCCGTCATTATTGTGACCCGGCGTAGTGCTTCATTGAGGGCACATTCGCGACAATGGGCGCTACCCGGGGGGCGTCGGGATCAGGGTGAGACCGCCGTTGAAGCTGCGCTGCGAGAACTTCACGAAGAAGTGGGCCTGCTGGCTGGGCCAGATAGTGTTTTAGGCACCTTGGATGACTACGCTACCCGGTCAGGCTATGTGATTACGCCCGTGGTTGTGTGGACCGACAAAGATTGGCGCGAGCTGGAACCCAATCCTGATGAGGTCGAGCTTATAAAACCGTTCTCGTTTAAAGAGTTGGCTCGGCGTGACTCACCGAATCTGCAGACGATTAAAGAAAGCGAACATCAAGTGTTATCCATGAATTTTCATGACGATGCTATCTATGCCCCTACCGGTGCGATGCTTTATCAGTTTCGTGAGGTGGCGATGTTCGGTCGTCCTACCCGGGTAGCGCACTTTGATCAGCCGCTGTTTGCCTGGCGGTGACGCTGGAGTCAATAAGGATGTACTACGCTTTGTAGAGCGTGAATGCGCCGATGATGATGAAGCCAGCACCCGCGATGTAGTGCAAAACTTTCTCGTTGATATACGAGGACAGCAGGCTCCCCGCCAGCACTCCTATTGCGGAAGCAAGTATCAGAGCCGCCGACGCTGCGAAAAACACCGTCCATTTACTGACCTCTTTGTCCGCGGCAAACAGCATGGTAGCCAACTGCGTCTTGTCCCCAAGCTCGGCGATAAACACTGAAGCAAGTACTGTTGCAAAGATTTTCCAGTCCATGGGTTTTATCCGACCAGGTTGCGAGCAGGTAGCCGATTGTCAGCTGTGTTGTTTCGTTACACTGGGCATTATCTATTTAAAGCCAACATAAGGAAGACAAATGTCTGACCGAATGACGAATAAAATTGTCCTTGTTACTGGCGGTGGTGCGGGAATAGGTCAAGCGGCGTGCTACGCCTTTGCGCGCGAAGGCGCGAAGCTCATGGTATCGGACATAGACTCTGCGAGCGGTAACGCAACAGTCGATGCCATACGCGAAGACGGCGGCGATGCACACTTTGTACAGGCGGATGTATCCAAAGCCGCTGATGTAAGGGCCATGGTTGATTGCTGCATTAAAACCTACGGCCAGCTGGACTGCGCTTTTAACAACGCAGGTATCGAGGGAGACGTGGCAGTGCCTATTACCGAGGCCTCAGAAGAGACCTGGGATCGAGTAATAGATGTCAATTTAAAGAGCGTGTTTCTGTGCATGAAGTACCAGCTGGTGCACATGCAGGAGCGCGGCACCGGCAGCATAGTGAACACCGCATCCATTGCCGGTTTGGTTGGTGGAACTTTTGGAGCTGCTTACTTTGCCAGCAAGCACGGTGTTGTGGGCCTGACCAAGGCTGCTGCTATCGAATACGGACGTGCAGGTATTCGCGTTAATGCGGTCTGCCCTGGCGTGATTGAGACGGACATGGCCGACCGTTCCATGGGCGACAACCAAAAGCTACAGGACGTTGTTCGCGCTCAGTATCCGCTGCGTCGCTTTGGTCGGGCCGAGGAAGTTGCCGAGTCTGTAGTGTGGCTGTGTTCTGATGCCGCGTCTTTTGTCACCGGGCAATCGCTTGCGGTAGATGGCGGCTTTGTTGCGACTTGAGTTAGTTGGCATGACCGAAACCCAAGAGCAAGATGCGGACCTTGGGCAAGAGTTCTTTCTTGCCCTACACCGACTTACAGAGCGTCTGGCCAAGCGGCACGGTGTTCCTGTGGAGCGCGCCGCTGATTACTTGTTAGCGGGTTCGTTGTTCACAGCGGCGCACATCTATGAATTGAGTCTCGATGAGACTATTGAAGTGGCGCAAGAAATTGCCGAGTCAGTGCAACAGGATGAGCTCCCTGCGTCGACGCGGCATTGAAAAGTCTTCGATTTACTCAAAGATATCCAGCGGCAACAGTGCTACTGCGCCCACATTCGGCGCATCGACAAGTTGGCCGATACGAAGATCCACAGCGACCGAGCAAATCACATAGGCCTGATCGATGGTGTAGCCTCGCTCGTCGACCAGATAGTCGATCATTGCGACGAGCGCGTTGCGGGCAGCCAGCGCAATGTCATCGGGCAGACTTTCAAGTTCTGCCATCAAAGTGGAGTTGAGGTACTCCATGTCGGGTGGGATTTCTCCCTCGGACTTAAAGGGTAGGCCCGTAGTGGCAAAGTAAGTTTCGCTGGGGATTGCCAGGGTCGATGCCGGTCCAGTAAATGAGACCCCCGCCGCCGGGGCCTTATTCAGCACCGCGGTGCTTAGGGTGACCGTTGCATCCATTTCTATGGCGGTGCCGCTGACCTCGCCATCGCCCTGAGCGAAGTGGACGTCGCCAACAGCCAGGCCGCAGCCATCAACCATGCAGGGAAGATACAAAGTAACCCCCGGCCGTATGTAGCGAATATCTACATTACCGCCGTGCTCCCGCGGCGGGATAGTCCGTAGGCACTCATCTTTTACACTGCCATCGGGCCCACAAATTTGCGCTGGTGTCGCGTTGACCGGTGTTGGGAGAAACACGCGGGCACCGAGTTCGGCGATTGCAGCTTCGCGCGCCAGCGACTTTTTCACAAGTTTGGCGTCCGGAAGCGTAGTGATGACGCCCGGAAAGGCACTATTGGGGATGCGAACACCGGGAATCTGTTTGGAGGTGGCGTAATCTGAATTGAGCTTCCAGGTGGCAGCAAACCCAGTAGGGTACTTGTCTGCAAGAAATCCGCCGCTGCCGACCCAGGTTTTCCCCCAGGGGCCCGGTTCTACCGCCAGCAGCGTCACTGCCAGCGTATCGCCAGCCTTTGCGCCGCGAATATGCACCGGGCCGGTCAAGGCGTGCCCGGTATTGCCCGTCGCCCGCCGTGGATCCTTATAGCTGCTTGCGGGATCGAGATCAAAGTCACTGGCATTACGTGTATGCATGACAATGGTTTGACCGGGGTCCGCCATCGCTGCCATGGGGATATCGGGGTGAAGTCTATTGATGCACTGCGCATCTACATTGCAGTTACGACCATTGCCACCGACTTCAAGCACCTCTGTCGCCATGCATGGCGTGGTGAGTAGAAGCACAGTGATCGGACTTAGTTTTCTAAGGCAGCGCGCGGAGAAAAGGCTTTGCATGGTTGGTGGCTCCGGAAAAGACTCTCTGAGTCTCCCATTGCCCACAGATGCCGGCAAGTCCGACGGGACCTGTTCTTAAGGTATCTTTGGGCTTATCAGCAGTTTGAGCCCGCTTGTGGGGGAGTACTTGCTGATTGGTGATGTTCAAGAAATGGTGCCCGGAGACAGAATCGAACTGCCGACACGGGGATTTTCAATCCCCTGCTCTACCGACTGAGCTATCCGGGCACAAACCTTGGCGTCAATCTGTGGACGTTGCACGCGTCCGTTGCTCAAGGGCCGCGTATTAAACCTATAGGCCCGCGTACAGTCAAGGGCGGGCGTTCAAATCTATGCTGCCTTCACGGCTTACGCGTATGGCCCCGCCGATGCCCGACCGGGACAGCTTGGCATTAAGCTTGTAAGGCAAACCGCCATCTGTGGGCTTAGACATGAGATCCCTAATCAAAGCGAGGGACCCAAACATGCCCGCGGCCACCTCTAGTTCGGCGACACTTTCGCTATAGGCGTCTATTTTGAGGCCCTCGTTACTGACGCCCGACAGAACTTTTGAATCCCGAATAAAGACATCGTAGGCCATGCCATTGATTTCCAGAGGAATGGAGTTGGGATTGACGACACGCAGTTTCACGAGGAATCGCGCTTCCAGACCCTGGCTAGGAAGCGGCTCTAGTGCCAAAAGTTCGATTTCCGGATCATCAAAGTCCAGCATGCCAACGCTGGCGCAGCCGCTCAACAGTAGCGTGGTGAATAACAATGAGAGCACGAGCCTATTAACTGCCATACGTTTTCCTATGGTTTTGATATCCGTTATTGTGCGCCCTGCCGTAAAAGGTACAACGTTCGCTTTTGCTGCGACGTATAGTGACAAACCCCGAACAGAGCTGGATGTCGATTGACTCCATACCCACGCAAGGAATGACTATGAGCTTAGCAGGAAAAACAATATTTATTACCGGCGCCAGTCGCGGTATCGGCCTGGCTATCGCAAAGCGCGCCGCCGCTGACGGTGCGAATGTGGCGATCGCCGCGAAGACCACCGAACCCCACCCCAAGCTGCCCGGTACCATCTACACCGCCGCAGCAGAAATAGAAGCCGCAGGTGGAAAAGCACTGCCCCTGATCTGCGATATCCGCTTTGAAGAGCAGGTGCAGGCGGCCGTGGACAAGACTGTAGAGACCTTTGGCGGCATCGATATTTGCATTAACAATGCCAGTGCCATCAGTCCTACACCGACCTTGGGTACTGAGATGAAGCGTTATGACCTCATGAATGAGATCAATACGCGCGGTACATTTTTGACCTCCAAAATCTGCATTCCCCACCTTCAGAAGTCCAGCAACGGCCACATTCTGAATTTGGCGCCACCGCTGGACATGGAAGCCAAGTGGTTTGCGCCGCATGTGGCCTACACTATCGCCAAAATGGGTATGAGCCTGTGTACCTTGGGTATGAGCAAGGAGTTCGCGTCGGATGGTATCGCTGTGAATTCCCTGTGGCCGCTCACTGCTATTGATACTGCCGCTGTGCGCAATGTTCTGGGCGGAGACTCAATGAGTAAGGGCAGCCGTACCGTTGCGATCATGGCGGATTCTGCATACGAGATTCTCACGCGTCCTTCTGCCGAGTGCACGGGTAACTTCTTTATTGATGAGGTTGTCCTGCGCGATGCTGGTGTCACGGACTTTGATCAGTATGCGGTCGCCCCCGGAGAAGAGCTGTTCCGTGACTTCTTCGTCCCTGACGATGTCATTGATAGCTTGCCGACTAAAACGCTGACTATGTACTAAGAGTCCAAGTGCTGATGGTCAGGCTTTGGGGCGCGACTTAGTAGGCGTTCTGGGCGGCTCGACTCCGCTTTACTCGAGCTGCTCGCGCATCTCCATTGGCACCAGAGTATTAAACAACGCGCTCGACGGACGCTCGAGCAAAACGGAGCCGAACCGCCACCCTTCGTAAGTGCATGCACAGCCAGGCACTACGCCTCGATGAGGCACTGACGGAGGCTAGGCGGGCGGCAGTCCTTTGAGCGTCCGTCGCGTGGGTCTGACAATGCTGAGGCTTCTCTAGAGATGCGCGAGCAGCTCAAAAGACTGCCGTCTGCCGCGCCGACTCAAAGGCTCAGCGTGGTCATGAGCTAATGCCTTTCAGAGCAATGATTGAGGCGACGCGCAGGCCTTGATCTGGGAGCCCGCGACGGCCCTTTTTTTAGGCCTCCGGCGGAACGTAACCCTCTGCCTGATCGTATTCTTCGCCCGCCAAAAACTTGTCCATTTCTTGCTGCAGATATTTTCGTGTTTCGGGATCAATAAGGCTGAGCTGCTTCTCGTTGATCAGCATGGTTTGATGCGCCTGCCATTCTCCCCACGCCTGCTTGGAGACATTCTCAAATATATCCTGCCCCTTGGGGCCCGGGTAAGGGGGGGCCTCCAGACCGGGTAAGTCCTGTTGATGCTTGCGGCAGAAAACCTGTCGGCTCATTGTTTTTTGTCTCCTGTTCTTGATTTTGTGATGACGGCAGCGGCTTCCTGCCATAGGCGTTGCACGGGTGCGGCTAGCCCCACCGCCGGCGATTCCTCGGCCGGCCAGAAACGCAGCTGATCGTGCTCGCTGATCATGGTCGGTGTTCTCGACAGTGTAAGCAGCAGTGGACTTATCTCAAGATGATAATGGCTAAAGCTATGGCGGAGGGTCGGTAACTCAGTCATAGCCGCTATGTCTGTAAAAAGGGTTTCTTTGCAGTAGCGGCTTGCGCTGGCAGCATCGTCGACTTCGGGAAAACACCACAGACCACCCCAGATACCTGAGGATGGGCGGCGCTCCAGTAGCAAATGATCGTCAGGACTGTGGGCAATCACAAAGTGGGTGCGGCGAGTGGGGATCGATTTTTTAGGCTTTTTACCGGGAAAATCACCCTGACGGGACCATCGCAGCGCGGCACAGTCCCCTGCCTGAGGGCAGCGCTGGCAATCTGGCTTCGCGCGGGTGCACAGCGTTGCGCCCAAGTCCATGATGGCCTGCGTGTAGTCAGCGACACGTGACTCAGGGGTATGCTCTTCGGCATGCTCCCAAAGCGCAGCCGCAACGGCGGTTTTACCCGGCCAGCCCTCTACGGCATGAAAGCGGGCCAATACCCGCTTTACGTTCCCATCGAGTATTGCTGCTCGACCACCAAGGGCGGTGGATAAAACAGCGCCGGCTGTGGATCGGCCTACCCCCGGTAATGCTTGCAGAGCGTCGATATCAGCGGGGAACTCGCCGCCGTAATCTGTCACAAGCATAATGGCTGTCTTGTGTAGATTCCGCGCCCGAGCGTAATAGCCCAGTCCGCTCCAATGATGAAGGACTTTGTCCACGTCGGCACTGGCGAGGGCGTTGATATCGGGGAAACTTTCGATGAATCGCTCGTAGTAGGGAATCACGGTGGCAACCTGTGTTTGTTGCAGCATGATTTCTGATAGCCACACGTGATACGGCGTAGCATCGCGCTGCCAGGGCAGGTTGTGGCGGCCATGGTCGTCATACCAGGCCAGCAGTTGTGTAGCGAAGTCGTCCATAATCGGTCGCGAGACTATCCTTGCAGCGGCAGAATTGCCAATGAATTGGCCGAGGGGCTACCCTATAATGGCGCGCTTTCGCGAACCCCGTCGCGAGCTGGAGGAAAACATGTCACAAGTTAGCTCAGACCGCAGCGCAACGGTAAGCCGCGATACGCTGGAAACACAGATCACCGTGTCTGTGAATCTTGACGGCAGCGGCAAGGCCGAATTCGATACGGGCTTACCGTTTCTCGAGCATATGCTGGATCAAATTGCCCGTCACGGCATGATGGACATCAACGTTAAGGCCCATGGCGACCTACATATCGACGCGCATCACACCGTCGAAGACATCGGTATTACCTTGGGCCAGGCTTTTACCAAGGCGGTAGGCGAGCGCAAAGGTATTCAGCGTTATGGACATGCCTATGTACCCTTGGATGAGGCGCTATCTCGGGTTGTGATTGATTTTTCTGGACGTCCGGGTCTTGAGTTTCACGTCCCCTTCACCCGCTCAGCGGTGGGGAATTTTGACGTCGATTTGTTCTACGAGTTTTTTCAGGGTTTCGTTAATCACGCCCTGGTGACCTTACACGTTGATAATTTGCGCGGCGACAACAGCCATCACCAGATCGAGACAGTGTTTAAAGCCTTTGGCCGCGCACTGCGTATGGCTCTCAGCGCAGACCCGGCAATGGCCGGTGTCACGCCATCCACCAAGGGCGTGCTCTAGCTCTTCTTGGTTTTTTGTAGGACGCGCTGTTTTTTAAAAGGCTTAAGGGAGATTCACTGTGGGTGAGACGGTCGCAGTTATCGATTACGGCATGGGTAATCTTCACTCTGTGGAGAGCGCTTTGCAGCACGTGGGTGCCCAAAAAGTCATCGTGACCCACGATGCAGATCTCATACGTGGTGCAGACCGTGTTGTGTTTCCCGGTGTAGGCGCTATACGCGACTGTATGTCCGAGATTCGTCGTTTGCATTGCGACGCCCTGTTGGACACCGCTTTGCGAGAGCAGCACAAGCCGGTATTGGCGATCTGTGTGGGCATGCAGGCGCTTATGCAGCGCTCAGAAGAGAACGGCGGAGTCGACTGCCTGGGCCTGCTTGAAGGTGACGTTCGGCACTTTGGCGCTCCTTTGGCGGATCATGATGGCAATCGGCTCAAAGTACCTCACATGGGGTGGAACGGCGTCCATCAGGAAAGCCCTCACCCACTGTGGCAGAACATTGCCGATGGCGAGCGCTTTTACTTTGTCCACAGCTACTACGTGCACGCAAGTGATCGCTCACTTCTTGCGGGAAGCGTTGATTACGGCGTTAAAGCCGACGCAGCCCTGGCGAGAGACAATTTGTTTGCGGTGCAGTTCCACCCGGAAAAGAGTCACCGGGCAGGCTTGCAACTCTTAAGTAACTTTCTTGATTGGAACGGAACATGCTGATTATCCCTGCGATCGATCTTAAGGATGGCGAGTGCGTCCGGCTTCGTCAGGGTGAAATGGACGATAGCACCGTGTTTTCTGATGACCCTGTTGCGACTGCGCAGCGTTGGGTGGATGCGGGGTGTCGGCGCTTACATCTGGTGGATCTCAACGGTGCTTTCGCCGGAATGCCGGTGAATGGCGACGCCGTGACCGCGATTGCGGCGAAGTTTCCTGACCTGCCTATCCAGATCGGCGGCGGGATTCGCAGTCTTGAAACCATTGAATTCTATCTTCGGGCAGGTGTGAGCTACGTGATCATTGGCACCCAGGCCGTTAAAGAGCCGACCTTTGTCGCTGAGGCCTGTGCCGCTTTTCCGGACAAAATTATTGTGGGTCTTGACGCGCGAGATGGTCGTGTTGCCACGGATGGTTGGGCCGAAGTGTCTGCGCTGCAGGCCACTGACCTGGCCCGGCGGTTTGCTGGCGATGGCGTCAGCGCCATCGTTTACACCGACATTGCTCGAGACGGCATGATGCAGGGTGTAAATGTCGAGGCCACTCTGGATGTGGCCCAGGCTGGCGGTATCCCTGTGATCGCGTCTGGCGGAATTACTAATATGCGCGATATTCGAGCGTTGGCTGCGCTGCGTGGTGCCGGCATTATGGGCGCCATCACTGGCCGTGCTATCTACGAAGGCTCGCTTGATCTTGCCGAAGCTCAGAATTTCTGTGACGAGAGTGCCGCCTGATGGGGCTTGCAAGGCGCATAATCCCTTGCCTGGACGTGGACAATGGTCGCGTTGTTAAGGGCGTCAATTTTGTTGATATACGGGACGCCGGCGACCCGGTGGAGATCGCGGCGCGCTACAACGAGCAGGGTGCAGACGAAATCACCTTTTTGGATATCACTGCCAGCCATGAGGGTCGGGATACCACTGTGCACATGGTCGAGGCCATCGCCCGAGAAGTGTTTATACCTTTGACTGTAGGCGGTGGAATTCGCAGTGTTGAGGATATTCGCGGAATGCTCAATGCGGGAGCCGACAAGGTAAGCATCAATACCGCAGCGATCCATGATCCTGACTTAGTGCGCCGTGCATCGGAACGTTTTGGCGCCCAGTGCATCGTCGTGGCCATCGATGCAAAACGTGTTGATGATGTCGATGGCAAGCCGCGTTACGAAATCTTCACCCACGGAGGACGTAAATCCACGGGGATCAACGCTGTGGAATGGGCACAGCGCATGGCTAAGCTTGGTGCCGGGGAGATTCTCCTCACCAGTATGGATCGGGACGGTACTCGAGATGGATTTGAGTTGGGCGTCACCCGTGCCATCACTGATGCGGTAGACATTCCCGTCATAGCCTCCGGTGGCGTCGGTAACCTTCAGCATCTGGTCGACGGTGTAACTCAAGGTGGTGCTGACGCCGTGTTGGCGGCCAGTATTTTTCACTTTGGGGAGTTTACTGTCGGGCAGGCCAAGGAATACATGGCCGCGGCAGGGATCGAAGTGCGAGTCTAGCTATGACTCAGCAATAAACGCGCTGATGAGCTCGGCGATGCCCGAGCTTGTACCCGGCGCGAGAATGTCTCCGGTGAGTACGTGGGGGCTCAGGCTTTCTGGCTTATCCACCTTGTGAATTTTCTTGCGCTCGGCAGGCAGCGTATCGAAGCCTGCAAGTAGCTTGCTCACTGACACCACATCATCCTGTGGCGAATACACCAGCATCGCGTTGGGGGTTTCGGCTTCGGGAGTCAGCGTCACAGCCAGATTGACGAGGCGCATCACTTCAACAACCGATGCGGCCGGGTAATTCGTGGACCAATACTTCTCCTGAAGAGGATTGGCGGCTACCCAGGAGCGGCGCTCGCCCAAAATCAGTCGCGCCAGCTGCGGTCCATAGGGGCCGGTGGTAATACCAGCGCCGTAATCGGCGGGTCCGAAGTTGGGCGAGACCAATATCAGGCCATGCACCAAAGAAAAATCCGGATGTCTCGCCATGGCCAGCGCGATTGTGGCACCCGTCGACGTACCCATGAGGATGATTTTGTCGCCCAGGGTTTTGGCAGTCGCAAGCGCCTCTGCCCCGTCGTGCATCCAATCTTCGGCGCTGATGCCCGCGAGTTGTTCTCTCTCCCGGCCATGACCGGACAGACGCGTTTCAAACAGGTTCGCCCCCAGCTCTTTGGCCACAAGCTCTGGAACGGGTGCTATTTCCTGGCGCGTCGCAGAAAACCCGTGCAGGTAAACAAGCACGTACTCGCTGCGCTGCCCGGGCTCTACCGCCCATACAACTCGCTTCTCTGCCCCGGGGGTAATGCCAAACCTGGCAGCGACAGACGCTTCTTCCTTACGCAGATATTCATCGATGTCTGCAGGAACAGTGGCGCTCGGTGCTTCCGGTGAGAGCTCTGCTGGTTTTGTGATCCAGCCACCCACCGCAATAGCGACTGCTGTTGCGCCTAGCGCGGCCAGGATCATTTTTTTGCCCGTCATTTTTCGGTAAGCAGTATTAAAAGCTCCGGCGCGTGAGTTGCATAATTATGCAATCAAGACTCACGGTCAGTGTCGTCTGCAGAAGCTGTTTGTTGTCCCTCAGGCAAGGCTCGTGGCGGCCTTGGATTAATGATATTGATGCCTTTTAACAGGATCAGGGCTTCATAGAGCTGATTGTCTCGAGAGATAAGGCCTTCGCTAGCCTCGGCTTCGATTGCCTCTTGATCGGTAGTGTTATCCAGGTGTCCCACAAGGTCTTTTTCTCTAACGCGACCTGATTCATCAAAGGTTTCTACCTTTGCGCGTTCGACAATGATGTCCGGTTTAATACCTTCTGCCTGAATAGATCGGCCATTGGGCGTGAAGTAGCGTGCGGTTGTTAACTTCACAGCGCGGAAATCAGAAATCGGAAGTACGGTTTGCACTGATCCTTTACCGAAGCTTTGAGTGCCCATGACCACCGCTCTGGCGTGATCTTGCAGTGCGCCTGCAACAATTTCGGAGGCGCTTGCGGAGCCGCGATTGATCAAAATAACCAGCGGCGTACCGTCGGTCATATCACCGACCGCTGCACCATAGTTTTGCGCAGCGTTGTTCAAACGCCCTTCGGTGTAGACAACATCGCCGCTTTCCATAAACAGCCCCGCTACGTCTACGCTGGCTCCAAGTACACCACCGGGATTGTTACGAAGATCAAGAACGAGGCCTTTTAAAGACTGCTCCGCTTGAAGCTTCTCGATGGACGCTCTTACATCGTCACCGGTTTTTTGCTGGAATTGAGAAATACGTAGATAGCCAAAGCCAGGCTCCAGCCATCGCTCGCGGACACTGGCTATGCGAATCGTGTCCCGCACGAGAGTGACATCAAAGGGCTCCTGTTCGCCCCGGCGCCCAATGGTCACTACGATCTCGCTGCCCTTGGGGCCGCGCATTTTCTCGACGGATTCGTTAAGGCTCACTCCTCGAATGGCTACGCCATCTAACTTAAGAATGACGTCCCCGGATTGGATGCCCGCATCAGTAGCCGGTGAGCCATCGATGGGCGAGATAACCTTCAAAAAGCCGTTCTCCATGCCGACTTCGAGCCCCAGGCCAGAAAATTCGCCACTCGTTGATGACTGCAGTTCTTCGTAGGCGTCGCGCTCAAGGTAAGCCGAGTGGGGGTCGAGGCCGCTCAGCATGCCTTTTATGGCGTACTCCAGCAGCGTACTGTCGTCGATTTCTTCGACGTAGCCCACGCGAATCTGATTGAAGACGTCGGCGAAAGTGCGGAGTTCGTCCAGCGGAAGCTCAGTCGCGTCAGCGTTTTCCTGGGCGGCAGAGATTTGAATATTGCCAAGCAACAAGCCTGCGGCCGCGCCAACAAAAAAACGGTGGAGTGATGTACGAGTCGTATTCATGGCATGCATAGTTAAATTTTTGAAACCTTTTTTGAAGCCTTTTTTTGGAGCTTTAGTGTAGCCTAATCGGCGCTTTGTCTAAGTGCGTCTAACCTCGGCACCAACCCTGTGGGTCCGTAGGTTTGCCATCTTTTCGAATTTCGAAGTACAACCCGGCCTCGCTCTGACCGCCGCTATCGCCCACGGTGGATACCGGTGCGCCGGCAGTGACCCAGTCGCCGACTTCGCGTAGGAGACTTTCGTTGTGTGCATAGAGGCTCAGGTAGCCCTCGCCGTGATCAATCACCAGTAATAGTCCAGAGCCTCGAAGCCAGTCTGCATAAACAACGCGACCGTGATGAATAGCAGCCACTGTGCTGCCAGATTCGGCTTTAAGGCGAACCCCCTGCCAGCGCATCTTGCCTTGATTTCGAGGGCGACCAAAGCGACTCGTAATTCGACCGTCGACCGGCCAGCGCATGCTCCCTTTAGCAGCACTGAAAGGTTCGACATCGTCCTCGGGGATAAGTTGCGCGAGCGCTGCGTCGATTTGGGCAAGGAGGTTTTCCAGTTGCTCACGGTCTTGTTCTCGGGCAGCGAGTTGCTCCGCTTCACTTTTTAAAGTGCTATCTATCTTTCTCAGTAGGCTCTTGCGTTCGCTACGTTCGGCCTCCAGTGAGCGTTGTTGTGTAGCAAGAGAAAGCCTTTGCGCTTCCAGTTCCGCCTCGCGCGTCTGAAGTTCCTGTTTGGTATTGGCAAGCGCACTTAGGGTGTCCCGGTATTCATCCAGTAGCTCACTGCGCGCAGCCAGGATATAGCGGTAGTAGGCAAGCATGCGGGCCAGGAGTTGCGGATCTTCCTCACTTAGCAGGAGTTTTAGTTGGTCACCCCCTCCGCCTTTGTAGGCTTCGCGAATCTCCCGGGCTACTGCATCACGCTGAGAGGCGGCGGCATCCACAAGCATGCTCTGCTCAACACCAAGCTTCGAGACTTCTCCTTGATTACGGCCTATTGCGGCGCGTGTTGTCTGCTGTTGCTCCTGTAGGCGCCCCAGAGCGACCTCACTGCGACGTAGATCGGCCTGGAGGCCGCTTCGTTGTTTTTCCCGTTTGGCCTGGGCGGCGGCAATTCGCGCAATATCCTTCTCTAGCTGCGCCAAGCGTTCACGGGTCTCTTGAGCGTCAGCGCTGCTGCTTTGCGCTTGTAACTCGGGCGCGACGACGGCGACGATTAAGCTCGCGAGAAGCAGTACAGCTGACAGCCAGGTGATTAGAGCCTGCTGACTGCGATTAGCTGGAGCAGTGCGCCTCACGGGCAGTGGTCACTCCTGGTTTCTACTTGAGTTGATTAAGCTGCGACCGCTCATCTCCCTGGGCTGGTCCAGCATCATGAGCGAGAGCAGGGTCGGTGCCACATCAGCCAAAATACCGCCCTTCGGATCGAGGGTCAGCGGGGTGTCGCCCAGATACACCAGAGGTACCGATTCGGTGGTGTGCTGTGTGTGAAGCTGGCCGGACTCGTAATCTTGCATTTGTTCACAGTTACCGTGATCTGCCGTAATCAGCGCTTGGCCACTCACATCCTTAAGCGCCATCTCCACACGCCCAAGGCAGGTGTCTAAAGCCTCCACGGCCTGCATTGCTGCTGCGTAGTTGCCCGTATGGCCTACCATGTCTCCATTAGCGTAGTTGCACACGATAAGGTCGTATTTTCGTGAACCAATAGCCTCTACGAGTCTGTCGGTGACCTCCGGAGCACTCATAGTTGGCTGTAGATCGTAGGTAGCGACGTCTGGGGAGGACACCAGAATACGCGTTTCATTCTCAAATTCGGCTTCCCGTCCCCCGCTAAAAAAGAAGGTGACATGCGCGTACTTCTCGGTTTCTGCGATACGTAACTGGGAAAGGCCTTTATCTGCGATCCAGGCGCCGAGCACGTTATCCAGTTTGCTTGGCTTGAATGCGCAGGCTGCAGGCATTCCTGCCGCGTATTCCGTGGTCATTACAAAGCCTGACAGTTTTGGGCGCTGCTTCCGCGCGAATCCTTCAAAGCCGTCTTCAACAAAGGCCTGGCTAAGCGCTCTTGCGCGGTCGGCACGAAAATTCATGAACAACAAAGCGTCCCCATCACTGATGGGCGCGGCCTCACCAATGCGTGTGGGCGTCACAAACTCGTCGTTCTCGTCCCGAGCGTAGGCTGCGTTGAGGGCGCCTATGGTCGTCGCATCTGAGAACTCCGCGTCCCCCTGGGTTAGTAAGCGGTAGGCGGGCTCTACCCGTTCCCAACGCTGGTCCCGATCCATGGCGAAGTAGCGCCCGGTGACGCTAGCGACGCGACCAACACCAAGTTCATCGAAGCATTTCTGGGCAGCCAGTAATGAGGGTTCAGCACTGCGCGGCGGTGTGTCACGGCCATCCAAAAAAGCATGTAGGTAGATTTTTTTGGCCCCACGTTGGGCCGCAAGTCGCAGCGCGGCAAATATTTGGCGCTCGTGACTGTGGACCCCACCAGGAGACAGAAGCCCCATCACGTGCACCGCACCATTGGCAGCAATAGCGGCGTCTATGGCATCGCAGTAGGCGGGGTTCCTGGCGAAGCTGCCATCACTGATCGCTTCGTCGATGCGAGAAATGCTCTGGTACAGAACTCGGCCCGAGCCCAAACTCATATGCCCTACTTCCGAATTGCCGAACTGCCCTTCAGGTAAGCCTACATCCGGACCTGAAGCGGAAATCAAGGTGTGCGGCGCTTCGCTCCAAAGGCGGTCCCAAGTTGGAGTGTCCGCATTCGCGATGGCGTTGTCTTGCGTCTCCTCGCGGTAGCCCCAGCCGTCGAGAATAATCAAAACCGTTGGAGATTTTTGCTGCTCTTGCATATTCGGTTCATCCGGCTCGCTGAATAAGTTCCTTGGGCAGTTCGGCTGATTTGTCTCGCCGTTTGCCAAGGGGTTCCGATTCTACCGATTGTCAGCCATGGGCGCATTTTTCGGGGTGGAGCCTCTTCCACTCAAACTGTATACTTCGCGACCTTTTCGGCCTTAGGCCCTTGTCGGTATACCTACGGGATCATGGAACTTTTTTTAGAATTTGCAGCTCAGCAATGGATTCTTATGGCCGCACTGGCGGTTTCTATTGCGATGCTCGTCGCGCACGAAGGCCGAAAATCCGGCCCGACACTTAGCCCACAACAGGCGATTAACCTCGTGAACCGTGAGGATGGGGTGTTTGTGGATTTGCGGGATACCGCTGCCTTCAAGCAGGGGCATATCGTTGAAGCACGGCATATCCCTATGGCTAAGCTTCAGGAGCGCAGCGCGGAACTGGAGTCCTTTAAGGACAAGCCCGTGGTGTTGGTGTGCAAGATGGGCCAGCAGGCAGCTACCGCCGGCAAACAGCTTCGTGCCGAGGGCTTCAATCAGGTCTATAAGATGGCAGGCGGCATGATGGAGTGGTCAAGCCTTCAGTTGCCCACCGTTAACAAGTAGCTGGACCCCGACAATGAGCGCCGACGTTACTCTTTACAGCACACGATTTTGTCCCTATTGCGTAGCGGCAAAACGACTGTTGGAGGCCAAAGGCGTGAGCTATCAGGATATTCCGGTAGATGGCGATCCTGAATTGCGGCAACAAATGAGCCAGCGCGCTGGGCAGCGCACGGTGCCGCAAATCTGGATCGGAGAAGAGCACGTGGGCGGGTATACGGATCTTGCGGCTCTGGAGCAGCGGGGACTTCTTGACGGTCTTTTGAGCTCAGCCCCGAACAGTTAATACAGAATCGAACGTAGTCTTACACTTTCTTTAAAAGAGCAGGAGCAGAAACGATGGCCGACGAACAGGCAGCAGCAACCCAAGAACCCGTGCAGCAGCAGTTTGTATTGCAGCGCATTTACAATAAGGACTTGTCTTTCGAGTCCCCCTCTACGCCAGGAATCTTCAAGAAGCAGTGGCAGCCCAAGGTCAATGTTGACCTAAATACGCGCAGCAACGCGATTGATGAAGAAGGCAACTTCGAAGTTGTGCTGACCATTACTGTGACGTCAAAGATGGAAGAAGACACAGCCTTTTTGGTTGAGGTTCAGCAAGCAGGGGTTTTCTTTATCACTGGTTTTGAGCCCGATCAACTGCGTCGAGTGCTGGGCACTGCAGCGCCAAACATCTTGTTCCCTTATGCGCGGGAAACAATCGATGGTCTCGTGGTTAAGGGTGGTTTCCCGGCCCTGATGCTGTCACCGGTAAGCTTTGATGCGTTGTTTGAGCAGGCTCTGGCGCAACAGGCTCAGCAACAGCAACAGGCTGCTGAAGCCGAAGCTCCCGCCACGCACTAAGCTCTTGTTAGGGGTTCCCCGTGTATGGCTTAAGCCATGCCTGGGAAGCCCTGCTGACGCAGACCTTCATAAAGAACCAGCGCTGTTGCATTGCTGAGGTTGAGACTCCGGCTTTCGGGGAGCATCGGCACCCGTAAGCACTTATCAACCCCCAGTTCCTTGATGACCGCCACAGGCAATCCGCGTGTTTCGGGTCCAAACAGCAGAACATCACCTTCCTGAAATTTTGCTTCCGTGTGATTTTGGGTTCCCCGGGTGCTGAGTGCCCAGATTCGCGGATTGTTCAGCGCGGCGATGAGTGCTTCTAAGCTCTCGTGAACGCGAACGTCTGCAAACTCGCGATAATCAAGCCCGGCACGCCGTAACTGTTTGTCCTCCAGGGTAAAGCCCAGGGGTTTGATTAGGTGCAAGGGGCAACCCGTGTTTGCACAAAGGCGCATGATATTGCCCGTGTTCGGGGGTATTTCTGGCTCATAAAGTGCGACTTGCAGCATCTTTTACAGGTCGTCGCTTTCTAGTTCTTTCATTTTTCGTGTCAGGGTATTTCGACCCCAACCCAGAAGTTCTGCCGCGTCGCGCTTGCGGCCGCGGGTATGCGCCAGCGCCACCTCAATCAGGGCTTTTTCGAAGGCCGGAATCGCATCGCGAAGAATGTGCTGCTTGCCACTGACCAATTCAGTGCGAGCCCACTGGCAGAGCAGTTCCTGCCATTGAGTTTCCTGCTCTCCGGCGGTCTCTTCATTATTGCGGCCAAGCTCTGGTGGCAGGTCAGACAGGTGTATCTCGCGTCCCGAAGCCATGACGGTAAGCCAGCGGCAGGTGTTTTCCAGCTGACGTACATTCCCGGGCCAGTGAAGGGAGACCAGAAATTGCTGTGTCTCCGGGAGAAGGATTTTGGGTGCACCGCCAAGCTCCTTGGCCGCCTTATCAAAGAAGAAGTCCATGAGGCGAGGTATGTCTTCCTGGCGCTCGGATAGCTTCGGGATGTGAATGCGAATGACGTTCAGGCGATGAAAGAGGTCTTCTCGAAAGTCACCGCGACGAACAAGCCCCTCAAGATCCTGATGTGTTGCCGCAATGATTCGCACATCGGTGCGCTGGGAAGTGTGGCCGCCTACCCGATAAAACTCTCCATCTGCGAGAACGCGAAGGAGCCGTGTTTGAGTTTCTGCCGGCATGTCGCCAATTTCATCGAGGAAAAGGGTGCCGCCATTGGCCTGCTCAAACCGACCCTCCCGGCGAGTGTTGGCCCCGGTGAATGCGCCCTTCTCATGACCAAACAATTCGGACTCCATGAGGTCCCGGGGAATTGCTGCCATATTCAGCGCAATAAAGGGCGCGTTCACTCGCGGACTGTGGCGATGCAGTGCCCGGGCGACAAGTTCTTTACCGGTACCCGACTCGCCATTGATAAGAACGGTGATATTGCTATGTGCGAGACGGCCAATAGCGCGAAACACCTCTTGCATAGCCGGAGCTTCGCCGATGATTTCTGGGGTAGGTTCACCGCGGCTGATACTTTTGGGTGTGCCTCGACCGCGCTCTCGAACCTGCGCTAATGCACGCTCTGCGACGGCGACCACTTCGTCGATGTCGAAAGGCTTGGGTAGGTACTCAAACGCGCCTTTTTGATAAGACGCGACCGCGCTGTCCAGATCGGAGTGCGCTGTGGTGATGATAACCGGAAGGTCAGGGTGGTTCTCTCCAATACGCTGAAGCAGCTCGAGGCCGTCCATGCCAGGCATGCGGATGTCGCTGATTACAACGTCCGGGAGTTCGTTTTCCATGCGCTGCAGCATAGATTCCGCATCAGAAAAACATTCTCTGGAAATGCCTGCTTGTGTCAGGGCCTTCTCAAGGACCCAGCGTATGGATTGGTCGTCATCGACGACCCATACGGAGCCGGAATTTTGCATGTCAGTTGTCCATGGGTAGATAAATAGTGAAACAGGTTTCCCCGGGGCGGCTTTCGCAATTCAATAAGCCCCCATGACGGTGAACGATGGATTGGGAAATAGAGAGCCCCAAACCGGTGCCTTCGGCACGGCCACTCACCATGGGTATAAACAGGTTTTCGCGAAGTTGCTCGGGGATACCGGGGCCGTTGTCGATAACGTCTACCTGGCAGACCAGGCGATGACGCTGACCCCCTATCGTGAACTGTCGCTGGGAACGACTGCGCAGAGTGAGGGCGCATTGAGGCTGCTTGTCTGTGGCCTGAAGCGCGTTACCGATAATGTTGAGCAATGCTTGTATGAGCTGAGCGCGGTCACCTTTGATCAGCGGAAGGCTCGGATCATAGTCGCGTTGAATGGCCAGCCGCTCGCCGGCCTCTACGACGGCCAGTTGCAGCACGTGCTCCAGAACCTCATGTACGTTTAGAGGTGCGAGAGCGAGCTGCTTGTTGGGCCCAAGTAAGCGGTCAACCAGGTCCCGGAGTCGGTCGGCTTCTTGAATAATGATGCCGGTGTATTCCTGAAGTGATCCCTCGGGAAGCTCTCGCTCCAGTAGTTGCGCGGCACCGCGAATCCCGCCTAGCGGATTCTTGATCTCATGGGCTAGTCCCCGAACCACGGTACGCGTTGTCTCCTGGGCATTCATGAGATTTTCTTCTCTACTAATGCGCAGCATGCGATCCACTGGATGGAGTTCGATGAGGTAAGCCAGATCGGCAAGTTCCTGCATGGGGGACATAATGATGTCGACAAAGCTCGGCTTGCCATCACCGATGTCTAATTCCAGGCTTCGGTGAACGATGGCCCTGCCTTCCTCTGCTGCCTGATCAAGGGTGACTCGCCAGGGAACGTTAGGTCTCTCCAGCTCACAGATCATTTGTCCAATAATTCGTGCCTCAGACAACTGCAACAGCGCTTCAGCAGACTGGTTTATCAGGCGCACGCGATAGTCGGCATCAAGGCCAATGATGCCGCTACTGATGTTGTCTATGATGTCCTGTTGCAGCATTTTAAGCTGTTATGCGCACGCTTTGGATCAATGTGCTTGATAATGAAGCAAAAATGAAGCCATGTCCTTGCTTTTTGCCGCTCAGCTTAAGTGCCCAGTAAGTATAAACATATTGAGATTAGTGAGCGCTAACTTCATGTATCTGCCTAGATGAAAAACTTGCGGCGACACGAGAAGACGGCCTTAAAATAACGCATTTGCACCGAAGTAGTGCAGGGCAATAGAGTGCTCTATTAGCGTCCGATGATCGAGGGGCGCAGTACATAGATGCGCACTGATTCTGAGGCGGCGATCATTTTTCCGCGAGAGCTTATGCGTTGTACTACCAGGTCGTGAGGCCCGCGCAGGGTGCCTTGGATGGACCAGCTGCCCGAAGATTGAGCCCCACCCTGAGCGACGCCATCCACTAAAAGTACGAGCCGCTCGTTTCTGGACAGTGCCGGGCTTGTCGCCGCGCTCACAGAAAAGTTGCCTGGACCCATAGCAATGGTGCTTTCGTTAGCCGGTGACATGATGCTCACCGTAGGCTTTGCGGCTGCCTCAGACTCCGCGGTGGCGGAGCTAGAGCTGGGCGCGAAACTGGGGCGCGCTTCCACGGGTGTCGCAGTGTTCATTTCTTCCAGTTCTACTTGTTCAACGCTTTGATCACTGGTGTTGCCCATCACTTGGGGGCTATCGGTAAAGACGACACCGTTTTCGCTATCGATCACTTTGTATATCTGCCCCCAGCCATAGCTTGCGGGGATCACTATAAGCGCGGTCAAAGCAACAAGGATGGCTATCTTTTGCGGGCTCATTGCGAGTCTCCAATGATTGTTTATGCACCGTAGCAGATCGCTGGGCAAAAAAAAGCCCGCTCTAGGAGCGGGCTTTCATGGTGCCAGCGTTCGGCAACTTACAACGAATAGTACATATCGAACTCAACGGGGTGGGTTGTCATGTCGAGCCTTTCGATTTCTTCGGACTTGAGCGCGATGTAACCATCGATCATGTCATCAGTGAATACGCCGCCGGCTGTCAGGAACTCACGATCCGCATTGAGTGCTTCTATGGCCATGCCCAGGCTCGAGGCAACGGTGGGGATTAGCTTGCCTTCTTCGGGAGGAAGGTCGTAGAGGTCCTTGTCCGCTGGGTCTCCAGGGTGAATCTTGTTCTGGATGCCGTCCAGGCCTGCCATCAGCATGGCTGCGAATGCCAGGTAAGGGTTGGCTGTGGGGTCCGGGAAACGAACTTCTACGCGCTTGCCCTTGGGGCTGGGCTCGTAGGGGATACGAATCGACGCCGAACGGTTGCGAGCGGAATACGCGAGCATGACCGGTGCTTCGAAGCCAGGAACAAGGCGCTTGTAGCTGTTGGTGGATGCATTGGTAAATGCGTTCAGTGCGCGAGCGTGCTTAATGATTCCGCCAATGTAATACAGGGCGGTATCCGAGAGGCCTGCATAGCCATCGCCCGCAAAAATGTTCTCGCCATCCTTGCTGATCGACTGGTGTACGTGCATACCTGAGCCATTGTCGCCAACCAGAGGCTTAGGCATAAAGGTGGCTGTCTTGCCGTAGGCATGGGCCACATTGTGTACGCAGTACTTGAGAATTTGAACTTCGTCGGCTTTCTTGATCAGGGTGTTGAACTTCACACCAATTTCACATTGCCCTGCGGTGCCCACTTCATGGTGATGAACTTCGATAGGCAGTCCCATCTGGTCCATTGCTGCACACATCGCCGCGCGGATGTCATGCAAAGAGTCAACAGGAGGTACAGGGAAGTAGCCGCCCTTAACGCCTGGACGGTGACCGATGTTGCCGTCGGCAAAGCTGTGGTTTGATGCCCAGGCAGCTTCTTCCGAGCTAATTGCATAGCCGGCGCCAGACATGTCAGCGTGCCATTTTACGTCATCAAATACGAAAAACTCAGGCTCGGGACCGAAGTAAGCGGTGTCGCCAATGCCCGTGGACTTGAGGTATTCCTCGGCACGGTGCGCCACAGATCGTGGATCGCGCTCGTAGCCCAGCATGGTCATGGGCTCTACGATGTCGCAGCGCAGGATCACAGTGGTGTCATCGGTGAAGGGGTCTAGCACGCTGCTGCTGTCGTCCGGCATCAGAATCATGTCGGACTCGTTGATGCCTTTCCAGCCAGCAATCGAGGAGCCGTCAAACATCTTGCCGCCGTCAAAAAAGTCTTCGTCGACTTCGCTGGACGGGATCGAGACGTGCTGCTCTTTGCCGCGTGTGTCGGTGAAGCGCAGATCTACCCATCCGGCTTCGCTTTCTTTAATTAGGTTCAGAGTCTTCTCTGACATTGTGGGTTCTCCAGTTGGAAAAGTGGTGCTACTCACGTCGGGACATGCTGTCCCCAAGGCCGTGCACCTTAACAGTAAAAGTGCCTTAGAAAAAAGCAAGAGCTGTGCCACAGCGGTGCCTTTTACAAGCAATTGAAAAATAGCAGATTTTATCTGCGGCGAGGCATTTTGCGTAAGATTTTGCTGCCTTGCGGTGCGTTTACGCACTATTTTTGTGCGATGTGAGGGGCCTGTCGGCTAAGGGTGTGCATTATGCCGCCTAACGCTGCTGTGCAGGCTTGCAATCCGCCGCTATACTCGCGACCTTTTTTAGCTCCCCAATTTTCTTAATGAGCTGCCGGATAACGCTTTCTGCGCCGGAGCCGGACTATCGCTGTGATCGAAAAACTTCGCAACATCGCCATTATCGCCCACGTAGACCACGGCAAGACTACGCTTGTGGACTGCCTTCTACGGCAGTCTGGCACTCTGGATCGCCGAGACGCTGATTCCGTGCGCGTCATGGACTCCAACGATCAGGAGCGCGAGCGCGGTATTACCATTCTTGCCAAGAACACGGCCATTAACTACGGCGACTACCGCATCAATATCGTGGATACCCCCGGGCACGCTGACTTTGGCGGCGAAGTGGAGCGTGTTCTGTCTATGGTTGATTCCGTGCTGCTGCTGGTCGATGCGGTTGATGGCCCCATGCCACAAACCCGCTTCGTGACCTCCAAGGCCTTCGCCCAGGGCCTGAAGCCTATTTTGGTGGTTAATAAGGTTGATCGCCCCGGTGCTCGGCCGGATTGGGTTGTGGATCAGGTGTTCGACCTGTTTGACTCCCTGGACGCCAGCGAGGAGCAGCTCGACTTCCCGATTATCTTTGCCTCAGCGCTAGAAGGCATTTCGGGTCTCGATCACGAGGACATGGCTGACGACATGACGCCGTTGTTTGAGTCGATTATTAGCAAGGTGCCGGCGCCTGACGTCGACGTAGACGGCCCATTGCAGCTGCAGATCAGTGCGTTGGACTACAACAGCTATGTCGGCGTCATCGGGGTGGGACGCATAAGCCGCGGTATTCTCAAGCCTAATACTCAGGTGGTGGTGGTCGACCACGAGGGTAAGCAGCGCAAGGGTAAAGTTCTTCAGGTAATGGGTTACATGGGTCTTGAGCGTATCGAGACCGCTGAGGCCCGCGCCGGCGACATTGTCTGTGTCACCGGTATCGAGTCGCTGAATATCTCTGACACGCTCTGCGATCCCGCGACGCCCGATGCTCTGCCTCCTCTCAGTGTTGACGAGCCTACCGTGAGCATGACTTTTCAGGTCAACAATTCACCGTTTGCCGGTAAAGAAGGTAAGTACGTAACCTCCCGCAATATTGCGGAGCGGCTTGAGCGCGAGCTTATTCACAATGTCGCGCTGCGTGTCGAGCCAGGTGAAACACCCGATAAATTCAAAGTGTCCGGCCGTGGCGAACTGCACCTGTCTGTGCTGATCGAGAGCATGCGTCGTGAAGGCTTCGAAATGGGCGTGTCTCGCCCGGAAGTTATTCGCAAGGAAATCGACGGCGTCATGCATGAGCCCTTTGAGCAACTGGTCATCGATTGCGAGGACAAGCACCAGGGCTCAGTCATGGAGGAGCTGGGCTCGCGGCGCGCGGATCTCAAGAACATGCGCCCCGATGGTAAGGGCTGGGTGCGCCTGGAGTTCATTGTGCCGGCGCGTGGTTTGATTGGGTTTCGTTCTTTGTTTCTAACACTGACATCTGGCAGTGGCACTCTAACCCATGTTTTCGACCACTACGGTCCCGTTAAGGATCAAGAGATCAGTCACCGCAGCAACGGTGTGTTGGTATCGATGGTGAAAGGTAAAACCCTTGGTTTCGGTTTGTTCAACCTGCAGGAACGTGGACGCCTGTTTGTGGACCCCAATGTTCAGGTTTACGAAGGGCAAATTGTCGGGCTGCACAGCAGGGGCAATGACCTGACAGTGAACCCCACCAAGGCCAAGCAGTTAACCAACGTTCGTGCCTCCGGTACCGATGAAGCGCTGGTCCTCTCGCCACCTACCCGACACACCCTTGAGCAGGCCTTGGAGTTCATCGAGGACGACGAGTTGGTCGAGGTAACACCACTAAGCATTCGTTTGCGCAAGAAGCTGTTGATTGAGCACGAGCGAAAGCGCGCCTCGCGCGGCTAGGGTTCGGTGCGCGCACTGCTACAGCGGGTACGGCGCGCATCGGTCGAGATCGACTCGCAGGTCGCGGGAAGCATCGATGCGGGCTTACTGGTTTTTCTCGGCCTGGAGCCCGGCGACACTTCTTTTATGGGAGAAAAGCTCCTTGAGCGAGTCTTGAATTATCGAATATTTTCCGATGATCAGAACCGCATGAATCTCAGTCTCCGGGATGTCTCTGGAGACTTGTTGCTGATTTCCCAGTTCACGCTTGCTGCAGACACTTCCCGGGGATTGCGGCCCGGGTTTTCTACTGCAATGCCTCCCGGTGAGGCAGAGCCGCTGTTTCAACAGTTATACGATTATGTTGATGGCGTTTACGGCCCCGTGGCTGGGGGACGCTTTGGCGCCGATATGCAGGTCAGCCTGATTAACGATGGCCCGGTAACGTTCTTGCTGAGCGCTTCTTAAGCCGCCCACGCACCAGTATTGCTACCCCGTCTGAGCACTCGGATGTCGCATATAGATGTGTGATATCCCGTCTTCCATGTAGGGCTCGGAACAGACCACAAATCCCAGAGATTCATAAAAGCGCTGAAGGTATGCCTGGGCGCCAATAAGGATCTCTCTGTCCGGCCAGTGGGTCAGGTTAAAGTCGATACCTCTGCGAACCAGTTCACGCCCCAAGTCCTTACCGCGTTGCGTTGGATCGACAATGACGCGGCCGATTGAGCTTTCGTTGTCGTAGGAGCTACCGGGCGCCAGACATCGTTGATAAGCAAGCACTTTTCCGGCTTCACGGTAAGCCAGGTGCCATGCCGTGGTGTCGAGGCCATCGGGATCCAAATAGACGCAGTCCTGCTCCACCACGAAGACGGCGCAGCGAAGTTGTAGCAGTTCATAGACATCGCCGCCACTCAGTGCAGAGAAAGGCTGGCAGGACCAGCCGGTATCATCGAGCATCCTGTTTGCCTGATTGTTCGAGAAGGTGGACATGCTAGCGATTTGCTTGCTCTCTCGCCAGTTGAGTTGTTCTCGCTGGAGGGAGAAGTTGGTATGATCGAAGTCTCTGCGCTGTTCGAGGCGCTCCGATAAGACGGCACCCAGGTCTAGCATGCTAGCGAGCGTTGAATTACCCGCTGATTTTAAGCTTCTGAACCAGCAGTATCATGGCTTGGTGCAAGCCTTGCTGGATGAAGTTGAGCTGCTGCCCATACGGGTAGAGGTGGCGCCGACCCAAACTGGCAATTTCCGAGGTTTTGACCCCGCCAAGTTTTATCTGGTAGCCAGTGGAACGGTAACCGCCCGTTATTCTAGTCGGGCCGTCTACTTGCTCGAAGAAGGCGATATTTTGCTCCCGGATATCGCGGGTGGACGCGATCCGGACGCTGCGGTTTTTTACGGCAGCGAGGCCGGGGCGAGCCTCAATAGCTATAGCGCTCTGGAGTTCATGCAACAGATATTCGCGCGTCCCAGCACTACCAAGCTGTGGACTCGAATGCTGGTGACCTACAGCGGGATGATGCTGCGTTTAACTGCAATGCAAACCCAGATCGACGTCATCACTACGCCAGGCTTTGCTTTGTATGAGCCAGGCGAGATCATCATTACCCAGGGCGAGCGTGCCCAGTACGTCTTTAATCTCACCTCTGGACTTGCGGATGTACTGGTAGATAACGTGCCCGTAGGAATCATCAGCCCGGGAGAGATTTTCGGTGCTATGGCCGCGCTTACCCACGCTGATCGCAGTGCTACGGTACGGGCGCGGAGTCGTTGCAGTGTTGTGAAGGTGCCCACTAGTCAGTTCACGGATCTGATTAAGAGTAATCCGGCGACGATTCATGCCCTGTTAACCGATATGGCTAATTCCATCGTTAGCTTGAACGAGCAACTCGTACAGCAGCGCATCGGAGCTAAAGATAGGCAGGTAGATACGCAGGGAGGCGATGCGGCCTGATCTGTAACCATTGTAATAAGATTTACGAAGTCAGTTGCGAAGACCCTCCAAGAGACCCAATAAATGAGTGATACCAGTTCCATCGATGACGATGGCATCGAGGGCGTTTCCCTAAAGCACTATGCCGAGAAGGCATACCTTGACTACTCGATGTACGTCATTCTTGACCGCGCTTTGCCACATATTGGTGATGGCCTTAAGCCGGTACAGCGACGCATTGTGTATGCCATGAGTGAGCTGGGCCTGAAGTCTACGGCCAAGTTCAAGAAGTCGGCACGTACCGTGGGCGATGTGATCGGTAAATTCCACCCTCATGGTGATAGCGCAGCTTATGAAGCTATGGTGCTCATGGCGCAGAGTTTTAGCTATCGTTACCCATTGGTGGATGGTCAGGGCAACTGGGGCGCACCGGATGACCCCAAATCCTTTGCCGCGATGCGCTACACCGAATCTCGTCTGACCGCGTATGCCGACGTGCTTCTGGGAGAGCTCGCGCAGGGCACGGTCGACTGGACGCCTAATTTCGACGGCACCATGGATGAGCCGTCGCTGTTACCCGCTCAAGTACCTAACATTTTGCTCAACGGGACCACGGGCATTGCGGTGGGTATGGCGACGGATATTCCGCCACATAATCTTCGTGAGGTCGTTACGGCGGCAATTACCTTGCTAGACGCCCCCAAAACGAGTCTTGCTGAGCTTTGCGAGATCATTCAGGGGCCCGATTACCCGACCGAAGCAGAAATCATCACGCCTCCGGAGGATATTGCCCAGATATACGCGACCGGCCGTGGCGGCTTGCGTATGCGCGGAGTATGGGAGCTTGAGCACGGCGATATTGTGGTCACTGCTTTGCCCCACCAAGCCTCCGGGTCTCGGGTGCTGGAGCAGATAGCCCAGCAAATGCAGGCCAAGAAGCTCCCTATGGTTGCGGATCTTCGCGATGAGTCGGATCACGAGAATCCCACCCGTCTGGTGATTGTGCCTCGTTCCAATCGCATAGATCGAGAGGGGCTCATGAGCCATCTCTTCGCGACCACGGACCTAGAGCGCACCTATCGCGTCAACCTCAATATGATTGGCATCGATGGGCGCCCCGGGGTCCGCAGCCTCGACGGGATCCTGAGTCAATGGCTGAAATTTCGTCGAGAGACCGTGCGCCGCCGTCTGGCTTATCGTTTAGAGCGTGTGCAGCTACGCCTGCACATCTTGCAAGGTTATCTCGTTGCTTACCTGAATATTGACGAAGTGATTCACATTATTCGCACCGAGGAACATCCCAGGCAGGCGCTCATGCAGCGTTTCGAAATTTCGGATGTTCAGGCGGAAGCCATCCTTGACCTCAAATTGCGCAACCTTGCCAAGCTCGAAGAAGTAAAAATCCGCTCAGAGCAGGATGAACTTGAAAAAGAGCGGGACTGGCTGGAAACAACGCTTGGCTCCGAAGCCAGACTCAAGACGCTCATCAAGAAAGAGCTGACGGCCATTGCTGAAAAGTACGGTGATGATCGCCGCTCTCCCCTGGCATCTCGGGAGGACGCTCGAGCGTTTAGCGAGCTGGAGTTGATGACCGCAGACCCAATTACTGTTGTGCTGTCCGAAAAAGGCTGGATCCGTTCTGCGAAAGGTCATGAAATGGATCCGACGACGCTCAGTTATAAGTCCGGAGACAGCTTTAAATTGGCGGTGCGAGGTCGAAGCAATCAGCCGGCTGTGGTCATTGATTCCACGGGTCGTGCTTACACCCTCGCTACCCATAATCTGCCCTCGGCGCGGGGGCAGGGTGAGCCGATTACCGGCCGCATTAACCCCCCCTCTGGCGCGGGCTTTGATGGGCTGATGATGGGTGACAACGAGCAGCGCTGCTTGTTGGCATCGGATGCGGGATATGGCTTTGTGACGACGCTGGCTGAGCTACAGACCAAGAACCGAGCGGGGAAGGCAGCTTTGAGTTTGCCCGCCGGGGCTAAAGTCGTTAGTCCCGTGCCTATATCCGAGGGTGCGCAGTGGGTGGCAGCCGTTAGCAATGAGGGCCGGCTACTGCTGTTTCCTCTTGCCGAATTGCCGAGCCTGTCCCGCGGGAAGGGCAACAAAATCATTGCGATCCCTGGTCCCCGCGTTCGGGATCGGGAGGAGTTCGTGATCGCCACAGCCGTCCTGAAAGACGACGACGGTTTGACGGTATGGGCAGGCAAGCGTCACCTGACGCTCAAGCGCACGGAGCTTGATCATTACCGTGGAGAGCGCGGTCGTCGGGGAAACAAGTTGCCCCGAGGGTTTCAGCGTGTGGAAAGAATGGATGTCGCGGAATGAGGGTAGCGGGTCTCCCTCAATCACTTAGCTAGCTGTCAGCCGGCGCTGTCGAGGGCTTGATGCGTTCGACAATCATCTGCGCTTGATGTGCTAGCAGCGTCTCCTGATCTGCGGACAGCGTCAAAAGCTCGCTTACTACTGCGTTCTCTTCGCTATCTTCGGCAAGCTCTGCGGCGGCTGCTAGTTGTTCATCAGCGAGCGCTGTTTCAGTCAGAAGAATGGCAGGATAGCGTTGATGGTTAAGGCAGGCGTCGCGTAGTTCGTCAATGGCACCCTGGAGGTGCAGCTGGGGATAAATGTCTTTTGTTTCGTCTGTGCTTTGTTCACATTGCCCCAGCGCCATTGCTAGTTCCAGAGACAGGCTGGTGCGCTGCTGCAGACCCAAAGAGATGAGCGCAATCAAGCGGGCGCAGCTTGCCGCGCGGAGCGCTTCACTTCCGGCATTGGGTTGCGGACTAAAGCTGATGATCAGGCCGAAGGGACGTGAAACGATAAGTTCTCCGCGGTAGCACTGGGCGGCAGCCTGAACGATTTGTTGCAGCCTGCGAGTGTAACGATGCAGATTTGACTCGCCTAAGGTGTCGACATAGCGAGCCAGGCTCGCTAGATGGACAAACAAAATAGTCGCTTGTTCAAACTCCGTCGCTGCTGCAGGTATCGGAGCGTGACCACGAAGCATGTCCAGCGGGAGGGCTTCTACGCTGCGCTGAATTCTTGAAATTTCGTTTTCGAGCTCCGCTTCGACGGAATCTGGCAGCGCGAGCTGTGTATCCAGCGCGAGTAATGAGGTCGCCAGGCGCTGCGCAAAAATGCGGGTTGCCAGAAACACCAAGAGACTTAGCGCCGCTGCCAGAGCCAACAGAGAGAACAAAAATCGCCAGCGACTCTCCTGCCCCGAGCTGCTGTCCACCGTAACCAACACTTCGCCGGCGATACCTTCGCCAATGCGTATGAGAGCGCTGTACTGGTTAAGGTTTGGTCCGCTAATAATGCCAGCAGTGCCCATGGCCATTCCTTCTACATCGCGGATAGTGATGCCGCCAGCGAGAGAGCTGTCTACAAATCGCTGTAGTGACGCCCGGGCACTCAAAAGGTCTCCACGCTGTAGGGCCTCTCGGACTGTAGAAGACACTTGCTGGGCAAGAGATTCGCCGTACAGTCGTTCGCGTTCATTTTGAAGGTATGCGCTGGATGTCGCTGCCAGCCATAAAAGGCACAGACCCACGAGCAGAGCGCAGCCGGCTGCCAGTATGGGTAGCTGTAGACTCAGGCTTAGATCTTTGAAGCGCTGCATGAATCGATTCGTTGTGATGCTGTGCCGCGAAGTATAAGCGTCGGCCTCACACGGCGTCTTGTTGTCTGAACTCTGAGTTAGAATTAAGCGCTAAATTTTCTGTAATACAGGTTCCAATCGTGACCACAACGGGCTTTTCTCTCCCAGCAACGCTGACCTATTCATCGCTGCAGCGGCTATTGCCCGAACTTGCATTGGCTGAGGCTGTGCACTTTATTGCCGAACCACCCGCGCTTGTTTTGCGCGGTGAAACCAAGGATGACTCTTTGGGCGATCGCGTTGCTGCCGGCTTGTCACGTTTGGGGCTGACTTGGCGGGCGCAGGCTGTATTAAATACGACGGACTATGGCGATTTATCGCTCTATCAACATGCAGATGCCGTCCTCACCGTCATCGTGCCCGCAGGTCGTGATCTGCCTTCGGAGCTTGCGGCCACGCTTGCCGCATGGAATGTTGAGTTGCGCGGTATGCGGCGCTTATCACTCGCCGCGCCGGGGGAAGAGCTGGCGCTGGAACTGTATTTAGATGACTGGACACGTTGTGCTGATCGGCGCGGGACCCTTCAGGAACTGGCGATACGCTGGGAGGTTGATCTGGCGCTCGCCCCTAGTGATAGTAAGCGGCCCCGGCGGCGACTGATCGCCTTTGATATGGATTCAACGCTTATTCAGTGCGAAGTCATTGATGAGCTTGCCCGTCGCGCCGGCGTTGGCGACGAGGTTGCCGCGGTTACGGCCCGGGCCATGCGCGGTGAGCTCGATTTTCGCAGTAGTTTCCGTGAGCGTATGAGCAAGTTGCGTGGTTTGCATGCCTCGGAGATTCAGGCGGTGGGTGCCAGCTTGCCGCTCATGCCTGGTGCCCTTTCGCTGCTTCGCACTTTGCGCTCCCAGGGTCACTACACGGTGATTTTATCTGGAGGATTCGATTACTTCGCTAAACAGGTACAAACCCAAATCGGCATTGATGAAGTGCATGCCAATCATCTGCAGATTGTTGAGGATCGGCTAAGCGGTGAGGTAGAGGGTGAAATAGTCGATGGGGAACGTAAAGCTTTGCTGCTCGCAGAGATTGCGAAGCGCGAGGGTTTTGAGCTATGCGACACCGTCGCGGTGGGCGACGGCGCGAACGATTTGCCAATGCTGGCTGCGGCCGGCCTGGGCGTTGCCTTTCACGCGAAGCCACTGGTTCGCAAAACGGCCCCCTGCGCTATTAACCACAGTACACTTGAAGGCCTGCTTTATGTCCTGGGAGTGCCGCGCGGCGGCGTATCAAATATCGGTCCAAATTGAATCAAACGCCGCAGTAGGTAGTTCTTTGCGTTTGGAACTCTCGATGTCATCGTCCAGCTGGCGCAGGTATTCAAAGTCCATTTGACTAAAATACCCTGTGGAAGACACCTGCCGTTTGAGTTTCACCAAAGCAGATTCCTCGTCACGCGACAGCGTAATACGCTGCCCTTCCTTAAACACCATGCGTGGCACCACCAGAGTGTGTGCCTGACCGACAAGCGGTATCTCCGGCAGTAGCAATACCCGAATGGGTTTTGACTGCTCGCCATTGGGCATCTTGATTTGCGCAGCATAGGCACCGCCGCGGGGACTGATAAGCTCAAGACCCAGTAGCGTTGGAGCATGCTTTACCTGGCTGATCCAGCGGATCACGGCCAAGGTCCAGTCTGCCTGCTCCATTTCCGACTCGCGCATGCAAACGACATCGCCAATGTGGAGGCCATCGGGTGGATCTGTCCACTCTACACAGTAGCCACCTGGACTGGTGTTAGTCGTTTTCACGGAATAAACGGTGTGTCTTACGGGCTGCCGAGCTTGGTTATCCTGGTCCTCGGCTAGTTTCGAGAACTTGTCGACATCAACGCCCAAGTCTAGTTCTTCTTCGGATGCATGTTCGTCTGTGCCGTCTTCCGAATTTGCCTGCTGCCATTTGTCGGCGTGGCTTGCAGGGCTGAGGAAGGGGTTTTGGTTGTCCGTGGAAAACTGAGCGTCCTCGTACGCCATGCCGTGGAAAACTTCTTCCAGACTGCGTTCTCCAGCGACAAAGTAATGCACGTTGCTCAAGCCTGTGGCGATGTCCAGAGTGCTTCGAGACTCCTGTCGATTGAAGTTACGCTGACTGATCTCTCCCAGAGATTTGATCAGGTGCTCGAGAAGGTTAGTGTCCAGCCGAGTTTCTCGATCAAACTCGATCACTCGTAGGCCCTGGGTGCCCCGGGATTTCTTCAGCTCCTCTAGATGAGTGATGAGCGGCTTGGTATTGATATAGCGAAACTGTGTGCTGCCCCGCCGCACCAGAAGTTCCGCGAAAGCCGGGGCCTGGTCGCTCAACATATCCACTGCGAACAAGCCTTCGCCTAGCTCCGGGTCCTGCAACTCAGCAAAGTCTCGCCACTCTTGGAACGCGCGATAGGCGCCCGTAATGTCGTGTTGACGGAGCTGATTAGGTTTAGAGCAGGCCAACAGTAGCGCCGGCAGGTATTCCTGAGCGATATTGCTGCGCGTTTTCCGGAGACTGTCTTCTACCGGTAGGCGCGCTAGTTGTTGCCGTTCACTCAGGGAGTAAAGCTGATGGAGTCCTGCCCAGCCATTGAGCTCTATGGGCTGATAAAGAACGTAGGAGACGAGAATACGCTGTCCCGACAGTGTAATGGCTCGATGTAATGACTCACAGGCCAGTTTGGCCGGATTCACGCCAGTAACACTGCTGTTGTCCTGAATCGTTTGTACGCCGGCTATGGTGTAGCCGGCAGCCGTGAGGGAACACAGGTCAGTGATTAGATCGACCTGAATCTGTTTGTCGTCGTCCAAGATGATTGGTTGGTTCAAGCAGCCTCGGATGAGGGCCGTGAGTACCAAATCAATAGGCGCGCGCAGTAATTCAAGAAGCTGGAAGCGTTCTTGCGGAGGTAATGCCACGCGATTGAGCTCAGACACCGCGTTACGCAGGTTGGACCCCGCCCGCGGAGGGCTGCCCATTGGTAGTTCCTGAGCCCAGGTCTCCACGGCCTCGACGTTGCAGTCAAACAGACTGCAGCGATCGAGATCCTGCTGAGGGAGGCGCAGGCCTGAATGTTTTATCGGCGACATGGCGCCCAGTCCTTTTTGCCGGGTGCGAATTTACCTGAGCATAGCTCAACTGTGGGCCTTCGCGCTAACTTGAAACACTGATTTTGCGAACCCGGTGCGGTATCATCCCGCGCGTTTAAACTCAGGGGTGCACAGGCATGGCCAATTACTCAACCAATGAATTCCGCTCTGGCCTTAAGGTAATGCTGGATGGGGACCCCTGCAGCATTCTCGACAATGAATTCGTCAAGCCGGGGAAAGGACAGGCCTTTAACCGGGTACGTTTGCGAAACCTCAAGAGCGGTCGTGTCTGGGATCGAACCTTTAAGTCGGGCGAGAGCCTCGAAGGCGCCGACGTCATGGACATCAGTATGGAGTACCTCTATACGGACGGCGAGTTCTGGTTCTTCATGGAGCCCAATACCTTCGAGCAATATCAAGCGGACACTGCTGCAGTAGGTGATACGAAGAAGTGGCTGAAGGAGCAGGAGGCCTGCGAGGTGACGCTCTACAATGGCACGCCACTCTCTGTGACACCGCCAAATTTTGTGGAGCTTGAGATCACAGAAACCGACCCAGGGCTTAAGGGAGATACGGCGCAGGGTGGCAGCAAGCCTGCAACGCTCAGCACCGGCGCCGTTGTGCGCGTGCCGTTGTTTATTTCCCAGGGTGAAGTGGTTCGCGTGGATACCCGCTCTGGAGACTACGTCGCTCGCGCGAGCAAAAGCTGATATGAGCGATTGGCGGCCCGGGACAACCCGCGCCGCACTTCAGGCCCGGGGCGAGATATTCGCCCAACTCCGACGTTTTTTTGCAAAGCGACAAATTCTTGAAGTCGACACTCCGATATTGTCTCGATTTGGTGTGACTGATCCGGCCATCGAGCCGCTTCGCTTGACGCCGTCGCAGGCTGAAACAGCATCCATGTTCCTCCAAAGCTCGCCCGAATTTGCCATGAAGCGACTGCTGGCCTCAGGCAGTGGACCTATTTACCAGTTGGGCAAAGCGTTTCGCGATGGTGAAATTGGAAGAAGGCATAACCCGGAATTTACTCTACTGGAGTGGTATCGCCCGGGCTTTAGCCTCGATCAATTGATTCAAGAGGTCGGGGAGCTAATCTGTGAGTGTCTCGACCGTGACGCGTGGGAGCTTGTTAGCTACAGAGCACTCTTTCAGGAGGTTCTGGCCATCGATCCCTGGACAATCAGCGTGCCGGAGCTCAAAGAGGTCGCTGCAAAGCAGCTGGATGTTGGCGAGCTCGAACTAGACTACGACGGCTGGCTGGATCTGCTTATGAGTCACGTGCTGGAGCCAGTACTTGCCCATCGAGGACTGCAGTTTGTCTGTGATTACCCCCCCTCTCAAGCCGCTCTTGCGCGCTGCGCTGATCGCAATGGCCGCCGTGTTGCTGAGCGTTTTGAGCTGTATGTAGACGGAATTGAACTGGCCAACGGCTATCGCGAACTCCTTGACGCTGCGGAGTTGATAGATCGCGCGGCGGGTGATAATGCTCGTAGACATACGTCGGCTCAGGAAGCCCGAGCACTGGATTCCCGGTTGATTGAGGCCATGCAGGAGGGCTTGCCCGACTGTAGCGGTGTTGCTCTGGGAGTGGATCGCTTGCTGATGGCAAAGCTAGGCTTGGATCGCCTCTCGGCCGTGATGCCTTTCGACTGGACGCGCGTCTAATGGCGCCCGTATCGGTCTATTGCGAATCTATGCCCAGAATCGCCGGTCCGTAAGTCTCTAGGAACTCTTTAGGCAGTCGCCGAGGTTTACCGGAGCTGATCTCGATACAGGCAAAACGGACTTTTCCGCGCAGCAATGTTGCACCATCCTGCACTCTGCGTATCTGAAAATGCCGCGTCATGGTCAAACGCTTGTCCCAATGCGTAATCCAGGTTGCAGTGACAATTTCGTCATCAAGATGCGACGCTTTTAGGTATCGATAACGCCCTTCGACTACGGCCATGGCGCGATCGAGGCGGTGATAGGAGTCGATGTCCATACCAAGGCTTGCGGAGTGTTCCCAGGCACATTCTTCGCACCAGCGGACATAGATCGTGTTGTTGGTGTGTTGCAGTGCGTCTACGTCTGCCGCCATTACGCGTGTGCGGCGCAAAAAAGGCGCTGCATAGTCCCATTCGTCGCTCACAGTGCCTTCCTAAGCCGATGCAGCAGCTGGCTCTGGGTCGGACGCAGACTCCAGGGGCTTTTGAGCAATGCCGCTAACGCCGTAGGCAATCGCGATGAGTGGGCAGACAATGTTAAAGATCGCAAAAGGTGCGTAAACAACGGTAGCGACTCCCAGTGTTGCGGACATATACGCGCCACAGGTGTTCCAGGGGATTAGTGCCGATGTAAGCGTAGCGGAGTCTTCCAGTGTTCGTGACAGGTTAAGTGGCGACAGCTTGTACTCTTTGTAGGCGTCACGGTACATTCGGCCGGGCAGTGCGAGGGCCATGAACTGATCGGCCGCAAGGACGTTGGTAGCGACGCAGGTCGCTACCGTGGTGGCGACCAGTGAGCCGGTACCTTTGACCATGCGCAGGGCGTGCCGGAGCCAATAGTTGAGAATGCCGGTGCGCTCGAGAATACCGCCAAAACCCAGGGCGCAGATGATCAGCCATACGGTGTTCATCATGCTGCTCATGCCCCCTTTACTGAGGAGCGCATCCAGAAACTCATTGCCGCTGTTTGATTCATAGCCCGCGAACAGGGCTATCCATACACCTTTAACCAGTGCCAGTCCCCGGGAGAGCTCCGTGTCTCCTGCCAAGCCCTGTACTACATCAGGCTGAAAAATCAGCGCAAAAATACCGCCGGCCAAGGCGCTGATAAGGATTGCTGGATAGGCGGGGAACCGCTTGTAGACTAGAAACAGCATGAGTAACAGAGGAAGCAGCAGATGCAGCCCGATATTGAACTCAATCTGGAGACTGTTTTGCAGTGCTTCGATCTCCTGGGGGGTTGAAGCATCGCCGCCCCCGATGAGGGCGAAGACCAACAAGGCGATAGCGAAGCTGGGTACGGTGGTCCAGAGCATATGGCGAATGTGCTCAAAGAGATCAACCCCGGCTACCGCGGAGGCAAGGTTGGTTGTGTCGGACATAGGCGATAGTTTGTCGCCAAAGTAGGCGCCGGAGATGATCGCGCCTGCGGCTATGGCCGGTGACAAGTCAAAGCTCCCGGCAATCCCCATAAGCCCAATGCCCAACGTTCCGGCTACCGTCCAGGAGCTACCGACGCTAATCGCCACAATGGCGCAAATGAGTGCACTGGCGGCATAGAAAATCTGTGGATTCAGGATCTGAATGCCGTAGTAAATCATCGTGGGAACAGTGCCGGCGAGTATCCAGGTGCCGATGAGCATGCCTACGACGAGGAGAATCAGGGTGGGAGCAAGGCCGACACCGATGCCATCGATGATGCCCTCCTGGGCGTCTCGCCAGCGAATGCCTGTGTGTTGCCCCACGAGCGCAGCAACCCCTGTCGCGAGCACTAAAGCGATCTGGTTGGCACCGTAAGATGCGTCGGACCCAAAAAAGAACACGGATAGTGCCAGCATGGCGATGAGCAACACGATGGGGGCGGCTGCCAGCGTCGGCGTGAGTTGTTCATTGGTATGTTGCGTTGAGCTCAAGAGCTAATCACCTGCCGCAAAAGACTGTGAGGATGCCGCAAAAGCCCGCAGGGGTACAGAGAGGCCGCTTTAAACGCAGCCAGATGCGTCGGTGTTGAGTACACTGCCTGCGCGACAGGCCCAGACTATTAACTACACCTGGGCGATTATGTTGGCGCTGCTTTCTATTCCGGTGCTGGGGCAGCGACTTGCCGCCCGAGATGGCTACGACTGATCAGACGCTGCGATAGCCGGGCTTGGCAAATGCGATCTGCGCGGTACCGATGATTCGCTCGCGAAATCCACCTTCGCAGTAGCACAGATAGAATTCCCACATGCGAATAAAGCGGTCATCAAAGCCCATCTCGCGAACCTCCTCAAGACGCGCCATGAATCGTTGTCGCCAGTGTGCCAATGTGAGTGCGTAATCGGCCGTGATATCTCGCAGGTGCACCATTTGCAGATCGCTATCCTTCGCGATGTGCTTGGCGATTATCTCTAATGACGGTAGACAGCCTCCCGGGAATATATAACGCTTGATGTAATCCACAGAGCGCCTTGCTTGCTCGTAGCGATCATCGGTGATGGTAATCGCCTGAATCACCATCTTTCCGTCATTTTTAAGCAGCTTACTGCAGCACTGGAAATAGCTGCTGTAGAAGTCGTGGCCTACCGCCTCGATCATCTCCACGGATACCAACTTGTCATACTGGCCTGTTAAAGCGCGGTAGTCCTCGCAAAGCAGGGTAATACGGTCCTCAAGACCGAGTTCCGTGACCCGCGCCTTGGCGTAATCGAACTGTTCCTGAGAAATGGTGGTGGTTGTCACATGACAGCCGTAGTGCGTTGCGGCATGTATCGCCATGCCGCCCCAGCCTGTGCCAATCTCTAGCAGGTGATCGTCAGGCTTGAGGTCCAGCTGCCGGCAGAGCTCATCGAGTTTACCCACCGCGGCTTTCTCCAGTGTGTTTTCTCGACGGTCAAAAACCGCTGCGGAATACATCATGGTCGGGTCGAGAAACAATCGGAAAAAATCGTTGCCAAGGTCGTAATGCGCAGAAATATTGCGCTTTGAACCTTCGTGCGTATTGCGATTCATGGTGTGCGCGATCTTTAGCGCTAGCTTGGTATACCAGTGCTGTTTTGACTCCACAGATTCCATAGCCTGCATGTTGGCACTGAAAAGCCGTGTCACTTCTGTGAGGTCCGGGGTTGACCAATCGCCATCGATGTAGGCCTCGCCCGCCGCTACCGTGCCCCCCAGTAGCACCTTCGCAAAGGCAGCGCGATTGTGAATCACGATTTCCGCATGGGGTTCGCGGGTATCCTCGGAATTTCCAAAGTGGTGTGTATCTTCGCCATCGTGAATCGTGACGTACCCGACAGTAATGTGCGACAAAGCCTGCAAAAGGAAGTGCCGAGCAAGTTCCGTTTTATTGCGAAAGGTCTTCGCCTGGGGCAGTAGGGGAATCCTGCTGACACTGACTTCGTTCATTGTCGTGCTCCAGATTGAGCGCTTGTCCCGGGATGTGGGTGATAAGGGATGCGTTTGATAAAGAGTTTGAGCGCTTGCCAGTAAATCGCGCCGGCTACTTTAGCGGTCATTAAGGGGAACCGCCACAGAATGCTGCGCAGCGCCGCCCTGGTAATTGGTTCTGCGCTTAGGGACAGTGTGGCGTCAAACACCCGGCCCCCCGCGCTGTGGTTTTCAAGATGAATTGCCAAGCGGTCTCCTGGCACATTGCTCCGCCAGGAGTAACGCATGTCCATAGGATTAAATGGCGACACATGAAAAGTTTTGTCAAACTCCTGGCGCAGCACGCGCTGCCCCGGCTGTGCTGACAGAACATAGCTGTGACGCTCGTTCCAAGGTGTGTTGGTGACTTCAGCGACCAGGTAGTCGAGTTGAGTTTCGTCCTCGTTGAAGCAGTAGTAGCAGATGAGTGGATTCATCTGCGTACCGAAATAGCGCATATTGGCAAGGAGGTAGATAGGGCCTTGATGATCGACGCCTATTTCTTCGTGGATGCGGCGCCTTACCTCATCGCTGAGGGATTTTGTCGGGTCGCCCAGAAAGTCTTCTCGGCGAAAGCTCGCCGCAGCGAAGCGCGAATGGGACCAAAAACGAGACAGGTTTAAGACGGTGTCCACTTCGTCCAGATGCAGATAGGGCATAAAGACGCGGTACTTAAAGGCGTGCTCACGCGGGAGGTGCCGCCGGTGCCGCAGCGTTCCGGTATATAGGCGGGACTTCATGCCGCTGCGCGAGCCTGCTTGTTGATGGCTTCGGTCACTCGAAGCGCACTGACCACGCCATCTTCATGAAATCCATTGTGCCAGTAGGCTCCGCAAAACCATGTGTTTTGCTGACCGTTAATGTCGGCCCAGCGCTGCTGAGCGGCCATGCCCGCGAGGCTGAATACCGGGTGATCGTAAGTAAACCGTCCGAGTATCCGGTGCGGATTAATCGAGGCAGTGTCATTGAGAGTCACGCAGAAAGTTTCCGGGGCCGTAATGCCCTGAAGAATGTTCATGTTGTACGTTAGCACGGCTCTCGAATCATCCACTCCTAGTCGATAGTTCCAGCTCGACCAGGTTTTTCGGTTGTCTGGCAGCAGGCGAGTGTCTGTGTGTAGAACGACATCATTGGCCTGATAGGGCAGAGCAGCTAAAATTTCCCGCTCCTCCACACTCGGTGCATCGAGCATTGTCAGCGCATGGTCAGAGTGCGTTGCGATGACGACTTGATCAAAACGTTGTTCGCTACCGTTCTCAAGAACCAGCGTTACTCCAGCGGCATCCCGGCGGACACGACTTACAGGAGTGCCTGTATAGATCCGTTGCTCAAAGCGTCGGCACAGTGGCGCGATATACTCTCTGGAGCCGCCTTCGATCACCCGCCACTGAGGGCGATTTGATACTGACAGCAGTCCGTGGTTCTTGAAGAAGCGCACGAAAAACTGCACAGGGAACTCGAGGATGCTGGCGCAGTCCGACGACCAGATGGCGGAGCCCATGGCTACAAGATAGTCCCGTTTGAAAGCCTCGCTATAATTTTTGCGCGTCAGATAACTACCGAGGCTTTCATCCTCAGCGAGCGTCCCGGATTCAAGATCAGCAAGGCTTTCTTTATTAAAGCGCAAGATGTCCCGAACCATTTTCAAAAAACGCGGCGACACAATGTTGCGTCGTTGCGCGAACAATGAGTCCAGATTGGTGCCTGAATACTCAAGCCCGGTGTCTTCGTCCCGAACGCTAAAGCCCATGGCTGTTTCGCGACTGCTGACGCCTAGCTCGTCCATCAGAGCGATAAAATTAGGGTAGGTCCAGTCATTAAAAACAATGAACCCTGTGTCGATGGCAAAGCGGCGGGTACCGAGCTCGACGTCCATAGTAGCAGTGTGACCACCGAGTCGTGTGTTGGCTTCGAATACGCTAACCGTGTGCTCAGTACTGAGATAGTGAGCGCACGCTAACCCTGAGATGCCTGAACCTATTACCGCTATCTGCACCTAAGGGTGACTCCTATGGGTTGTCGGGAGGCGAGCGCACGGAATTTATGCTGCGATTCGCCATGTTTTCCGGCATTATCGATGCCGCAGTCTTGTCTTCAAAATTACGCGTATTTGCGGGCTCTGGATCAGCTGACGTTATCTCAGGGTGAAAAGTCATCCAATTTAAGTACAGTCGGCGTATCTACAGCAATAACCTAGGGGGTAAACGTGGACGAAGCGTCAGACACGGCCGGGAATCGAAACGATATGGTGCGAGCTATACCGACCGGGCGCCGTACGGACGAGTGGAGCGAGTGCTTGGTGCTGATTGCCAGTCAGCAAGACAGAGCCGCCTACACGCGCTTGTTTCGTCATTTTGCACCACTGATCAAAGCTTTTGCTCTGTCCGGATCTGCCCTGTCGGCGACTCATGCTGACGAGTTGGTTCAGGAGGTTATGTTAAAAATTTGGCAAAAAGCCGGTGGTTTTAATCCAGAGAAGGCCGCGGCGAGTACATGGGTATATACAATTGCACGAAACTGCCGAACGGACTTGTTTCGCAGGCTGAACAAGTTCAACACCCCCTTAGCGGCGGAGGACTTCAGTGCCGATCAGGAGCATGAGGAACCACTCAGGCAGCTCCAGAGTCGGCGTAGTGCAGATCGAATCAGGGAGACGATGAAAAATCTTCCCGCGGACCAGACGCAGATCATCGCCAAGGTCTATATGGAGGGCAAGTCGCACGCAGAGGCGGCGGCCGAGTTGGATTTACCACTGGGGACCGTGAAGTCGCGGGTCAGACTAGCCGTGCAAAAGATGCAGGTTCAGTTTGAGATAGCCCAGGAGAGTAAATAAATGGAACAGGAATACAGGGTCGAAGTGAAAGCTATGGCAAAACATCATCCAGAACTGGATATTCTTACGGAACATGCGGCGGGTAGTTTATCTCTTGCCCAGGCAGCTTGCGTGTCCGCTCACCTTAGCTACTGCGATTGCTGCTCCCTGACAGTGACGCATCTTCAAACGGTTGGGGCGGCAATGTTCGAGTCCCTGGACCCGGCGCCCGTGGGTGATGCGATTCTGGATCGCGTTTTGACACGTCTGGATGAAGAAGCTCCCCTGTGCTATCAGCCTGCGCAGCGCAGTGGGCAAGATGCAACGCCAGCATTGTTGAGCCGCTTGATGGCGGGAGATTTCTCGGAGTTGGTATGGAAGAAAGTCACCGATGCCCTGCGTATGACACCGATTCGCACGGGCGACCGGCAGTTTGAGTTTTCACTACTCCATATTAAAGCAGGCGGGGAGATTCCTCATCATGATCACCGGGGTTCAGAAATGACGCTGGTGCTTCAGGGCGGTTTCAGTGACGATCGGGGTAGCTACTATCCGGGCGATTTTATCTACCGCAGCAAGAACGACGTGCACGCACCGCGAGCTTTTGCTGACGAAGACTGCCTGTGTTTAGCGGTTATCGATGCGCCCTTACGAT
>NZ_JBLGBE010000029.1:0-39896 GCF_047617445.1 Congregibacter sp.
GTCGATTTTGCTGGTCTTGTTAGTGATTGTCGGTATCGATGGCCTGTCGGCGTTTATCGATGAGTCTGACAGTCGCAGTGCCACCTATGGTTTCGCGGAGATTGGACGCTACGTTCTGCTTACGATTCCGCGAAGGGTTTACGAGTTCATTCCTTTTGCGGCCTTGATCGGCGCTCTAATTGGTCTTGGTCAATTAGCTTCTACCAGTGAATTAGTGGTCATGCGTTCGGCGGGTGTTTCCAATGGCCGCCTGGCTTGGATGGTCCTTAAGCAGGCGTTGGTCATTGCGGTATTGGGTTTTCTGCTGGGTGAGTATGTGGCGCCTGCGGCGGAGCAGCAAGCGCAGAGTGGACGAGCCCTGGCTCGCTATGCTGGCAAGCAAGTTGATCGGGGGCAGGGGATCTGGCGGCGGGATGCGGGTGTTTTTCTGCATGTGCAGGCCGTGACCGGCGATGACGAGGTGTTTGGTGTTACTGCCTACGAATTCGAAGTCGGCGGGTGGATGCGTCGTGCCTTGTTTGCTGATAGCGGCCGCTACACTGGAGAAGGCTGGCTTTTACGTGATGTTGTGATTACCCAGTTTGCCCAAGACAGCATTCAGACCAGCACAGAATCCCAATTGCTTCTCAAGAGCAATATCACGCCCAAGATTTTATCTCTCGAAAACGTTGCACCCTCACAATTGCCGTTGGTTGATCTGGTGGATTATGCGGCGTTTCTGCGCAGTCAGGGCGAAGATGTGGCGGATTTTGAGCTGGCCACTTGGCGAAAGCTGATGCAGCCGGCGGCGGTTGCGGCCTTAGTGTTGATCGCAATTTCTTTTGTGTTCGGGCCGCTACGAGATGGCACGCTTGGGTTCAGGATTTTTGCCGGAGTCATGGTCGGGATACTGTTTCAGCTCAGTCAGGATTTACTGGGCCCGGCGAGCTTGGTGTTTGGGTTTCCGCCATTGTATGCAGCGCTCGCGCCCGTTTTGGCCTGCGTGTTCGTGGGGCTCTATCTTTTGCGTAAGGCCTGACAGGCTAAAAAGCATCTGAGTTAGAACCTATGCTGCCGGGAGCGCGCATTTTTTGTTTGTTTCGCGGCGCTTACTTTTTTGGCTCTTTTGGACGTTTTGACGCTTTTTCTTTTTTCGGTTTTTTCGGTAGTAGGACTAGCTCGGTTCCCGATAGATAGTCGTGCCAGCAGCGTTTTCGGCGATCGAAGATGCACCACCAATAACCTAGGCCTAAACACAGCGCCGACAATAACGCTGATACACAGCGTGTTACAACGCGTCCAAAGGTCAGTTCATTGCCGGGCATGGCGACCAACTTGATACGCCAAGCCTGCATGCCCAGAGTCTGGCCGCTTTTGAGCCAAAACGACCCAAAAAATCCGATGCAGCTAAACACCGCAATCGTCTGAACCAAAGTCGCTGGAAGCAAACTGTCGGCGGCACTTCCCAGTAGCTGTCGAATACCCAGGCCTGCGGCCACACACACCATAACAAGGGGTAGGACCAACAGCGCGTCGTAGATAATAGCAGCGAGACGACGCGGTAGTGCCGGTGCAGGGAGGGTTTGTGTAGTCACGGTCCTACTCAGGTTTTGGGTTCGTTCTCGGAGGGGGTCAGCGTCAGATGGCTGGTGTCTGGCGCTTCTGCCGTGCTGATTTTGCGTTCATCCGCCTTGAGTAGGTCGCTGCCGGCCTCTGCAATATCCAAATGATCGATATTTACCGACGCTGTCAGTGCTTCCGCCGACGCGATATCACTGAGATTTTCTCCCACTGGAGCCAGGTTCAGCGCCGACGTGTCGGGTGGAGGTGGTGGCACGAATTCGTTGTCTTCCCCGATCTGTGCGCCCGGCTCTGCGACATCAAAGTCCGGCGCATTGATCACAGGTCCAACGCCAGTGGCTTTTTCGCTGAGACGGTCACCTGTCTCGGCAAGCGTCAAATGACTCAGATCCAGTGCGACTTCTTCATGTTTCGACCGTTCATCGGGCCGAAGGACGTCGCTGCCATCCGGGAGCAACTCCAGTTCGCCGGTCTCAGTCTGCCCAGTGTCAGTTGTAATGGGGGCGGCAACTGCTGGTGCAGAAACCATGGGGTCCGAGACACTGGCGCGCGTAACGATAGCTTTCGCACCTGCAGCTGCCAGACTCTTTTGATACTTCAGGGCGGTGCTTTTGTCGCAGTCTCGCTTGATGCGTTGCCGGGTACCCGAAAACAAACGCTCCACAGTGGCCTCGTCTGCTTTAAACAACGCGCCTATCGCTTTGCGTACCGCCATAGGGTCGTGACCCTCAAGGCACTCTCCGGCGAAGGCAATGTCATAACGCTCATTATTTTCCGTAGGCATGGGGTGAGTATAGAGCTTCACTGGGGCTTGAGAAAACCTTTCCTGCGGCCCGCTGAAACAGCTGGACGGCAGGCGTATAATCGCAGGCTTATCGCAGGCTTATCGCAGGAGAAATTATGAGCGTCCAAGATCAGTTGCAAGCCCGCCTGAACGCGGCATTTGCACCCGATTGGCTTGATTTAGATAACGAAAGCCATAAGCACAGTGTGCCCGCAAACTCAGAAACACATTTTAGATTGGTCATGGTGTCTCCGTTGTTTGAGGGAAAGCGCGCCGTGGCTCGTCATCAACTGGTCTATGGCGAGCTTGCGGATTTGCTTGCCGGACCGATTCACGCCTTGGCGATGCATCTTTACGATTCCAGAGAATGGTCAGAGAAGACGAGCGAGGCGCCCGCTTCGCCAGAGTGTCTTGGGGGCAGTAAGGCGGATGGAGGGGGGCTCTCCTGATGTCCATAGTGGTTGCAGCGTTGTACAAGTTCGTTGCGCTCCCCGATTACAAGTCACTGCGAGAACCATTGCTTGAGCAGTGCCGAGCGCAGGGCCTTCGAGGCACAGTGTTACTCGCGGAAGAGGGCATCAACGGAACGCTAGCGGGAAGCCGAGAAGGCCTTGCTGGAGTGCTTTCGTGGTTGCGGGCGGACCTTCGGCTCTCAGATTTGGAGCACAAAGAATCGCAGCATGACGAGCAGCCCTTTTTACGTATGAAGGTAAAACTGAAGCGCGAGATTGTCACCATGGGTGTGCCGCAGGTGGATCCCAATCGAGTCGTGGGAACGTATGTGTCTCCGGGGGATTGGGATGCTTTGTTGGCGGATCCTGAGGTCACCCTCATAGACACGCGTAATGATTACGAATGCGCCATCGGTAGTTTTCAGGGCGCGGTCGACCCCGGTATTACCACGTTTCGCGATTTTCCTGATTGGGTCGCGAAGAACCTCGACCCTCAGAAAAACTCGAAAGTAGCCATGTTTTGCACCGGTGGAATACGCTGTGAGAAGGCGTCATCGTATCTTCTCGAACAGGGTTTTGATTCGGTGTTTCATCTCAAAGGCGGTATTTTGAAATACCTCGAAGACGTACCGACTCAGTCAAGTAGCTGGGAAGGTGAGTGCTTTGTGTTTGATGAACGTGTCGCGGTAAATCATGACTTGGAAAGAGGCAGTTACGATCAATGCTTTGCTTGCCGTCATCCCATCAGCAAGGATGATTTACAGTCATCTGCTTACGTCAAAGGCGTGAGCTGTCTCCACTGCATAGACCTTCAATCAGATGAGCAGCGAGAACGCTTTGCAGAAAGACAGCGGCAAGTCGATTTAGCCAAGGCGCGTGGCGAAACTCACATCGGAGAGTCGCCAGTGATTCAGCCGCACCCCGAACAGGCAGAGGGACTTTGACGTGAGTATTCAAGATGCTGTGAGTTGCGGGGAACGCCTGGTGGAGCTTCTCGAGGCCTACGGTATCGATACCGTGTTTGGTATCCCGGGGAATCACACGGTGCAGTTGTACAGGGGGTTGGTTAACAGCAGTATTCGACATATTTCGCCGCGGCATGAGCAGGGGGCGGCGTTTATGGCGGACGGCTACGCTCGAGCCAGCGGAAAGCCTGCGGCCTGCTTTTTAATCTCAGGCCCGGGGCTCGGAAATGCGATAACGCCGATGATCCAAGCGCTGGCTGATTCGGTCCCCATGCTGGTTGTCACTGCAGTTGCAGCGCGTTCGGAGCTTGGCATGGGAGAAGGGCGTCTCCACGAAGTACCTGATCAGGGTGCGCTTGCCCGCCAATGCAGTCGTTTCAGTCATACGTTGATGCGAGCGGACGAGATGCCCAAGGTGTTGGCTCGGGCTTTTGCTGTGTTTAACAGCGCAAGACCAGGGCCCGTACACATACAAATCCCCATGGATGTCATCACGCAAGACGCTAGTCATGTGTCCACAGTGCCTTGGCCTAGTGTGTATCCACCTGCTGCGAACGCCAGAGGACTTGGAGAGCTCGCGGAGCGATTGCGCGTGGCGAGCCGGCCACTGTTGTTGCTGGGGGGCGGAGCGGTTGCGGCGGCTTCCCAGGCCCAGACCTTGGCCGACGCTTTAGGATCACCGGTTGTTACAACGGTTAATGCCAAAGGCGTGTTGCCGCAGGGGCATCCATTATTGGTGGGGGGAAGCCCGAGTTTAGGAGCGGTTCGTAGGCTCTTGGCAGAGTCTGATGTTGTGCTTGCGGTGGGAACCGAGTTTGGTGAAACCGACTACGACATGTTGTTTTTGGGTGATATGCCAGAGCTTGTCTGGCTGGCCAGAATCGATATTGACCCGGCACAGTTGTGCCGTAATCAGCGTCCGGATTTGGCGCTTTGCGGGGATGCTCGAGAGAGCTTGGAGTCTTTGCTGAAGATTCTGGATGGCAGCGTGGCGAGATCCGACGGAGAGGCGCGAGTCGCTCAGACAAGGGTTGCCATTACCGAAGAACGGCACTGGAACAGTGAAGTACAGGACTTTTTCGACGTCTTGCGTACATCCCTTCCCGGCCTATGTTTGGTGGGAGATAGTACGCTGCCTACTTACTACGCTGTTTGGCAATATGAGTCTCCGGGACCGCGAAGATACTTCCATTCGGCAACCGGAGGGGGGACTCTTGGTTATGCGCTCCCCGCGGCCATGGGTGCTCGTAGAGCGCTTCCCCAAGAAGTGCCGGTGCTTGCTCTCATTGGGGATGGGGCAGCGCAGTTCACTTTTATGGAGCTGGCGTCTGCGGTGCAGGAGAAGTTACCCATCATTGTGTTGCTGTGGAATAACAACGGTTACCGGGAAATTCGTGAGGGCATGCTAGCAAGCGGTATTAAGCCAGTAGGCGTTGACATAGATGCTCCCGATTTTGTAGCAGCAGCTAAAGCCCTGGGCTGTTTCGCTGAGCGAGTGGATTCGCTTACCGCGCTTGAAACCGCACTCGGGACGGCGATTCAGAGAGATCTGCCAACTCTTCTTGAACTACCGGAAAACGGCTTTTTATCGGGACCTGTCGATGGCTGGTACTAGGCGCAGGCCGAAAGTGCGGGAGACGCAACATGTTTAGTGATGACAAGGGAGATGATGATGGCCGCGTGCGCACGTCGACAGCGTTGCGTCATGTGCTGGTGTTTCAACTCAAGCTTACCGCGGATGCGCTTCGCGACTTTCTTCTTAGCCCTTTGAGTATTCTCGCTTTCGCTATCGACGTTGTTCGAAAACCGAAAGCAGAGAAGAGTCTCTATCTGCGTTTAATGGTGCTGGGCCGCCGTTCTGACCATATGATTAACTTGTTTGACGATCATGCGGACAGCGGTGAACTGACCATCGATCGTGCGGTGGACGAAGTGGAAGACATATTGAAAGCGGCAAAGGGTGATGGTTTAGCGGGAAGGAACCGTGCTCAAGCGCGCGCGACTCGTCGTGAACATGAGGAGACTCAAGCCGATGCAGAAGAAGCAGATTCAGCTACGGCAGCTGAGAGCTCTCAAGGTAAGCGCTGATGTTGGCTCGAAATCGTGCCAGCGGTACATAGACACTCTGAGATTCTCCGTCGCCTCTGGAAATCACGCCCAGGTAGCGATAGTCATTGCTGCCAGAAAATACGGCGCCGCCAGAAGCACCTCTTTGCAGCACACAATCACTACGCGCGTCCGCTCCATCGAAGCCTGTAATAAGGCAATCGGAAACGGTTGGGATAAGCCTGATTTGTGGGGATGTTGAGCGCGGATAGCCCGCCATAATGAGAGTTGTAGCAGCTTCATTGTTTGCGGAATTTAATACTGCGGGAAACGGCAGAGGAGCATTCAATCGCAAAAGTGCCCAATCGCTGTACATACTTCCACCGCTGGTGATGAGGTTTGCGTTCCTGAGTTCGCCACTCATGGTTTCAAAGGTGAGGGGCTTACTGGTATCGCGGTAAAACTCCATGCAGTGCCAGGCACTGATAATCAGCGCTGATGACTCCGCCTGAACATTGTCGGTGATTAAAGTGGCGGAACAGCTTTCATCGTAGTGTCGCGCATAGCCGTTTTCATATCGCTGTCCGGGGACGTGGAGTTTACCGACGCTCAATACAGACGCTTTGGAGCCTGTGGGAGGCGTTTGCGCAGTGCTCGAACCCGCAGCGGCACAGCTAATAAGCAGTGCCAGGGATAGTTGAGAGGCAATTCGCATTGCGTACTTAGGGGGTAGAAAAACAAACGCCATCAGGCTTATTTCCAATTTCCAATAAAGTGCCGTGAGAGAAACGCATCCTTCAGATCTGTATATAAGCAGCAAAAAAACAGTAAAAAATAAGCTCGGTTACAGAGCACAGCCATGACCGAAGGACACTATACAGGGCAAAGCAATAACCTTGACTGACATCAATGCTAAAGCAGTGATGGACTCTTATCATGCGCTCATACGGTGCCCGATGGCCTTCAATTGAAGGAAAGGAGTGAGTTCATGAAGAAGCAGCTTGTCATTGCGGTCGCGGCGGCGGGTATTAGCCTCGCGTCTCTGGGTGTACAGGCCTACGAGCAGGGAGATATTGTTTTTCGCGCAGGTATCGCAACAGTTGCCCCCACTGGCGATAGTGATGCTATCGAGTTGCCGACAAGTCCAACTACCGTTTTGCCTGGTGGTGTAGATGTTGACGATGGTACTGCGATTAGTTTAATCGCGACGTGGATGATGTTAGATAACTGGGGAGTAGAGCTCCTCGCTGCCACGCCGTTCAAGCATGATATTGACCTTGTGGACTTGCCCGTTGCGGCGGGTTCCACCAAGCATTTGCCGCCCACCGTGAGTATCCAATGGTATCCCCGCGGTGGCATGGAAGGCTGGCAGCCCTACTTGGGTCTTGGTATCAATTACACGACATTTTTTAGCGAGGACGTTGATAGTGAGCTGGGAGCGGTGCTGGGGGACTTATTGGACGTAACTTCCGCCAAACTGTCGCTTGATGATTCGATGGGTCTGGCTGCTCAGGCCGGCGTAGACATTCCCCTCAGTGATAAGTGGGCGTTGAATCTCGGCCTCTGGTACATCGATATTGCTACAACGGCGGACATTGACGTGACTACCGGCAGTGGAGGCAACGCTACGCTAAGTTTCGATGTGGACATCGATCCCTGGGTGTACAACATTGGTGTGGCTTATAAATTCTGATGGTTTAGTACAGCTGGTGTTCTAAGGGCACTTTTCTGGTGATTCCCCGCCTTTGGCGGGGTTTTTTATGTCTGAATTCGGCGTTGAGCGTGGGATTGATGGGTGCTTGGTGAGTCGGTTTCGATCGGTCGATTCAGATGCGCGCCATGGTTCCAAGTCATCATCAAAGACCAGGCTCCAGAAGCAATCAAGAAAACCGCAATTAGGATCTTCAGACCGCGACGACGAAGTAAGGCTTGCACGTGGGCTGCGCCAAAACTCGTACTGAGCATGGCGGGTAGGGTGCCGGCACCGAATGCCAGCATAAGTAACCCTGACCGGGCGGCATCTTGAGCTGTAGCGGACCACGCTAAGGCACTATAGATCAAACCACAGGGCATCAGCCCCCAGCATAAGCCGAGTAAATACCCTTGAAACCAGTGTCGTACAGGTAGAAGTCTCGACGAGAGCTTTTGCACGGGTCTCCAGAGTTTTGATCCCAGACGTTCAAGTATGCTCATGCCTCGCCACCAGTCCGCGATGGACAAGCCCATGCCAATGAGCAGTAGCGCTGCCAGGTAACGCAGCACTATAGTCCACTGGGCAATATTGATGCTGCCGGCCAGCGCTCCAAGTAATGCGCCCAGTGCCGCGTAACTACTCAGGCGGCCCGTGTGGTATGCAACGGTGGTCAGTGCTCCGCGGTTGCCGCCCAGATTAATTGCGGCTGCGATGCCTCCACACATCCCCAGACAGTGTCCAGCGCCTGCCAGTCCAATGCCGGCGGCGGCTAAAATATCAGTGCTAATCATTGCGCTCTATCGTGTCGGGTTTTTGCTCTTCAAGATCCTCGTCAGCAAGAATCCGCCAGCTTTCTTTATCTAGGTCATCGTATTGACCGCTGTCGATGGCCCATAACAATAATCGGATGACGATTACGCAAAATATCAAGGCAACCGGGATGAGCAGGTAAAGACTTTCCACTGCTAGGCCTCCGTCGATGTTTTAAGGCGGCGTAGCCGCGTGGAGTTGCCGACCACCAATAGTGAGCTTAGAGACATTCCGATAGCTGCCGCCCATGGAGGCACCCAACCAAGTGCTGCCAGGGGTATGCCTAAAGCGTTGTAAGCCAAAGCCCAACTAAAATTTTGGATAATGATTCGCCGGGTGCGACGCGCGACGTCCAGCAATAGAGAGATTTGCTCGAGATCACCACTCATAATGACAAAGTCCGCTTGAGCTTTGGCGAGGTCCGTGGCGCCGGCAACTGCTATGGAAACATTGGCACGCTTTAGTACCGGCGCATCGTTTAGCCCGTCGCCCACCATCAGTACGGTGTTACCCGCATTTTGCAGCGTGGTAACTCGCTGAAGTTTTTCCTGGGGAGAGAGGCCGGTAGCAACTCGATCGAATTTGAGTTGTGCCCCTAGCTGCGTTGCCCGGCTAGAAGCATCTCCGGTTAGCAGCTCAGTGGCTATGCGCTTACGACGGAGTCCATCGAGAACCATGCCCGCTTCTTCATGAACTTCGTCTGTGAGCCCTAGCCAGGCCAGTGCGTGACCATCGACACAGAGTGCGATCCAGTACATTTCATCCTCTGGCGAAGGCGCTAAGTTTGGGGCGACCTCTTTGCAGAAGCGCATTGACCCCAGGCGTATACGGCGGCCCTCAAAAAAGCCTTCGAGACCCTCGCCGACAACATACCGGATGTTCTGAACGTCAGCGGCTGCATCCGACGATTTAAAGGCGCTGGCAAGGGGGTGGTTAGAGTAGCGTTGCAGCGTGGCCGCCAGAGATCGAATGTCGGTGTCTGCGTATTGCGTGCTCAGTCGCATTACCTTGCTTAAGGAAAATTTTCCGCTGGTGAGTGTGCCGGTTTTGTCGAACAGCGCGATATCAAGTTTTGAGAACGCCTCGAGAGCATTTTCGCCATTAACGATCACGCCTTGACGGCGAAGCAGGCTCGCAGCATTAGCAAGGCTAGCTGGCGTAGCCAGGGAAAGGGCGCAGGGACAACTGATGACCAGGACTGACAACGCGACCCAAAAGGCCCTGGAGGCATCGATTTGCCACCATATAAAGGCCGTGGCGCTGGCCGTTACTAGAATTCCCGCAATAAACCCTGTTGCAATGCGATCGGCTAACTGTGCGACTGCAGGTTTGCCATGCTGTGCGGCATTAATGGATTGTTGCAGTGCGGCGAGTCGTGTATCAGCATAGTTTCCCGTGGCGTAAACCTCCAGAGAGGCCTCAACATTGATCGTACCGGCATACACGGTGTCGCCCACGTTCACGGTCCGGGGAAGGGCCTCGCCGCTGAAACTGTCCTCTCGGGCAGCGCTGCTACCTTTGGCGATCTTTGCGTCGATAGGGATGATATCGCCGGCTCTGAGAAAAACTCGATCGCCGGCCATGAGTTGCCGGCGAGGAATACGCATCCATCTGTCTTTTTTCCAAACCTGGGCGGCATCCGGGAGAGTTTGCTCAGCATCCTGCCAGGCAAGCGCATCCTGATAACGCAGGCGCTTTTCCAGAAAGCGAGCGAGCAACAGCAAAAATGTGAACATAACGACGGAGTCGAAGTACACCTCACCTTCACCGCCAAGGCTGGCGTAGGCACTTGCGCCATAGGCCAATCCGATTGCCAATGCGACTGGTAAGTCCATAACCAGAGCGCCAAACTTCAAGTGCCGCCAAGCACTCTCAAAAAAGCCGCGTGCGGAGTAGGCAACGACGAACGTTGTCACCAGTAAGCTAAACAGGCGCATGAGCTGCTGATACTCAGTGCTGATCCCTTGGATATCGCCCGCATGCAGGGCTATGGCAAACATGCCCACCTGCATCATGCCAACACCGGCAACGGTCAGTCGTTTCAGGTCGCCCCGGTATTCCATTTTTGCCTGATCCTGGCGGAGGCTGCTCTGCCATGGCTGAACGCGGTAACCTAGGCTTGTCACGCTAGCGAAAAGCGCGCTCATAGACAGTTGCTTGGAATCAAAGCAAACATCAAGACGGCTCTGGCCAAGGTTGAGCGTCGCCTTGTGTACGCCTTTCATGCGCTTAAGTGTGGTTTCAATAAGCCATGTGCAGGCTGCGCAGCTTACACCCCCGAGGAGCAGGCGGGCATTTGTGAGTCCAGCTTCATCAATTTGGGAAAACTGCTCTGCGAGTGTAGGGTCATCGTAGATAATAAAATCGTCGTTTCGCGATTCAATATCGGCAGCAGGTCTGTCGTTGAATGCGGTGCGCTGCTCATAAAAGCGCTCAAGGCCGCTTTGTGAAATCATGCTCGCCACTGCGCGGCAGCCCGGACAGCACATGTCGCGCGACTCCCCAGCTATTTCGATAGCGAAGTTTGAGCCTGCCGGAATATCATCGCCGCAATGAAAGCATGCGACCGCTGCGACCGGGCTAGCTGGCTGTGTGCTGTTCAATGCCGATTCATCTAAGGGTTTAGCGATTGCTTGCGGACTGCTCAAAGCTATTCTGAACGTTCACTAACAATGAAGTCCGCAGAGCTAAGAGAACCATCCAGCCGCCATAGCTTGTCCGTGGCTTCCATTGTCCAGTGCCAGTTGGGCGAGAGTTTAGCGGGGAGCTCCGTTTGGTAAAGCCCAGGAGCAACCGTCGATAGCGTCACGCTAAAGTCTCGATCCGCCTCCAGCGGGTGAGAAAAGCGTACTACGAAGTTCTCCGGGCTAAGGTCGCCGCTGAGCCGCACTTGCGCCCGTCGATCGAGAACCTTAATTTCAGCAGTGATTCCGAGTTCCTGAGCAATGGCTTGCTTGGCCAATTCCTTATTGATAGCCAGACCATCCTTGTAGTAACTATCCACGACCAGGTCGTCTGAGTATCGGTTGGCAATGTATAGGGTGCTCAGCCCCGCAATGACGACGGAGCCTGGAAGCGCGATGAGGAACCAAGGCCAGAATTGCTGATACCAAGGTTCCTCATGTTCCTGCCAGCGTGAGTCCTTTTGGGGCTTAGGTATGATTGGAGTTGTCATTCATTGTCCTTGGGTGGGTCGCTATAGCGGTTTCATGAAGCGCGATTCAGTGCTCGCTCTGATTGAGGGCATGTCCGTGGCGACTAAGTCGAACTTGAACGCTGTGCTGGGTGAACTTAGCGTAGTAGCTTTAGTCGCGACTCTAAGTGTGATTTGTCGATCTTCACTTCCGGCAAGTTCATAGCTCGTGCTGCCTTTTATCACAGCGCCTTCAATGCCTGAGATACTCAGCTGGTATCGATGGGGAGACATGTCCATGTTGACTATGTGAAGACGATAAACATTCTCCAAGCCGCCATCAGAGGTTTCGACGTACAAATTGTTTCGATCGCGCATCACCGTGAGTTCGAGCGGGATTCGCGACGCTATGCTGTAGCTAAACACGGTGACCATTAGACTCAGCATGATGGCGTAGCCAATAATTCTTGGGCGTAACCAGTGCGTTTTCCCGCCCTCGAGCTCACGTTCGCTCGTGTACCGAATAAGACCCGGGTCGTAGTCCATTTTTCGCATAACAGAGTCGCAGGCATCGATGCACAGCGCACAGCCGATGCATTCGTATTGCAAACCCTCGCGAATATCGATACCAGTGGGACACACCTGAACGCAAAGCTCGCAATCGATGCAGTCACCGAGCCCAGCTTCTCGGTGCGCAAGAGACTTCTTGCGAGACCCTATAGGCTCCCCTCGCGCAGCATCATAGGAAACAATCAGCGTGTCTACGTCGAACATGACCGACTGGAATCGCGCATATGGACACATGTACTTGCAGACTTGCTCCCTCATCCAGCCTGCATTGATGTACGTGGCCAGGGTGAAAAAGAGGGTCCAGAGTATTTGCCATTTGCCGGTTGATAAAATGCTGAGCTCAAAGCTGAGTTCGCGTATGGGGTAGAAGTACCCGACAAAGGTCATACCGGTCATGAACGCGATGAACATCCAAGCGGCGTGTTTAGTGATCTTGCGCAAGGCCTTATTAAACGACCAAGCTTGCTTGTCCAATTTTATGCGTTGGTTTCGCGTGCCTTCGACCTTTTGCTCTACCCACATGAACATACTCGTCCACACCGTTTGGGGGCAGGTGTAACCACACCATATGCGTCCCGCAGACACGGTCACGGCAAACAGAGCAAAAGCCGCAATAATCAGCAAAAAGGCGAGTAGGGGGAAATCTTGAGGCCAGAACGTTAGCCCCAAAATATGGAACTCTCTTTCTGGCAGATCAAACCACACGGATTGTCGACCGTTAATATTGATCCAAGGTATACAGTAATACCCCAGAAGCATGGGCCACCCCGTGAACATACGAAGACGTTGATAAAAGCCTTCGATCTTTCGGGTATAGATTTTTTCACGCTTCTGGTAAAGGTCGAGTTCAGCAACCTCTGCGGGTGCGATCTCTTGAATGTCGATGAGATCCGGTTCGGACATATTGTTACCACTGCTGTTGATGAGTGGCCACTCCCGTGGCGTTAAACCCCGGCAGAGCCGGGGCACTTGCCTTCGGTATTTATTCCAGTTTTGGCGTTACTTGTTGAGGCCGTAGACGTAGGCCGCGACGAGGTGAATCTTGTCTTCGCTCAGGGTGTTCGCAAAGGCTGGCATCTGCCCATTTCGACCGATGCGGAGGCTGTGCGCGATTTGCTCTTTGCTACTACCGTATAGCCAAATACCGTTGCTGAGATTCGGCGCACCCATGAGCGTATTGCCCTTTGCTTTGGGACCGTGGCAGGCGATGCAGTACGTTTGATAATGCTTTTCACCGGCCGTGATTAAATCCGGATCTGCCTCGCGGCTGTTCAGTGACAGAACGTATGCGGTGGCCTCGGCAATACCGTCTTCGCCAAGGATGCTAACCCAAGGCGGCATAGCTGCTTGTCGGCCGTTAACGAGCGTGTGTTTAATAGCATCGGCGGATCCACCGTAGAGCCAATTATCGTCAGTAAGGTTTGGGAACCCTAAGGCACCTGCTGCATCCAATCCATGACACTGCGAGCAGTTGTTGCCGTAAATACGCATACCCATTTTTCGGACCTTGGGGTCATGATAGATATCCTCGATAGGCATCGCCAGATACTTGTCTCGCATCGCTCTGAACTTTTCGTCGGCCATCGCGACTTCTTGCTCGTGCTGATTTATTGAAGTCCAACCCAAGACCCCGGGAAAATTCCCCATACCGGGATAGGCGATGAGATAAGCAATGCCCCAGACGATTGTGATCACGAACATCGCAAACCACCAACCCGGGAGAGGGTTGTCCCACTCTTCAATGCCGTCATAAACATGGCCTGTGGTTTTTTCGTCGATCGCATTCCGTTTGCGATTAGCAAACAACAACCAGGTCAGCAATACGAGGGTGATAACTGTTAATACGATTACCCAGCCACTCCAGAAGCTAGTCATTGTTCGGTTCCTTTTTTTTCGCCAGCTTGCGACGGGGGGTCATCGGCAAAGGGTAGGTTGGCGGCTTCATCAAACTCTTTTTTTTGTTTGCTGCTGTAAGCCCAAATTACTAGCCCAATAAAGGCAAACAATAAAAATGCGGTGCTGATGCCTCTAAGATCGTTGATATCCATAATTTAACGCCGTGTCTGAATCAGGGTGCCGAGCTGTTGCAGATAGACGATCAGGGCATCGATTTCTTTTTTCCCTGAAACTGCGCTGGTTGCACCGGTGATGTCGGTATCCGTGTAAGGCACACCGAGAGTCCTGAGTGTGCGCATTTTTACGGGGGTCAATTCGCCGTCGATTCCGTTTTCGAAGAGCCAGGGAAATGCGGGCATATTGGATTTGGGTACAACGTCTCTAGGGTTGTACATGTGCGCACGATGCCAGTCGTCCGAGTAGCGCGCTCCAACGCGAGCCAAGTCGGGCCCGGTTCGCTTTGAGCCAAAGAGGAATGGATGATCGTAAACAGACTCGCCCGCAACGGAGTAGTGTCCGTAGCGCTCCGTTTCGGCCCGAAGAGGGCGAATCATTTGTGAGTGGCAATTGTTGCAGCCTTCACGTATGTAGATGTCTCGCCCCTCCAGAGCCAAAGCTGTGTAAGGCATTAAGCCGGCCACAGGTTCTGACAGTTTTTTGGAAAAGAGCATAGGCACAAGTTCTACCAGTGTTCCAAAGCTTATTGCCACTAAGACCAGAACAATCAGTAGGGGAACGCTTTTTTCGATTTTCTCATGAGATGACATGGGGTTCGCTCCTTATGCCGCGGCAGCTGCAGGCACCGTTATCGGCGCATCTTTGCGAATTGTCATAAAGACGTTGTAGGCCATGATGAGCATACCCCCTAGGAATATGGCGCCACCGATGACCCTGACGATCCAGCCGGGATAGCTCGCTACCACTGACTCTACAAACGCATAGGTCAGCGTTCCATCTTGGTTGTAAGCGCGCCACATGAGGCCTTGCATGATGCCATTGACCCATAGTGCAGCGATGTAGAGCACTGTGCCGATGGTAGACATCCAGAAGTGCACGTTGATCAGGTCAGTGCTGTACATTTTTTCTTTACCGTAAACCTTGGGTATTAGGTGATACAGGCAGCCGATAGAGATCATCGCGACCCAGCCCAACGCTCCGGAGTGCACGTGGCCAATGGTCCAGTCCGTGTAATGGGATAAGGAATTGACCGTCTTGATGGACATCATCGGGCCTTCGAAGGTCGACATTCCATAAAAGGAGAGGCTCACGACCATGAAGCGAAGAATAGGATCGTGACGTAACTTATGCCAAGCGCCTGACAGGGTCATGATGCCGTTGATCATTCCTCCCCAGGAGGGTGCTAGCAGAATCAGACTCATCACCATGCCAAGACTCTGCGCCCAATCTGGGAGTGTTGTGTAGTGCAGATGGTGAGGTCCCGCCCAGATGTAAACTGAAACCAGAGCCCAGAAGTGCACAATAGAAAGGCGGTAGGAGTAGACCGGGCGCTCGGCCTGCTTCGGTACAAAGTAGTACATCATGCCCAGGAAGCCCGCGGTCAAAAAGAAGCCCACTGCGTTGTGTCCGTACCACCATTGCACCATCGCGTCGACGGTGCCGGCATAGGCAGAGTAAGACTTGAGGGTCATGCCAACGGGGAGGGCGGCGCTGTTTAGTATGTGTAGTACTGCAACGGTGATGATAAATGCACCAAAAAACCAGTTCGCCACGTAAATGTGACTAGTCTTCCTCTTAGCCAAAGTACCGAAAAACACCACAGCGTAAGACACCCAAACGATCGCTATAAGGATGTCGATAGGCCATTCAAGTTCTGCGTACTCCTTGGAGCTTGTGTAGCCCAGGGGCAGTGTTATAGCCGCCAGCACAATCACCGCCTGCCAGCCCCAAAACGTAAACGCTGCCAGTTTGTCGGAAACGAGTCTTGCCTGAGTGGTTCGCTGAACGACGTAGTAGGAGGTGGCAAACAGCGCACAACCTCCAAAGGCAAAAATCACCGCGTTGGTATGCAGCGGACGCAAGCGCCCAAAGCTGGTCCACGGTAATCCCAGGTTCAGTGCTGGCCACACAAGTTCTGCGGCGATGTACACGCCGACAAACATGCCCACTATTCCCCACACCACTGTCATGATCGCGAATTGCCGTACAACCTTGTAGTTGTAGACAGGGTGTTCCAGTGCTGCGTTCAGTTCGCTCATGCTTGTTACCCGTAAGCCCTGTTAATGCGTGATAGCCGTGGCTATCGCCGTAATATTATGTAGATCTTTCGCGGCCATGTTGCAGAGCGCGGGTTAAAGCTCTTGCCAATCAATAGCGGCTTTCTTAGCCGTCGGTAAACGCTGGTGCAGCACCGAAGTCCCACGCCAGGATTGATACGACCATAATTGAGACCAAAAGCACCAGGCCGATAGCCAAAATGGCACTTGAGAAGAGGAATCCGCGCTCTTGGGGAATATTCATCACGATGGGTATGCCCAGATACATGAGGTACACCGCCCAGCTCACAGCAGTAACACCGATGAGTAAGTCCACCCAAAGTACGGGGCGGAAGCCCACAAGTCCTGCAATGAAAAGTGGGGTGGCAGTCATACCAGCGATCATGATGCCTTTGGCAATCGTGGAGTGGTCCGCACCATAGGTGCTCGACATCCAGTGTATGGCGTAACCAATGGCAGCCACACTGGCGACCATCACGCAGTAAAATAGGATATTGATCTGCATCGCACTGTCATTTGTTAGCTTGATGACTTCGTTGTAACTACCTACGGTCCAGCCCACATGGCTCGTGCCCCAGTACCAGGCGACCGCTGGGAGCAGTGCTAGAAAAAAAGGGTAGATTACCAGGAGGTTTTGCGAGCTTTCGGGCAGTTCAGCGATGGTTTGCCATTGCTGTCGTGGTTTGAACAGCAGGCCAAAAGTGTGCTGAATCATTGTGTTTTATCCCCTGATAGTGCGTGCTACCAGCGGCATTTTAATCAAGTGGCCTCGATGTTCGTTGATCTACATCAAGAAGCGATGCAAGTGCGTTAATGAGTTGGATGGCCTACCAGACACGCCCTTGCACAACTATCGCGCGTTGGCGACTTTGCGCAAAGCATCAATGTCGAGAATTTCGATTTCTTTGTTTTCCACGCTCAAAACATTGAGTTTCTGTAAGCGACTGAATACTCGACTGACCGTTTCTACGGTGAGCCCCAGATAGTTGCCAATGTCCACGCGAGACATACTGAGTCGAAACTCGGTGGCGCTGAGCTGTCGTCGAGCATTTCGGGTCGACACACTGAGAAGCAGCGCTGCGACTCTCTCGTCGGCAGAGCTTTTGGACAGCAAGGTAATCAGCTGCTGGTCTTCGGTGATTTCACGGCTCATGAGCTGAAAGAAGTGCCTCTGGAGCTGCGGCACGATCGCGCTGAGTTTTTCCAGAGAGTTGAATGGAATTTCGCATACCGATGCGGTTTCTAGAGCTTTCGCCGATGAGGCATGGGTGTTGTTGTTAATGCCGTCCATTCCCAGAATCTCTCCTGGGAAGTAAAAGCCAGTGACCTGCTCTCGGCCATCGTCAGTTGTGCGGTAAGCTTTGATGGTTCCCGATCGCACGGCAAACACTGATTCAAAGCGGTCGCTTTCGCGATATAAGTGCTGGCCTTTTTGTAAAGGCTTGCTGCGTTGAACGATTCGATCGAGATCTTCTATCTCTGTTGCTTCGAGGGAGAAAGGGAGACAAACGCCACTGAGCCGGCAGTTGTTACAATGGACCTGAAAGTCGTGATCGCAAGAGGTCGATTGCGTGCTGTTGGAATCCACATCTATAAGTCGCGTATTCACTGCTGAAATCATTCCCATACCGGCTAGTGGCTAAAGTTATCGACACGCATCAAAGGTGTCAACAAGGTTGAACGTTGACCCTGGCTTTAAACGGTGGCAGAAAACTTCGCCTTAGCGCTTGCACTTTTATGTTCGAGGTACTGATCAAAGGGCATGCACAAATTTCTGAGGAAGGGTCTCCCCGCTTCAGTCACCTGCAGACGACCCGCCTCGAAAACCATAAGCCGGTCGTCAAAGGCGTCTTGAAGTTCTGTCAGGGCTTCATTGAAATGAACGGAAAAGTCGATGCCAAACTCGCGCTCGAGCTCTGCGACATCCAGGCTAAGGTCACAAATCAGGGACATGATGATCCGCCGTCTAAGCTTGTCTTCATGATTGATCATGTAACCTTTGGTGATAGGGAGTCGGCCATCGTTTAGTAGTTGATAGTAATCCGATAGATCCCGGGCATTTTGGAGGTAAAAGTCACCGATCTGGCTGATCGAAGATACGCCTAAGCCTAAAAGATCGTCGGCCAACCGGAGTGAGTAGCCCTGAAAGTTGCGCTGCAAGCGCGCTTCTCCCTGGGCTTTTGCCAGGTCATCAGTCGGTAAGACGTAGTGGTCCATACCAATGTATCGGTAGCCTGCGTCCTGTAGCGTCGCGCTGATCATTTGCGCGAGAAGCAGTTTTTCTTCAGGTTCTGGGAGTTGAAGGCGATCGATGGAGCGCTGGGCTAAGAACCGTTCGGGTAGGTGCGCATAGTTGTAACAGGCAATACGATCTGGACGCAGGCTTATCACTTTACGTAGCGTTTCTGCCATGCTCAGGTGATTTTGGTAGGGGAGTCCATAAATCAGGTCAAAGCTCAGGGACCGAAAACCGTGTGCACGGATTGCTTCCACAAGGTCGGCGACTTGCCCGTAGGGTTGGATACGATTGACGGCCTGTTGTACGACGGGATCAAAGTCCTGTACGCCGAGGCTTATTCTGTTGAACCCCACACCCTTGAGCAACGCGATGGTGGCTGCCGACACTGTTCGCGGATCGATCTCGATGGAGTACTCGCGGTAGCCCTTGTCCAGCAGTCGAAAGCGACTTGCCAGCTTGTGCATGAGTTCGGTAACTTCACCGTCATTGAGGTACGTAGGACTACCCCCCCCCAATGCATCTGCGTCACAGGACGGTCCTTGCCGACAAGCTGACTTTGCATCTCGAGTTCTTGAGTCAACTGTTTGATGTAGCGTGCTGCAACGCTGTCCTTGCGGGTTACAACTTTGTTGCAGGCACAGTAGTAGCAAATGTCATGACAGAAGGGGATGTGTACATAGAGCGATAAAGGGTCCGTATGGGCGTCGTTCCGGCTTTGCCAATTTCGATATCGCGTGAGGTCGAAGTCCTCAGAGAACTGCGGAGCGGTGGGGTAGGATGTGTATCGCGGGCCGCTGGTAGCGTACTTTCGCGCCATGTCCATGTCCATGCCCGCTGCCCACTCGCTGGGCAGCCGGTCTGTTTCAGCGGAAGCGATTCCAATAATCTGATTCATCTCCAATGCTAAGCCCGTCGTCATCGTAAAAACGGCAGCTTAGCAGGGGATGCTGGAGATGATCTTGATCCACATCAACGCCGATGTTTGGCGCTGAGGATTTGTCAGGTTTCGAGATTGGCTAGTTCTTCGGTTATCTCGTGGAGCTCCCTGGGCATACCGATGCCCCAGCCCTGGAGATAGTCAATACCAATCTCTCGTAAAGCGGGCACGATTTCCAAGTCTTCTACACATTCCGCAACAGTTTTTTGTCCCAGGAAGTGGGCCAGATCATTGATTGACTTGGTCATCGCATAATCCGTGGGATTGCGATGGATGTCCGTAATAAAGGTACCGTCGATTTTCACATAATCAACGGGTAGTTCCCTGAGATACTTGTGGCTTGCCAGGCCGGTGCCAAAATCATCCAGAGAAAATTTGCAGCCAATATTCTTGAGCGTGCGCACAAAATCGGCTGCTCTGGGTAGGTTGTCTATGGCTCCGGTTTCAGTGATTTCAAAGCACAGCTTGCTGGTGCCTACTCCGTATTCTGAAATTTGCTCCAGAACGTATTCCAGGAAGTCGTTATCAGTGATGCTCGTGCCGGACAGATTTATAGACAGCTCTGGTACTTCTTTTTGGGTATCCATCAGTTGTGATATCCACGCGAATGCCTCTTTGAGCACCCAGCGATCCACTAGAGTGACGTAGCCGAAGCGCTCTGCGGACATAATGAAGTCCTTAGGTGATTGCAGTTCGCCATCGTCATCGCGCAGGGCTAAAAGTATTTCGTAGTGGTGTTTCGCTCCTTCGTGACCATCTACGGCACTTTGCACAATAGGCTGCGCACGGAGTACCAGGCTATCGGTGGACATGGCGTCGTCAAGTCGTTTACGCGAAGTGGCGCGTTCGACCTTGTAATTCATGACCTCTTCTTGGTCGATATCGAATACAACGACTTGATCCTTGCCTTGAGTTTTGGCCAAGGTAAGAGCCTGGCGTGCCTGCCGATGTATGGAAGCGGCACTCTCGCTTGTTTGCGCGACAGACGCGATGCCTATGGAAATGGTAAAAGAGACGCCCTCTCCATTGATGCTTAAACTGCTGGAGGCGATGTCCGTACGAATCTTATCCGCGATTCGGCGGGCTTCATCGATATCACGGTAGGTAAGAAGAACGCCAAATTCATCCGCTTCCATTCGTGCCGTAAGGGCTCGGCGATCGTTCATCTGCGCCAGCAGTCGCCCAAATTCATTGAGCACCTGATCGCCACTGGTGTCGTCAAAAACATCATTAACCAATGCAAAGTCGTCGATATTCAAAAGTAGGAATGCGTGTTCGCTGCCTTTTACATGCGCATTTCTGAGGCTTCGCTGGAGTTGATAGAGGAGGGACTCGCCATTGATGAGTTGCGTGATGTCATCACGATTTCTGTCGAAGCTCAGGGTTTTCTGAGCTTGCTCCAATGCACCGTACATACTCTGGTCAAGGACAGACATCTCATCAACCGGGGTGGGCATCTGCGCCCCACGACTTAGCTGTCGAGCCAATTGGATGGCGCTCACCTCGGCAATTTTCTGACCTCGCTCGTTGACGAAGGCAAACTGATCCCGTTCTTCACTGACCCACACCAAACGCATCTTTCGTTGACGGCCATCTTTATCGCGATAACGCAGTTTAGCGCCGGGCTCCAAGGTTTCGACGCGCTGTAGCCAACGACGTAGGCGGGGGAGCTGTTCTACGCGCTGTGAGTCCAGGGACCCCGGTGCTGTTATCTGTGAACTATAGCTAGTGGTATCCACGGGCGCTTGGCCGGTGATCACTGCGTTGATGTTGCGCAGTGCGGCTTCATGGGTCACAGAGCCAGGGTTAGATGTATTCAGACGTCGATTGAGGGCCTGAAGACGCCGCTGTACTTCTTTGACCTCTGGTTCTGGAAGTCCGCCTTCGCTGGACTCTTTAAAGTCGTTGACCAAGGTACGAAGGAGCGCTTCTTCTTCCTTCCAGGCAATGCTTTCCTCACCATCACGCAAAGCGATCTGAACGAGCGCTGAACGCCAACCTCCATCGAGTAGGTCGATCAACGCTCGAGGGGCACTTTCCTGATCCAGATTGCGCTCCAGCAGATGCTCAACGCTTCGCTGTGCCTGATTCAATCTCTCTTGTCCCTGAAGCCCACTGATCACCCGTTCAATGTTTCGATCCAATGATCGGTTTTGCTGGGATAGCAGGGTGTCCAGTTCGCCTTGCGCATCCGAGAAGACAACACTGTCATCGCTGTATTCTTGGGCTACTCGCTCGACTATGGCTGCGACTTTCTTTTGCAAGGAGCGATTTAGCGTGTGGTCTGCACTTGCGAGCTTCGAGATTTTGTCGAGTAACTTGTGTGCCGGGTGTTCCGGTTGAGCAAAAAATCGAGGTTCCTGTAGCGACAGGCGTGCAACAGGTACCCGCAACCTTGCGAGGCTCGGCGCCATATCATCACTGACTTCAAAGTTGCGACTCAAGGTCTGAAAAACGGTGTCTACGAAACTCAGTCTGTTGGCGCCGTCCCTGTCCAGCTTAGAGTCCCTGTCCAACCCGCCCTGTTCTTTAAGTAGGCTTTCCAGAGGCTGAAGATCGTCCAGGGAGGTGCTTTGTGGTTGGGCAGCCTGGAGAGTAAGCAGCGCATTCAAAAGTTGCGCTTGATCCACGGCCGGCGCAGCGTGGCCTGTCGATGCAGCTGTTTGTGCTTGAGCCAACGAGTTATCACCGTCGACGGCCTCTGTCGTTCCGGGGTCATCCCGAGTCTCTGATAAACGCCCTCTATTGGTATCCAAGGCGCTGATGACCGCGTCATACATCGCGTCATGTTTGCTGCTTCCGCTGCGGGATGGAGCACCCCCACCCGGTGTGCCGGGGGGTTCTTTGTGAGCAGCCGCGCCCCTGTCATCGTCACCGCCTCGTTCGCGAGGCTCCGGGGAGGAGCCTCTGAAGGTGCTGCCTACAGGTGAGCTTTGTGCCGGAGGTCTATCGAGGTCTGGCTCCTCTGACCCCGGGCGAGTGCGCACAGTGGATTTGATGATGCGCTTCTCTATAGGATTCAAAAGAGAGCCGTTGTCGCGGATATCTTCTTCCAGACCAGGCTCGACGCCTGCCTCGATAAAGACGGCGTTGAGTGCTGGGTATAGTTTTTCTAGCTCTGGGGCATAGGCCTCGCGGAACATTGTGAGGCTATCTTGGATCACCATCGGTCGATCGCTAATGGTTTTGAAGGCGTCCATGAAGGCCTGTAAGACATAGGCTGGATGGAAGGGCGTTCGGGCTCTTCGGGGCTCTCGATCTGCCACCAGAGCGGTACGGATTGTCAGGCACTCGAGTTCGACTCGATGCGTCTCAATCAGGTTATTGACAATTTTGTCCACGGCCAATTTCTGATCCATGTCGTCGAGAGCGACGAGGTTCAGGCTTCGAGTCGTGGCGGCTTCGAGATCAGCAAAGGTTTGTCCCTCACTCTCTTTCTCGAGCGTTTCGACACTGACTGTAAGTGCTTTTGAAAAGTTCTTAAGAAAATCTTCGTTGTTGCGCTTGAGGACATTGAGAGCATCGTAGTGGGCATGTTGTCCGGAAATGCCATAGCGAGAGGATGTCGACAAATCAAATAAGCGATCCCCAAGCTCCACCAGGAACCGTCGCATCGCTTTGTTCAATTGTGTGTGTCCGAGAGACAGCATCTCAGATATAAGTCGCTCAGCCTCTTCGGGTCCTGGTAACCAGAGGATGGAATCGGGATCCATCACCTCCATCACCAGATCAGGCAGGTCCTCGTCAGGGGTGACCAGCACTTCTCGGGAGTTAACGGACTCAATACTTCCGGAGATACTGATCTGCGCTTCGTCATCGTTGGGTAGACCGGCAATAACCAGGTGTACGGGTAAGCCTTCGGGCGGGAGAGGCGAGATTGATTGCTTGGGTTTAAGGAGCAGTGAGCCTGAGTCGGTGATCTCCGCCACGCCAGCAAAACGAAGGCCATCGGGTAACCGAAGATAAGCGGGTAGCGCAAGCCTATTATTGCTCATAAAGTTCGCAGTCTCATTACGTGACGCGAGGGCGCTATTGCGCGTCTGCGTCGCTGTAGGTCAGAGTATACGTAAGAAGTTGTTCACTCTGAAGTATGGCGCATGCTTTTAACGTGTGCTTATCTTGGGCGGCAGTGTTGGACGCTCTCACCAAAATCGATCTTTTCTTAGCAAGGGGCAATTATTCAGCAAGAAGCACACAGTTGGTCGATTCACAATGAATGGGCGGGTTTGCTCAAAAGTGAGCTTGAGGCGGAGTACATGAAGGCGTTGTTCGCGTTTCTTGGCGAGCGCAGAGCGAGTGGTGTTGAGATATATCCTCCACCAGAACAAGTCTTTTCTGCCTTCGAGCTAACGCCACCGCAAAAGGTCCGGGTGGTAATTCTTGGGCAGGATCCCTACCACAACCCGGGGCAGGCGCATGGGCTGTGCTTTTCGGTCAATTCCGGCACGCCTGTCCCGCCTTCCCTTGGGAATGTACTTCGAGAGTTGCAAGCGGACTTAGGCTTTAGCCTTCCATTGCAGGCTTGCCTCAACGAATGGGCTGGTCAGGGAGTATTGCTGTTAAACACAGTGCTTACCGTCGAGCGTAACTGCCCCGGGTCGCATCAGGGTAAAGGTTGGGAGCGATTTACCGATCGCGTGATTCGCCTTCTGTCCCAGAGCGATCAACCGCTGGTGTTTATGCTTTGGGGGGCGCAGGCACAGAAAAAAGGCGGCGCTATCGACGTAAGCAAACATTGCGTGCTTACAACGTCGCATCCCTCGCCACTAAGCGCCTACCGTGGTTTTTTGGGATGTGGGCACTTCTCAAAGGCCAATACGTTTTTCCACTCGCAAGGCTTGCCGGCGATTGATTGGTCCTTGTCGGATTAAGTCCATACTCAAGCACTGACGCTTAGGTATTTTGACTCTGATCCAGACCCAGAGGCTTTAGCTCCCCGCCGGTTTTTAGAAACAAACGGTTGTTTAGGTGATTGCTTTGAACTTCAGCCGCCAGTAAAGAGCGGGCATCGGGGGCGTTTTCGACGCGCAGGCAACGACCTACAGGCTTTCCCTCAGTTGTGAGAAGTGGCGTGTCGCGCGCGATGGCCTCCACAATCTCTGCGGTCTCAAAGATTTGTAGGCGGCGCTTGCTTTGGCCTTTGTAATGCAGCCGGGCAACAATTTCCTGTCCCGTGTAGCAACCTTTGTCAAAGGCGACGACGCCAGTGAGATCATAATTCAGTGCTTGAGGAATGAAGGCTTCATAATCCTCAAGTTCCAGCGCGTAGTGTCCGCTTCGCAATGTCTCCATCGCCCAGCGAGGTTCTGTGTCGATGCTGCGATCGGCGACGAGACTCGCAAGATCTTTGGGGTTCTTTGCATCCACGCTGATGATCTCACCGTATCTGGGGCCGCGTTGCAAGGACAGAATCCCTGCGTCTAGGGACACTGGCATGCTGCCCGCCGATAGCGTCTGAGAGGCAGGAGCGTCCTGCGTTTGACGTACTCCAATGACAGCGTCTTTGCGGGGGTCCAACTCCACGCTAATTCGGGAGAACTGGGCATAGCGGTGCAGCGTCTCGGCCACCCTTGAGGCGAGGGATCGGCGCAGTCGCAGCATGAGGTGAGAATCACTCAGCTGTAAAACAATGACATCACTGAGTACGCGCCCTTTAACGTTGCATAGGGCGCCCATTACAGCTGCGCTGGGAGACAGCTGGCGCGTGTCGCAAGTCAGTTGTCCCTGCAGGAACTCAGGAATCTTGCTCCCGCGCAGGTGAATCATGGTTTCGTTGGGTAAAAAGCAGGCAAAACCGCTCACGATTACTCCTTATTGCTCATTGAACTTGCCGTAGCATTTACGAAGCGCGGATCATAACCCGGAGGTCGACTCAGTTATACTTCCTGGCTTTGGAAAATTGAGAATCTCGCATGGACGAAGAACATAAGCGCATGCGCTGGGCGAGTCGCAGAGGCATGCTTGAGCTTGATCTAATTCTTGAGCCCTTCATACGCTTGCACTATGCGCAGTTGGATGACGAAGATCGCGGAAGCTACCGCGATTTAATGACTTGTCAGGATCAGGAGCTCTTCGATTGGTTTTTGCGCAAGCAAGTCCCAGAAAATGCCCAGCATGCCGATATGATCAGCATGATATTGAATGCGCGACGACCTGAGGATACACCTCAGTAAGTCCTCGCAGCTGCGTGGCCTGATTCGCACATTGTGCTTGCTTTCTGGCTTGAGTGTCTTTGCAAGTTGCTACAGCGCAGACTTTCGACTACTCCTGACGGCTATGGGTTTTGCCGTTCTGGCGCATAGTCTGGCGCAAATGGATCCTTTTGGAATCACACTTGCCGGTAGCTCAATCCGTCACCCAAGAGGAGAGTGGTTGTGTACGCTACACAGTCACGCTTTGGTGTCTCACTGCGAATTGCGCGCCCATGGTACGTTGGCCAGTGTGCTTTGGTTGGACTGCAGTTTAGAGGGCTCGGTCCCTGGAGATCACGGCTTAGCTAAGAGTCTGTTGGTTTTTCACGACGCGATGTCCGACGAACAATGGCGCTTGCTGCGCCGCCAGTTGCGCCTGGAATCCCGTACTCACTCGTCTTAGTTTCGATAGTTGTCCGGGACAAGAATCGTGTCTATTGGCTCGGGTAATAACTCAGGATAATCAAGCGTGTAGTGCAGTCCACGGCTTTCACATCGTTCAATAGCGCAGCGAATCATGAGTTCAGCTACCATCGCTAAGTTGCGCAACTCAAGGAGGTCATTGGTGACTTTGTAGTTGCTGTAGTACTCGGCAATTTCTCCTTGGAGTAAACCGGCGCGGCGCAGCGCTCGCTGAAGTCGTTTGTTGGTGCGGACGATTCCTACGTAGTCCCACATGAATCGTCGAAGCTCATGCCAGTTATGAGAGATCACCACATCTTCATCTGAATTCGTCACCTGACTCTCATCCCATGGCGGTGGGCTTTGGACGATGCTGCCTTGCAAATCCTGGGTACTGATATGCCTCGCTGCGACTTGTGCGTAGACCAGACACTCCAGAAGGGAGTTACTCGCCATGCGGTTAGCGCCGTGAAGCCCCGTGAATGAACATTCGCCGATGGCGTAAAGCCCCTCCACATCGGTGCGACCCTGACTGTCCACCATAACGCCGCCGCAAGTGTAGTGTGCCGCGGGTACTACCGGTATCCGATCCTGTGTAATGTCGATTCCGTATTCAAGGCAGCGCTCGTAAATTGTAGGGAAATGCTGGCGAACAAAGCCGGGATCGCGGTGGGAGATATCCAGATACACACAGTCGGCTCCCAGTCGTTTCATTTCGTGATCTATGGCACGAGCTACGATATCCCTGGGGGCCAGTTCTGCGCGCTCGTCGAAGCGCGGCATAAATCGGTCACCGTTGGGGAGTAATAGATGAGCGCCCTCGCCGCGGAGTGCTTCGGTAATGAGAAACGATTTTGCTTCCGGGTGATACAGGCAGGTGGGATGGAATTGGTTGAACTCGAGGTTCGCAACTCGACATCCAGCGCGCCATGCTATGGCGATTCCATCGCCGCTAGCACCGTCGGGGTTGCTGGTGTACAGATAGACTTTACTAGCGCCTCCGCTGGCGAGCACTACCGCGCCTGCTTCAAAGAGGTCAACGCGGTCCTTCTCTTCGTCCAGGACATAGATTCCCTTACAGCGGCCTTCCTTGATCACAAGGTCTACTGCTATGCGTCCCGGGAGTAAATCAATGTTGTCAGCCTGGCGGGCCCGTTGTTCCAGAACTTCACCAATGGCGCCACCGGTGCGGTCGGCCGCGTGCACGATTCGGCGGTGGCTATGCCCCCCCTCCTGCGCGAGGTGATACTCAGGCGACTGGGTCTGATCTATGTCATCCCGAAGGTCAAAGTCGACTCCCAATGAGACTAGCCAGTCGACGGTTTCTCGGCTGTGAGACACCGTGAGTTCCACTGCATCCCTGTGGCAAAGGCCCGCGCCAGCTCGAAGAGTGTCATCTACATGGGCGTCGACGCTGTCTCGGGCATGCAGTACTGCCGCCATTCCGCCTTGTGCCCAATAGGTAGAGCTCTGCTTGACGTCCCCTTTGGAGAGAACCGCGATGCGATAATGTGTTGGAAGTCGTAAGGCAAGCGCCAGCCCTGCGGCGCCTCGCCCGATGATCACAACGTCGTGGCGATAATGCGTACTCATTTCCCGGCAGGAGTCCTTATAAAGAAAACTGAATGACAGGTATCATGCCTGTTTTAACCATATACGGGTACAGTGATTCTTCAGAGCCGCCGGTGCAGGTCTATAAGGTAAATAATTCACAGGGAACTGCGGAGAGTTACGGGTGTCCATAATTAGCAGGTGGGGCAGCATGCGGTTGCTGACGCCGTGCATCAGGGAGGAGTGCGACGTTTGACCGCTTCGGTCACAGATAAACAGTTGGTTGTGCGGGTTCAAAAAGGCGATAAAGGCGCCTTTGATCTGTTGGTTATCAAATATCAACAGAAAATCATGAGCCTCATCAGCCGCTACGTGCGTGACGCAGACGAGGTGCAGGACGTGGCCCAAGAAGCGTTTATCAAGGCGTATCGAGCGCTGCCCGGATTTCGGGGGGATAGCGCTTTTTACACGTGGCTGTATCGCATTGCGATCAACACCGCCAAGAATCATCTTGTTTCGCGCTCCCGGCGACCACCAGGGTCAGATGTAGATGTCGATGACGCCCAGTACCTTGAGGTGGGTGATGCTTTGCGCGATCAAGAGACACCGGAAAGTGCGTTGTTTGGTGAAGAGTTGAGAACGAGAGTCAACGGTGCGCTTGATGCGCTGCCAGATGATTTACGCACTGCGGTAACTTTACGGGAATTTGATGGTCTCAGTTATGAGGAAATCGCCGAAGTGATGGAGTGCCCGGTAGGTACGGTGCGTTCAAGGATTTTTCGTGCCCGAGAAGCGATTGACAAAACAGTGCAACTGCAAATGGACGGTTTTTAGTGCGGCAGCAGGCAGTCATGTCGCAGTGGGTTGAATTTAGAGCGTACAAATTGCGCCACGGGCGTAGACTGTATGCGTTGATTCTGGGGCGGCGGTATCAGTATCAAGCAAGTAAGACAGGCAAAAGTATTTATGAGTAGCGGAGATAGACAGTATGCGTAATGCCGAGAGCGCTAGTCCGGGTGCGACGCCACAGGAAACATTGTCGGCGCTGGCCGATAACGAGGCGCAGGAACTTGAGCTTCGACGCGTTCTGCGCGAGCTGGACGGTGCCCCCGAGTTGCGCGAGCACTGGTATCGCCTGCATGCCGCACGTTCGGTAATGCACGGTGAGGCTGTGCGACCCGCTCCGGATTTTGCGATGTCGGTGCGAGCGGCTATCGACGCGGAGCCTGAGCTGCAACAAAGTAGCTCTGGGAATTGGCGTCGGGCATTCGGCAGCTTTGCGGTAGCGGCGTCCGTTGCAGCGGTTGTGGTGGTTGGAGGGCAGCAATTGGCGCTGACTTATGCAGGAGGAGATGCTGATCTTGTGGCACGAGTGGCACCATTGCCTGTCGGTGTGGTGAATACCACCGGTGCAGTCCCTGTGCAGGCGAGTTTTGGCACGCGTGCATTACCTACACTCCAGCCCGCCGATCGAACGGCCTACCGAGAGCTCGCTCGGCAACGACTCCGTCGATACAGTCAGGAGCACGCGGAGCACTCATCATTAAATACACCTGAGGGAATGTTGCCCTTCGCCCGCGTTCCGGTGATTGAGCAGTAGGTGAAAGCCCTTCTCATGAAATGGCCAGTCAGCCGGGAGCATGACGTAGTTCATGCCGACTGCAATGCAAACAACACAGGCTATTCGCGCCTTTTTATGGCTGCTTTTCTCTGCTTGATTGTCCCTGCAACTGCGTTAGCACAGCAGCAGTGCGAGGCACTTGATCCAGCAGTCGCCCGGCTATTACAAGCAATGTCTAACAACGCTCAGCAGGTGAGTTATAGCGGAGTGGTCACTTTGCAGCGTGGCGGCGACATGCAAATCATGGAGCTGTCTCATAGTGTTTCCAACGGGCAGGCCTCCGAGGAGCTGTCGAGGCTAACCGGACAGGACGCTCGCGTTGAACGATCGGGACATCCTACGGACTGTATGCATCCCGGCCATCAGTTATTAAGAGCCACCGATACGCTCAAAGGCTCGTATTGCGGACTCGCATCGGTTTACAAGTTTAGGTTGCAGCCCGGTGATCGTATCGCCGGTCGCGAGTCCTTGCGTCTTCGTGCGGAGCCCCGGGACATGTACCGCTTTGGACATGTGCTTGAGTTGGACCAAGATACGGCCTTGATTCTTAAGTCCTCGATTTTTGCAGCGGATCAGAGTGTTCTGGAGCAGTTTCAGTTCGCTAGCCTCTCCATGGCTCCCGGCGATCCGAAAGAAGCGGTGGTGGCTCACGAGGCGAGCCATCCGCATCCTCAGGAGTCCGAGCATTTGAGGGCGGGGCCTGCCTGGGAGCTAGCGTGGCTCCCGGACGGATTTATGGCCACAGATTCGACACCTATAAAGTCTCAGAGAAAGAGCTATACCGATGGCTTGTCATCATTTTCGGTTTTTCTGGAGCCTTTAAGTGTGGCGATCAAACCGGGGGAGGGCGTTGAGCGTCAGGGCAGCACCGTGGCTTACACGCGAGGAGTGCTGCTTCAACGTAGACCGGTGCTGATAACAGTGCTGGGCGAGATTCCTACAAACACGGCGCGCATGTTGGCGGATTCTGTGAGGCTCCGCTGATGTACTGCGGTTGGCTTGATTACTGATGCTAACTGAAACTGCTCGCGTAGTTGCCCTGGAACGAGACTCGGTCTGGGTTGAAACGTTGCGACAATCCAGCTGTGGGGGCTGCGCAGCTCGCTCTGGCTGCGGCCATGGCATGATTAACAGCGCCCGGCCCGGTGTTTCACAGGGTTTGATCAAAGCGCTGTTGCCGGTCGACAAAACGTTGACCGTGAGTATTCATGACACTGTCCAGATTGCTTTACCCGAGCGAGGGTTTCTACGAGCTGCATGGATGCTTTACGCAATGCCGCTGCTGATGACGGTTTTTGCGGCGGTACTCGCAGATCAGCTCTGGACGCCCTCGTCGCTCTCGCAGGCCGCTCTTGACCTGCGAGTGACCCTGGCAGCCATTGCTGGGCTGGCGGCGGGGCTGTTGCTGCTTAGGACAATGAGTCGTCGTATGAGCCACGATGCTGAGTTTCAGCCTCGAGTGACCGGGGTCAGCTGATCCGAAGCCACGCTCCCAGCGAGCCGTTGATACCAACTTATTTCTAGACTGACCTTGATTTTGGAGAGACCAATGAGACATCTTTTAGGAGGCCTTAGGGTAACACTGCTGAGCGCCGCAACCCTGGCTTTGCTGTTGTCGGCCTCGGTTAGCTGGGCTGTGGAGTTGCCTGATTTCACGAAAATTGTTGCGCAGCAATCGCCTGCGGTGGTCAAAATCATCGTTGAGGGGAGCGCGCCTAACAGTGGCCAAAACATCAACGAAGAAGAAATTCCGGAATTTCTCCGGCGTTATTTCCAGATGCCCGATCCACCCCAAAGCCCCCAGAGACCACAGGAACGGATGGCCACTGGGTCTGGCTTTATTATTTCGGATGATGGATACGTGGTGACCAATCATCACGTTGTAGAGGATGCCGATGTAGTCACAGTGCGCCTCTCTGATCGCCGGGAGTACGAGGCAGAAATTGTAGGGCTCGATCCGCGTTCAGATCTCGCATTGCTGCGAATCGAGGCAGAAAAGCTGCCTTTTCTGGTATTGGGTGTCGACGATGCACTGCAGGTGGGTGAGTGGGTGTTGGCTATCGGGTCTCCCTTTGGGCTTGATTACTCCGTGACAGCCGGCATTGTCAGCGCTAAAGGCCGGAGTCTCCCTACCCGCAGTCGAGAGAACTATGTGCCCTTTATTCAAACTGATGTCGCAATCAACCCGGGTAATTCGGGCGGACCGCTGTTCAATTTGAAGGGCGAGGTCGTAGGAGTGAACTCACAGATATTCACCACCCGCGCAGGTGGCTCTATTGGGCTTTCATTCGCGATCCCAGTGAATGTAGTGCGCAATGTAGTCAATCAATTGAAAGACGGTGGCACGGTGACCCGCGGATGGCTGGGGGTCACGATTCAGAATGTAGATCGTAACCTCGGCGAGTCTTTTGGTCTTGATCGCCCCAGAGGCGCTCTCATCTCTCAAATTGCTGGCGATGGACCTGCCGCCAAGTCGGGCCTTGAGCCCGGCGACATCATTATTGAATTTGACGGCGAGCCCATCGAAACCTCAGCAGATCTCCCCCACGTGGTGGGTCTGATTGCCCCAGGTGCTGAGGTTGACGTGGTTATAGTCAGGGATCGGAAGCAAAAAACCATTGAGGTCGAAGTAGGTGGCCTGGATGCAGATGACAGCGTCGATCAAGCCTATCGAAACGGAGACGCAGAGACCGAACGGGGTGGACGCATTGGTATCGTGGTTGAAGAAGCCCCCCAAGAGATGCTGTCACGCTGGGGTATTGCTGGTGGCGTGGTCGTGCGCAGCGTAGAGCCTGAATCCCCAGCGGAAGAGGCGGGCTTAATGCCCGGTGATGTGATCACCGCTGTGGGTGCTACGCCAGTACGCTCTTTGGATGCCTTTAGTGACATTGTGGGGGAGCTTGAAGATGGTGCATCAGTGCCTTTGCGATTAATTCGGCGGGGTTCACCGATGTTTATTGGCCTGCGCCTAGGTGAGTGACGCTGTGCCGGAGGCCCCGTAGCAGGTATTCAGTGACTCGTCGTACTCGTGGCGACGGGGGCCTCACTGGGCTACAATGCCGCGCTTTTTGCCGGGACCTCAGTTGGGGTTCCGCCTTGCGTTGTCTTAATGAGCATGCCCCTTGAGTGACATTGATCACATCCGTAATTTTTCTATCATAGCCCACATCGATCATGGGAAGTCCACGCTGGCCGATCGTTTTATTCAGCACTGCGGAGGTCTGAGCTCTCGGGAGATGCAGGCCCAGGTCCTTGATTCTATGGACATTGAGCGCGAGCGCGGCATTACGATCAAGGCGCAAAGCGTTACCTTGGATTATCACGCTAAGAATGGCGAGACTTACCAGCTTAATTTTATTGACACCCCCGGACACGTGGACTTTTCCTACGAGGTTTCGCGTTCTCTGGAAGCCTGCGAAGGCGCATTGCTCGTCGTAGATGCCGGCCAGGGTGTTGAAGCGCAGTCGGTGGCTAATTGCTATACCGCTCTTGAGCTGGGTCTTGAGGTATTGCCGATCCTGAACAAAATGGATCTTCCTCAGGCTGATCCGGACCGGGTACGTGTAGAGATCGAAGAGATTATCGGGATTGATGCGACGGAGGCCTGCCTGGTTTCAGCTAAGTCTGGCCTGGGCATCGAGGACGCACTTGAATACCTCGTAAAGCATATTCCACCCCCCGAGGGTGATCGGGACGCCCCCTTGCAGGCTCTGATTATTGATAGCTGGTTTGATAACTATCTCGGCGTAGTGTCACTGGTGCGCGTGAAGCAAGGCGTGCTGAAACGGCGCGACCGTATTATCACCAAGTCAACGGGCAAGCAGCATCAGGTCGACGGCCTGGGTATTTTTACCCCCAAGCGCGAAGCCCGGGAGATCTTGCAAGCGGGCGAAGTTGGGTACGTCGTTGCGGGTATCAAGGAAATTCTTGGCGCTCCGGTGGGGGACACTCTGGTGCATGCCAAGACTCCCGATGTACCTTCCTTGCCCGGCTTCAAAATGGTTAAGCCGCAGGTTTATGCGGGCATTTTTACGGTCTCAACCGACGATTATGAAGACTTTCGTGACGCACTAGCCAAACTGACTCTTAACGATGCGTCATTGTTCTATGAACCCGAGACATCCGACGCTCTGGGATTCGGGTTTCGCTGTGGTTTCCTGGGCATGCTGCATATGGAGATCATTCAGGAGCGCCTGGAGCGGGAATACGATCTCGATCTCATCACTACCGCGCCGACCGTTGTTTATGAAGTGCGCAACAAGCGCGGCGAAGTTATGCGCGTGGATAATCCCTCGGCGCTTCCAGACCTGGGCGACATCGATGAGATGCGCGAGCCCATTGCCCGGTGCAATATTCTTGTGCCGCAGGATTATCTCGGAAACGTTATCGGCCTCTGCGTGGAAAAGCGGGGAGAGCAGCGCGACATGCAGTTTCTTGGGTCTCAGGTATCGCTGACCTACGATATTCCTATGGCCGATGTGGTTCTGGACTTTTTCGACAGACTGAAGTCAGTGAGCCGAGGCTACGCCTCGCTAGACTATAGTTTTGACCGTTTCGAAGCGGCTACATTGTCTCGACTTGATGTACTTATCAATGGTGACCGAGTTGACGCACTCGCACTCATCGTCCATTCCGATCAGGTCGAGTATCGCGGTCGCCAGCTGACTGAGAAAATGAAGGAACTGATTCCTCGGCAGATGTTTGATGTCGCGATTCAGGCGGCGGTAGGCGGTAAAATTGTTGCAAGGCAAACTGTAAAAGCGCTGCGCAAAAATGTGACTGCCAAGTGTTATGGCGGCGATGTGAGCCGTAAGCGCAAGCTGCTGGACAAACAGAAAGCAGGTAAGAAGCGTATGAAACAGGTGGGCAATGTAGAGATCCCGCAGTCGGCTTTCTTGGCTGTACTTAGAGTAGATTGATTATGTGTCCTTCGAAAGTGATTAACAGGAGCGCTTATGTCGCTTGATTTTCCGCTGATTTTGGTGATTCTCGTGTTTGGCACCGGGCTCATCTGGCTGGCGGATCGCTTGCTATGGGCGCCGGGTCGGCAGCGAAGTCTCGACGCCCTCTGTACGGAGTATCCTGAGTGGAATCAAAATGGCTCGGCGGATGCGAAACGCTTCACGGTCGCTGCGGAGACTCTGCCTCGAGAATCGACGATCGTCGAGTATTCTCGGTCATTCTTTCCCGTCCTTGCCGTAGTTTTTGTTTTGCGAAGTTTTCTGGCGGAGCCCTTTCAGATTCCATCGTCTTCCATGGTGCCCACACTTGAGGTCGGTGATTACATACTGGTCAACAAGTTCGTCTACGGCATTCGGCTCCCGGTATTGAGGACCAAAGTGCTGTCTATCAGCGAGCCCAAGCGCGGTGATGTCATGGTGTTTTTTCCGCCGCATCTGAATAAGACGTATTACATTAAGCGCGTCATTGGCTTGCCCGGTGATGTGGTGAGTTATCGCAGTAAGCGCCTTTATGTGAACGGAGAGCCGATTCCTTTTGAGCCACTGGCGGAGGTGCCCGACGGTCGCTCTCGTTATCAGATGGGTATCTCGCAGCTCGGGGGTAAGAATCATCTCCAGCAGGTTAATCTTATGCGTCCCGGACGAGACTTTACGGTCACGGTGAAAGCGGGGCACTACTTTATGATGGGTGATAATCGCGACAATAGCTCCGATAGCCGCGTTTGGGGGCAGGTGAGTGAGCGCGATATAGTAGGCAAGGCCTTTGCGATTTGGATGCATTGGGATTCACTGTTTAGCATCCCAAGATTTGATCGTGTGGGTGGTATCGAATAAGTCCGCTCACGGCGGACAGTCACCGAGGGGGCGGCTATGAAAACGCTAATTAAGCAGCAGGGAATGGGCATGCTGGGCATGCTAACTATCGGTGTGATGGTGGGTTTCTTTGTGATGTCCGGGATTCGTATTGCGCCGGGATTGATCGAGTACCAGACCATTCGTGAGTTGGTGATTCAAGCAGCAGAGGGATACGACGATGACGAAGATACTATTGCAGATATTCGTCGCGCGCTCTCCGGTAGTTTCAATATGAATCAGATCAAGACGATCAAACCTAGAGATATAGAGATTATTCGTAAAGACGGAAAAGTCATGCTTAATGCTAATTACGAGGATCGTATCCCCTTGTTTTGGCGCATTGACGTGGTCGTTAAATATGACGATCTGGTGTTCGTTGCCGGTGAGGTTTACAACGACGAGTGATGGATGCGCAGCAGTGGTTGGAGCGGCAGTTTGGTTGCCGGCTGAACAACGGTGCATTACTCACGCAGGCTCTTTCCCATAGGAGCGTTGGCAGTCGTAATAATGAGCGTCTGGAGTTCTTGGGTGACTCGGTACTTGGTTACATCGTCAGTGAAGAACTTTATGCGCGTTTCCCCGATGCCGATGAGGGCCAGCTTAGCCGGCTCAGGGTGTCCCTGGTAAAAGGTAGCGCGCTCGCCGCGGTCGCCCGAGAGCTGGAATTGGGTGAGCAGCTACGCTTAGGCGCGGGGGAGAGGCACGGTGGTGGTCGCCGGCGTGACTCGATTCTTGCAGATACTCTCGAGGCCTTGTTGGGCGCAATCGCTCTGGATCTGGGTATAGAAGGCTGCCGTACAGCAATCTCCAAGGTTTTTAAAAGTCGCTTTGAGAGTCTTAAGCTCGAACAAGCGCGCAAAGATCCAAAAACTCGACTGCAGGAGTTGCTCCAGGGCACTGGCCGTCCTTTACCGGAATATGTTTTGCGCGAAGCGGCCGGCGAAGAACATGCGCGAATATTCACCGTTGCCTGTGAGTTGTCAGATGGTGACGAAGTAGCCGAAGGCGTTGGCGAAAGCCGCCGTACTGCGGAACAGGCCGCTGCGACAGCAGTGTTGATCCAACTGGGGGAATCATGAGCGAAGAAAAACGCTGCGGTTACGTGGCGATTGTAGGCCGACCCAACGTCGGTAAATCTACCTTGTTGAATCATCTGCTGGGGCAAAAGCTTTCCATTACCTCGCGTAAACCCCAGACCACGCGTCACCAAGTTCTCGGAATCAAAACCACCGACTCTGCACAGATGTTGTTTGTCGACACCCCGGGTATTCACGGTGGTCAGGATCGGGCACTGAACCGCTTTATGAACCGTACGGCGAGTGCGGCCCTTGCCGCGGTAGATATTGCCGTCATGGTCGTAGATCGGGGGGAGTGGCGTGACGATGACGAGCGGGTGCTGAAAAGCTGTGTGGCGAGTAATGTGCCGTTGCTGCTTGTGATTAACAAAGTTGATCTCGAGGATAATCCTAATGCCATTTTGCCTAGTCTGGAGACTCTGGCTCCGCGGGCGGATTTTGCGGCGTTGATCCCGCTCTCTGCTCTGCGGGGTCGAAACCTCGAGGTACTCGAAACAGAGATCGTAAAGCGGCTGCCTAAGGCTCCGTTTTTGTTTGAAGAAGATGAGATAACCGATCGGAGCACGCGCTTTTTGGTTGCTGAGATTGTGCGGGAAAAAATCACCCGTCAACTCGGTGACGAGCTGCCTTACTCCACGACGGTAGAGATTGAGGAGTACGGTCATGAGGGTGGAATCGTACATATCTCCGCGGTCATACTCGTAGAGCGCAAAGGACAGAAGGCTATTCTCATCGGTCAAAAAGGCAGCCGATTACGCCTAATAGGCACGGATGCGCGCAAGGACATCGAGAAACTGGTGGACAGCAAGGTCATGCTTAATCTTTGGGTGAAAGTAAAATCTGGTTGGTCGGACGATGAGCGAGCGTTGCGGAGTCTGGGCTATGACGATGGGCGTTGAGCGTCATAGACCGTCTGGCTGATGCGCGTACAGCTGCAGCCTTGTTATCTTTTGCATCGACGTCCCTTTCGCGACAATAGCGAATTGCTCGATGTTTTTAGCGTTGAGCACGGGCGTTTAGGCCTGATTGCCCGAGGACTAAGTCGTCGCCGGCGCGGTGGCCCCTTGGGTGCCATTTTGCAGCCCTTTCGTCCATTGTTATTGAGTTTCAGCGGTAAGGGTGAGCTTCTCACGCTCACGGGTGCTGAATCTGGCGGTGAACTGCCACCCTTGCATGGCGAAGCTCTGCTCAGCGCCTTCTACCTCAACGAACTCCTGCTTCGCTTACTGCAGCGATTTGAAGTCCAGCCTGCCGTGTTCACAGCCTATGGTGCTGCGATCGCCGACCTGTCGGATATCGCGAGCGTGGCGAGTGCGAGAACTGCGCTTGAACCCGCGTTACGACGCTTCGAGTTTCGACTCCTTGAGGAGCTCGGTTATGCCGTGGACTTATCCACCGATGCTTCTCGGGGCGCCGCGATTCGTGCGGAGGCTCGTTATGTTCTTGTACCGGATTTTGGTTTCCGGGAGACATCAGCCTCGGCCGCTTCAAACGTCAGTTTCGCCGGCACAGAGATCATGGCCATCGCTCAAGGGCGTTTCGAAGCGGGTAACGGATTGGCCGCCAAACGTATGGTAAGAGCCTTGCTACGTCCGCATCTCGGTGCAGCGCCGCTGCGCTCCCGGAGTATGTTTGAGACTGCGGGCGGGCCGCAGGTACACGCTGACGAACAAGTAGAGATAGGTGACACTTGATAGGGATTGGCACAGATATTGTTGAGATAGCTAGAATCGAAGCGGTTTGGCGTCGCCATGGGGAGCGGTTTGAGCAGCGAATTCTCACCCCGAATGAGATCTTGATGTGTCATACAAAAGCGCAACCCTGGCGCTACCTGGCGAAGCGCTTTGCTGCAAAAGAGGCCATTGCCAAGAGTATAGGTACGGGTATCGGAATCGAGTTGAGTTGGCAGGATATTGAACTACGTGCGGCTGAAACAGGTGCTCCGGTGGTGCACTTATCGCCCCGAGGCAGTGCAGTGGCCCACAACAAGGGGGGTAGTAAGGTTATTTTGACGCTGTCTGACGAGCGCGCTTATGCAGTGGCATTCGCCGTGTTGCTGGCATAAGGTGATCGCGGTTTTACCTATGAAAATGGCGAGCGTCCACAGGGGTTGCAGGAACTGATATGCCGGATTATCCAACTATTGAGGCCTGTATTGGTGGCACACCGCTTGTGCGCTTACAGCGTCTACCGGGAGCTACGAGCAACGTTTTGTTGGCCAAGCTGGAAGGCGATAACCCTGCCGGCTCGGTAAAGGATCGTCCCGCGATGAGTATGATTGCCGAGGCTGAAGCGCGTGGGGATATCTCTCCCGGTGATACGATTATCGAAGCCACGAGTGGCAATACAGGCATAGCGCTGGCCATGGCAGCAGCGGTGCGTGGTTATAGGATGCGACTGATTATGCCCGCCAGTGCCAGCAGTGAGCGGAAACAGGCTATGCGTGCTTACGGCGCAGAACTCATCGAGGTTACGGCAGAAGAGGGAATGGAAGGTGCCCGGGATCTCGCTCATATGATGCGTGATGCGGGTGAGGGTATCGTTTTGGACCAGTTTGCCAATCCAGATAATCCTTTGGCGCACTATCGTGGAACCGGACCAGAAATTTGGCAGCAGACGGCGGGGGAAATTACGCACTTTGTGAGTTCTATGGGGACGACCGGTACGATTATGGGTTGTTCCGCGTATTTCAAAACTCAAAATCCTCATATCGAAATCGTCGGGCTTCAGCCTAAGGAAGGGGCCAGTATTCCAGGTATTCGGCGTTGGCCGAAGGCCTACCTGCCACGTATTTTTGAGCCTGCTCGGGTTGACCGTGTGCTGGATATTTCACAGGACGAGGCTGAGGATGCGATGCGTGCCCTGGCACGCGAAGAGGGCATTTTCTGTGGTGTTTCGGCGGGAGGCGCGGTGGCGGGGGCATTGCGTGTCTCGGCTGAGGTAGAGAATGCGACGATTGTGATGATCATCTGTGATCGTGGTGATCGCTACCTGTCTACCGGCGTGTTCGACAAGGACTGATACGATGGTCCAAGTCCGCGAACAAAGCTACTTTTCAAGTGATGGTGCTGTAGACCCACAAGCTTGGCTTGACCAGCTTCCCGAAGCCGAGGCTCTCTCTAAGGTAAGTGCCGAGCGCTTGCGCGACGCCTTGGATGCTTTACATGACGCCGCTCAAATTCCAGGAATAGACACCGGTGATTGGGCTCGGGATTCAAATTGTGAATGGGCAGGGATAGAGTCTGCGCAGATTCTCGCGGAGCTGCGGGTCGGGGCGAACTGTCTCATCGCCGGCCTACTCTATCGCGCTGTGCGCGAACAGCGGCTGGGAATCAGCGATGTTGAAGCGCGTTTTGGCAAAGCAGTGACGGACCTTCTTCGAGGGGCTTTGCGAATGGCCACGATTGCCGACTTACGCAATCCTAGTGATGCTGCGGTACTGGAGGAAGCAGAGCGGCAGCGCGACAATATTCGGCAGATGCTGGTAGCGATTGTTGATGACGTGCAGGTCGCCCTGATAAAACTGGCAGAAAGGACCTGCGCGATTCGCGCTGTCAAAAGTGATAAGACACGGCAAGAGTTGGTGGCGCGAGACGTGTTTGATGTTTATGCGCCGCTCGCCCATCGTCTTGGTATTGGTCACCTCAAGTGGGAGCTTGAGGATCTGTCGTTCCGCTATCTTTACAACGATTCCTACATGCGCATTGCGAAATTGCTAGATGGCAAGCGGCTGGAACGAGATCGTTTTGTTACCCGGGTCATAGCGCAGTTGCGTTCGGTTCTGGGTGGCGCGGGCATTGATGTTGAGGTCAGCGGTCGTTCAAAGCATATCTACAGTATCTGGCGAAAAATGCAGCGTAAGGGCATCGGCTTTTCACAAGTCTATGATATCCGCGCGGTGCGAATTGAGGTGTCCGAAC
>NZ_JBLGBE010000030.1:0-37424 GCF_047617445.1 Congregibacter sp.
AGCCGACAGCATAGCCGCTGGTAGTACGCCCGCTGCAACTAGCGCCGCGACTCTGACCCGCTGCCGTGCCAGATAGTGAGAACTGCGGAGAAAACTATTCATTTTTGAATCCCTCGTTATTGTTTTTGGTGTGATTGCGGATCTGTTGACTGCTAGTTTGAACTATATTCAAAGACTGTGCTTTGATCGCATTATTGTCAAGCGCTTGTCGCGTGCATCTGACTCTTTAGGGGTGCGCGTGGCAGGCTGACGTTCAACTGTGAATTTCAAGTCGTCGCTCCAGTTCGACGTGGAAATGGCGCAAGCGTTGTTCCTGTTCTCCCCACAGCTGACCTTTGAAGCCGCGGCTGCGCATTCCGCGCTGCACAATCGGCAGAAATTCAGCGTCCTGGCTCAAGACCATACCAAGCTGAGCGTCTTCCCCAAGACTGTAGTACTCCATTGCGGGACGTGTGTTGCCACTGACATCCGTGCCCTCGGCCAATCCCATCCAGGCGGGAGAGCGATAGTCGGGATCATCCACCGGCATCATTAGCGTCATCGTGTCGTAGTAGAAGCGTTCGGGGTCACTTTTGTGCGGCAAAAACCGCATCAGGAAAATGGCTTCGGGGTGGCAACCCATTTGCACGTTGGGGAAGACACCTGTGGCCCAGCTGTCTGAGAGCTGGCTGTCGCTGAAGTGGCTGTAGTCCAGACCGAGCCGCTCGGCGCGCTGACGTTTGCCCTCCTGAATGGCACGGCGGACATCCGCTGCGGATCCGGTAAAGTCTTCAGGATCGACGCCCGCTTCCTGGAGCATCATCTGCAGGCCTTCGTTAACGGTTTCCTGGTCGTGCGCGCGCGGACTGGGTTGGCCCAGAGGCACGATCATGCGGCTCGCGCCTTGGGGGTAGAGGTCGTACTGCACGTTCAGATCGCCCATCACGCCACGTGTTTCCGGGTGTACTGCGTGCAGGTGGTAGCTTTCGTAAAAGGCCTCAACCCCGACTTTCCAGTTTGAACCCCATTCGCTGCGCACATGGCGCACCACGGTCATTTGCTCAATGTTGTAAGCCTCAAGATAACCCTCGGGCAGTCCCAGTATCTCCTGCAGAGGCGGTGCATTATCATCCATACAGATAAAGACGATGCCCGCATGCACCTCGCAGCGTAATGGCGTGAGGCCGGGTCTATGCGCAATGACCTCCGGTTGGAAGGTTTCTTCATCGGTGATGCGCCGCAGCTCACCACTGTTGTGAAAGCTCCAGCTATGGAACGGGCAGACAAAGACTTTTTTATTACCGCGCTCCTCGGTCACCAGACGTGCCCCGCGGTGACTGCATACGTTGTAGAAGGCACGAATGCCTTCCTCGTTGTGGGTGATAATCAGCGACTCGCTGCCGATATCAAAAAGAAAGTAGTCGCCAAGCTCGGGGATATCCGCAGTAACGCCCGCAATTAGCCAGCTTTTGGTCCACAGACGCTCCCACTCCAGATCCTGATAATTTTTCGTAAAATAGCCGTCCGTGGCATGGATACGCGTGCCGTTGTTGATATCTGGCTGCTTGGCGTCCAGAGCATCGGAAGCGGCGTCAGGATTGATCACGGCGACCGGTATCAAAGATGGTGTGTTCATTCGGCAGGCTCCTCCTTGCTAATGCAAAAAACCGGTAGGTGTATATCCTCATTCCAGGCTTCGAAATGGGCTGTCACTGCAAGGCCAATCTGTAGTTCGCCATCCGCAGCACCGGTGATGTTACTCATCATCGTGGGGCCTTCCTTGAGCTTGATAAGCGCCACGACGTAGGGTGCATCGTAGGCTTTACTCAATGCGCGCTGCACGATGGTAAAGCTCATGACATGTCCCTGTCCGCTCGCCTGGACCCAGCGGGGATCAGCTTCTCCACATTGGGCGCAGATGCTGCGGGGATAAAACTGAAAGACGTCGCAGACGCCACAGTGCTGGAGTAAAAGCTCACCACGCGCGCAGGCGTCGAACCAGGGGGCGCTCAGTGCCGTTACGGATGGCGTTACGCGATTCATTTTAGCTCCGGTCACGTCCGAGAATTACGGCGGTGTGCGATGACATGATGCCGCCCTGGGCATGTACAAGACCTACTTCAGCCCGGGGAACCTGACGATCACCGGCGGTGCCTCGCAGCTGCCAGACACTTTCACTCAGCGCAAACATAGACCCCGGGTTACCGGGATGGCTGTGCGAGAGTAGGCCGCCATGGGTATTGACGGGCAGCGAGCCGCCCGGGAGTAGGGCGCCGGAGGCCGCGAAGGGGCCACCTTCACCTTTTGGGCAGAACCCAAGGTCCTCGAGCTCTACTAGCACTGTCGGGGTAAAGCAATCGTAAAGCTGGGCAAAATTCATGTCCTGTGGTGTGAGGCCGGCCATCGCAAAAGCTCGTTGGCCGGCATCTTTAGCCGCAGAGTGGGTCAGGCTTTTGGCCTGGCTAATATGTTCGTGACCATGGCCTTCACCCACTCCCAGGAGATACACGGGAGCATTGGGGAAATCCTTGGCGCGTTCCGCCGATGTCATCACAACGGCAGATCCTCCATCGGACACCAGTGAGCAATCCAGAAGTTTTAGCGGGTCGGCGATTCTGCGCGAGTTCATAACATCTTCGACGCTGATCAGATCGCGCTTCTGCGCAGCAGGATTTTTTGCGGCGTGGGCGCGAGCGGCAACAGCGATTGCAGCTAGCTGCTCCTCGGTTGTCCCGAATTCATGCATGTGAGCCTGGGCGATCAGTGCGTAATAGGCTGGTACCGTAGCGCCAAAGGGCTGTTCAAATTGCGGATGCCCCGTACTGGACTGCGCCAACATGGCCTGGTCACGAGTTAAACCGCTGCGCAGGCTATCGCCCATGGTGATCAGGACTGTTTCAGCCATGCCGGTAACGATGGCCGAAGCGGCATGGTGGAGGGCCGAAAATGTTGTGCCCCCTCCGGCATTCAAGGTCATGCAGTAGCGCGGGTAAATCTGTAGGTACTCGGCCGTTGCCTCAGCGTGGTAGAGCATGGGCTGGGACATGGCATTGCAGGTTATCAAACCGTCGATTTGATGCTTACCCAATCCTGCATCCTTTAGCGCGGCCATACCCGCCTCGATGCACAACTCCATTGCCGTACGTCCCGGCAGCTCGCCTACCGCTGTATCGGCTACACCGACAAGGGCAACTTTTCCACGCAAACTATTTACCATTTTCAGATGCTCACTCGTCGCCCGGCTCGTTGTTGTCCTGGAGAAACTGGACGACCGCCGTGCCCGGTGTGATTGAACTACCTTCAGCATTGCGAATATCAACCTTCAAAACGACGCGGCCGACTTCGAAATCGATGTCCTCAATGTGGCCCGTCGCAGTCAAGGTGTCGCCGATGTAGGATGCAGACCGATTTGAGTACTCCATCGACACGATGCGACCCGCTTCGCCGAGCCACTCTTCTACGAGTTGATGAAGCCAGTCCCCGAGCAGCGGCCCTGCGATGACAAGGCCCGGGTAGCCCTCGACGTCTTTTGCGTAAGGGGCGTCAAAGTGTATTCGATGGCCATTCCAAAGCGCCGCGTTGTACAGCATTAACTGCACGTTGTCCGAAGTGAAGTGACGCTTCGGCAGCGCTTGCTGTGTCGTGAGCTCGGACATTTGCAGCGTGTCTATGGCACTGGTCATCGAAGGATTCTCGTGGTTTTTTCGGTGATGACGGGATCGCCAATATCGTTAACAATCTCCATTACGACTTCATAGAAAATCAGCGCACCGCTGCGACCGGCTTTTTCGTAAATGTTGGTCAGTGTGCGCGTCGCGGTCAGCCAGTCGCCCGGGTGCACAGGGCGGTGATACTCGAGGTGCAGCCCGCCAGCCATGGCTTTTTCCAGCGGAAACTTCGGTAGCAGAGTGTCGATGGATACACCGTCTGGCGTGAGTTGATCCAGCTCAACGACATCCCAAAAAAGGCTGACGTGAAACATCGGCGGTGCTTCGTCTCCGTCGAGGTATTTAGGTTGGCGATTGCCTGTGGCCACTGCGTATTTCCGAATATCACGACGGGTGACAATTTCGCGTCGCGGTTCGCTACGGCGTCCGATCGCAGACAACACAGAATCGTTCAATACACCGCTCATACCTTTGCGCCTCGTTGCTGCCAGTAGGGGTCACGCAACTCACGCTTGAGGATTTTCCCCGTCGGCGCCTTTGGCAAGCTGTCTACGAAATCAACGGATCGCGGTTTCTGATACGACGCCAGATGTAAGCTTGCCGTTGTAATAATGTCTTCGGCCGTGGCACTGGCTCCGGGTTTCAGAACCACGACGGCTTTGACAGCCTCGCCCCACTCGTCGTCTGGAATACCAAAAACGGCCGATTCAAGGACGTCCGGGTGTTGGTGGATGGCAGCTTCGACCTGAGTGCTGTAGATGTTTTCGCCGCCAGATATGATCATGTCTTTGGCGCGATCAACGATGTAGACATAACCTTCGCTGTCCCACATCGCTACGTCGCCGGTGCACATCCAGCCATTCTTGAAGCTCTCCTGGGTCAGTTCCGGGCGTCGCCAATAACCGAGCATATTTGCTTCTGACTTCACCAGAATTTCTCCGGGCGTCCTGGTATCTCGCGGTACGTCTGAACCGTGCTCATCAACAATTCTCAGTGAACTTACAAAGCCTTCACGACCGCAGGAGGCGAGGCGCTCGGGGTGCTCGCCCTGCATTGCATGCACATGATCTTCCTGGGACAGGAAGCTCATCGTCATACCCTCGGTTTGTCCATAGCCTTGTATCAATGTGCAGGGGAACGCTTGTAGAGCAGCGGCGACTACCGTTTGCGGCATAGGGCCGCCACCGTATTGGATATTGCGTAAGCTGCTCAGGTCGAAGTCAGCAAAGTTGTCGACCGCCATCATCCAGTTGAGCATGGTGGTGACGCCGAGAAACGCGGTGACTTTCTCACGCTCTATCAGTTCGAGGGCGAGCTTGGCATCAAAGTTGATCAGAACGAGGGGGCAGCCGTGCAGCATATAGTTCATGGCTAGGGCGACCGGTATGTGGAACATCTGCCCGGTCAGCATATACACGTCGCTGGGCACGATTCGTTCAGCGACGGTTTGATTGATCATGCCCATGTAAAGGCTGTGATGGCTGTGCAGGGCACCCTTGGACTGACCTGTGGTGCCGCCTGTGTAGAGAATCAATACCGGGTCGTCGCCACCGATCTGGTCGTCGGGGTCCGGCTCCCGGTTATCGCTTGCCGCAATGAGGGCCTCATAGCTACCGTCTGAATCACTGCCAAACACCAGCAGCGTTTCCGGCGAGGAGCCCTCACGCAGCGCGCTTGCCAGTTCCGCATACTCTTCGGAAGCAACCAGGGTCCTGGGTTCACCGTCATCAACAATCCGTGTTAGCTCGTCCTTCGACAGACGCCAGTTAAGCGGTTGGGCAATCAGTCCAACTCGGGCGCAGGCGTAAATCAGCTCCAGGTACTCGATCGCATTTTTTGACAAAATGGCAACACGATCGCCTTTTTGGAGGGAGAGAGTATCGGTCAGCCCATTCGCCAACTGACGAACACGGGCCTCGAGGTCTCCGTAGCTGATCCGTCGACCGCTATGTGGATCAATGATCGCCTCTTTTTCGGGTGCAAGGCGTGCCGTTTTAGCGGGTATCTTGCCGATATTCATGGCGATGCTCAGTATGCGTTATCGAGATCAAGGTGACGTTTCACTATCTGCCAGCCTGTCGTGTTGCGGCGGAGCTGGTCGCGATAGACGCCGGCAGTAAGCAGCCCGGTTTTGCCGTCTTCGGTGGCGATCAGAGAAAGATTGGATATTACCTCGGGCTCGTCACTGTCAGTCATGACGAAGACATTGCTGATCACGTGGCGGCGCTGATCGGTTTGCTGCTCCATGGATTGTTTGTACAGTCCCATGATCGCGTCTCGGCCCTCAAAAGGGCCAATCACGTCACCACCCTGAACTTGAATGCTAAACACGGCATCCGGGCTGAGGCAGGCCTCGAGTATATCCAGCGCCTTCTCGTCATAGCCGTAGGCGGCGCGGGCGAGAACTTCTTGTATAGCGACTCTGTCTTGCGTTGATAAACTCATGCCTGTGGCTCCATACCTAGAATGTCCAGCGTTCCTCTCCACGCCAAAGAACCTCCATCGATTGCCCACACGGCGCCGTTCACAAAAGAGGATTCCGGACTGGCGAGAAAGCACACCAGTTCTGCGACATCGACGGGCTGCCCCATGCGTGGCACTAGATGTGTCATGGTCATCGTGTTGAGCATTGCTTTGGGGTCTGGCGCCGCTTTCAGGAAATTGTCAACCATCTGCGTGTGAATCGACCCCGGGCAGTAACAATTGACCCGGATGCCGTCGGGCGCCAGATCCACGGCCAGCATTTTGGTGAGCTGCATGATGCCGCCTTTGCTCGCGCCATAGGCCAGGCATTGGGGGTAGCCAGTAAAGGAACTGGTGGAGCCTGCATTGATAATCGAAGCGTTATCACTCTCTCTCAGCAGCGGAAGCGCATACTTAGCGCAAAGCCAGGCTCCGGTGAGGTTCACGCTGATGATCTTCTCGAATACGTCGCGACTCATGGTGTCGAGGGTGAGCTTATCGCTCAGCGCGCTCTCATGGATTCCCGCATTGTTATGCAGTACGTCGAGTCCTCCGAAGCGGCTCTTCGCCACTTCCATGACGGCTTCGAGATCGTCTTCATTGCTGACGTCGCAGTGTTGGTAAACAGCGGTGCCGCCTGCGGCGTTGATGTCTTCGGCGAGTCGTTCGCCCTGCTCATCGTTTAGATCGGCAAGCAGCACTGATGCACCGCGCTGGGCGGCGAGTCGCGCCGTACCTTCGCCTATACCAGCCGACGCGCCTGTGATCAGTAGTCTAAGACCTTCGACACCCATGTTATTATCCATTTTTGGTGAGTACCGCAAGATTCTAGGCTACTTTTGAATAAAATTAAAGATAACCCGAATATCCCCATTGCGACACCCCGGTACCTCCGGAGCGGGTGCGATGCGCATGTCTGAACCTGTGGGTAAAGGCAAGGTGGCGCCTACTGTGGGACGACGAGACTCACGCGGGGATGAGCGGCGGCGCAAGATTTTTCGTGCTCTACATGATTGCATCATCGAAAAGGGCTACGTGCGGACGACCTTGGCGGACGTCGCTCAGAGCGCCGATATGTCGGCCAGCCATTTGCTGTACTACTTCGATGGCAAAGAAGATGTGCTGGAGCAATATTTTCAGAACGTCGCCGAGCGTTTTGTGCTTCGACTGGAAGAAATGCGGACTCTTGATACAGCATTGAGAATGGAGGCGCTTGCTGATTTCTGGTTCCATGGGGAAAGCAGTACGCGCCAGGAAATCGGCTTTATGCTGGAGTGCTTTGGGGCGGCGGTAAATGATGACGTATTGCGCGTCACCAAGTCGCAGTTTGATATGTATTGCAAGGACTTCCTCAGCAACATATTCCGTGAATCCAAGGTGAGTTTACCTCCGGTCCCACAGGATGCCGCGGAGCTTGCCTATGCCATCATGATAGGCCTGCGCTCAGCCGTGTACTTTGATGAGGATGTTGACCTCGCTAGAGCACATACCCTGTTTTTGTCGACCGTACAGGGTATGTGTGTAACCGGTTTATCGGATTAAGCGGTGTAGCTCCGGGGTGGCGATTGAACGCCCGGGGCGTCCCAGCCGTCTAGCTATGGCTCTTCGGAAACCTGTACTACCAGTGTGCCAAGGTTCTTACCCGTGAACAGCCGCTCAAAAGAGCTCGGTGCGTTCTCCAAGACCGCGACCACATCGGTTTCGAAGTGAATTTTACCCTCCAGCAGCCATCCAGCCTTCACCTGCATGCCCTCGGGAAAACGATCAAGGTAGTCAAGGGTGATAAACCCTTTCAGCAGCGTGCAGCGCATCAGTAAGTTGGGTATTGGCAAATTAACTTCCGCGAAATCAGAAAAATGGTCAAGTACCTTCAAGCAACCGCCCTGCTCCATTCAGCAAACGCACTGACCCTGAGATCACGGTAATGCTGCGCTCCAACCAAGTGCCTACCGAGATTAAACAGATTGCTGACTGCAGCATGGGCCTTGAGAAACCGCTGGGCCTGCCTGGTCGATTTGAACTTCCGCATCCCTCGCTCCCTGGCCCGGGTCGCCTCATGTGATCACTGTGATCGATTATTCTCATACTGTTGAGTGCCATGAATCACATCCGGCATCAACTCCCGATGAGAAACTCCATAACTCCGCAGCTTGTCAGTGACGATCTTCCGGGGCTCAACACCATGGCTGCGCAATAACCTTCTGACGAAGCGTTTTGCAGCAGCGCCATCCCACTTGGTCTGTAGAAACACATCCACTACTTCGCCATCTTGATCTACGGCACGCCAGAGGTAATGCTGCTTACCATTGATCGTCACGAACACTTCATCTATATAGAATGTGTGGCCGCATCCTCGATGCTTTCGTTTCAAGCGGCGGGTATAAATGGTTCCGAATTTGATGCAGGGCCTGCCCCATGAGCGTAGCGAGTGCTTTGGGTACCAGAGGCGAATAGCTTCGCGGCTGACGGTGATGCCACGCTCAGCGAGTAGGCCCTCGATATCACGGTGGCTGAGGTTGAATCTGAGGTAGAGTCAGACTGCATAACTGATGATGTCGGGAGCGAATCGGTGAGGAAATCTCCTCACGACGGGCCGTTTATTTGCCCTATAGTTCCGTAACTAATTAAGCGAACTGTCCCCATAACTTAGGGCGCAGCGACGGTCTTTTCCATGACCTCATCCTGCGGGAGGTGCTCAGCCTTCCAGCGCATAGCCATGTAGATACGCATATAGGGCGAAGGGTGGTGATTGAACCAGTTCTCTTCAAAATCAGATGGCTCAAGCTTTCGATATTCCGCTGTAAGTAGAGCCACCTTGGCCCAGGCATCGGGGTTTTGGGTGGCATTGATCGCAAACAGGTCGGCCTCGTACTCCTGCGTATAGACCACGCGTTGAAAAACCGGCGTAGCCAGTAATCCCACGACGGTGAGAATCGCCGCAAGCAAAGGGAACCCCGCGTAGTCGTCTATCCCGCGCACACCCCAGTCCTCGCCCTTACGCTGCAGTAATGCGCGAAAAATCAGGTTTGTGAAGAAGAAAATAGCCAGCAGTATCGGCAGCAGCGCGAGCATCATTTTGATTTGATGGTTGAGCACGTAGTGGCCAATCTCATGAGCCATCACCGCTTCGACACTGTCCGCATCGGCACGATTCAAAAGATTGTCATTGAGGGCAATTCGCGCAGTTCCGAACAGACCGCTGACATTAGCACTGACCCGGTTCGTCTGACGCGACGCATCCACCTGCTTAACATCGTCCGTCTGCATCCCGTTGGCCCGGGCGATCGACAGAATTCGCTCTTTCAAAGGGCCTTCATCCATGGGCCGATATTCGTTAAACAGCGGATCGATAAAGGTGGGGCTGATAAACAAGGCAAACAGCATAAAGCCGATAGACAGACCCGAACCCCAGGCCCACCAATTGTCGCGAGTTCGGCGAATCACCATGTACAGCAAGCCCACAAACAGCGCGAACAATACCGTGGTGACCAGACCCTCTGTGAGGAAGTCCCCGAACCAGGAAGAAAAAGACTGGGTGGCCAGACCGAATTTATGTTCCGTATAAAAGCCACTGAACCAGGTAAGCGGAAACAACAATACAGACGACACCAGCGCGTAGATCGGTACGTAGATAAACGCCTGGGCAAAGGGCGCCTTTAACTTCCTCTCCGCAAGTTCTCGCCAACGCCGCGACCAGCCCCGCGCGAGTAGCAGCCAAGCGAACAACACCGCCGCCACCGTATCAAGAAGCATAATGACGTAGCCGGTATTCACGTAACCATCGGTATTGGCGATCGCTTCGGCCGAGGTCGAACTCAGATAAGCACGGGTAGCGCCTTCAATGTCGAATGCCTGAGCAGTAGGTCCCGCACACAGTAGGAAAAGGAACGCCCCTCTCGTGAGCCACTTTGCCTGTCGCAACATACTCATCTCCGATACTGTTAGTAGGTTACGGAGCTTACCCCGTTGCCCCTATTAGCCGCAAAGCGACTCATCGAGGCTACGGCAATACCCTCTACATCAACGAGGTCTTCGTGAAGATCAATGGCAAGCAGCATTACCTGTGGCGCGCTGTGGACCAGGATGGGAAGTTGGTTGATGTATTGCTTCAGGCTAAACGGGATGGAGTCGCGCATAGGAAACTGCTACCCGAGACAATCGACAGTACGCTGTAGTATGAGAATAATCGAGCTGAGCAGTCACACGAGGCGACCAGGATTCGAGAACGAGATGCCGCGATTCAAGTCCATGAGGCAGGCCCAGCGATTTGTCACGGCTCATGCAGCTGTTTTAATTTGTTCAACCTCGGCAGGCATCTGGTACGCGCTCAACACTATCGAGACCTAAGGGAAAGTGCGTTTGGAAGTTGGGCAGAAGCAGTAGCCTGAGGCTGACGTCTAAAGTTTCATGGGTCAGCAGAAGTTAATTTGACGGCACCACCGACCAGAGCATCACCAGAGATATTGCTTTTTTTCGCCGGAAGTTGATATTGGAAGCATTATGAAACTCTCTTTTTTTCAACGTCGGTGGAAAAAATCTTGGCGATTTTAATTTTTGCATGTGGTCTTCTGAGTGGCTTGACGATGCTTTTGGGGTGTTCAATCAATACACCGATCAGCGAAGAAGGGGCCGAAAGAATTGCTCAGTCACCCCATCAGCATGAAGGTCGGTTTTTCAATCTCGAACCAAAAGCTGATTATAAATTTGATATGAACGTGTTGATAGATACCTTGTTTAAGGCTTCACAACGTTCGCCCAAGGGCGAGATTCCCTTTGTAAAAATCAGCCCTGACCATTGGGAAAAACGAGCTTCTCAAACACTGCACGTTGCCTGGCTGGGGCATTCAAGTAACTTGATTGAAATGGACCATAAACGAATTTTGATTGACCCGGTTCTATCAAAGCGTGCTTCACCCTTTTCATTTGCTGGGCCAAAGCGGCTCCATCCATCCCCTATTGATTTAGCGTCTATTTCTAATGTGGATGGAGTCATTATTTCGCATAGTCATTATGATCATTTGGACGAGGCGACCATACGCCATTTAGCAAAAGGCGATTGCCGCTTTTTTATACCTCTTGGATTAAAAGATCAGCTTTTGGCGTGGGATGTTAAAGACGAGTCTATTGTCGAACTGGATTGGTGGCAGAAAGCGCAGCTTGGGGAAATTGACATCGTCATGACGCCTGCGCGCCACTATTCAAATCGTGGGCTTTCTGATGCTGCCCGAACCCTATGGGCATCTTGGTCCATCATGGGATCTCAAAAAATCTTCTTTAGCGGCGATACCGGATATTCAAAAGAATTTGCAAAAATCGGAGAGCGGCTTGGCCCTTTTGATCTAAGCCTGATCAAAGTAGGCGCTTATGGACCCGGACAATCTTGGCATGACATTCATATGACCCCAGAAGAAGCGGTACAAGTGCATCAAGACATTAAGGGCAAAGTTATGCTGCCTGTACATTGGGCGACGTTTGATTTGGCTCTACATACATGGGGAGAACCCATCAAACGTACAGTGAAAGCCTCAGATGCGGCCGGCATTAATTTAGTCACACCCAAAATTGGTGCCTTAATTAATCCTGATCAGTCCGAGAAAAGCGATCAATGGTGGCAGCATCTGAATTAATTCATGATCACCAGTAGCTGTAATCCAGACATCAGTGTAATGAACCGTCCCGATGACGGATCGATGAATTCCAGACAAACCCATAAATCACCTGCTCAATAATTTTTTGACATCGCGGGTTTGTATCGCAAAGCCGAGCATGTCACTATCGGGATAGTCGGAATTAATATCGCCAAGCCCCCGGGGCCGAGCAAGCGAACAACAACGCACAACGAGTGAACGTTCAATGTGCAGAAAATAATAGATAACCGGCAGTTATACTATGAGCGAGCCAGCAGCTGTATTTTGGCCATTTGGAGTTTATTTTCTTGGCGTTCTTCTGCTCGTCGCCACCATGCTCGTCTTATCCTGGATTCTTGGCCAACACCGCGCAAACGCCGCCACCAATATGCCCTTCGAGTCCGGCGTAGTTTCCGTTGGCTCGGCACAGATGCAAATGTCGGTCGAGTTCTACCTGGTTGCCATCCTCTTTTTAATCTTCGATCTGGAGACAGTATTTATACTCGCCTGGGCGGTGGCCTTCTTTGAGCTGGGCTGGTCAGGCTTCGCCGCCGTCTCTCTATTTATCCTCATACTGGTCGTGGCCCTGATCTACGAACTGAGCACCGGCGCCCTTGACTGGGGTACCAAGCAGCGCGCGCGCGCGCGGCCCGAAGAAATTGCCGAGCCGCCGAATACACACAACAGTTTTGTTACTCAGGCAGCGGTGATCTGATGGAATGGAGCCTCTCTAAACCCGAGGACGTAATTGCCAGCTCGCCGGGCGGCGACGAGTTGAGTATCGAAGAACAAATCAAGCGCAATGTGATGTTTGCGCGACTCGAAGATCTGATCGCCTGGGGTCGCGCGAATTCCCTGTGGCCCTTTAATTTTGGTCTGTCCTGCTGCTATGTCGAGATGGCGACCTCCTTTACAAGCCGCCATGATATTGCACGCTTTGGCTCCGAAGTGATCCGGGCGACGCCGCGACAGGCTGACCTTATGGTGATCTCAGGCACCGTGTTTCGCAAAATGGCGCCGGTGGTGCAGCATCTTTACGACCAGTTACTGGAGCCCCGATGGATTATTTCCATGGGCTCCTGTGCCAATTCCGGCGGGATGTACGATATTTACAGTGTGGTTCAAGGCGTTGACAAGTTTATACCCGTGGACGTGTACGTTCCCGGCTGTCCGCCGCGCCCCGAAGCATTGATGCAGGGGCTGATGATGCTCCAGGACGCCATCAAACAAGAGCGCCGTCCCCTGAGCTGGGTGGTTGGCGAGCAAAGCGTAATCAAACCCGATATGCCCTCCCAACGTGATCAACTGAAGGAGGAGCGTAATCGGGCAACTGAACTGCGGGCACCTACCGACGTGTGACAACACGCGTGGGCTCGCATATAAATAACAATAAAACATAAACGGCGGCCGTTAGGCCCAAAAAAACGAGGAGCCCAGCAGCCATGCTGCAAGCCGAGGCACCCAGCAATGACCGTAAGAACAGAGCCGTGGACGGGCTGTTCACGCAGTTCGGCGCGCCGGCGTTTTTGCCGCAGCAAACGGCGGACGGCACGCCGACGTTTTATGTTGATCGAACACAATTACTCGACATCCTGCGCCATCTGCGCCCGCAGTTCGTGGTCCTTTTGGATCTGTTTGCTATCGACGAGCGCCTGCGCCAGCACAAGCCTGAGGGCGCGCTCGATTTCACCGTGGTCTACCACCTGCTGAATATCGCGGACCGCGCGGAGATCCGCCTGAAAACGGCGGTCACCATTGACGACCCCGTCGTGCCCTCGGCTGTCGCGATATGGCCAAACGCCAACTGGTATGAACGCGAGGCTTGGGATATGTATGGCGTGGAATTTTCCGGACATCCCAATCTGCGACGTATTCTTTTGCCGCCCACCTGGGTTGGGCACGCGCTGCGCAAGGATCACCCCGCCCGCGCTACTGAAATGGAGCCCTTCAGTATCAACGAGGAGCAACAGGCGCAGGAGCAGGAGGCCCTACTGTTTCGTCCCGAGGAATGGGGAATGGAACGCAGTAACGGCGACACCGAATTCATGTTCCTCAATCTCGGGCCAAACCACCCTTCGGTACATGGGGTATTTCGCATTGCACTGCAGCTTGACGGTGAGGTGGTAGTCGACGCCGTGCCCGACATCGGCTATCACCATCGCGGTGCCGAGAAAATGGGCGAGCGCCAAAGCTGGCATACCTTCATTCCCTACACCGACCGTATCGATTATCTCGGCGGGGTGATGAACAACCTCGCTTATGTGATGGCCGTAGAGCAGCTCGGGGGCATCACGGTGCCCGATCGGGCGCGCGTTATCCGCATTATGCTCTCTGAGTTGTTTCGCATTTCCAGTCACCTGGTGTTCTACGGAACCTTCGCCCAAGACGTGGGCCAGATGTCTCCGGTGTTTTATATGTTCGCCGATCGCGAACGCCTGCTGGGTATCATCGAGGCCGTGACCGGCGGACGTATGCATCCCGCATGGTTCCGTATTGGTGGCGTTGCCCAGGATCTGCCAGCGGGCTGGGAGACCATGGTGCGTGAGTTTATCGATGCCATGCCCGCGCGCCTGGATCACTACCAAAAAATGGTAATGAACAACAGCATTCTCAAGGCGCGGACTGTAGACATTGGCAGTTACAGCGCCGATGAGGCACTTGCCTGGGGGATTACCGGGGCGTCGCTGCGCGCTACGGGTTTCGACTTTGATCTGCGCAGGGACCGCCCCTACGGTGGATACGACCAGTTCGAGTTCGAGGTCCCTCTGGGCAACAAGGGAGACAGCTATGACCGGGCGGCAGTGCGTGTCGAAGAGATCCGCCAAAGCCTGCGCATCGTTCGGCAGTGCCTCGACAACATGCCCGAGGGCCCCTACAAGAGCGAGCACCGGCTGACGACACCGCCGCCTAAGGAGCGGACCCTGCATGACATCGAAACACTAATTCACCATTTCCTAAGTGTCAGTTGGGGGCCGGTGATACCGCCCGGCGAGGCTTCTTTCCCCATCGAAGCAACCAAGGGTATTAACAATTATCACCTGATCAGTGATGGCGGGACCGGGTCATACCGTACGCGAATACGCACGCCGTCGTTTGCAGCACTGCAACAGATACCGCTGATCAGCCGGGGACTGATGATTCCGGACTTGATCGCGATCATCGCGAGTATCGACTTTGTTATGGCCGACGTGGATCGCTAGCCCTATGACTCAACTTATCCCTGCGCTCAGTCCCGAGGAGCTCGCCGAGATCGATGCCGAGATCGCTCACCTGCCCTATCGCTCGGCGGTCGCGATCGACGCACTCAGGATCGTGCAGTCACACCGCGGCTGGATCTCGGACGAGAGTCTCCTCGCCATCGCCCGGCACATCGATATGTCCGCGGAAGAGTTGGAGGGCATAGCCACGTTTTACAACCTGATTTTTCGCCGGCCGGTAGGCGACAAGGTCATCCTGCTATGCGACAGCATCACCTGCTGGATTAAGGGCTGCGACAAACTGCAGGCCCGTATCAGTGAGCACCTAGGCATCGAACCGGGAGAAACCACCGTCGACAATCGCTATACCCTGCTGCCGATTACCTGCCTCGGTGCCTGCGATAAGGCTCCGGTGATGATGGTTGGCGAAGACCTGCACACGGCGATAGACGCCGCGCAGCTGTGCGACATTCTGGACGCAGGTGAATCCTCATGACAATGTCCGGGGCCACCAGTGCGCTGTCGAATCCGCTAACCCGCAATGTTCGCGCTGATCGTTCTCCCACAGATTTTTCGGCCTATGAAGCCAACGGGGGCTACCAGGCCCTGCGCAGCACTATTGGCAAAGTCGCCCCGGCGGACTGTTTGCAGATACTCAAGGATTCAAACCTGCGCGGGCGCGGTGGCGCCGGGTTCCCCACGGGCATGAAGTGGAGCTTCGTGCCCATGGGCGATGCCGTTACCCCGGGTCACAAATACCTGATCTGCAATGCCGATGAAATGGAGCCCGGAACATTTAAAGACCGCTTGCTGATGGAGTGTGATCCTCATCAACTGATCGAGGGAATGATCCTCTCGGCGTATACCCTGCAGGCAGACGTGTCCTATATTTTCATTCGCGCCGAGTATTACAAGGCGGCCGCGCTGCTGCGCGAAGCGATTGCCACCTGCCACGCCAAAGGCTACCTGGGAGAAAATATTCTCGGCAGCGACTTCAGCCTCAAGATGCATGTGCATGTCAGTGCGGGACGCTACATCTGTGGCGAAGAGACCGCGTTAATCAATGCGCTGGAGGGCAAGCGTGCCAATCCCCGGGCCAAGCCCCCCTTCCCGCAGGTGAGCGGACTGTGGGGTCGTCCAACTATCGTGAATAACGTCGAAACCTTGTGCAATGTGCACCACATCATTGAGCGCGGTGCGGACTGGTTCCAGGCACTAGGTAAGGGCGAGGACGCCGGTACCAAGATGTATGGTGTGAGCGGTCGGGTAAAAAACCCCGGTTGCTGGGAGTTGCCCATCGGAACATCGGTGCGCGAAATCATCGAGGAGCATGCGGGAGGGATGGAAGATGGGTACAAGCTGCGCGGTTTTTTGCCGGGCGGTGGCTCTACTGATTTCCTGGTGGAGGAACACCTCGATCTGCCCATGGACTACGGCAGCATCGGCAAGGCCGGCAGCCGCATGGGCACCGGGACCATGATCATTCTGGACGACCGCACCTGTCCGGTGGGCTTTGTCCGCAATCTCACCCAGTTTTTCGCCCAGGAATCCTGCGGCTTCTGCACCCCCTGCCGCGATGGCCTGCCCTGGACCGCGCAGGTGTTGGGCTCCATCGCAGAGGGCACAGGCCGGCCTGAGGACATGGACACGCTCGCACATCAAATTGGGTATATCGGCGCCATGGGCAACACACACTGCGCGCTGGCACCGGGCGCCATGGAGCCGCTGCAGAGCGCCATCAAATACTTCCGAGATGATTTTGAGGCACATATTCACGACCGAGAGTGCCGCTTCGATGCACGGGGGTGCCGCTAATGGCCACTATTCACATCGATGGCGTCGCCTATGAAGTCGAGGCCGGTAAAAACTTGCTGGAGACCTGCCTGTCCCTGGGATTAAACCTACCGTATTTCTGCTGGCACCCTGCTATGGGTTCTATCGGCGCCTGCCGTCAGTGCGCGGTCGTGCAGTACCAGAATGCCGAGGATCAACACGGACGGATTGTCATGGGCTGCATGACGCAGGTCAGTGACGGCGCACTGTTTTCCCTTAGCGGTGACAAAGCCGGTGAATTTCGCAAAGCGATCGTGGAATCGCTGATGATCAACCACCCGCATGACTGCCCGGTTTGTGGTGAGGGCGGCGAATGTCATCTCCAGGATATGACCGTCATGGTCGGTCACCGGGACCGGCAATACCGGGGCCAGAAACGCACCCATCGCAACCAGTATCTTGGCCCGCTCATCGAGCACGAGATGAACCGTTGCATCACCTGCTATCGCTGCACACGTTTTTACCGCGATTATGCAGGCGGCGAGGACCTTGCCGCGCTGGGCGCGCATGACCATATTTACTTCGGTCGTCAGAATGACGGCGTTTTGGAAAGCGAGTTCGCCGGCAATCTTGTAGAGGTTTGTCCCACCGGGGTCTTCACCGATAAGACCCTCGTTAATCAGTACACGCGCAAGTGGGATTTACAGTCCGCACCTTCCGTATGCACGGGCTGCGCCTATGGCTGCAACACCATGCCCGGGGAACGCTATGGCAAGCTTAAGCGCGTGCATAACCGTTTCAATGCGGCGGTCAACGGCTATTTCCTCTGCGATCGAGGCCGCTTTGGCGCCGCCTACGTCAATCAAGACTCACGCCTCGAGCATACCGGCTTGCGCAACGCACAGGGCAAGTACGACGCTCTGGACAGCGCCACGGCGCTCGAGCATTTACAACGCCTGGGTTCCACGGGCCGGCTTGGCGCGATCGGCTCGCCACGCGCATCAGTGGAAAGCAACTATCTGTTACGCGCGATAGCCGGAGCAGACAATTTTGCACCGGGCTTTTCTGTGCAGGAGCAATCACTGGTGCACAGAGCGCTTGATCTCCAGCGCCGATGCACTGCAAGCACGCCAGATCTGGATGCGCTGGAAGGCGCAGATGCCATTCTGATTCTCGCTGAGGATGTCACCCAGAGCGCGCCGCGGCTGGCGTTGGCGCTCCGCCAGAGCGTTCGCAACAAGGCTTACGAAATGGCCGCTGACCTCGGACTACAGCCCTGGCAGGATGCCGCGGTGCGAAATCTGGCTCAGAATCAGCGCAGCCCGATGTTCATCGTTACGGCGGGAGATACCCGTCTGGATGACGTCGCCGAAGCGCGGGCATCGCTTGACCCCGCCGGCATTGCGGCATTTGGTTTTGCGGTCGCCAAGCGACTGCGCAGCAGCAGCGAGCGAATGGGCGATGAGAATATCGACACACTGGTCGCTAGCACCGCAGATGCCTTGCGCGCTGCCAAACGTCCGCTGATTGTCTCGGGCACCAGCTGCGGAGACCCCGCGTGTATGGATGCAGCGGCACAGATCGCCGAAGCACTCTGTGAACTTCACCAGCCCGCCATGCTCTCGCTGGTCGTACCGGAAGCCAATAGTCTGGGACTGGCGATGCTCGTGGGTGAAAATGCCCCGGACCTCGACGCCCTGCGCGAGCGTGCCCAAGCTGGCGAACTCGACACGCTCGTGATTCTTGAAAACGACCTTTACCGCCGCGGTTCCCGGGCACAGATCGATGAGTTGCTGGGCGCATTTGCCACGGTGATCGCCATTGACGGCATGGATAACGCCACGACATCGGCGGCCGCCTTTGTACTGCCTGCCGCGAGTCCGCTCGAGGGAGAAGGCACCCTGGTAAGTATGGAGGGTCGCGCGCAGCGACACTTTCCGGTGTTCGCTCCGGCTGCAGATCGTCAGCCGGCCTGGCGCTGGCTCCGAGCGCTGGCTGAGTCTCGCGGGCTTGATGACCTCGCCGCGCTGCAACACTTTGACGACCTTATGCACGCCTGCGCTGCGGCGGAGCCGGCTCTTGCCGCAATGGTGAACGCGGCACCAGACCACGATTACCGAAGTCTTGGGCTGAAGATCCCTCGTCAGCCCCAGCGCTACAGCGGCCGCACGGCGATGCGCGCAAACGTTTCGGTACATGAGCCCAAACAGCCGACCGATGAAGAGACTGCTTTGTCCTACACCATGGAAGGACTGAATCGCGATGAGCCGGGCTCACTCCTCCCGTTTGTGTGGTCTCCCGGTTGGAACTCAAACCAGTCCCTGCACAAATTTCAGGCAGAAGTGGGCGGACCCATTCGCGGTGGGAGTGCCGGGGTGCGCTTGCTACCCGATACGCCCATAGCGCAGCTACCTGCGCCCACAGCTGCCGCTGCGGCCATTGACCATGATCAGTGGCGGCTCGTGCCACGCCCGCAAATATTTGGCAGCGATGAGCTCAGCGCTCTGAGCCCGGGAGTATCCGAGCTTGTAAAGCCGGGCTTTGTGGAGATTGACCCGGCCGCTGCGACGCTGCTGAGGGTCACCGCCGGCGATGGCCTGGTAGTGGGTGATAGCCTCGCGACGCTGGAGGTCAAAGTGAATCCGCTTATGCCAGCAGGCTGCGTCGGGTACAGCGCAGGGGTCGCCGGATGCGAGGGACTGATACCCATGGCGGCGGTAACACTGACGCGGGCGGCAGATTGGGTGCGCCCAAGTTCAGCCGCGCAGGTGATCGGCAGCGATCGGGTGCAACATGTCTGAGCTGGGTAACATCACCTTCGCGCTAGCGCTGATTAGCGCCGCAGTCGGCGGCGCGGCACTGCTGACCTGGTTCGAACGGCGGCTGCTGGGAATCTGGCAGGACCGCCGGGGTCCAAACCGGCTCGGACCCTTTGGTGTTCTGCAGGTCGTTGCAGATATGCTCAAGCTGCTGACTAAAGACGATTGGATTCCACCCTTTGCCGATCGTTTCGTTTTTGTACTGGCACCCACCATCATCGTCATCGTGATGCTGTTGGGCCTGACGGTGGTTCCCTTCAGTCCAGAGCTCTTAATTCTCGACAGCAACATCGGCCTGCTGTTTTTCCTCGCGATGACTTCGCTGGCGGTGTATAGCGTGATGCTCGGTGGACTCGCGTCAAATAATAAATATGCTTTGTTGGGTGGTTTGCGTAGCGCGGCGCAAATGGTCAGCTACGAAGTCTTCATGGGATTGTCGCTCATGGGGGTCGTGATGCTCGCGGGCAGCTTCAGCACCCGGGTTATCGTCGAGGCCCAACGCGATCTCTGGTTCTGCGTCCCGCAGGTACTCGGCTTACTGACCTTCACGATTGCCGGCATCGCGGAAAGTCACCGCCTGCCGTTTGATCTACCGGAGGCAGAGCACGAACTGACTGCCGGGTTCCACACGGAATACGGTGGCATGAAGTTCGCGATGTTCATGCTGGGCGAATACCTGGGGCTTATCCTGATTTGCTGCATGATGACTACGCTGTTCTTCGGCGGTTGGCTGGGCCCCTGGCTTCCGCCGCTGGTCTGGTTCCTCATCAAGGTTTTTGTCCTCATTTGCTTCTTTATCCTGCTGCGCGCCGCGATACCAAGGCCCCGCTACGACCAGCTTATGGTCGTCGGCTGGAAGTACATGCTCCCGATTACACTAATCAATTTGCTCGCCACCGCGGCGATCACGTTGGCGTTGCGAGGCTGAGCCATGTTTAAAGCTATTGCCAGTCAATTAGTTACCCTGTGGACAATTCTTCAGCACAGCTTTAGCCGCACCGAGACCGTGCAGTATCCGGAGGAAAAACCTTATCTGGCGCCGCGTTATCGTGGACGTATCGTTCTGACTAACGACCCCGATGGTGAAGAGCGCTGTGTAGCCTGCAATCTGTGTGCGGTGGCCTGCCCGGTGGACTGCATCGCGCTGCAGCAGGGTGTTAAGGATGACGGTCGCTGGTACCCGGAGTTTTTCCGGATCAATTTTTCGCGTTGCATCATGTGCGGCTTCTGCGAGGAAGCCTGTCCAACCAATGCCATCCAGTTAACACCGGACTTTGAGATGTGCGAATACGATCGCAACAACATGGTGTATGAGAAGGAACACCTGCAGATCGATGGCACCGGCAAATACCACGACTACAATTTCTATCGCGTCGCGGGACTGGCCGTGGCAGGTAAGGACAAGGGTGAAGCCGAGAACGAAGCGGCACCCATCGACGTCAGGAGTCTCCTGCCATGATCGAGACTGTATTTTACGCGGCATCGATAGTAGCGCTGGTGAGTACCGTTATGGCCTTGACGCGCGCCCATGTCACCCATGCTCTTATCTACCTGATCCTGTCACTACTGGCCGTCGCGGTGATCTTCTTTCTTCTTGGTGCCCCGTTTGCCGCGGCTCTGCAGGTACTCATTTATGCCGGCGCCATCATGGTTCTCTTCGTCTTCGTGGCAATGATGCTGAACCTGGGAGAGGCCGGCGAGGCCCGCGAACGTCAGTGGATGGGATTCAGGACCTGGATAGTTCCGTCCATACTCGCTGCGCTACTGCTCGCCGAACTTCTCATCGCCATCAAACTCGGGGGAGAACAGACCTCCGGACAGTCCGTATCACCGAAGGAAGTCGGACTCAGCCTGTACGGTCCCTACGTGCTGGCGGTGGAAATAGCGGCAATGCTACTCCTCTCGGCCCTGACAGGGGCCTACCATGTTGCGCGTGCCTTCCGCGCCCCGAATCAAGAGGGCCCCAGCTGATGTCAGGCCTGCAGATACCCCTGGAGCACGTACTGATACTGGCGGGGCTTCTGTTCATCTGCGGACTTGCGGGGCTCATGCTGCGACGCAATTTGCTTTTCATGCTGATGTCGCTGGAGGTGATGCTCAACGCCACGGCCTTGGCCTTTGTTGCCGCCGGTGCGCGCTGGCAACAGGCGGACGGACAGGTGATGTTTCTGATGATCCTGAGTGTCGCCACCGCGGAGGCAGCCCTGGGTCTTGGCTTGCTCCTGCAAATTCAACGTCGCTACAAGACCCTGGATATGGACGCCGTGCGGAGGCTTCAGGGATGAACTGGCTATGGCTAATCCCCTGTCTGCCCCTGGCCAGTTCCGCGCTGCTGCTATTAAGTGCGGGTCGCATGCCGCGACTGCCCGCGTCGCTTCTCGGCGCCGGGTCGGTGGGAATCTCCGCGCTGCTGGTAGCCATTCTTGCCGCCGGCTATCTCAGCGAGCCACAGGTTCAGCAGCAACTCCTCTGGACCTGGATGGAGATAGGCGACTTCAAACCGCGCATCGCGTTCTACGTCGATGGACTAACCGTGGTGATGATGTCGGTAATCACCGGAGTTGGCTTCCTTATTCATCTGTACTCCAGCGAATTCATGTGGGAAGACGAATCCCTCTGTCGCTATTTCGCCTACATGAACCTGTTCGTGGGTTCGATGCTCTTGCTGGTGATGGCTGACAACCTGCTCCTGCTGTACCTGGGCTGGGAAGGCGTGGGAATGTGCTCTTACCTGCTAGTGGGCTTCTGGTATCGCGACCCGGCCAACGGCGCAGCGGCCCGCAAAGCTTTTGTAGTAACACGGGTTGGCGATACGCTCATGGCGCTGGGCATGCTCTTGCTCTTTACCGAATTAGGCACGCTCAACATTCAAGCACTCATGTCAGCGGCGGTCACTCAGTGGGATAGCGGCAGCACACTGCCGGCCGTTGCCGCCGCACTACTTCTTGGCGGCGCGCTGGGCAAATCGGCGCAGCTGCCTCTGCACGTCTGGCTACCCGATGCGATGGCAGGCCCGACACCGGTTAGCGCGCTTATTCATGCAGCGACCATGGTCACCGCCGGGGTCTATCTTATTGCCCGAACGGCCGATTTGTTCCTGCTCGCGCCAGCGGTCATGGAAGCGATCGCCTGGATAGGTCTTGTGACCCTCCTGCTCGCAGCGTTCACCGCTCTGGTCCAAAACGACATCAAACGCATACTCGCCTACTCGACCATCAGCCAGATCGGCTACATGTTCCTGGCGCTTGGTGTCGGCGCATTCAGCGCGGGCGTGTTCCATCTCATGACCCACGCCTTTTTCAAGGCACTGCTGTTCCTCGCTGCAGGGGCCGTTATTCACTGCCTTCACCATGAGCACAACATTTTCCGAATGGGCGGTCTGCGCACGCGTCTGCCGGTCGTATTCTGGAGTTTTGTCATCGGGTCCGCCGCGTTAGCAGCTCTGCCCTTTACCTCAGGCTTCTACAGCAAAGACGCCATTCTTCTCATGGCCTATGATCAGGCCGGTATCGGGCCCATCTTATGGCTCGGTGGTCTGCTCGGCGCACTTCTCACAGGCATCTACAGTTTCCGCCTCGTATTCATCGTGTTTTTTGGCCCGGCACACACGGAACCTGACCGCCAGCCCGGCTGGCGAATGGCTGTGCCACTCATGCTGTTGTGCGTACTGTCACTGCTGGGCGGCTGGATTGCATTACCCCTTGCCGGCGCCGTACCCACGTCTGATCCACACAGCGTCAATCACGCAGTAGAGTACATAAGCATAGGCATCCCACTCCTTGGGCTGGCATTGGCTTATCTGCTGTTTCTGGGTCGACAGCTTTCTCTGGCCTCACTTAGCGAATCTGCCGTAGGCAAAAGTGTACAGAGCTTCTGGCGTAGGGGCTGGCTGATCGATGAGTGCTATGAGGTACTGCTCGTCACACCTTATAAGACGCTTGCTCGCTGGTGGCGGGCAGAGCCCGTAGACCTTATTTACAACACCTTTATTGATTTATCACGTCTGGGACATCGCCTGGTCATCGCACTGCAAACCGGTGAAGTTCGCTGGTATGCCACAACGCTGGCTCTGGCTCTGATCCTTGTGCTGTCCGTTGTGCTGAGGGCCGAGCTGTGAACATTGCACTGCTGGTGATGCTACCTCTGCTTGGCGGGCTTATAGCCTGGCAGAGCGAACGCGTCGGAGTCCGTCTCCCGCGCTGGATTACCGTCGGCACCCTGCTGCTCACGCTGGCTTACCTGGCGGGACTCATAGCGGATCTCCCCGGCGGGCGCCTGGCGCTGATGACCTCGCCCGTCGACGCTGACACGTGGCTGCTGCATAGCAAGTTCGAGTGGATACCGCGATTTGGCATTTCTTTTGAACTCGCGCTCGACGGTCTCTCTTTACTGATGCTGGTTCTTACACTGCTCCTTGGCCTGATAGCAGTGGCGTCTTCGTGGTCAGAGGTGGACTTTCGCCCCGGCTTTTTTCAGGCCAATCTGCTCTGGACCGTCGCGGGCGTCATCGGCGTATTCCTGGCCCTGGACCTGCTGCTGTTCTTCCTGTTCTGGGAAGTCATGCTAATCCCCATGTACCTCCTGATTGCCATTTGGGGACATGAAAGCAGATCCGCTGCGGCCATGAAGTTCTTTATTTTTACCCAGGCGTCGGGGCTCCTGATGCTCGCCGCAATCGTGGGCCTTGCTTTTGCATCATTGCAAAACACCGGGGTGATGAGCTTCAGTTACTTCGATCTGCTTCTGGTTGATCTGGGCCCGCGCACGGCCTTCTGGCTAATGCTGGGCTTCTTTATCGCCTTTACCGTGAAGCTGCCGATCTTCCCTTTCCACACCTGGCTTCCGGACGCACACACCCAGGCTCCGACCGCCGGGAGTGTGCTGCTTGCCGGGATCCTGCTGAAGACCGGCGCTTACGGTCTACTACGCTTCTGCCTGCCATTGTTCCCGGAGGCGTCACAGGCAATCGCACCCATCGCCATCATTCTCGGCGTGGCAGGCATCATCTATGGCGCACTTCTGGCCTTTGCACAGACCGACTTTAAACGCCTGGTCGCCTACAGTTCGGTCAGTCACATGGGGTTCGTCATGCTTGGCATCTATGCCCTCAACGATCTGGGCACCAAAGGCGCAGTCATGCAAATGGTCGCGCATGGTGTCAGCACGGCCGCACTCTTCATGCTGGCCGGGGCCCTACAGCACCGCCTACACAGTCGCGATATGCGTCAGATGGGCGGCCTTTGGCACAACGCGCCGCGCATGGGCGCATGCGCTATGTTTTTTGCCCTAGCGTCCCTCGGCCTGCCTGGACTGGGCAATTTTGTCGCGGAGTTTCTCGTGCTGCTCGGACTATTCACGGTCGATCCCTGGATGACAGCTCTGGCGGCTGTAGGCATGATCACGGCCGCTATCTATTCGCTATGGATGCTTCAGCAGGCGTTCCTCGGGCAAGCCGACGAACAGCGCGAGTTCCAGGACTTCGGCAGTCTTGAGATGGCCACTATGGGCGCCATGATGCTGGGCTTGCTGTGGCTGGGACTTTATCCGCAGCCCGTCTTCGACCTCGTGCAGCCGGTGCTTCAGGGCATTTACGCCTCGATGCAACTCACCTCCGTGGCGGTACTACCGTGAACGCCTCTGCGTACGTCTTGCTCGCCCCCCTGCTGACTCTGGCCGGCGGTGTACTGCTGTTGATGCTGCAGATAGCGCTGCGCCGCCAGTCTGCACTGACCCGTGCTCTGTCGGTAATGGTGTACGGGATCTGCGTTCTAGCGAGTATTGGCGCGGCGGGCGGGCCAGCGCTGCAGATCACCCCGCTTTTAATGGCGGACTCTCTTGCGCTCCTGCTGTGCGCCGCATTTTCTCTCTCGGCGGCTGTGACGGCGCTGCTATCGGCGAAGACGATCGCCGCACAGAGTGATCAGCCTGATGAATACTACTTGCTGCTCATGCTGGCCACGCTGGGTGCCTGCGTGCTTGTCTATGCCAATCATGTCGCTTCGCTGCTTCTGGGTCTGGAACTGCTGGCCGTCTCGCTCTATGCCCTGATTGCCTACCCGAGTCGGCAGCAACGTCCCGCAGAAGCGGCCACGAAGTATCTCCTGCTCTCCGGCGCCGCGACGGCAATCATGCTGTTCGGTTTCGCACTGCTCTATGCGGCTACCGGCGCATTAACGTTTAGTGGGATAGGCGCCGGGCTTGGCAGCACAAGCCTGGTCGGGCCTATGCCGCTGTTTGCGGCCGGCATGGTGCTGGTGGGGCTGGGCTTCAAACTGGCGGCCGCGCCCATGCACTTGTGGACGCCTGACGTTTACGAAGGTGCCCCATCACCTGTCAGTGGATTTCTCGCCTCGGTTGCAAAAACTGCTGCATTTATTGTGCTGCTGCGCTTTTTCATTCTGGCGGAGCTGTACCGTTTTCCAGCATTGACTGAGGTGACAGCGCTGCTTGCGGTGCTAAGTATGGTTATGGGTAACCTGCTGGCGCTGCTTCAGAACAACATCAAGAGGATGCTCGCCTATTCCTCCATCGCTCATATAGGCTACCTGATGATCATTTTTTCAGCCGCTGCGGACCCGCAAAATCGCGCGCTGGCATCAGAAGCCGCCGTGTTCTATCTCATCGCCTATCTGCCTACCGTTCTCGCGGCGTTTGGGGTCGTGACCTTACTTAAATCCGAGATGAATACGGATTCCGATGTCGATCTTGAAAGTCTAAGCGGTCTTTTCTGGCGTCAGCCATTACTCGCCGTCCTAATGATGGTTTCGATGTTGTCCCTCGCCGGCATTCCACTGACGGCAGGATTTATTGGCAAGCTTTACATTTTTTCGACCGCCGTGGCGGGCGAGCATTGGGTCCTTCTGGCGCTGTTGCTTATCGGTACCACTCTGGGTATCTACTACTATCTGAGGGTCGTCTATCAAATGACTGTCAGCACAAGCTCACCCGCTTCCGGCGGCGCCGACACAAGCGCAGCCCCGATGGCAGGGAACTTGCCTTTGAGTTTCACGACGCGCGTGGTGGCGGTCATTCTGCTGACAGCCATTCTCGCCTTGGGCTTATTGCCACAGACATTGATGCACTATCTGAAAGAGATGTTTTGATCGCGGTAAATTCACCATGAATCTGCCGAGCTCAATAATTGTAAGTAGACGGCACTCGCAAGGAGAGGCGTATGTTTAAGTCCACAAATATCAGCGATTACATGCTGCATAACCCCGTGAAAGTCAGGTCAGACGACAGTATTGAAAGCGCCATAAAGGTGATTATCGATAATAAAATATCCGGGGTGTGCGTCATAGATGCCTCTAGCAACCTCATAGGTGTCTTGTCAGAAATGGACTGCCTGCGAGCTATCCTCAGTGCTGTCTACAACAACACCAACAGTGTTGGTGACGTGAGTGAGTTCATGTCTTCAGACAAGCTGATTGTCTCGCACCCCAACGAGGATATCGTGGATATCGCGCAGGACATGCTCAAACAAAATAAACGACGTCGTCCAGTGGTTCGGGATGGCCAACTGGTTGGCCAGATCACCTGCCGTCAGCTATTGGCCGCCGTGACCAACTGACGCACAGGGTAAGTGTCTGCTGACGGTGCTGACAAGTTAAAAGTCGGAAATAAAACAATTCCGATCTGCTGGCTTCAAGCAACCGTCCTAACCCACGTGCGGCCCTCAGCTGGGCCCGATCGTTTCCTGGCTGTATAGTGCCGCACTCAAACATCACGTATTCGATGTCACGCAGTCAACTTGTCAGTAATCTCCCTAGGTGTTCAACAAGCCTCTGTTCTTGAGAAGAAAACAGATACCCTCATGCCAACGAGACAGTGTCCGTCGTACGGCGGGTGCAGGTTTACACTCCCTATCAGATAAGCAAGCGAGAAGTTATGACTGACGACCAACTACAGGCCCTTAAGATCGCCTACACCTACATGCCGCAGGCCATTGAGGTAACACGATACGAGTACGGCGATCGCCACGCTGTGGTTCTCGAGCACATCGAGACCGTGCGAGCCGCACTCCTAGACAAGGGTATTGATCCTGATGAGGTCGGCGGAGAAATCAATCCCGGCCTATCACCTAACTCCTACTACTAAGGACTCGTTTCTGCAAATCGCGAGTTTGTGCACCTCAGGCGGATTACTTCGCGACTGATGGTGATGCGGCTCTACCCCATTAAACAGTCTTCGCAAACTCAGTTTAATAAACACCGGTGGCCCGCGCTAATGATAAAGAGCACAAAACTTGACCCAACAGTCCACTTGATAGCAGGCACTAATGGCCAGCGATCATGCTTTCGAATGCGGTCTTCCATTGCTGTTCTGTGATTTCAAGCGCGATATCTAACTAGACACATACACGTTGTCTTTTCGAATATACAAGTGCATGTCAATTAGACTACGGGCCCCGTCCATGAACTATAGTCCCCAACTACCACTACTGAGGTCGAAAATGCTCCAGGTGTTGCTAGAGCATGTCCGTCGGGAAATAGTCTGAAACGTTTAGGCGCAGTGCTGCTGGTGACTTTTCCCCAAGCTTGGCGCCATCACTTCGATGAGATTCCCGCACCTTAGGCCGCCACTGATAATCAGGATATCGACGCTGCTCATCTGCTTGCTCATAAGGTCCGAGGATTTGAATGTGGGTGGGCCATCTTGAACATTGTAGTCTGTCAGTAATGTTTGGGCCTCATAATGGCCTGCTCAGCTTTGCCAGCCCTGTTATTAACTGTGGCAACGGGGAACATAGCTTCAATAACATCGGCGACGGCTACGATTCTCGCCTCCAAACATATCTCCTTTCCTTTAAGCCCTTGTGGGTAGCCAGAGCCATCCATGCGTTCATGATGTTGATAAGCAATCTTCGCTACAGGCCATGGAAAATTCATATCTTTTAAAATCTCATATCCTGTGACTGCATGCTCTTGTACTAATTTGTATTCCGTTGCTGACAGCTCTGCGGGCTTTGACAAAATCTCTGCTGGCGTCTGAATTTTGCCAACATCATGAATTGCTGCCCCCATCCTGATGCCTTCGATTCGCTTATCATCCATCATCATTTGTTCAGCAATGCAGCAAGCAATATCAGCCACTCGCATCTGGTGTCCTGCTGTGTACGGATCCCTGGCCTCAACTGCTTTGGTAATGACTCTTATGGTGCCAAGCAAACTTTCCTTCAGATCGGCGTGACTTTTGAGAAGTTCACTTCGGGTATCATTTTTTTCGGTGATGTCACGCAGAAAAGCATTGAAATAAGTATCCCCGTCAGTCGTCACAACAGTAATCGAACACTCCACGGGTATCAGGTGTCCATCACGGTGAGGCGCTTCCAATTCGAGAGTTTTATTGATCATGGGCCCTTCACGATAAAGCCCAAGACCACGCCGTCAGCATTGCGATATGAGTAGTAATGGATTTGCATGAAGCGAGCCTTCGCTGACGGAAAATCAAACCAGTCCTGATAATCCACATCGCCTCCGGCTAAACAGCGTTCGGCGTGGGGTCTTATATGTTCATCAAAGAACTCCTCCCCAAACAGCTCGCTCTGACGGAGCGCAGTCTGTTGGAAGGCGAACTCTTCATTGGCACTGGCCAACTCGGCCGCACGTTTTCCTTTCTCGACGTTTTGGAAATCGTCAGTCATGCATACGCCGTCTAGTGTGGCTCCATGACCTTTCCCATCTGACTCAATGCCTATAGACGGCAGTGGGTCACGATAATGCGTTTAAGCCATGCCAGGTCCACACCGGTTCGTTCAATGTCTAGATGACTTCTCATTCAAACATGCCCAAAATATTGCGCTGATAAAGTTTGACAAATCCGATACCTTTTATGGCCTGATGGTGTCAATGACAGCACGGTCTTTTGCATAAGCAGCAATCTCAAGCAGACGGCGATACGGAGGGCGGAACAGCCTAGCGCGGCGAACCTGTGCTTACACTTTTTCAGGGCATTTGGAGCCGTCTCCAAAATGCTCGCTTGTCTAATCTATGTACACGGAATAAAACGGTACCTATGTGTCAGGAATCTCAATAATTTTTATAGCCATATGTGAGCGCTGACCCATCGATTCCACGTGGTGGCGAAACGCTTGGCCGGTCAACCCACTCCAGCTCAGATCGGCCTAGAATATTTCCTGCGAGGGGCATTGGCTACAACAGCTAAAGGGACAACTATGATCAAGCTCTACACCTTCCCCGTGGCCTTCGGTCTACGCAACGTCAGTCCCTTCTGTCTGCGGGTGGAGATGGCGCTAGCCCACCTCGGCATGGAGTTTGAGACGGTGCTTGAATCTGATCCGGGTAAGTCGCCTAAAGGAAAACTGCCCTTTATCGTCGATGACGGGGTGACGATTGCTGACTCAGAACTTATTTTTCAGCATCTCGATCGCAAGAGCGAGGGTGCTTTGTATGGGCATCTGCTGCCGGGGGAGTACGGTCAGGGTATGGCTTATACACGGCTGGTGGATGACCATCTTTATTGGCTGATGGTGGCAAGTCGCTGGTTAGATGACACCTGGTTTCCGAACGTAAAGAAGGGGTTCTTCAGCGCGTTTCCACTGGGACTGCGAACGGCCATCAGTATGCTCGCGCGACGCCAGATGCGTCAGACCTTTAACCTGCATGGCTTGGGTAAACACAGCTTCGAGGAACAGCAGGGATTTGCCCGTCGCGATCTCGCCGCGCTACAGGATGCGCTCGATGGAAAAACCTATCTGCTGGGAGAGCGCTTGACCGTATTCGACTTTTCCGTGGTCAGCCTGCTGTCCGGGCTCATCGATAATCAACCGGCCACCTGGATCTCAACTATCGCCGAGGAGTATCCAGGCCTGCGTACCTATGCGGAGCAAATACAGGCCCAGGTTGGCGTTTACGCGCGGCCGCAGCCCTGACCAAGTGCCGACCCACATTGAATAGATTCTCAATAGCGGTATGGGCGCCCAAGAATCGCTGAGCCTGCCCAGCTGATTTGGGCCCGCGCATCCCTCGCTCTCTCACCCTTGTTGCTTCGTGGGATTGCTCTGCCTGATTGTTCTTATACTGTTCGGTGCTGTGAACTGCCTCCAGAATTACTTCACGGTAAGCCACCCCATAACTGATGATAGCTCCCATCCACCTGGTGCAACCTGGCTGCGCGAAATAAAAGGGTACCAATCTGTCACGAAGCTGACTAACGTGTATCGATCTTTTCCAGGGTTTGGCTGCCGATTCCAGATGCAGGCATACTCGGCGCCGATCACTGGTGATCCACACCATCACACCCCCCGTGAGCTAGCCACGTAACTCTATCTCCTCGGGCACGGCCAATCACTTGGCTAGAAACAAGGAAGCCCAAGCAGTGAGTTCAATGGAATTGCCAGACTGGCCCCGCGCACAGAGCGCTCCCCTGTTTGTCGCACGCCTGCGTTCGGTTCCGCAGGACTTTCAGGTGACTGAGCAACTCGGCTGGGAGTTCAGCGGCGACGGCGAGCACGACTATCTGTGGATCGAAAAGACCGGTGCGAACACAGAGTGGGTCGCTCGGCAGCTTGCCATGTTTGCCGACGTGCCGGCCAAAGACGTCGGTTACGCCGGCCTAAAAGATCGACACGCAGTGACCCAACAATGGTTCAGTATTCCACGCTGGAACGCGCCGGTCTGGGAGGGCCTCGATATTGAAGGCGTACGCATCGTCGATGTGCAGCGGCACCTGAGGAAGCTGCGCCGCGGTGCACACCGGGCCAACGCATTCCGACTCGTATTGCGTTGCGAGACGATACCCGACCACGGCGCGATCGAAAACCGCCTTACGGAGATTCGCAGCAGGGGGGTGCCGAACTACTTCGGTGAGCAACGCTTCGGACGCGACGGCGGGAACCTACGTCTTGCGAACGACTGGGCTACCGGCAGACGCTTACCTCGCCATAAGCGGAGTCTTGCGATATCGACGGTCCGATCGTTCTTGTTTAATGAGGCGCTCGCCAAGCGAGTTCAGGAAGCGACCTGGAACCAGTTCGTCGCCGGTGATCTGGCAAATCTCGATGGCACCAGGAGCGTCTTTGACGTCATGGAGATCGACGAAGAGTTGCAGCGTCGATGTAAGGAAATGGACGTACATCCGGCGGGCATTCTCCCGGGCGAAGGCTCGAACATCGAGCCTGAAATCTGGCAATCCGCGCTAGACAAGGGCCGCGTCGAACCGGGCACTCGGAGTCTGCGCCTACCGGTTCGAGATCTGGCGAGCGAGTTCATTGAGGGGGGCATTGTCCTCTCATTTACCCTTGACAGAGGCACGTTTGCTACGGCGGTGCTACGTGAGTTGTGTGAAGCGGTAAGCTCGCGATAAGCCAGAACGCGGAAGAGTGCAGATCGCCCGTGTACCAGTAAGATAGGCGGCAACGACCCAAGTAACCACTATGATCAAGCTCTATACATTCCCCGAGGCCTTCGGTCTGCGCAACGTAAGTCCCTTCTGTCTGCGGGTAGAGATGGCGCTAGCTCACCTCGGTATGGAGTTTGAGATAGTGCTTGAATCTGATCCGGGCAAGTCGCCTAGGGGAAACTGCCGTTTATCGTCGATGACAGGGTGACAATTCCTGACTCAGAACTCATTTTTCAACATCTTGATCGCAAGAGAGACGGTGCTTTAATTGGGCATTTACTGCCGAGCGAGTACGGTCAGGGTATGGCGTACACACGGCTGATGGATGACCATCTCTATTGGTTAGTGGTCGCCAGTCGCTGGTTGGATAACGCCTGGTTTGTGAATGTAAAGAAGGGATTCTTCAATGCGTTTCCGCCAGGATTGCGAACTGCCATCGGCGTGCTGGCGCGACGCCAGATGCGTCGGACCTATGTTCTACATGGTCTAGGTAAGCACAGCTTCGAAGAGCAACAGGGATTTGCCCGTCGCGATCTAGCCGCGTTGGAGGATGCACTGGATGGAAAAACCTATCTGCTGGGAGAACGCTTGACCGTATTCGACTTTTCCGTAGCTAGTTTATTGTCCGGACTCATCGACAATCAACCCGCTACCTGAATCTCCACTATCGCTCAAGAGTATCCAGGCCTTCGTAGCTACGCGGAGCGAATACAGGCTGAAGTGGGTGTTTACGCGCGGCTGGAGCCCTAACAGAGTGCCAAGTGCCCGATGAAAGAGACCTATCTTAAAAATAGTCATAACTGGTTTCAGCAATTGTACTTTTTGTCTCCTGACCCGAGCTGGGTTATCGAGGACAATCAGGTTGTAGAATGTAACGAAGCTGCAATCAAAGCTCTCGGCTATACCAGCCGCCGTGAGCTCCTCCATCTACACCTATCAAAAATCTCGCCCCCTGTTCAGGCTGATGGTGAAGATTCTTTTAGCAAAGCTGAGCGAATGATGTCTCTGGCCGGGAAAAACGGAGTCCATCGATTTGAATGGATTCACACCAAGGCCGATGGATCCAACTTTGACGTCGAGGTAGCCCTTTCTAGCATCGTAGTCGATGACCGAACAATCATTCACTGTATCTGGCGCGATATCTCTGAGCGGCAGCAAACCCAGAGCATGCTTAACAATGGGCGTGTGAAGTTAAGGTCGATATTCAGCAAGGTCGCAGAGCCCTTATTCGTCAACGATAACGAGCATCGTCTTGTTCTTGCTAACAAGGCTTTCTACGCGATGTTTGCTATGGATAAAAGCCTGGTAGACGAGTGGCAACGAAAGGTCGAGAAGGCGATCGACACCAATCAGAAAGGTGACATCCTCAAGGTAAACGAAGCCTTCTGTCGAATCACTGGATTTCCTCGGACTATGTGGTCGGCAAAAACCCAAGGTTTCTTCAGTCGGGGCGACAGGATCCCGATTTCTATAGAGACATGTGGGCCAGTATCAGCGACTCCGGGTGCTGGGAGGAGGAAATCTGGAATCGTAAAGAAGATGGCAGCGTCTTTCCGGAATTCCTGACTATTTCTGCAGTTAAGAATGATGTTGGTGTGGTGACTAACTACGTTGCTACCTTTGTTCACATAACGCTGAGCAAGTCCTCTGCGGACGAGATCAAGCATTTTACGATCCGCTAACCAGACCACCCAATCGTCGATTGCTATTAGACCGACTGAGTAAGGCCATGACGACCATCAATCGCAGTGGAAATAAAGGCGCGCTGCTATTTCTCGACCTAGATCACTTCAAAAATCTCAATGACACCCTGGGGCACAGCATCGGTGATTTACTGCTATAGAGATTTTCTCAGCGATTGCTGTCTTGCGTACGAAAATGCGACACGGTGGGTCGTTTTGGTGACGATAAATTCGTGATAATAATCGAAGACATTGGTAAGCAAAGTATCGAAGCGCAGGAACACGCGAACTTGATCGCAGCAAAAATAATGACCTCGTTGAGCCGACCCTATCAATTAGACACGCTTAGTTACGAAAGTACATCGAGTATCGACGCCACAATGATCGAAAACTCCGATCACAGTGTGGATGAACTGCTCAAGCAGGCCCATATCGCTATGTGCCAATCCAAAAACGAAGATCGCAATACAATTAGATTTTTCGACCCGAGCATGCAAAAAAACCTAAACGCCAGACTCGAGCTGGAAATAGATCTATCCCGTGCGCTGGACGAGCAGCAGTTTGCGATGTATTACCAAAAACCAGTGAACTATAAGAGTCAGTCGATCGGATTTCGTTAGTCATATCGAGGCAATGGTTCGCAATTACGACATCTATCCAACCAGACTAAAACTCGAGTTGACGGAATCTCTGTTGCTGATGGATATTGAAGATGCAATCACAAAAGTAACTTCGTTGAACAAGATTGGGATTCGCCTCGTGCTGGACGACTTTGAAACGGGCTATTCATCCTTACAATATCTAAAACGCTTACCGCTGGACCAAATCAAAATAGATCAGTCGTTTATACGTGATATCAAAACAGACCCTGACGACCGCGCGATTGTTACTACGATTATCAACATGTCCAAAAGTCTGAACGTTGGGGTAATCGCAGAAAGGGTCGAAACCAAGGCGCAGAAGGAGTTTCTCATGGAGCAAGGTTGTAACCACTTTCAGCAATACGTATTTGGTAAACCCATGCCTAGCGATCGATTTGTTCAATCACTGCAAGATTAGCGACGTATCCGTAGAAACCGGTGTTGATCAGACGGCGACTCGCTGGTGTCGCCACTTCTCAACAGTTTCGTTGAGTGACCTATATTCACGGCGCTTTCCAGCGGAATTAAATATTTTTGATCGGGATTAGATCTAGCTGCTCACCAACTCGGTTTAACGTGTTAGGTTTTGCGACATTGCTTTTACACCAATCCCTACAGGCCGTTTATGAAGTTCTTTCTCAGTTTAGTTGTGTTGATCGTCTCTGTGAGCACAGCGACGGTATCGGTTGCTGACATAACGCTTTACCACATTGTTAGTCAGGAAGAGCTGGATACACTCACGCAAGACAATATCTATTCTCCTCTTTCCATCGAGCTTGAGGGATACATCCATTTTTCTAAACTCGATCTGATCATGGGCTATGCCAACGGCCCTTACCTCGATAGAAAAACCCTGTTCCTACTGCAGGTCACTTTCGCTGATGACGATGAGTATCTAAGGTGGATTGGTGACAACCCCGATTACTACCGTGGCCTTGACTTGTCTATGGTGGAGCGCAAAGGCGAGTTTACCCGCGATAAAAATAGCTTGTGGGTGCTCTCCGACATCTTTCAGTAGACCCAAAGACGTTCAAGTGCACCGCTGATGATTCCGGAGCTGGGCTTCTCCAACGTCACCCAGTAACGTCTCTTAGGGTCACTTGCGCCAACCAGCGCCTGATCGATTGATATTGTAGTGCAACACCCCCTATCCTGAGCTCCAGTCGGAACAACAACAAGCTTAGGGCTCCCATAATGAGACGACGAGATTTTTTGACGGCTGGCGCAGGTCTGAGCGCCCTACTGACACTTCCGACTGCTGCGATGGCGAGGTCTTTTGCTTCGAAACTGCCCGCGCAGATCACGGATCTTGACGCCACAGAACTGTCCCTGGCGATCAGAATGAAACTGTTAAGCAGCGAAGAAGTCATGTCTGCTTATCTTGCCCACATCCACCGCTACAACCCGACCTACAATGCCATTGTCGCGCTGCGCGATAGCGACCTTCTGCTGAACGAGGCACGTGCGGCCGACCAGGAGCTCGCACGGGGCATCTACCGCGGCTGGATGCACGGCATGCCTCATGCAGTTAAGGATCTGGAAGCTGTGGCCGGCATGCCCGTGACCTACGGATCGCCCCTTTTTCGAGATCACCTCGCCGTAGAAGATGACCCCCTGCCCGCGAGCATTCGCCGCGCCGGTGCGATTTTTATCGGCAAGACCAACACACCAGAATTTGGACTGGGCTCCCAGACCTATAATCCGGTTTACGGCGTAACGGGAAGTGCCTGGAATCCCGATCTGACTGCTGGAGGCTCCAGCGGCGGTGCTGCAGCCGGCCTCGGCACGCACATGCTTCCCGTCGCGGACGGCAGTGACATGATGGGCTCTCTGCGCAATCCCGGTGCTTTCAACAATGTCATTGGATTTCGGCCCAGCGCCGGCTTGCTGGGCAGTAATGACCCCTTCACCCGAGACCTCGCGACCGGGGGCCCCATGGGTCGCAACACCCGGGATACGATTCGCCTTCTGCAAACCATGTTGCCGGAACTCAATGGCGATGCACCAGAAGCACTGTGGTCAGCTGCGCGAAGAATCGGGACGGGGGAGCCCCTTGAACTGAAGGGTCTGAGACTTGGATGGCTGGGTGACTTCGACGGCTATCTCCCCATGGAGCCAGGCGTTCTTGCCCTTTGTGAAGCCTCGCTGACCACGCTCGGAGACGCGGGTGCAATCGTGGATCGGGTCAAGCCAGAATTTGATATGGCCGAGCTCTGGCAATGCTGGCTAACACTTCGCAACTCGTCCCGCGTAGGCATGCTCGACTGGTACGAAGACCCAGCACGCCGCCCACTACTTAAGCCGGAGCTGCAATGGGAGATCGAACAATCCTATGTACTCTCCGCTAAAGACATCGAGGCAGCGAAAGCAACACGATCACGCTGGTACATCGAGCTGCAGAGACTGTTCGAGACTTACGATTTTCTAATTCTGCCCAGCGCGCAGGTCTTTCCTTTTGACAAGACGGTGCACTGGCCGACCTCCGTCAACGGTCAGCTAATGGATACCTACCACCGCTGGATGGAAGTAGTAATACCCGGGAGTATTCCGGGCATCCCGGTGATCAATGTACCGGCGGGCTTCGATGATCAGCTTCGACCTATGGGACTACAAGTGATGGGACCGTATGGCGATGACAGCCGCGTACTGGGCTTTGCCACTGCCTACGAAGCTGTGACCGATTTTCTTGAGCGGCGCCCGGTGCTTGTAGAACGACCCCCAACTTCACGCTAAGCACGGCTCACCCATGATCGACCCGACCAAAATATTATTGTTTATACCCACCATGCTGCTGATATCGGCAACGCCCGGCATGTGCATGACTCTGGCGATGAGCCTAGGCATGAGCGTCGGTTTGCGGCGTACCGCGTGGATGATGGCTGGAGAGATCGCAGGCGTCGCCATCGTCTCAACACTCAGCGGCATCGGGGTGGCTAGCCTGATGATCCGTTACCCGCGTGCGTTCACGGTGTTTACTCTCTTGGGCGGCTTGTACATGGGATGGCTAGGACTTCAGATGTGGCACTCTCGCGGCAGCATGGCGATACACGCCGAAGCTCTCGCGGGCTCAGTGGCAGTAAGTCGACGATCTCTCGTCACTCAGGGCTTTGTTACCGCCATTGCCAACCCCAAGGGCTGGGCCTTTTTTATAGCTCTCATACCGCCGTTTTTATTGTCCGGAAAACACCTGTTTAATCTGCATTTTGCAGTGATTT
>NZ_JBLGBE010000031.1:0-34968 GCF_047617445.1 Congregibacter sp.
TCAGCCGGTAACTTCACGAATCAGACGCTGCAAGACTACCAAGCTGTTAGCAGCAAAATGCTGGCCACTCCGCCTAAAGGAGACTGGCTCAGCTGGCGTCGCACTTTAGATGGCCATGCGCACAGCCCGCTCAAGCAGATCAATCGCAGCAACGTCGGTGGCCTGCAACTCCGCTGGTCCCTGAGCATGAGCGACGGCAGCAATCAAATCACACCGCTTGTGCACGACGGCGTGATGTTTTTGACTCATCCGGGCAATCGAATTCAAGCGCTGGATGCGGCAACGGGCACTCTGATGTGGGATTATCAATACGATTATCCGCCCGGATCGAAGATGCTTGGCGGGCCGACACGAAACATCGCCATCTACGAAGACAAGCTGTTTATGGCTACTTACGATGCAGCGCTTGTCGCAATTGACGCGCGTACGGGCCGGCAAGTGTGGAAAAGCATCAAAGCAGATTACCACCAGGCCTACACGCATTCAGCAGGACCAATAATCGCTGACGGAGTGGTGGTCAGCGGTATCAATGGCTGTGAGCTTTTTACCGAGGACGGCTGTTTCATTACCGGACATGACCCGGACAGCGGAGAAGAGCTGTGGCGTACTTCGACCCTTGCGCTGCCGGGCACTGATGAATATGCAAGCTGGGGCGACATAGAACCCGATCGCCGCGGAGGCGGAGACAGCTGGATTGCCGGCTCCTACGATCCAGAGCTAGAGCTTTTCTTCCTGGGCACATCGCAGGCAAAGCCGTGGGTCGCGGCAAGTCGTGGCATGAGCGTGGAGGACGATGCGCTCTACACCAATTCAACGCTTGCACTTAATCCACACACCGGCGAGATAGTTTGGTACTTCCAGCATATTCCCGGCGAGACGATCGATATGGAAGTCGGCTTTGAGCGTATTCTCGCTACCATCGACGGGCAAAAAGTCCTACTCACGATCGGCAAGGATGGCATTCTCTGGAAGCTCGACAGAAAGAGCGGCGAGTTCCGCGCGCTCTTGGACACGCTTGATCAGACTATTTTCGAATCCGTAGACAAAAGCACCGGCGCCCTGCGCTACCGCAAAGATATACGCGAGGCAAAGATCGGCGACAGCTTTACCGCCTGTCCGGGCATCTACGGCGGTCATAACTGGCAGGCCTCCGCCTACGACGCGAGCAAAAACCGTCTTTTCATACCGCTTCATCAACTCTGTTCAACGATGACACCGAGAGAAGTCGATCTCGGTCCCGGAGGTGGGGGCTATGGCGCGGATTCAGTGACCTACCCGATGCCCGGTAAAGAAAATGCAACAGGGAAACTTCTGGCCGTCGATGCCAAAACCATGCAACCCCTTTGGGCACATGAGCAACCGGTGATCTACCTGTCCGGCGCGCTGTCCACGGCGGGTAACCTGGTCTTTATCGGCGACGTGGATCGTTACTTCAAGGCCTACGACGCAGACAGCGGTGAAGTCTTGTGGTCGACTCGCTTGGGTGCCGCGGCACACGGCTACCCGATCAGCTACGCCGTTGGCGATCGGCAGTTCATCGCGGTGCCGGCAGGAATCGGGGTATTTCGCGCTTTAACCGCGCTGCTTTACCCAAACATCTATCAGCCGACGGGTGGCCAGTCGATCTATGTCTTTGAGTTACCGCAAAGCCACGGATCGGTCATCTCGAAGCAATTCGACTAGGCCATATCGCTGCGGTGGAAGGAGAGGTCCCCGACCAGATCGGGGACAATTTTTCGTTCAAGGAAAACCCAACCGTTCTCGTCTTTTTGGAAGCGATCGTAGTAGCTACCAATAAATATCGGCTGTAGCTGAAAATGGCCTGGAACACCCTGCATTACGGTAATGCAGCTAGTGGACGAGGCCGACAAGCCATCGACCTTAATTTGTACATTACTGATCAAGTGCCGCGTGCAGGGCTTGCCCTCGTAAAGCGTGACATTATCGAGCACCGCCTTCACCGCTGCACTGCCGTGAGCCAGATCGCCCTCAATGCCCCAGGCGCCAGCGGCAAAGAGTCCCGCACAGCCGGTAAGATCACCGCGGTCAATACTGTTGCAGTATTCAACCATTAAGGCCGTGATAGCGTCTCGATCTGTCTCGGTGAAACCATTCATACGTCGCCCCTGCGGTGTTCCGCTCGTTCTTTTTAGAGTCCTGCGTTACCAGCCTCACGCATTATTGGCTTGTATTCAGAGAACCGTGGTGCCCCCGCTACGGAACCGGTGGTAATACCCGCATCAACAGTTAGCGTCATACCGCTTGTATAACCGGATTCATCGCTGGCCAGCCATAGCGCCGCATTAGCGACATCGTCGGCGGTGCCCGCACGACCGGTCAACGGTGACTCATCGGCCAACATCTTGATGGTCTGCTCAATATCCGTGTGATCTCCAAGGTACGCATCAGCGACCATGGGCGTGGCGACACTATAGGGCGCAATACAGTTGGCGCGAACACCGTAGGGGCCTATCTCGGCAGCCAGATTACGGGTGAGTCCAACGATCGCGTGTTTGGCTGCGCAGTAAGCATGCGGCCCCAGGCCGCCAGTCACACCCGCAACGCTGGACATGCTAATAATAGAGCCGCTCTTCTGCTGCTTCATGTGCTTCGCAGCGTGCTTCATACCGTAGAACACACCGTTGAGTAGAATATCCAGAGTAAACTTCCACTCGTCGGCGGGCGTTGTATCGATCGGACCGATCGCACCAACAATCCCGGCGTTGTTAAACATCACATCAATCCGCCCGAATTCTTCTACCGCTGCATTAACCAGAGCCTCAACATCTTCTTCCTTGGTTACGTTGCAATGTCGAAAGCGTGCATTAGGCCCAAGCTTCTCGGCGAATGCCTGCCCCATGTCATCCTGAATATCCCCAAGAACGACCTTAGCGCCCTGGGCGATAAACTTTTCCGCGGCCGCGGCCCCGATTCCACTGGCGCCACCCGTGATTACTGCGACCTTGTCTGCCAAGCGGTCATCCATGTACATATCTCCAGCGTGTTATCTGTATTAAAATTAGGGGTTTGATTTGCTTTCGGTCAGACCGCAGCCATTTTGTACAGTCGGTCGTCCGGCCAACGCTTGCTGATCGTGTCCTGATCGATACCGGCGGTACCGCCAGAACTCGGCGCCTCGATCCGCATCCAGTCCGTCATGCCGATGCGCTCGACGATCTTCCACTCTCCGTCACGGAGCGCGAAATTATCCAGGTAGCGTCCACCAACAAAAAAATCCATCTCGGTTTCGAATGCGCCATCTCCAGCTAAAGGATCTCCCAGCGCCCGCATGCGATGGTACGCGGTGAAGTAGCACTCTGACCGGGCCTCGGTATCTGACTCCAACTCTACATAGTGATTACCGAGCTGATGGTGCGTATGGGTATGAGCAGAAAGCACCTGAAATGCAAATCTCACAAAATCGCCGGGATCCTCATCCGCCGACGACCTGTCTGGATCCGACGATGGGCCCTGGTAAAAGTGATTGTGCGTCGACCCCGGATGAAAGACGCTGCGAAGCAGCGCCTCATCCATTCGGTCGATGGCTCGCGCATAGATCGTCGTAACTTCGATGATCTGCTGCTTTACGGCCAGCGAGGCCAATTCATCAGCCATACCGCTTACCCCCCGAAGTTGTAGGACAGCTCGACACCCCAGGTGCGGGGCGCTTTGGGAATAGCATAAGACCAAAGACCCGCAACGTTCAGGCCGTGTGCGTAGGCATCTTCCTCGAGAAGGTTGCGACCGAAGAGACCAAAGGTCACGTCATTAACTTTGTAGTTCACAGACAGGTTGAGCATGTGCTGGACATCATTCGCCAACTCCGCGCGGTTAGTCTGCTCGGTAAAGAGCTCGTCGATAATCTGGTAAGAACCTCTTACCCAGGCCTCCCCGCCGCCAACCTGCCATTCGTAGGTTGCATCTACAGTACCCGAAAACTCAGGCGCTCTCCGGAAATCAAACCCGCTGTTGTCGACAAGCCCAAAACCGGAGTCAAACACAAACTCATCGTACTCGGAATCGAGATAGCCGACGTTAGCGCGCACGGTAAGACCTTCGGTAACTAGCGCCTGAACTTCCAGCTCCAGGCCCTGCATGGTTGCTGTGGCAGCGTTGAAGACCGAGATTCTCTGGCCCGTGCCACCATCAGAGCGCAAACCAATCTCCTCCTGCTTGTCCTGATAATCCATGTAGAACAAGGCGCCGTTGAGCCGCAGTCGGCCGCCGGACCACTCGCTCTTGAAACCCAGCTCATAGTTGTCGACGAACTCCGGGTCATAAGGGATTCGCGCGGAATCCTGACTATCAACCCGCCCGTTGAAGCCACCACTTCGATAGCCCTTTGAATAGGTGCCATAGAGCATCGCATCGTCATTGACCTGGTAACGTAATCCGACCTTTGGCGTAAACTCACTCCAATCCTCACTGGGATCATCCGGCCCGGTTGACAGGTTGCCTCTTTGCTCCGACAACTTCTCATCCTTGGTGTAGCGACCACCCAAGGTTAAAGTCCAAGCATCGTTGAACGCATAGTCCGCTTCGAAAAACGCGGCCCGAGATTCCGTTTCCTGGTGCGTGTTCTGTGGGATATCCAGTACAACACCCGGCACGGCAAAGGTGATCCAGCTGCGCAGACGGATATCGTATTCTGAGTACCAGTCGTAGACGCCGGCCACCAGCTTAAACGGGCCACCATCGTCATAGGTAAAGCGAAGTTCATGGCTCACCTGCTCGTACTCAGCAGGACGATCCGTACCGAACAACATCGGCGCTTCGGCCGTGAAGTTGGTGACAACGGTCTCTTCGGTTTCAAAGGTGCCGTAGATGTAGTTCATACGCAGGCTATCAGTAATGTCCCAGCGCGCCTCAAAGATGTGAGTCTCGGCGTCAAAGGTGGCTAGGTCATTGTTCGCAATCAAATCCGCCGTGGGCGACACGACGGTCTGTAGCGGCGCGGGATTTAATGAGGCGGTGGTAGGCTCAAAGTTTAAGGTCGATGTCTTGTAGCGATCACCTGTGGTCGGAAGACTGACCGACTGTCCGCACAGACCAAAGGAAGCACAAAAGAGCTGATCAGGCTGCCCCACGTTTAACAGTGGAGGCGTATCCTGCTCTGTCTCTTCATTTGTGTAGGTATATTCCAGCTCGAGGGTGTCAGTCGCGTTCCACAGCACATTGAGCCCGTAGGACTCATAGTCGACCATTCCGTCATCTTCCTGAGTACTGACATTATAGAAGTACCCCTGCTGCTGATTGTTTCTTGCCGCGCTCAATTTAACGGCAACATCATCGGTGATACCGAAGTTAAGAATACCGTCGTACCAATAGTTCTCATAAGCGCCATAACCCGCGCGAAGCTTGCCACCGAGCTCCCCCGTGGGCCGGCTTCTTTCGACTCTGATCGTACCACCGACAGTGTTTCGCCCGAATAGTGTGCCCTGGGGCCCACGAAGAACTTCGACCGACGCTAGGTCAATACTGCGCAAAATCGCTCCGCTATTGGCTCCGATGAAGAGACCGTCAACCTCGACCCCTACCGCTGGTTCAAAGTTTTTCTCCACATCGGCCACACCAACACCGCGAATATAAATAGCTGCATTGCCTCCGGGGCCCTGCGACGTATCGTCGATAATGAGGTTGGGCGATATATAAGCTAGATCTTTGATATCTCTGGCGAAGGTGCGTTCGATTTCTGTTCCCGTCATGGCACTGACTGAGAGCCCCACATCCTGTAGGTCTTCAGCCATTTTACGAGCGCTCACCACAACCTCTTCGAGCACCAAGTTGCCACCCTGTGCGAGGGCAGTGGTACTGAGCTGAGGAGTGGCGCAGATAGCTGCTGCGGTCGCGATGGCAAGAGTGCTTTTTTTCATTATATTGTTCCTTCGGTGAGACTCTGAGTTTCCCTGTTTCCCTGTTTCCCTGTGTGGCCAGACTGCGATTACGGCCACCACGGTGCCTTTTTTAACTCTCGATTGTCATTGGGTCGCGGGCTTGGAAAGCTCGGTCCCAGAAAACGTATTGAAATAGTGAATTTCGACGTCCCGAACAGCGATGCGCCATTGGCCGTTTCTGCGCTCCAGGCGATCTCGATAGCTGGCACCCACGAAGGTAGCCTCCGGACTCCCGGCAAGGAGGCCCGTGCAGTCGACGTCGCAGATGGATTGCGCGTGATCAGCATCACTGAAGGTGATCACATTGTTGGAAGTCACGTGCTGAGTCTGATTCCAGGCGGGCCACAAGACTTCATGAAGTGCTTGCGTTACCCCAGCGTGGCCGTTGAACGTCCCGAAAGGAGGGCCGATTTTCCAGACACAGTCTTCCCACCAAATCGCAAGAAAGCGCTCGAAGTCTCGCTTATCGAAGCCATGGCAATAGTCGGAGGCAAGATCGCGTATTGCGACACGGCTCTCCAGTTCGTCCAGACGGCGGACAATATCCTGTAAATCGTTCATTGATCACCATTAATTATGAGTATTTGAATCGGTGGTCAGATACAACAAGCAAAAGCTTGTTTGTGTTAAGCAAGCTAAAAGAAAGCCCGCTGAGAGTCAATACTGTTGGGAATATTATTGTGAGTTCAGTGCCCTCAGGATCCGCCAAGGCTGGACTGGGGACTGGAGACTGGAGACTGGAGAATGGGGACTGAGCCGGGGCCGGGCCGGGACGGCCAGCATGCCTCGACCTCAGGCCCTCAGTAGCGGGCAGCGCCGAGCACCGCGCGGAAAGGGCCCGCCCAAAGCATTCGCTGCTTTACTTGAGGCGGGGCGTGGCGCGGATTGTGGATCCCGCCGTCGCGGCAGGGCTGGCCCTGGGCTTAGGCGGAGTAACCGCCATCCACCGGCAGGGACTGGCCGCTGATATAGCCAGCGTTTTCGGAAGCGAGAAAGACCACCGTGTCGAAAAGTTCCTCGGGGGCACCCGGACGCGCCAGCGGCACTTGCTGCATCCACTGGTCGAGGATCCCGCCCGGCGGTGATTCGATCTCCTGCGACAGGCCGACGGCAATGAGACCGACGGCAACGCAATTGGCACGAATCCCGTGCTGGCCCTCCTCCCGGGCGATGGCGGTGCACAAGTGCTGGACCCCGGCCTTCGGTACGGACGACAGTCCGTCCGTAGCGATGTACTTGTGGATTGCAGCCGTGGTGAGGGCTGTGATGGAACCGCCGCCGCCATCCCTGAGGTGAGGTACGACGGCGCGCAGCACGTGATAGAAACCTTTCACATCGGCGTCAAGCGTGTCGTAGACCACCTGCGGTTCGGCGTCCATCAGCGGCATTATGTGCAGGAACGGTCCGGTGGCGAAAACCACTGAATGGATGCGGCCAAAGACCTCCCTCACCTCTCGAGCGAAAGCCTCGACCATAGGCAGGTCGAGCAAATCGACGCTGCCGATGAGCCCCTTGCTACCGGTCGCCTCGACAGCATCAAGATTCGCCTGCGCTGCCTCTCGGTTCTTGTGATAGGTGAACGCAACATTGACGCCGCTCTCGGCGAGTAGTTTTACGACACCACTGCCAAGGCCACCAGAGCCTCCAAAAACCAACGCCGCGCCTTCAGGAAAACGATACACACTCATTATTATCTCCTCTGTCTACAGGTTAACAACCACCGGACGCTGCCGGAGTCTGCCGGAGTATATACCGGCAATTTGTTGAGGGCAGCGCCAATCTGGTGACTAAGGCGGCCTCAGCGAGATACACGGCGCTTAACACCGTCATCAGCAATGGTGGCGGCGTTATCTATTATGATTTCAGATCCATTCATCAGCGCGGACTCATCTAAGGCCAGATAAATCACCCTATAAGCAATATCATCGGGGTGTCCCGCAGGGCTCCCCTCTTCTACCGTATCGCCACCTGCCAGCGCCTCTCGCTCCTCTCGGCACCCCCGCACCATAGCGGTTTCGATCCGCCCCGGGTGAATCGAATTACCAGGAATTGGCTCAAAGTACCCTCGCTATGCACCTGCTGACCCTTCCGAAAGTCCTCTAACTAGGTTTCTTCAACAGATCCGGCAATCACGATACCTGCGTTGTTGACCAACACACCCAATCCGCCAAACGTCGTCACAGCTCCTTGAATAACCTCAAGCCAGGACGCCTCCTTGGTCACATCATTAAAAATCTTTAGACGGTCGGTCCCCTTGTTTGGTTCTCGACGAGCTCGGCTGCCTGCACATCAGCCAGGCCGACGCTGCGTTTTTCCACTTCATCAGTAAGCTCTCGGAACGGACCCGGATGGTTATCCTGACCACTGAGGATCGAGCAGCGCAGCGCAAGAAACCGAAATCTACGCCATAATCGGACGATCAGGGCGGGCCAATAGTCGGCGCAGGCCCTGCGTCAGTGCTACATGCAAATCGACAGCGAAGGAGAGTGCAAAGCATGGCAATAACGGAAGCAGAAGCGTTTCTGGAATGTCGCTGCGGCGCCTGTCGCATCATTCTATGCGATCCCACCGTGCGCGCCCGCACCGAATGTCTGTGCCGTGACTGCCGCAAGCGGAGTGTGAATTTTGCGATGCGGCGGGCCGACAACGCGCTAGCCGCGGCCATTCTCAACTACGAGCGCGGTGTTGATCTGCTGTATTTCGCCAATGCCCTCGTGGTCGATCAGGCGTCACGAGACAGACTCGAATTCTCCAAACTGGCATCCAACGCGGCCAACATCACGGCCATGTCGACCTGTTGCGGGACACTTATGTGCGGCATTCACCCGATGTTTGAAGGCAACACTATTTCGGTGAACGCCGATAGCTGTTGCGTAACAACAGCAGCGCGTATCGACACACAAATCGTGGTGTTCACCTGCGATGCCCCCGAAGCCGCCGCAAAAGCGATAGAAGCAGAACGGGCCGCACCCGTGATCTCTAATGTGTTCGAAGCACTCGAGCACCCGGCAATCATGGCGTTCGTGGACGCAATCAGGGCACCGATTCGCGACGCTGTTCGCTCTCCCGGCGCAACGAGTTTCGAGGAACTCTGCGCGGGCAGGACGATCAGAGTTGACTCCCGGAATTAACGTACCTCTACCGCGGCATTACCCCAGGGTGTCGCAGGAGCGCTGAGGTCCCTGAAGCTTTCCGGTAGTTCCTCGGTCATCGCGAAGCTTGCCGCCAGGCGTCCGAAGCCCACGAACAAGGCCACGGTCATTCCCAGTTCAACGATCTCTGCTTCCGAGAAATACTGTCGAAGCTTGTCGTAAACAGCGTCGTCGATGGACAAGTGATTGGTAGCCAGGCGTTCGCCATAGTCAATAGCTGCCTTCTCTGCGTCGCTCAGGTCGTCCGCTGCCGGCGGATTATCCAGCGAACACACCAGGTCCTCGGTCACTCCATCCGCCCGGCCATCGGCGTAGCGAATTGCCATGCAGCTCCGGCACTGATTGTGGAAGGCGACGCGCAGGCGAACGAGCTCGATGAGACGATCCGGAAGATTCCGGTTCATGCGCAAAGAGCCCGCAAAGGCGACAAATCCTTTCGCCTGTTCGGGGCAGTGGGCGAGCATTCGCATCAGGCCCTGTTCCAAGGGCGTGCAATCATCTGCCTGCGTCATCGTGCGCAGTTCAGGGTCCCACGCGTCCAGCGCTAACTTTTCAATCCTGGCCATGGTTGTACTCTCTATGAAGTGGGCGGACATTTGCACACTAACTCAGGGATCATCGAAATTTCAACGCAATGCGCATCCGATGCCGCCAGCGTGTAGGCTGGTTAGTCCTGCTGCTGTAACGCCGGGTGAAGAAACTCTTAGGAGATATCAGACACCAGGCAAGGCCCTGATAACAAGGGAGATAATAATATGACGTTCAAGAACAGTGCTTTAAATCAGACCACTGGCTGGTGCCTGGGCCTCCTAATGGTGCTTGCCACTCATGCACAAGCACCTCGCGCGCAGCAAAGTGACCCGGCTATGTCAGACGGCGCTTCCGAGCAATCGCACCCTGGCGAGGCCCCGTACAGGGAACACTGTGCGAGTTGCCACGAGGGCGGTGTCTACAAGGCGCCTCACCGCATGTTTGTTTCCATGATGGCTCCGGACGCCATCTTGTCCTCTATGGCCGGGATCATGGCCGCGCAGTCCGAGGCACTCTCAGGTCAGGAACAAATCCATGTGGCGGAATACCTTGCCGGGCGTTCACTGGCATCGACGCAGGTAGAGTTTTCACCGCCTGGCTGTGAATCAAGCGAGCTGGACCTTGCCAGACCACCGGCACAGACCGGCTGGGGTACCGACCTGCGCAATTCGCGCTTTCAGTCAGCCGCCACCGGGGGGCTCAGCGCAGACAACGTGGGTTCGTTGGAACTCAAATGGGCGTTTGCATTTCCCAATGCGATTCAGGCCCGATCCCAGCCTGCCGTAGCTGGCGGCACGGTATTTGTCGGGAGTCAGAGCGGCCGGGTCTATGCGCTGGATGCCACAACCGGTTGCGTCCGCTGGACGTTTCGAGCCAGCGCCGAGGTGCGAACGGCGATCATTGTCTCGCCTTGGCAAGCGGGCGAACGAAATCCCAGACCAACCCTCTATTTCGGGGACATACTGGCTCGCGCCTATAGCGTCGACGCAACTTCGGGTGAGCTGAACTGGAGCACCCGTGTCGATGACCACCCGAACGCCACGATCACGGGCACGCCCACCCTGGTCGGTGAGCAATTGTTCGTGCCTGTTTCATCGCTGGAGGTGGTCTCTGCCGCCAATCCCGATTATGCCTGCTGCACGTTTCGCGGCTCCATGGTCGCGCTGAGTACCGGCGACGGCGAAATTCAGTGGAAGACGTATACGGTTGACGAGAAACCGAAGCCCGCCGGAAAAACCAGTGTCGGCACGGCAATACTCGCGCCCTCGGGAGCGCCGATCTGGAACAGCCCTGCCGTGGATCTTGAGCGCGGTCAGATTTATGCGGGGACAGGAGAGAATTACTCCACGCCCGCTGATGGAAGCAGTGACGCCATCATCGCTTTCGATATGGCGACGGGCAAAAAGAAATGGGTCACGCAGACGACCAGCGGCGACTCTTGGAATGCGGGCTGCCTGATCTACTTCACTAAAGACGCCTCCAATTGCCCCGAAGAAAATGGCCCTGATTTTGACTATTCCGCTTCGCCCATATTGCTGAGCTTGAGCAAGGACGCCGACATTCTGGTGGTCGGACAGAAATCCGGCACGGTCTACGGTCTCGATCCTGACACCGGTCGTGTGATCTGGCAGACCCCTGTCGGTCGCGGCGGCGTCCAGGGCGGCGTGCATTTCGGCATGGCCGCGGGGGACGGGCTGGTTTATGTACCCATTAACGATATGTTCTATCCCGAAGACCTCACGCGCTACGACTTCAAGAAAGATCCGCGCCCCGGTATCTACGCGCTGGATCCCGCAACCGGCAAAGAGCTCTGGGCAAATCCGGCGGAAGACGTCTGTCCCGAAGACAGAAAAGAGTGGTGCGATGCGGGAATTTCAGCCGCCGCGACCGCTATCCCCGGTGCCGTGATAGCCGGGCACATGGATGGACACATACGCATATATTCCGCCGCGACGGGTAAGGTGCTGTGGGATTACACGACGCTGCGTGAGTTCGATACAGTCTCCGGCGAAGTAGCACAGGGCGGATCCATGAGCGGCAGCGGTGCGACCGTCACAAACGGCATGCTCTACATGAACTCGGGTTATGGGATTTACGAACATATGCCCGGCAATGTGCTGCTTGCCTTCGGTTTGAAGTAGAGCCTGACCTGCCCGTCTCTAACGTATCGCGAAAAAGCCTTCGGAGCGGAGCAGGCTCTTGCCCCGCCATTCGCGGGGAGTGAATCCACAAACCGAGATCACTAAGGACGCTAGAAAACCTCATGGCACGGACGGTTGCGGGTGCTCGTTCAGGAAGGTGCAAATATGAATTGTATGATCACCGCCGCGAGCGAAATTTCTGGTCAATAGGCGGGAATTTCTCAAGTTCAGTTAACAGAATCAGTGAGGAAATCTACTCACAACAGGCTATTTATATGTCCTGTACTTGGCCCATTTGCTCGAATTCGCGCGACACCTGGGCCAACTCGGTTACTTCTCGACAGCGCGGGGTAACAACGGCGGGATACAGCTCGGCATGGCGCCGGAACGCATTGTCGTTGGTGCAGTGGTACGTGAGCTGGAAGACAGCGACGATTTTGTAGAGTGCTTTAATACCGCAACAAACACCTGTCCGATTGCGGGGCCCTGTCAGCTCACCCATATTTTCGCAGGGGCGTAGAGGCGTTTTACAGCGAGCTGGACCAGGTGACACTTGCGGATATTGTCGGTGACGGCAAAAGCCTGCGCGAGAAGCTGCCGCTACTCACACTAGCGTGATGTGTCCGAGCCGGCCCCGATCAGGCGCTTTAAAATGCTCGTGTAAATGACATGAGAAAGAACAGCTGCGTTTCCTCTGTAACGATCGGGCTGTCTGCCGCATCGCCAATGAGTTGGCTCGCCCGGAGTATGCCCGTCCAACGCCACTTGGATGCGCCCACCGGGAGACTCATCAAGCCCTGTAGGCCCACGCGCTCAACGCCACCGTCCGCCGAATACTCAGCGGAAACCGGGATCGGCGGCTCCTGCAGGCCAACGTCAAAAAATGACGATTTGTAGGTGTCATCGCCAATTCGCAACACCGGGCCCACCGCGTAGAAGCCGCCGGGTCTGCCAATGCTGCCGCGTCGTGACAGACTTAAATCGAGATAGGCGCCCTCGTGGCCCGAGCCGACGTCCTGGGCAAGCGTGGCCCCCGCAGACCACTTTTTTGCACCCGCCTCGAGGTAGACGCGTGCCTCTACCGAGATTCCAATTTCCTCAATGCCCGGGATCGAACCGTCGCGCACGTTGAATCCCGGGGCGATACCCGCGCCCAGATTGAGAAACCCTCCATCCTGGTTACGTTTTCTGTAGAAGTAGCCTCCAATACCCTGGGGAACATTGGCAAAGTACTTGGTTCCGCGCTCGTCAAAAAACCGAAAATCGAAGTAGGGGATTGGGGTAACGTTATAGTCGTCACCACCCACGTTTTCGGGGTTGACGATCAAGCCGATGCCAAGTTCCGTGCGCCATCCGTCCGGCAGACCGCGAGCGGCCATAACAGGGGCTGACGCCGCCTGTGCCTGAGCTGCCTGAACGGCCGCCTCAGTCGCGGTTTGGGCGGTTGCAGCCGTTGAAAAGCCGAGTGTTGCAGCGGTACAGGAAACAGCCAATACCGAGCTAACGGTAGACCATAGGCGCTTTTTTACGTGATGCAGCATAGGAATGTTCTCGTGGATATATTGTTATCAAACACTGATACGCAGCAATCGCTTACTGGGTTCAGGCATCAGTGCTACCGAGGTAAGCTACTCCGCCGGTTATGACGGCCACTTGCTCGGCTATGCAGTCTTCGCCCGTCAAGCAAGGTAAAGGCGTCAAACCTATTTCCAATGTGCAGGCTCGCTCCACAGTGGAGCAACATGCGGCAATGACCTGGGCTCAGCGACTCAAGCGAGTATTCAATATAGACATGCCCCAGGGCACCTTCTCTTGATGCTGCGCATCAATTCGCCTTGTCGAAGTCTGCAGCCGCTGCTGTGGATCTGTCAGAGTCATCGCGTGCATCGAGGGCCAGGGCATTATTGACAGAATCCTCGCTCATCTGAGCAATAAGGATCAGGGACATACCTTCTTTTTCCAGCAGTGGTTTGAATCCCCTATCGTCGGCGCGACCGCTGTGGTGACGTTGAGGCTTTGAGACAACGCTTTGGATGAGCCCTAAAGCTCAATACACATGTTTACATTCTCTTGTGCGTTTTCCTCGGTTGCCCATAGCAATCTCGCCGAGTAAGTTTCAAAATGCCGATTATGGACCTAACTAACCTCACGATAGCAATTCTCTACAGCGAAACCGGACGGCCCTCACACGGTGGTAGACTTATTAATCTGCTTAAGCCGTACTGGGACGGGTGGGGGGCAAAAATTGTCGAGTTGCAAGGAACTCAAAATTACGTCCCGGCAGATATTATTATCGTACACGTGGATTTGTCTGTCGTACCTATCGATTATCAGCGATTCGCTCAACAATATCCCCGCCAGATAAATGCCGATGTTCTCGATATAAGAAAGTCGTCTGTTTGCGATCATTTGCTCAGCGCTAACGATCCGTACAGCGGACGGGTGTTGGCAAAAACAGACCTCAATTACGCGGGTCTACCCGAGGCTGTTGAAGCACACCTGAGTCAAAGAAAACCGAACAGAACGAATATTCTTCGATACCTCGCACGCAAGGCTAACTCGGCAAGAATGAAGCTCGTCAATCGATCATCACCGATAAAAACAAAACGAGACTACAGGGTTTTTCAAAACCTTGGATGTGTGCCGAACAACTATCGTCGGGAAGATATTGTTTTGCAGAAATTTATGCCCGAATTCCTTGGCGAAAAGTATGTACTTCGGGAGTACTACTTTCTTGGAAATATAGGGTATATCAACGTAGAAGTTAGCGACGACCCAATATTTACAACGGGGGAACAAATCGAGACATTTATAGGAGCGCCGCCTGCCGCAGTGACTGCTTTGTGTGAAAAATTGAACCTTGGCTATGGAAAAATTGACTACGCTATACATAATAACGAGGCAGTCGTATTTGATGTCAATAAAACAGTCGGAACCGTTGGAGACCACTCGGTTGGCGCAGGCAAAATCGCCCAGGCACTCGCGGCCGGTATTTTTTTCTATCTGAAGTAACATGCATCTCTAGTTGACCGTCGAACAGTTCCTGCACCGGGATATTGCTACATGCGAGCTATAGATATACGCCGTTCCCGCCGCGCGGATATGCGCCGGTGCGAGGCGCAGCGACTGACGCTGCTTAGGTGAGCGTGTGGTTACAAAGAGAGGTTGCCTTGCGCAATATGCTGCCCGAAATCTGCATAAGAAATCAAAGGCTCCTAGGGGAAATCGGCTTAAGCGAGATGGAAAAATTTGCCGCCGGCCGCCATTGGTTAAGCTCACGAGCAGGCGGTCCGTCAGCCACTTTTACAACTTCATAGTGGTCGGCTAATGTTTTGACCAGCAACATACCCATGTGAATGGCGACTCTACCCAATGGGCATTGATGGTGGTCGATTCCAAAAGGAGCAAATTGCTTCACTGAGTAACTGGCTTGAAAAAATCTCGTGGCGTGAAACTCAAAAGGATCAGAAAAATTGGTGCTATCTTTATGGGATTCCCAGAGACATAACCTAACGTATGAGTCTTTTGGTATTGTGAATCCTTGGAACACCAAGTCGACATCTGCAATGCGTATTAACCGTTCGATCTGGTCCATACGCAAAGTTTCTAAAACGAAAGCGCGTGTATGTGTCATTTTTTCGGGCGGAAAATTCGAAGGTTCCTGGCGGATACCTGCTAGTTTTTTAGGATTCTCGCTGACATACTTAGAGAGCCATCTAAACAGACCACGCATGTCATGCCTACCCATTTCCACCATGTAAATTAGATTGCCTAAACTAGTTTCGTCAATGCTACTCAGCGTTGCCATGCGACCAAGAATACTTTGGGGCGCGATTTTCGATGGAGTCTCTAGCTTGTGCATCAGGTGGTCTCTGATTTCCACAAAGTTGTTCTTTTGATTTTCGCCAATATTCCAATGATAGTTGTCTTTTCCGAGCCCCTGATAACGCTGGAGAAGCCATGTGTAGTCTTCTGAACCGGGCGCGTAGCCGAAGAATGTTTGAATGAGAAGTCCTGATGCGATTTCGAGCAATGCCTCTGAATAGCTCGTTGCAGCGTCTGGCGCACTCTCGCTACCCAGTCGGAACTTTTCCAGTGCGTTTTCAATGATCGATAGGTGTACGTCCTTGTTTCGATCTATTTGATCGGAAGCCAGGCCTCTAACTAAAATGCTGCGGTAACGCTTGTGGGTTGTACCCTCCATTTGCCGCAGGAACCCATGAGGGAAAAGGCTCTTCAGATCCACCGTCGCCATATGGGATTTGCTTGAATTCTCTTGGGCAAACTGGTGACAGTGTGGCAATCCAACAATGCAGATCATTAATTGCTTCTCATGCCGCGCTTTAAAAATCGGCCCTTTTTTCTCCATAATTTCAAGTAAAAGGCGTCGGTTCTTTTGCTCACGCTCATAGAGGGGAAGAAGCTTCCCTGGGGGCAGTCGGTTTGCGCCAAACAGAAGTCGCCTGTGTTTTAGAAGGATCAGAAATACGACTCTGAGGCCTGAGAACTGAGACCTTAGGAACTCAATCATCTGAAGTAACACTCGAAAAAGACGTTGCTCAATTTTAGCCGCGCTCGATCTTGCGTGCCAGAACATAGGAAGGCGACTCACGTCTATTACTCCTGGGAAGCGCTCAAAGGATGCTGACAAGTTAACTTAAAATCATGGGCTGACTCCACACAAACAGGGTTCAGATAACCAGAAATGCGTCCTCAGCTCCCACTTTTTGCTCAAATTCACTAAATATTTCGCGCTGTCTCCCTACTTTTCGAGTAAAAATAGATTAACTTGTCAGCACCCTTTAGAGACATCCTGAATAGGGCATGTTCCGAATTGCTCGACCCAGAACGCTAGACGGCTCAGTTCTCCGTTATGCAGATCAAACGAAACCACCCAGGCAGCGGCAACGTCTTGGAAGGTAGTCATAGTGACCTCCGTTAATCGCTAGTAGACCATTGCCCTTTTCAAGGCGTTTTGTGTCCACCGTGGCCAGTGCGATTGCTTGGAAAATCATGTGCTTAGATACCCTTTGGCAGGACCAGGCGGATTGACCACAACAGGCTCGGGGCTGTTGTACCCCTTCGGGGCGGCGTCGCTTTGCTCCGCCGTCCAAATCGCGCCTGTCGTCGCGATTTGTAGAACAGCTGCTCTCATCAAAAGCTGAACCCGCCAGATACACGGTGAACCCGGGCACCCGCACCAGTTACATAAACGCCAAAAAGTTTGGCTGGCCATTGGAGGCGCTCACCCCGCCATCAACGGGCAGGTTTACCCCGGTAATGAAGCTTGCATCCTCACTCGCCAGAAATGCCGCTGCGGCGGCAATGTCTTCAGGCTCCCCAATACGCCCCAATGCTACGCGCTGCATAAAAGCCTGCATCAAGGCATCGTTGCTGGTTATGCCCTCGACCATATCGGATCTGGTGATTGAGGGGTTGATCGCGTTGACACGGATTCCCATGCCACCGACCTGAAGTGCTAGCCCTCGCGTGAGGTTAGTCACGGCACCCTTCGACGCATTGTAAACCGGCATCATCGAATCCCCACCAATGCCCGACACGCTTGAAACATTGATTATCGACCCGCCGCTCTCGCGCAGATGTGGTATTGCAGCTCGGCACAAATACATCACGCCTTTAACATTAATGTCGATGATACGATCGATTTCGTCATCGTCTGTTTTGTGCAACATCGAAGCACCGCCAACACCCGCGTTGTTCACGAGGGTATTGAGCCCACCAAACCGTTCGACAGCCGCGCGGATAATCTCGTTCGCGAAAGCACTCTTACTGACGTCTCCGGGGACCACGAGTGTGCGCGCCGCATCAAGGGTCGCGGCAACTGCTTCGCATTTCTCAGCGTTGCGCGCGTTGATGATGACGTTGGCCCCCTCTGCATGGAAGCGCCGCACGATACCTTCACCAATCCCTCCTGAGGAACCCGTAACGATAATTGTTTTGCCTGCAAAACGCTCTGATTGGGTCATGTCGTGTTTCTCCATTTAACTAGATTTTATTTGCACTTCGGATTGTGCCTTAAAGTCGAGCGCATAAACCAAAAGGAAAACTTTGCCGCGAAAGAAAAGTTACATGCCTCAATAAGTGAGCCGGACGAGGCATGTGCGAGCAGAGATTCCATGCCTTTGAAACAGGCTTACGTCATCCTCAAGCTCTGACCCTGAGGCACTAGTAGTCGTGAAGCACTCTTCAGTCGTGAGGCGGGTAAGGCCGTCAGTGCTTCCGTGGAAGCACTTGGTTGGTTCACGCAGTCAAAAATAAAATGGACAGCGAATAGAGTCCAATGAATACCGTTAAAACTTTGAACCATGCCGGTTTGATAACGATGCCCATAGCCAACAATGCGCCGAGACTCGCGAGTACGATCGACGGCAAGGGAGGGTTATCTAGCAATCTGATATTGAAGTAAGGGCCTACAGCAAAGTAACCCACCATAAAGGCCGCCGATACCCGACCCAGGGATTGGCTGTGATCCAGAAAGTTTAGCTCCAGATTGTTTGCCAAGTCATAGTCCTCCACTGGAAGGGCAAGCTCCGCGGCGCCGTAGATAAATATGGTGCCCGCAACAAGGAAGAGAAAATCAATGATGGTCCACTCCGCCAAGTCCCGAAGCGCCCATCCAACCCACCACATTTGAAGCGTCAATAACATGATGGACATAGCCCACAAAGCGGTAGCCCAGTGGAATTTTATGCGTTTGTGGGCGCGAATGAGCCCGCCCATGTGTCCCAGTAAGCGAGTGAGCGCTAGCCCCAATATGATTGAGATGGCGACAAATACGTATTCATGCTGAGTCAAAATCAAACATCCTTTGGGCTTCTCTGGTTAGAGGCTACTTGGACCTGACCGCGAACCTCCAGAACGTAAAACCCCAGCGGTCATCATGGATGTTCTGTATAGGCGACACCACAGCAAGATCTCCATTGGCTAAAAAAATCACGGGTATGTATTCCCCAGCGGGAGACAGCGATCTTTGCTCAGTGGTTTCGTTCCAGGCATCAGGAACAAAAGAAGGTGCTTTGAGAACTTCAACTCCCCTAGCGTTGGGCCCGCGATTTAGCTGGGCAAGGTGCGCTGAAAGACCTTGTGGATTCTTCACGAACCATGTCGCCGCAAGTTTGTTACTGCCGTTGCTCGTAAGAAAGGGGTAAAACGCCGTGCCATCGGTAGTGGAGATGGTGCTGATTGACCAGGTTGCGCCCAAATCGTCAGAAACCCCGTAATTTAAGGCTGAGCCGTCGCTCCAGACATGATGCAGGTAACCATCTTCTGTCCACGCGAGAGGCTCAACCCAGCGTGGGACAGCGGAAGCATCTGTGAGTGTTGGATCCCATTCAATGGGAGCCGGTATAGCTTGTGGAGTCCAGGTCACTCCGTCATCAGAGCTGACTAGCAGGAAGTCTGCTTCGGCATCGAAAGTGTTGGCAGAGGCGCCAATAGGCGAAACGCGAACTGCGAGTCTGCCAGCTGGTCCCACGGCTAAATGGCTCGAACCACCGCTTTTGGCGATCGCTATGGGTGTACTCCAAGTGACGCCATGATCGCTGCTTTGCGTGTAGCTCACGCCGGCGCTGCCGTTCCAGATAGCGTGCGCTACGCCGTTTCCGCCGGCGGCGACCCAGGGTCTATCATCGAGGCGGTTTTGCGATAGAAACTGCCATCGCCACGTTTCCCCAAGATCGGTACTGACGCCCATCGCGACATGGGTTCCTTCTCGAGTATCTCGGTCGAAGCCCATAGAGGTGATATATAGCGTGCCATCGGGTGCCACACTCATGTCGACATCCGAATTGCCCTGCGCTCCGTCAGAAGAGGAACCAAGGTCCGCGCGAATCCAGCTGCGCCCATCATCTTCACTGAGCCACAGCAGCGGCGGCACAGTCCAGTCTCTGCCGGTAACTTGAGAGGGGTACCCTGATACAAACAAAGAGCCACTTGGATGCTGAACAATCATTGGTTCACGAGCGAGGGTATCGATGTGATCCACACGTGACTGCAGTTCCAGTGCTTCGGGTTGCGAAGCCACCTCGGCAAAGGCAATGTAGCTGAACACCATGCCTATGGTCAGTAAACATGCTAGATTCCGGTTTGTCATACTGATGCTCCGCGTAGTTCTAGATCGGGTTCTAGCCCTATTTTGCACCAAGGATATCGGCGCTTTTAGACGATAACACGCCTACATATCGCCCAATGGATAAACGAATTACGTCTTAAGCCTCATGAACATGAGTTTCTTAACGCTGCGATCCCAATCGATCGCCACCTAATTCAACGTCAATAAATGTTGAATGGTGCCGCTAACCGGGTGGTGGCTTTAATTCATAGGAGCAACAATGAGTACCGAGTTAACTGACGCAGGACGCAACGCATTGGCCTCTGCTGGCTGGGAGGTGGCAGATGCGCATGCCAAAAAAACCTATAAGTTCCGTAATTTCGTCGAGGCTTTTGGCTGGATGACATCGGTTGCGATTGTTGCAGAGAAACTTAACCACCACCCAGAATGGTTCAACGTTTACAGGACGGTTGATGTGACGCTGACGACCCATGATACCGGCGGCCTCAGTGAACTCGATCTGAGATTGGCTGAGCGTATGGACGCGCTAGCAAGTTCAGAAGGTGGCTAGAGCTGGGATGTCTCATGCCCGCCCCGGAAACAGCCCCACACAACCCTCATCCTTAAACCGTTGAATCTGAGGCTCCACAAACTCTTAACGCTCATTTTTGACTTGGTGCCAATCAATCCGCTGCACCACTCTTGTCCATTCCGAAAGATAGAGATTCAGGACGGAATCGCGCTGACTGACCTGTGCCTGAAAGAACAGGAAACACCGACTCAGCCGTTGCTGATAACACCGACCTGAGCGCCACCTGAGCCATCCCACATAGAGCGGGCAAGGCTCTTGCCGCTTTTCGCTCGAAAGGATTTCAGTCTGAAGGATTCAACTAGGGGGAAGCCATTGAAAACTGCATGGCATGAGCTGTTGCATGCATCCTCTCAGGAATGAACCGATTTGAATCGCGTGCTCAGTGCCACGAAAACAAATTTAGGGGCAATAGCCTGAAACCACGGCAAATCAGCAGGTCTTATCGACAGGATCAGCGAGAGCGTCCTAATCTTAATATGGCGTTAATCAGTCTGTGCTTGGGGCTCGAAGAAAACGTCAACCTGCCGCCACAGATTGTCAGACAAGGCATGGAGCGCGAGTTCCCCGAAATCCCCGGCCTCCAGCCAACGCGCGATGGCCTTTGCCACGTCGGGAAATTTCATGCGCGGCACTGGTGATTTGTGCTCTAACCAGTCCCGAATTGTTGCGGCATCCAGCTCCTCCACAGCAGCCCCGTAACCGAGCTGGCGCAGGGCGAGGGCATTTGAAGCCTGCTCCATCTGGCGCCCCTGAGGTTTTACCAACAGGCGCTTACCCAGCGACAGACATTCGCTGGGCAGCTCAAAGCCGGCATTACAAATCACCGCCTCACAATCGTGAAGATCCGTCCGAAAGCCCGTCAACGACGTCGGACGCATATGTAGATTACCCATGGTGCGGTGCACAGAGCCAGGGGCATAAATATAGAACTCGAAGTCCGTGAGCTGCGACAGCAGTTCGTGGACCTTCTCCTGAGATTCAAAGGGCAGGTAGACGAGTACCTTACGGTCCTCCTTGATTACCGGACCCGGAGCCTCATAGAGCAGCGGTGGCAGGATCGGTGCGTCATACTTATCCCAGTGCATTCCAACTCGCACGCTGCCCGGCGCGAACAGCTTCAAGACCAGAGAGGTTCGAAGGTCGCGATTTGCCACCGGGACTGGGTGATCAAAGGCGGGCTGATGCCCCATGCTGATAACCGTCTTGCGACGGAGGCGCCCGGCCCAGGCGGTTACGGGTTCGAAATCCGTGATCACATAGTCGTAGGAACTCAGATCAAGGGAAAACACGTCCCGAAAAAAATGCCAGTAGTTGTTCCCCAGGACCGTGCGCAGATAATCGACGCGACCCTCAGTATTCGCGAAGGTCATGCCCTGGCGGACGCGATAGCCTCCAAAGCACGTCATATCGAAGAAGCGGTCCGCAGGTCGTCCGCTGAACAGAAAATCCACATCAAGATCGCTGCCCTCGAAGGCGGCGGCCATGGCGCGGGCACGACTCAAATGGCCGTTACCTGTGCCCTGTACCCCATACAACACTTTCATAAGCGGGTTCGGTCGAGTCTGTGTGTACTTAGCAGAACGGAGTGGCCGTGGTAAATGCGATGCTGCTGCCAAGTACTGCGCCCATCACAGTATCGGTTGGGAAATGAACACCGAGATACACCCGTGACATCGCAACCGCCATGGCCCATGGATAAACGAGTACGAGGGCGGGACCAAAATGAAAGACCAGCAGCGTTACGAAGAGAAACGCCGCAGACGTGTGACCGGATGGAAAACTGAATTCGTCGGACGCGATGATGTGACTTTTGAAACCAGGCAGGGCCTCGGCCGGCCGCTTGCGCTTGAGGCTGTTTTTCATGACCCAGTAGACGACCCGCTCAATCGCGAAGGCCAAAAGCGTGTGGGGTAAAAACACGCTGTCCGTTCCCACCGCGAGAACCACAAACCCACTGATCAGTACGTACAGATAGCCATCGGCCGTGTACGAAATGATACGGGAATGGAGAGCGAGCCAGCTCTGGGACTGCTGGAGGAGAAGCAGCCATCGCCGATCGAAATCCTGAATGTTTTCCATTACGCGCATGAAGCAAACTGTAGAGCTGTCATGTGACGAAAAAGTGACCTGCAAGGGGTCCTATGTGAATTTTTTGTGAAGCTTGGCCAGAGACTCAGGTACCACTTTAAGAAAGCGACGCTTGCTGCTTCTACTGGGCAATGTGAAGCAAAGCATCGCGCAATGCATCGCCCGTCTCCAGCTCACGGAAATCCAGTTCGAGCAGGCGCCGGAGTCTTTCCTCGATGGTCGTGATAACGGCGTCAAAGGCCGTCGCCTGGTCATTGCTGCTGCTCTCGACGCGGGAAGGATCCGCAAGGCCCCAGTGGACTTTGACGCTCTTCCCAAACCATACCGGGCACTGCTCACCCGCTGCGCTGTCGCAAACGGTGATAACCGCGTCCGGCGACACATCTTCGTAGGCATCCCAGGATTCGCTGCGCAGTTCCCACGTATCGATGCCGCGTTTTTGCAACTGCCGCAGGGTCTCGGGATGCACGACTCCGCTGGGCTGACTGCCAGCACTGAACGCAGCAATCCGGCCCCGGGACAGGTGCCTTGCCAGTGCCTCGCACAACACGCTTCGGCAACGGTTATGCGTGCATATAAAGAGCAGGGTCAACGTGGGTTCTTGCGCGTTCATCATTACTTCTGCCTACTCAGCAACTGTTCGTCGATCACCTCGAGCAAGGTCTCCCTACCGTCGTCTCCCGATGTTGATGCCCTAGTCTCGACGGCGTCAACAACGCACTCGATGGAAGCAGGGGCTAGCACTGTGCTGCGGGGGTCCGGTTCCGTCATCGCCTGGGGGATTACAGAGCACGGCGTGCGCAGCAGCATCTGACCCGATAACACTGCGCCGGGCAGGGCAAAGAAGATGACGCCCAGGTAGGCGAGAGCCCAACTGCGGCGTCGCTCCACCAAGTCTCCGAGCATGGCGGCCGCTTGCAACGGTAGCTCCCGCAACCACGGAATGCTCATGAACAGGATAACGCCGGCCACATTGTAAAGGAGGTGCACAAGGGCAATTTCCAGGGCGAATATGGCATTAACCCCGCTGGCCGCCAACGCGGCGAGAAGTGCGGTGATGCATGTACCTATATTGGCACCAAGCGTGAAAGGATAAATCTGTCGCGTTGTAAGGACGCCCTCTCCCGCCAGCGGCACCACGAGGCTGGTCGTCGTCGATGAAGATTGCACAAGCACGGTCACGATAGTCCCAGAGGCGATGCTTCTCAGCGGACCACGGCCTATGGCAGCGGTGATAATGCCTCTGGCACGACCCGTCATCGAGCGTCGCAACACGGCACCGAGCAACAGTACGGCGCCGATAACCAGAGCCACGCCGATGACGATAGTGAGCGTGGCGCCGCTGTGCCCGGGCAGATCTGCCAGCTCCGCCATCAGGATTTTTGCCGGAAGCTGCGTTGCCGCAGAGATGGGATCCACATCGGAAAAGCTGACGCCTGCGATACTATTCAATGAACTGGCCAGCCAGTGCGCACTGCGCTCCAGAGGATGAAACAACACCTCAAGGGGCAGAAAAATCGCGACCGCGAATAGATTAAATAAGTCGTGAACCGTGGCTGCCTCAAAGGACTGGCGAAACGCAAGGCGGTGCCGCAGATGCCCGAGACTGACGATCGTATTGGTGATGGTAGTCCCGATATTCGCACCCATGATCATCGGTATCGCAACTGACACCGGGACGCCCCCCGCCACGAGACCGACGATCACCGAAGACACAGTGCTTGAGGACTGAATCAGGGCCGTGGCCAAGATTCCCAGGATCACGCCCACCAGAGGGTTACTGGCAAAGCGGAAAATCTCTGCCGCACCCTCGGCGCCACCGGATATCCATTTGAAGCCACCGCCGATACTGGCGACACCCACCAGTAGCAGATAAACTAGGCTCAGTACGACAAACCAGCGCAGAGAAGCCCAACCCCACTGCGCCTCCGGTTTTTCTTCGTCAGACACAAACGATTCCCAGACAACATCAGAGCATGGAGTCTCCGTGAGCACTGTGACAGGCATGTTGCGGTTCTATGAAGTACCGTCGGAATTCCCGGTGACCGGTCATATAAAGTTCACTAACAGAGCCCTAACGGTAAAACCACTGTCACATTCCAGACCTATAGTCGCGGCATGTCCGTCCCCTACAACCGTCCCCGCGCGAGTGTCCGTATGCAAGAGACCCGGCGACCGTTGAGGCAATGGCATTCCTGGAACACGGGCGTGGAAACGGCCTGATGCGGCTGTTTTTAGAGGCCATGGCAATCTACAGCCGGGCGTGGCTCGGCGCGTTCCAGCGGACGCAAAGACCTGCTGCCCCCCTTACACCAAGGCGCATCGCACTGTTGCTGGTGTTTCCCCTGTTTATGGCCGTGCAGCTGCTGCACTGGGCGTGTCTGGCCCTCGATCACGTCTTTTTTCCGGCCTTTCGTCGCCAGCCGATACGGCAGCCCGTATTTGTGCTCGGCGTACCGCGCAGCGGCACGACGTTTCTGCACCGGGCCCTCGCCAACGACGCAGCTTTCACCACGACAACCACCTGGGAGCTTCTTCTTGCCCCATCGCTGTGTCAGCGCTACCTGATCCGCACCCTCATTGCCTTCGACAAGCGCCTGGGAGCACCTCTCGCGCACATGCTGCGTTGGTTGGTGAAGCGCGGCGGTCGGAACCTGGAGGCTATTCACGCAGTTAGCCTTGACGCAGCCGAGGAGGACTACTTGGCCCTGCTTCCCGCCGCCGGCTGCTTTTTCGCCTCCCTTGCCTTCCCCGCTTCGACACCCCTCGCGGCCCTTGGTGATTTCAGCACCTTGTTCGAGGGTCGCCGCGGGCGGTTGATTGACCACTACCACGCTCTCATGCAGCGCCATGTCTATGCCCATGGTGGACGGCAGTTGCTGTCCAAGAACGCCGCGTTTGCCAGCTGGGCCGACGCGCTGCAAGCGCGATATCCCGACGCCATCATGGTCCTGTGTATTCGCGAACCCCTGCACGCCATATCCTCGCAGCTATCTTCCTTGCAACCAGCGAGGTTGTTCTTCGGCACGGACCCTAAGGGTGAGGAACTGCCGCGCCTGTTCCGGCACTACTACGCGCGCTGGTTCATGGATCTCGAGCTCTTCGCACGCCATAGCCAATCGTTAGTGATTGATCAGGAGTGGATGGCCCGGCACAGCGATAGGGCCCTCGATCAAATCTATCTTCGCCTCGGACGGGAAAGGCCGGAAAACGTCGGCGAGTCGTCCACCGCCACTGCGCCGCCGCACCGCCACGATCCCGGCCGCTATCACCTTGAGGGCGAATCCCTGGACGCCACCCTCTGGGAAGCCTATTCCTCCCTGAGCCGCCAGGCGCTGATGCAGCGATGAGTGCCCTGCAGCAACCCCTGGATAGCGCCGTGGCGCCTCCCGACACAGCTTTACGGATAGCGTTCTTTTCCGACGCCTTCCCCGAACGCAACGGCACCGGCGCTTATTACCATGATCTGCTGCCGCAGCTTGCGCCGCGCGTGGAAGCCATAGAAGTCTTCCAGCCCGGTGCGGGAGTCGCGGCACCGCGTGTGAGCATCCCCATGCCCGGCGACCCCGGGCAGCGTCTTGTTGCACCGCCCATCCGAAACATTCGCCGACGCTGCGATGCGCTACGCCCGCATATCGTGGTCGCCGTGACACCTGGGCTCTACGGGCTTCTCGGCGCCTGGGAGGCGCGCCGCCACAACGCAGTTCTTATCAGCGCTTTCCACACGGATTTTGAACAGCTTGCCCGCATGTACTGGCCGAACCCCATTTTCCGTTCGCTGGTCAACCTAGTGGTCGGTACTGCCAACCGGCTCCTCTGCCGACGCAGTCGCTGCGTGCTTATCAACAACGCTGACCTTGAGAGCCAGGTCCGCCGACTCGGCGCGCGGGACATTGAAGTGATCGGTACACCCCTGTCCCGCGAGTTTCTGGACACGACACCACCGCGTATTCCCGAGAAGCTGCGCCGCGTCTGTTTTGCAGGGCGTCTGGCGCCGGAGAAAAACGTGGAACAGATCATCAGCGCGGCACGGTCCCTGCCGCAGCTGGAATTTGTCATCTGCGGCGAAGGCCCCCTGCGCAGTGTGCTCGAAGCTCAGGCGGCGGGCATTGGCAACATCCGCTTTACCGGCTGGCTTGATCGCGCCACTCTGGTCAAGACTCTCGACGACGCCAGTCTGCTGCTGCTTCCATCAACCTTCGAAACCTTCGGCTCCATTGCCCTGGAAGCCATGGCCCGCGGCAGGCCTGCGCTGGTGTCCGCCACGGCCGGGATCCACAGCTGGCCAACGCTGCGACCCGGCATGTTCTCCATGGTTGGACCAGAAGCTGTCACGGGGCAGCTCCAGACCCTCCTCGAACTGACGCCGGAAGACTGGCAGGAAAAGTCTTCCAGCGCGCGGGAAGTCGCCCTGACCCTCAATCAGCAGACCGTGGATCACTGGCTGACCCTGCTGCACAAGCAATTGGCATCATGGGGCCTGGCACGGGCATGACGGACGCACCCCCGGCCCTACTATCGGTCCACGACGTCATGCCGGAAACCCTCGAGCAGACGGAAAGCATCCTGCAACGTGTGGCGGCCCACGGCTGGAGTCCACCGGCGCTGCTGGTTGTCCCCGGACGGGACTGGAGTCCTGTAAAAATCGCGCGCGTACGTCAGTGGCAGCGCGACGGCTGCGAGCTCCTCGCCCATGGGTGGCATCATGAAACGCGACCCAGCCGGCTCTGGCACCGGGTGCATGCAGCGCTTCTGTCACGCAACGTCGCGGAGCACCTCGCGTTGGACTGCCACGGTATAGGAGACCTTATGCGCCGGGCCCGGGACTGGTTCGGCGAGGCAGGGTTGAACACGCCGACGGCTTACGTACCGCCCGCCTGGGCCCTGGGCATGGGCACTCAGCATCTTCCCGCTCTGCCCTACGACTGCGTTGAAACGCTGGGCGGCGTGCACCTGCGCGGCACCGATGGCCGCTGGCTGTTCCGCCGCCTACCTCTCGTCGGCTTCGAAGCGGATACCCGATTCCGCGCCGGCTTCCTGCACACCATGAACCGGCTCCGGTGTGGCTACGGACGCCGGCGAGGGCTGCCCGTGCGCATCGGCATCCATCCCCGGGACCCGGAGCTGCTCCTCGCCGACTGCCTGGAAAACCTGCTGCGCCAGGACTGGACCGGGTTACGCTACGCGGATCTGCAAGCTCAGGCGGCCTGCGGGTAGACCAGTTCGAGCGACGGTGACCGCAGATCAAGACCACTGATGAGCCGCAGCTCGCCACTGAAGTCCTCGATAAGGGCCGTACAGTTCTCGACCCAGTCACCGTCGTTGCAATACAGCACATCGTCGAACTGTTCCACCGTAGGATAGTGGAGGTGTCCGCATATGATGCCGTCTAGCCCCATGTCACGAACCATATTTACCGCCGCGTGCTGATAGGCGGTTATTGCCGCCTCGGCCTGGGAAACATTCACCTTGACCCATTTCGCCAGAGACCAGTAGGGCCTGCCCGCAGACTCCCGAAGCTGGTTGATGCACCGATTCACCCACATCAACAGCTCGTAGGCTATGTCTCCGATAAAACGGTTCAGGCGGCTGTAGCGCACGGCGTAGTCCAGCTCGTCGCCGTGACTCACGAGCATACGCTTGCCCAGGCCGGTCTCGTGAATCTCGTGTTCGCGGATGCGGATATTGCCAAAGTCGGCACCACAAAATTCGCGGAAGCTTGCATCGTGATTGCCCGGAATGTACACCACCTCCGTATGGCCGCGGGAGATTTCCATAATCTTACGCAGAACCTTAGTGTGCGACTCGGGCCAGTGCACCCGTTTTGTCATAGCCCACACGTCTACGATATCGCCGACTAGGTAGAGTTTCTGGCACTCGATCCGTTCCAGGAGGTCGAGGAGCGGTTCAGCTTTGCAGTGCACGCTGCCGAGGTGAACGTCAGATATCCAGAGGGTGCGACAGCATACGGGGCCGTCCGGGGTGAAAGCTTGCATCGCGAGATCTCCTAAAGCCAGGATTTGATATCCGTACCCGGATCTATGCCAGGTAACGTTGCCGCTTGCGCGGCGTCAGCTTGTGAAGATCGGCGATGACGAAGCTGTCAACGCAATCACCGAAGTCGCGGTCGACGTTGAACGCCGTGAACGCGACACCATCCGGCGACGTGGCTTGCGAGTAGTGTTTATAGAGGGTGGGTAGCGGCAGCCCTGCCGCAGCGAGGCTCTGACGCAGGCATTTGAAGTCTTCATCGGCATCGACGCCGGTAAATTCCGCGCGCAGGGTGGCGTCGATCTCATCCGGTATCACAAAGGGCGTGCGGGGCGTAACGTCCAAATCTGCACCACTGTAGTGACAACCGAAGTAGTAAACGAGGCGCGCCGTGGACTGGGTGCCATAGAAACGACTGATGGACGCGGGACCGAACAGGTAGCGAATATGCGGATTGGCCTTGATATAAGCTCCGATGCCAAACCACAGATAATCGAGGCTGTGGCGCGTCTGATAGCGAGGTTGCACAAAGCTGCGGCCCATCTCAAGGCCCTGGGAGATTTTTGACAAAACCGCCGGGCCGTAGTCAAACAACGTGTGCGAGTAGAGACCCTGGACGCCCTGCTGTGCAATAACGCGCCCCGCATCGACGAGGCGATAGGCACCGACGATCTCCATGTCGTGATCGTCCCAAAGCACCAGCTGTTCATAGTGGCGATCAAATCGGTCTATGTCCCGGGGCTGGCCACAGCCCTCGCCCACGGTGCGAAAAGTCATCTCGCGAAGGCGGCCGATCTCACGCATGACACAGGGGGCGCTGTCCATGCGGCACAGGAAGATCCCCTTGCCATCGCGGGTGTCACCCAGGCGCTGAGCCGCCGCAAGTTCCTGACGCAGGAGCACGCGGTTCTCTGCGGCTGCCACAGTTTCGACGGAGCGGAAGATGGGCCGACCGCGCGTGCCCAGCCGGTACACGTGCTTGCGGAACATGCGGGCCAGCTGCCGGGCCGAAAATCCGTTCGCCGAATAAACATCGTAGGGGACGGGCCGACCGATACGCGCATCGATGGTATTGTGGCTTTGCTTGAACATCTCCCGCACCAGCCAGATCGTCGACAGGGGTTTGGCCAGGGCCGAGAGGCTGTAGAAGAACAGAGAGTTCCTGCCGGCCACGTAGACCGGAAGGATCGGTGATTGGGTACTGCGAGCAAGCTTCACAAACCCGCTCTGCCACTCGCAGTCGCGTACGCCCTTGGCGCCGAGGCGCGACACCTCTCCGGCGGGGAAGATGATCAGTGCGCCCTCGCCCTGTAGGTGCGCCTTGATGGCACGCAGCGCGTCCCGCGCGGTGCCACTGCCTGCGCCCATGTTGATCACGGGAAGCAGTACGGGAAGCAAGGGACCGATGGCCGTTAGCAAGTCATTGGCAACAACCTTTACGTCCGGGCGAACGCTGCGCACCAGATTGAGAAGCGCAAGACCGTCCAAGGAACCGATGGGATGGTTGGCGGCGATGACCACGCTGCCCGAAGAAGGTATGCGTGCGCGCTCCGACTCCGTTAATCGCAGGTCGAAATTAAAATAACGTAGTACTTGATCGATAAATTCGAAGCCCTGGAGGTGCGGGTACTGTTTTGAGAAATTCTGAAATCGCGTTTCGTAGAAGAGAAAGCCCAGGAATCGGCTCAGGGTCTGCGCCGTGCGACGATGACGTTCAAAGAAATCCGGATAGCGTGTTTCGAGCGTGCGCTGTACGTTCAGCATGGCGTTTCAGTCATCAGCTGAAAAGCGTCGCTGTCGCCGCGCCACGTACTCCCGCGATAGCGGCCGCGCTCGCTATCCGGACCGTCGAGGACCGTGATGCTGCCGCCATTCTCCAGAAACCGCCGGACCTCTTCCTCTATTGAATTGCGCAGACGTTGCTTTTCCAAACCGTTGACATTGATGTGCTTATACATAAACGAGTCCTCGAGCCTGGTGCGCAGCTTAGGGGCCGTCTATTGCAGAACATCGTTAGTCACATGAATTTTTTGTGATCTCGAAAAAATCTGGCAGTTCACTCAGTGATAGGTTTCTCGTGTCATTGGCGATCACGCCTGAGACGGACTAGCCGCGTCCTTGAATTCAGGACTCTATTCCTAATACTCATACGCCCTTCTATTGCGGGGCTCAGGGGCAGTACCTGGCACTCAACAACACGTCACAAATCCTTCAAAAAAACTTCACCGAAGATTCACTTTCCCTAAATCTATCCGTCACATACCGCCTCCAACATAAGCGACTTCGATTACACTTTTTAAAAGGACTCGCAATGACTCTGCACAAGCTGCTTGCCGCGATGGGTACCATCACTATGATTTTAGGTCTCGCCGCGTGTGATGGCGATGATGGGAGAGACGGCGCTGACGGCATGGATGGCGCTCCTAGTGTGGATGGTGCGCCCGGCGCTAATGGTGAGAATGCGGGTGCTTCGATTGCGCTTTCCTTTCTTGGTAGAACGCCAGCAATACCGAACAACTTCGATGAATCCGCGGCAGAGATTGTGGCCTACGATCCGTTGACGTCGAGCGCATTCATCGTAAATTCCAGCAGCGGGACCATCGACATCGTGGATCTTAGTGCGCCGAGCTTACCGACGATCACAGGCTCCATCGATGTCGCTGCAGACGTAGAAGCGGCCGTCGCCGGTGTCGACATGGGTGACGTCAACGGCGTGGCGGTTTCGGGAAACAACATAGCTGTCGCAGTAGCAGCCGACACAATTCAGTCCAACGGCTATATTGCTTTTTATCAAACGGACGGCACATTCCTATCGGCGGTCGAGGTGGGCGCACTACCTGATATGGTGGGCTTCACGCCTGATGGAAACTACGTGCTGAACGCTAATGAGGGAGAGCCAAATGGCGACTACAGCGTAGACCCGGAAGGCAGCGTCTCGGTGATTGATGTGTCCGGTGGCTTTACCGGTCTAACAGCGCAAATTGCCGGCTTCTCGGAGTTTAACGCCGGCGGATCCAAATCATTAACAGGGCCTGTGCGGGTTGCAGCCAAGGCCTCGAGCGTTGCAGCAGATATGGAACCTGAGTACATCGCTTTCTCACCGGATTCCACATTGGCATTTGTAGTTATGCAAGAGAATAACTCTGTCGCCGTTATTGACGTAGCGGAGGCTGAAGTACTCTCCATCACCGGGATCGGCTTTAAGAACTACGGCATCCCTGGGAATGAGATTGATGCCAGTAACCGGGACGGTGGCGTTAATATAAAAAGTTGGAGCGTTTTTGGCGCATACATGCCTGATGCGATCGATACCTACGAGATCAACGGTTCGCTTTACCTTATCACCGCCAACGAAGGTGACGGTCGAGAGTATCTAACGGACGAAGATGACGCAGTGGCATGCACAGCTGCCGGTGGCTTCGATTTCGATGACGGCGACTGCTTTCACTATCTCGATGAGATCCGCATCGGTGACATCGCGGACACAGGCGCCACGTTCGCCCCCAACCTGGTGACCCGACTGGGTAATGACTTCGAAGACGATGCAAACCTGGGTAGACTGAAGGTCATTACAGATCTAGGTGTCACAGGCACCTGCGCTAGCCTGGCAACCACTGGACAACCGGGCGCGGACTGTGCGTACGAGAACCTGTATAGCTTCGGCGCACGGTCGTTCACTATCTGGGATGTCGCCACGCTTCGCCCAGTATTCGATAGCGGTAATGACTTCGAAGTGATTACCGCAAACCAGCTGGGTGAAAGCTTCAATGCCAGCAACGACGACAACGAAGGCGACGACCGGTCGGACGACAAAGGCCCAGAACCGGAGGCCGTGGAGATTGCCGAGATCGACGGAAACTTCTACGCGTTCATCGGCCTTGAACGCGTGGGCGGGGTAATGGTCTACAACGTTAGCAATCCGAATGCGGCGAGCTTCGTTCAATACATCAACATGCGCGACTTCTCCCTCGACGCAGAAGATGACATCGAGACCGTTGGTGACCTTGGGCCGGAAGACATAAAGTTCATTCCTGCATCTGACAGCCCCTCAGGCGAGGCGCTGCTGCTTGTGAGCAACGAGGTATCCGGAACGCTGGCAGTTTTCTCGGTCGCAATGCTCTGATCTAAGAAATATCGTTCATCCCACCTGACTGAATTAGGTCGATCAGGACGGATGGCCTACCGAGGGCCGGGCGCTGCGCCTTTCCTTGGCGCGCCCAAACTTCGCGCACCATATCGCCGCCGCCTGACATTCCAGCTCGCTCGTCACGTGGGTCAATGTGACGAAAACTCATCACCTTGTTGTAAACACCTGTAACGGCGCGGCCCATTTGAACGGCGAGACGGGCGGCTTCAGAATCTGGCTTTTTGTGATTTCACCGCCACCGAGAGCGTTGTACGGCCATAGTCCCGCAACACTATCGCGCCTGTCCCAGTCGACCCCAGTCCGCAATACCAATCGCTTCAGTCTCCGACTCTGGGCCTCGGTGAGCGTAGGCGACTACACCTGCAGTGCCCTTATCCTGCCCCGCCGAGCGCCATACAAACACTTCGTCGCCGACAGTTATGTCTTGCGCATGCCGTCGTACAGACCAACTAATTTGCGATTCGGATTTAACTGCCTCGTCAATATATCCAGTAACGTCAAAGATGGTCGGATTACCCTGGAATTTAGAAATGCCAATGCTGTCCTCTTTTCGCTGATGCCGTGGGATGCATCACTACAGCGCACGCCACACCATATCGAACGATCCTCCCGTTGTGTCAACTCACAGACGGCGAAGATCGGTGATCCGCACCGCCTTCTGGGCTTGTGCTGCCGCAGTGAAGATCGCGCGCTTGTCGCACTTAAGGACCCTCAACCAGCTGGCGATGTATGGACTGTGCTGGAGCTGGCCGGGGATGCGGCAGTGAGCGCATAGGAACGCGGCGCTAAGCTCCGCGATCAGTTCTTCCACCGCGTAGGCTTCTGAGCCAAAGCGTCCCGCAAGGTCACGATCCAGACGGGGCTTGTGCCCTGTCCAGTGCGACAGCTCGTGGAGCGCCGGGGCGTAGTAGCCATCCGCCGTCGGGAACGACGACCGTTGTGGGAGATAGATACAGTCTCGGCTGGGCGTATAGAGCGCCTGAAACCCCTGGTGGCGAACATCGGCCTCCGACTGATCGATCACCTGCTCGGCTGATTCGTGAGGGTTCCACGGGATCGACAAAGAACACACCGGGGTAATAGGTGTTTCCGTCGATGTAGCCGATGAGACGCTTGGCAGCGCCCGTGGCGAGACTGTTTAGTAGCCCCGCGACCGTAGCGGCCATGAGGCCGCTGAACGTACCGAAGTGGAGTGCGTAGGTGAGATCAGACACGAACAGTCGCTCGTTTGGACTTATAGCTTTCGTCCCTGAACACCTCATTGCGGCCAGTCATTTCCTTCAGAATCCCGTTATTCTGTTGCAGCTACCGGCCACAAGTAGTCGTTCGATCGCACACGACTTTTTGAACAATATGCGGCATGTAACGTCTGATGTTTTGGCGAAAGGCCACTCTTTCTTGTTGAACCTCTTTCGAGTTTTGCAATCCCAAATAGTAGTTCGCTAGCCGACTCCGAATCTGTACATCCGGGATGGCGTTCGCGATGCCTACTGACAGTAACTCATCATAAGTAGCTCTTTGCGGGGTGTAGTTCCAGATTTTAGTTGCCTGATAGAGATCGACCAGAAATTCTTCGCCCATCACACGCGTACCCGGATTAAGCGCTTTAAGCGCTGCTTCACCGTGCGCTAGGGTTTGTTCATAGTAGGTAATCCGATGGTAGGACCAGGCGGATTGATCACAACAGGCTAGGGCCTGTTGTGCCCCCTTCGGGGCGGCGTCGCTACGCTCCTCCGTCTAAATTCCTCCTTTAGTCGGAATTTATCGAACCGGAGCCGCCCCCATCCAAACCTGCAACTCCAAAAACGCAAAACCCCGCCTGCGGCGGGGTTTGCATTTTTGGTAGGACCAGGCGGATTCGAACCGCCGACCTCTACCATGTCAAGGTAGCGCTCTAACCAACTGAGCTATGGTCCTAAAAGGCAGCGCGATTATACGGTTGGCGTAGCTGCGGCTCAAGCACTGTGTCTGAGTCCTACATTATAGGAGTCCGGGGCACTCCACGGTCTGTTTTACTTGAAATAGTGATTCTCATCAACTTAGACGCGTTTGCTTCTCGGCAGACGCCAGAATCGCTCTAAACTAGCTCAAGAGCAATAATTGAGCGGTACAGTGCTATCGAATCTTTTCACTGGGGCGAAGTCGATCAGCAGCACCACACGCTGGTAGACCTCATCAATGAGCTTGGCGATGCCATTTCATCGGACGTAGCTGATGCCACGGAAGTTCCATCGATCATCCAGCAGTTGTTTAGCTACACCAAGCACCACTCTGGGGAAGAGGAGCGCATGATGCGCGCCGCCGAGTTCGACCAACGGCATCAGGAAGCACATTTAAGTCGCCACAAAGTGTTTCTTGAAG
>NZ_JBLGBE010000032.1:0-33779 GCF_047617445.1 Congregibacter sp.
TCCCTGAATGCTCCTTGAGAACATTGCCTTCACTATCGGTGACTATAAATGCGACGCTGGCGATCGCAGATTCAAATTCCTTTGCCTGATCTTTTATCTTTTATCTTTTATCTGTTTTCTGCGGGCGAAACTCTTGCCGAATCCAAGCCCTGTGTGTAGGCAATGTGGTGGAAACAGGCGTATTTTGGTGAACCGCATTTACAGACCTCCTACTCATTGGACGCCTACATCGGAGGAACTCCGCTCACGCCTCGATGGCCTATCGGTTTGCAAAAGGTGAGTCCATGACAGTGAACGGGCGAGCTCACAATATTGGGCGCCCATTGGACTTTGCGGCGGTGACTGATCACGCGGAGTACCTCGCAGAGATGCAGGCGACGAAGGTCAAATGAACGCCGGGTTACGACAACGCGAAGCTCGAAGAGCTAAGAGGCCTCAGTTTCTATGATGAGCAAGAGGCCTGGTTTCTTCGCGAAGTCGTAGCTAATGCTCGAGGCGGTCTACCTAAGTACACGACGTTTTACCCCGGGATGTTGCTGTTCAGAGTGCGTGGCAGTTGATGATTGATGCGGCGAACGATCACTATGCCCCGGGAAGTTTCACAACCTTGATAGCCTTTGAATGGTCTGCCGTCACCCAGGGCGGCAACATGCATCGCAATGTCATTTTTAAGGATGAAACGGTGCCGAGTATGCCGTTCTCATCAATAGACTCGCCTGATGAAGAGAAGCTGTGGCTTTGAATGCGCGAGCAGGAGCAGCAAGGCTCGTCCCTGATGGCGATCCCGCATAACTCTAATGCCAGTACAGGCTTTATGTTTGCGCCCATCGATAATGACGGGACCCCTATTGATAGCGAGTATGCCCGTACGCGCAGTCACTTTGAGCCATTGACTGAGATGGTGCAGATAAAGGGCAACTCAGAAGTTCACAGAAAGTTTTGCCCGGCAGATGAGTTTGCTGATTTTGAGAATGCAGACAGCGTTGAAATCTACAATAAGCGCAGCTTTAAAAAGCAGAACTTTGTTCGCGCGGCGGTCATCGAGGGGCTTCGCTACGAGCAAAGTATTGCTGCGAACCCGTACAAGCTGGGATTTGTTGGCGGCACCGACAGCCATAACGGCACACCTGGTGATGTCGTTGAGGACAATTATGTCGGTAGTCACGGTGCTGCCGAAGGCACAATAGAGCGCCGGCGGAACGCGGCTATTCCTGGATGGATTTTGGCCAAGGACTCGAGTCCGGGTTCTGTTACCGGAGGGTATGCAGTTGAGAGCACGCGCAGGGCTATCTATGACGCGCTTCGTGCTCGGGAAACCTTTGTAAGCTCCGGTCCGCGTATCAAGCCACGGTTTTTTGGGGGCACGGACTTGCCTGACCTATCCAGTGATCCCCGGATGATGCTAGAAAATGGCTATGCCCACGGCCAGCCTATGGGTTCGACCCTGACTGGCCTCGAAGCCGCTACCTATGAGAACTCCACAGGTGCCGTGGAGTTGATGGCGAGTTGGATCGATCCGGACTTTGATCCAACACTGCCCGCGCTTTATTACACGCGAACCTTAGAGATACCAACACCGCGATGGACGACCTACGATGCAGCGCGCCTCAAGCAGCCCTTGTTGGATGTGCCTGCGACGGTTTAGGAGAGGGCCTGGAGTTTTCCGATTTGGCACTGCACGCCAAGGTGTTGGTCATTCATCATGACCGAGTATTTGTCGGGAATGCCAATCTCGATCCCCGATCGATGAGGATCAATGCCGAGGTCGGCTTGCTGGTGAGCGGTGAAGAGCTCAACGCGCAAATTCGCGAGAGTGTTGAGCCGGACTTGATTCAGGTCAATGCCTGGAGCTTGCAGATGGATGATAGTGGAAGCGTTGTGTGGGTTTCCGAGGATAAAACGCTGTCGGAGCAACCGGCGTCGTCGTATATACAGCGGCTAAAGGATTGGTTTTTCGCGCATTTGCCCATTGAGGGGCAGATGTAAGTATTTGTTCGTCATGTCTTGAGTGGCGCATACTTGTAAACATAAACGTGATTTGTTGTAGGGAGAAGTCATGAATAAGAACTATAAGCTTTACGGCATAGCGAGTGTTTTCGCGAGTTTACTTATCGGTCAAGCACCGGTATCTGCACAGCATGACGGCGGCACGGTACCCGCCGGGAAGATCAGTGAGCTTTACCCGGGTAAGGTCTATTCACCCTGGGCGAACCGTGCGTTCCCTAGCCAGGTGTACTGGGGAGAGACGCACCTACACACAGGCTTGTCGCTTGACGCGGGATTGTTTGGCAATACCACGGGTCACGATACGGCTTATCGTCTTGCTCGAGGTGAGCAGGTGCTCTCGTCGACAGGGCAGCCGGTTAAGTTGAGTCGTCCCTTGGACTTTTTGGTGATCACAGATCACTCAGACATGATGGGCGTCGCTACGGATATCCAGCGCGGCGCGCCGAATGTTCTTGCTGTTCCAAAAGGTCGCGAGTGGGCAGAGGGGTTTCAAAAAGGGGGGCAGGCAGCCGCAGACGCGGCTTTTGACCTCATTGGTAACTTTGCTCAGGGAACCATCCCCACAGAACTGCTGGAGCAGTACAGTCCGGGATCTGAGGTTTACGACAATCTTTGGCAGGACATAGTCGAGAAGGCCGACAGCTACAACGAGCCGGGTCGGTTTACCGCATTCATTGGTTTTGAATGGACCTCGGTCCCCAAGGGTTTTAATCTGCACAGGAACGTGATTTTGCGCGACAACGGCGATCGCGCGTCACAGGTGGTTCCCATGACAACCTTGCCTCCGGCGGGCAGCACGGACCCCCTGGATCTCTACCAGTGGCTTGAAGACTACGAAAGTAAAACCGGCGGGAGGGCGCTGGCAATAGCGCACAACGGCAATCTCTCAAACGGCTGGATGTTTCCCGTCGATAAAACCTATGCGGGCGGCAGGGTTAATAAGGAATATGTGATGCTGCGGGCCAAGTGGGAGCCACTCTACGAAGTGACGCAAATCAAAGGTGACGGAGAGGCCCATCCGGCATTATCACCGGATGACGAGTTTGCTGATTACGGCACCTGGGACGTGGGGAACCTCGATATTTCTGAGCTCAAAGAGCCAGACATGTTGTCGCGAGAGTATGCGCGAGAGGCTCTCAAGCAGGGTTTTGCCCTTGAGAAGAAGTTCGGCACCAACCCTTACAAGTTCGGCATGGTTGGGGCGACAGATTCTCACACATCACTCACTACGGCAGAAGAAGACAACTTCTTTGGAAAGTCTGTGAGTGTCGAGCCCTCCGCGACTCGAGTGTCTCACCCCTTCGTAAAGTCTGCTCTGGGAGCCTTTGAGGGAGATGCACTACTTGCTTCTGGCTATCAGGGGATTTGGGCGACCGAAAACACGCGCAAGGCTTTGTTTGATGCCATGGAGCGCAAAGAAACTTATGCGACCACGGGATCACGTATGGCCGTGCGTTTCTTTGGTGGTTGGGAATTTGATGGCGACGATATACGGAGTCGACAGCCGGCTTTCGTTGGCTACGAGAAGGGCGTTCCCATGGGAGGCGATTTGCATACTGCCCCTGAGGGCAAGTCGCCGACATTTATGGTCTACGCCCTTAGAGACCCCATCGGTGCAAACCTTGACCGCATACAAGTTGTGAAAGGCTGGATGGATAAGCGCGGACGACTTCAGGAAAAAGTCTACGACGTCGTTTGGTCTGATGAGCGCGAACTGGATGAGAACGGTAAGCTTCCCGCTGTTGGAAACACCGTGGACCTCGAGGCCGCCAACTGGACGAACACCATCGGCGCATCGGAGCTGCTCACAGTGTGGGAAGACCCGGATTTTGATGCGAACGAAAGTGCATTCTATTATGTCCGGGTTCTCGAAATACCCACTCCACGTTGGGTCTTGTATGACAAGGTGCGCTTGGGCGCGAATATTCCAGCTCATGTGGAGCTGGTACACCAGGAGCGTGCGTACACATCACCTATTTGGTACACGCCCTAACTCGAGAGGCCTAGATGAAAGGTCTCGTTAGGAGGCGCTCGGTTTTTGGGCGTCTTCGAGTATTTTTTTGCGCGCCTCTAGAGGCACGTTTCCTGTTTCTGTGCGTACTGTTCCTCTGCCCCACATACGCTCGCGCAGCCAATGTTGATTGGCTGGTAGGCTGCTGGGAGTCTTTTGAGAGTTACAGTAAGGAAGTCTGGGTAAAGAACCCGGATGGCACACTGCTGGGCTTTAGCGCATCGGTAGAAAACGCGGATATCGCTTTCTATGAGCTGCTTTACATTCGAGAGGTTGGTGGCACGTTGACGTTCACCGCTCATCCCTCCGGTCAGAACCCGGCTACCTTTTTAGTGCGAGAGCTGGGGGATAAGCGCGTCGTCTTTGAAAATCCCGCGCATGATTACCCTCAGCTAATTTCTTACGAGCTAAACGACTCACAGCTGACAGCCGTTATCTCAACGACCAATGGCGATAGAAAACTGTCCTTTAAACAACAGCGTTGCCGAACAATAGACGAGTAGCCGGGACGGTTTTATTGGCGATACTTGGCTTGAGAGCTTGAGCCTGCTGTTGCGGCGATTGCGTATGGAGCGGGTGAGGAGAATCGAACTCCCATATGCAGCTTGGGAAGCTGCCGTTCTGCCTTTGAACTACACCCGCTTAGTTTTCACACCGAAGTCTACAGCACAGGCTGCGTGTTGGCTTATCCTTAATCCGCCCCTGGATGACCTGAACAGTCAACTTTGCGGAATACTTTGATTCAGTTCCCGCGATCGACGCTGCGCTTCCATCAGTTCTTCATTGGTTAACTGGCTGATGAGTTGGCTGCGCAAATTACGGGCGCGCATATCGCCGCGGGCACTTGCCAGGTTCAGCCATACATAAGCCTCGACAAGGCTCTGCTCCATTCCCCAGCCGGATTTGGCCATTTTACCGAGCTCGTACATGGCTTCCGGCACGCCACTCTGGGCCGCTTTTTGATACCAGTCTGCCGCGAGGGGAAAATCCTGCACTACCCCTCGACCGGCCAAGTAGGAGTTTCCTAGTTCCGCCTGTGCTTTAGAATGTCCTTTCGCCGCGGATTTGAGAAGTAAGCTATGGGCCTTGCGCAGATCCGCAGGATCACCCGTGTGGTCATACTGGCTAAAATACTGCATCGCCAGTCGATATTGAGCCAAAGGACTGCCATCGCTGGACTCGGCATCCAGCTCGTTGCCGGCAGCGACCGCAGGATAGCCCGAAGCGAGAGATTGCTCGGCGTCGAAAGCCCGGTCTCGCGTCTTTTGCAGCAGCAATTCATCCTCGGCAAAGCTACCAAAGGCGATCCAGGTGATGCTGGCCACAAGTAGAAAGCTGAGGAAACTCAGGACCGCCAGACTGCCAATGAGCGTTGTATCTGCGGCCACAAAGCGCGTGCCGCACTGATTACAGCGATACGCGAAATAGAGTCGGCTCTTCCCGGTTTTACCCTTAGGTTGCTTGCGCGATTTGCGCACACTGGGGCTTAAACATTGCGGGCACTTTGCCATCTGGGGTCGGGGTCGCCTGCATCGCTTATAAGAGAGGGGCCACCGGAATCACTATCCGGGGGTACGGTGTCTGCGATTGTAGACGAGTTGAAGGAATATCCAAGCCTCCTTTGAGCTTACTGGCCGCTGCTCGCCGTCGTGTGTTCCTATCATGAGTACGTTGCTTTCATCAGTTAGACTGTGGCACAGCAAACGCAGGGCCAGTGGTAGGTGATCATGGATCATGTGCCGATGACCGATCAGTACTTGAGTACGGGCGGTTTTTAGAATAAATCCAGGGAAGTTATCGATATAATGTTTAAGGTCCAACGTGGGGCTTTGGTCCTTCTATCGCTGGGGATCACAGCGGTTTTATCGGCTTGTGGCGGCGAAACCGTTGTTGAACCAGAACGCTACGTTGTAATTGACGGCTTTGCGGAACAGATGAAGCGGAACGTGGAGAGGCCGGCCGATCTGCATGAAGTGAGTGATGTCGACAGGGACGCTGCGATCATTCGCAAACGATGAGATGCAGCCCGATGGCATTATTACCATCGAGAGTCCTTTTGGGTTTGACGAGACACTCCAGCGAGTCAATGCGGCTATCGACGCACAGGGCGATACAGTGCATTTTGGGACGGTGGATTTTCAGGCCAATGCTCAGGCGTTTGAACTTACGATTCCGAGCTCCTACATGATTTTGTTTGGAGGGCCGGCCCCCGGAGGCAAGGCGATGGGGTCTTCGCCGACCCTGGGCCTTGATGCTTTTTGCCAGAAGTCGCTGGTCTGGCAAGATGCCGAGGGTACAACTTACCTGTCGTTCAATGAGCTTCTGGCCTTGGCGGATCGCCAGGGCGTTAGCAAGTCTTTGGCGCTGCGGGTCATCAACTTCCGACTCGAAAAGACCTTTAATGAGGCTTTGCAGAAAGAGGTGTTCTGAACGGCCTTACCGCACACGCATTAGGAGCTGTGGCGTATGAAACGCAAGCACTACGAAGAAGATCTGAGAGAGCTGCAGGCAGAACTGGTTGCTCTACAGGAGTGGGTGAAAGCCACAGAGCAGCGAGTGATTGTGGTTTTTGAAGGGCGTGATGCCGCCGGAAAGGGTGGTTGTATTCGTGCGCTTACTGAGCGCGTGAGCCCTCGCGTTTTCCGGGTGGTAGCCCTGCCAAAACCTTCGGACCGGGAGAGGAGCCAGATTTACCTGCAGCGCTACATCAATCACTTTCCTGCAGCCGGTGAAATCGTAGTATTCGATCGAAGTTGGTATAACCGGGCTGGCGTAGAGCGAGTCATGGGTTTTTGTACCGAGAAGCAGTCACAACGTTTTCTAACGGACTGCTCAAACTTTGAAAAAAGCATGATCGTAGAGAGCGGTGTGATTTTCTTGAAGTACTGGCTAGAGGTCAGCGCAGAGAAGCAGGAGCGACGTTTTCGGGATCGTATCGATGATCCTGTGAAGCAGTGGAAACTCTCGCCTACGGATTTACCGTCACGAGAGCTTTGGTACGAATACTCCCGCGCTCGCGATGAGATGTTTGAAGCAACAGATACTGAGCACGCACCTTGGCACATTGTGAACGCCGACGATAAACGTCGAGCACGGCTCAATTTGATCCGCCACTTTTTGGCGCAAGTTCCTTATGAGTCAGAGGCTCGCCCGACCATAGAGTTGCCACGGCGGGATAAAACGAACGCCTACGACGATCATGCCAGTATCGCCGGTCGACGTTGGGTAAAAGACAACTACGCTTAGTTCAGCCTGATTTCAATGTTCGTGTCGCCGTCTACGATAAACCGGGCCTCTTCAAAGTCAGGCTCTCCCAGACCCCGGGGATTGTTGCTGAAGCCATAGCTCTCACTGGGAATGCCCAGCATATTGCTGTCGAGTTTTCCGTTATTGTCTTCATCGTGGTAAAGCTTCACAGCATAGGTGCCCGGCGCGAGATTCGGAAACAGCAGTCTTACCGAGGGTCCCGACACACTGTCCTTGCCGACACTAATGGGGTTTTTTCCGTTTTTCCAAGCGGATGCAGAGTCAAACACCGCCACCATCATTGTGCCGCCGAAGTGGTCTATACCCACTACATCAATGATGAGTTGGTCAGCGTTGGCCTCAATTGTCATGACCAGGCTCAGAGCAAGTAAAGCGCCTGGTAGCAGGTTTAGGGGTTTTGAGAGGGACATGCCTTGGCCTTTTGTGCAGCTATCACTCGTTAAGAGTAGTACGGCGGGACTGTCGATGCATCTTATATCCAGAGTCTGGAGAGATGCTTCCCCCGGGTTCTCGCCGCGGACGACGTAAAAGCTCTGCGCCGCAATTGCGGCAATAGCATTGAAGCCGTGAGTGCAGTCGGGGCAGAAAGTACATACATAGGAGCAAATGTAAGCCTCATCACTGGAATTTAGGCTCATGTGGCATTGCTCCCGGGCTTTTTCCATTTCCAGGATGGTTGCTTCGCCTATAATTGGTTAACTCTTCTAGCTGGAGACAGTTTCTTGTTATATCAAGCGAAAGTCACGTCCGCATCTCGGTTCGCAGGTCGTGCAATGGCCCTTTGCTTGGCCCTGTACCTGACTCCTTCAGTAGCGGTTCAAGCCGATTCTTTATACGTGGGTGCTGGAGCGTACTTTACGGATGTCGAAATCGCTGCCGGGGATGAAGATGACATTACTCCCGCCGGTTTTGTGGGTTATCAGTTCCTGGACAGTAACGTGCTGATGTTGTCCGCAGAGGTCGGCTATTACGATCTCGGATCCTGGTCTAGAAGCCTCGACGAAGTGAGTTACTCCGTAGACGCCAGTGCACTGACTTTTGCCGGTGTGGCGTATGTACCCCTGGGGCCGTTCTTTGAGATCTACGCGAAAGCTGGATTGGCAGCGGTAGAAGTAAAAACACGCTTTGCTGATATGCCTCGTACTGATGATGATACAGAGACGTTTATCGGTGCGGGGGTCGCCTTGGACTTTTTCGACACCGTCGATATTTACGCGGAGTATCTTCAGTTCGATAACCAGATTGACTCCCGGATGGTTGGCGTGGGCATTCGTTTCGACTTTTTCTGAGTCGGATTATTGTTGTCGGGTTGTCGGGTTGTCGGGTTGACTGTGCTGGCTGGGACCGTCTAGTGGGAATTCTTGAACTGTCTGCAGTGAGCAAGCGTTTTGGCGGACAAACGGTGCTCGACAGCATCAGTCTGGAGTTTGCTCAGGGACGCGTGACCGCTGTCGTTGGCGCCAGCGGCTGAGGCAAGTCCACGATTCTTAAGTTGTGCAATGGCCTATTGAGACCCGACGGCGGTGAAGTTCGCGCATTTGGCGAGCCGCTGGATTATCAGCGCTTAGCTGAGATTCGTCAGCGCATGGGCTATGCCGTTCAGGGCACTGGGCTATTTCCGCATCTAAGCGCCGCTGACAATATCTCTATTGGCGCTCAGGTCTGTGGATGGTCGGAGCCGCAACTGACAACGCGCATGGCTGAGTTGCTTCGGCTAATGCACTTGGATGAGACGCTCTTGCAGCGGCACCCCCATGAGCTCAGCGGAGGGCAGCAGCAACGGGTTGGCTTGTGCCGGGCGATGATGCCTCGTCCAGAGGTGTTGCTGCTTGACGAGCCCTTCGCGGCGATTGACCCCATCCCCCGTTTTGATATCCACCAACAGTTGCAGCAGCTACTTGTGGCCGAGCCTGTCACCCTTGTGCTGGTGACGCATGACATGCGTGAGGCCATGTTGCTGGCCCAGCAAATCGTTGTAATGGATAAAGGTAAAGTTCGAGTGAACGAAGCCACAGCAACCTTGCGCGCGCAGCAACCTGATCTTGAGCCCGAGGCATTACTGCAGTCTCTTATGCCTAAGGTAATGCCGTGAAACAGTTGATCCTCGGTATGTTTCTGCGACACAGGCTCTTGCACAGCCATCGATTGTTGTGGGTTCCACGACTTTTAGCGAAAGCCACGTACTTGCCGAGATCGCGGCGCAGTATCTAGAAGCCCATGACCAGATTGTGGAGCGCAAAATTGGCTTGGGTGGCACGCTGATTAGCTATGAGGCCCTGGTTCAGGGTGAGCTGGATACCTATCCTGAGTACACCGGCACGCTGACCGGAGCTGTCTTTGACGACCCGGCGATGAATGCAGAGGGTCTAGAACCCGCGTTAGCGACGGATGGTTTGGAGTTCTATCTGCGCCTCGGTTTTGACAATAGCTATGCCATAGCCATGCCCGAGGATCTCGCAAAAGCCCGCGGTATTGTTCAGATATCGGATCTGACAGAGCACCCTGACCTGGATGTGGGTCTTTCCCACGAGTTTCTCAACCGGGGCGATGGCTGGCCGGAGCTGCAGCGCCGCTATGGTCTCCCTCAGCAGCCCAAAGGCATCGAGCATGCCTTGGCGTATCGGGCACTGGATGCCAGGCAGCTGGATGTTGCCGATGCCTATACAACCGATGGTGACCTTGATCTCTACAGACTTCGGTTGCTTGGTGATGACCTTAAGCTCTTTCCGGCCTATGACGCGGGTTATCTGATACGGCAGGACCTGCCGCCCGCCGTGAGAAATTTGCTTAGCGAACTGGAGGGACTCATCGATGAGCCGACGATGCGCGCGCTCAACCGGAGGGTCACCACCGATGGTCAGTCACCGGCTTTGGTGGCGTTCGCGTTTCTGCGCGACAAGGGCTTGGTTCGTAATCGACAGCGCCCGTCGGGCAGTGAAAGTCGCATCGCGTACAACACGGCCGTTTATCTCAAGCTGACAGCTGTCGCCGTGGGCCTGGGATGCCTTGTGGCAATACCACTGGTCCTGCTCCTTTCACGATTACCCCGTATTGCAGGTACTTTGCAGTATCTGGCGAGTTTGTTTCAGACCATACCGGCGCTGGCACTCCTTGCTTTACTGATTCCCGTACTGGGTTTGGGGCAAACCACAGCAATATTCGCGGGGATAAAAACGGCGGCAATCATCAGCATTGGCACAGCGACCCTGGCGGCTTTTGTGGGAGCGGGTAGGCTTGGAGAGCCGATTATTACAGGGCTCACTTTGAATAATCACCGTCTTATTCTCGAGGGCGTCATACCTGCAGCCTGCCTTGCGATAGCTACAGAGCTTGCATTTGGCTTGCTGGAGCGCCGTTTTGTACCGGCGCATTTGCGCGTTGGCTAGTCGGTTATGTTCTGCGCGGCAAAAGCTGTTAGGATTTTTGGTCTGCCTTTGCGATAAATGTCGCGAATAAGACATAGCCAGTAAAAATCGTCTACAAAAAGAAAGTACGTTTATCGATCCAGAACTCCAAAGCTCGATCTTTTATGCATTCGCTGGCGGCGGTGGCCTCTGCGGGGATGTCATTCGAGGTAACCCCTGCCAGGTAAGCTTGCTCCGAGAGTCACCTACAGGGTCACCACCTCCGGGTTTACACACACAGTGCCAGAGTTGGCGCATCAATGATGATGTCTGCGCCGTGCGGTGCTGGTCTCCTGCAGACACTGAGATTCGACTTTGTGGTCACGGTTTGCTGTGCTGCGGTGCCGCTTGGTTTGCTCAGGATCAGGCGGTAAGCCAACTCGAAATGAACGGCCTGCGGGCGGCGTTTCATGCTGACGGTGATAGATTTTGGATCGGTCTTCCTTCCATTAGCTGTGCAGCCTGTCGCGTGCCGCACTGGATAAATGAGTTTTTTCCGGTACCACCCTGGCGTGCCGCCGAGGCGGGTGATGATGAGGGGTACCTGGTGCTGGAGTGGCCTGAAGGTTTTGATCTGCACACGCTACCGATACCGACCTATGCCCTAGGTCGTAGAACGAAGCGTGCACTTATTGTGACCTGTCGGGACACGAGGTCCGCATCAGCAGACGTGCAACTGCGCTATTTCGCGCCTCAGCACGGCGTCCCTGAAGACACGGCGACGGGCTCAGCTATGCGCGTTTTGGCGACCTATTGGCTGAACCGTGATTTGAGCGACCAGCTTCTAGCGCAACAGTGTTCGAGCTATGGGGGTGAGCTACGAAGCCGTGTCAGCGGTGAACTCACTTGGGTAGGCGGAAAAGTTTTGAGTGGTACAACGAGAGATGCGCATGATAGTTGAAGCTATTCGTGACAGATTTATTGCCACTCGACAACGGTTCCTAACTATCTGTGAGCCCCTTGAAGTCGAAGACTATGGCTTACAGGCTGCTGAGTTTGCGAGTCCACCCAAGTGGCACCTCGCACATACCACATGGTTTTTTGAGACATTTTTGCTGAAGCAATTCGTGCCGGAGTATCAATCTTTGGAGCCCTTGTACGAGGTGCTGTTTAACTCCTACTACAATGGCATTGGGGCGCAGTACCCCCGGGGGCAACGCGGCTTATTATCGCGGCCGCTGCTTAGTGAGGTCCTGGCATATCGAGAACACGTAGATCGCGCCATGTTGCTGCTTCTTGATAGGAACGCCTTGGATGCCGATCACGAAATGATTCTCGCCCGAACAGTTTTGGGTATTGAGCATGAGCGTCAGCATCAGGAGTTGTTCTTTACTGATCTGAAGTACTCCCTGGGAGCAAATCCGCTGTATCCCAGCTATCGCTTTGGGACTTCTTCGGCAAGCGAAGTGCCCCTGGCCTTGGATTGGACGGCGTTTGAAGGCGGGCTTATTGAGATTGGGTATGCCGGCGATGACTTTTGTTTTGACAATGAACTGCCTCGCCACAGGGTCTACCTCGAGTCTTTTGACATAGCGAACAGACTGGTCACTAATGCGGATTACCAGGCCTTTGTTGATGATGGTGGATATGCACGTCCAGAGCTGTGGTTGGCGGATGGTTGGGCCACCGTACAGCGAGAACAGTGGGATAGCCCTTTGCATTGGGTTGAGCGAGAAGGGGTGGCGTTGGAATTTACTCTGGACGGCTTAAAGAAGAGAGCTGCGACTACGCCGGTCTGTCACGTCAGTGGTTACGAAGCGGAGGCCTATGCACGTTGGGCCGATGCACGTTTGCCCACCGAGGCGGAGTGGGAGCACATGGCCATGCAAACCGAGGCAGGTGAGTCTAATAGCGGTGCTTTTCCCTCCGAGCTTTGTCACCCACAGCCCGCAAAGGGAAGCGACCTGGGGCAGATATACGGCGGTTGTTGGCAGTGGACACAAACCGCTTATAGCCCCTATCCCGGATTCGCAGCTTCGGCGGGGGCTATTGGGGAGTACAACGGCAAATTCATGAGTAACCAGTGGGTGCTCCGCGGCGGCTCCTGCGTAACCCCCCGCAGTCAGGCGCGACCGACGTACCGCAACTTTTTCTACCCGCAAGATCGTTGGCAGTTCAGCGGCATCCGTCTTGCGAGATAAATCAATCATTTTGAGGGGACCTCTACAGACATGAATAAATCCTTGGGCAGTATCAGTCGTGTCAGCTTTCGGGATGAGCACCCTGACCTGGGCGACGGTCGCGCGGAGATTCTTGCCGGGCTTCAGTTATCGCAAAAGAGCGTGAATCCTAAGTGGTTTTACGATCAGAGAGGCTCTGAGCTTTTTGACAAGATCACACGTTTACCGGAGTACTACCCGACACGCACGGAGAGCATGATTCTCAAGCAAAACCGAGAATCCATCGCCCGTATCTGTGGCGATGAGAGCGTGTTTATCGAGCCCGGAAGCGGCTCTAGCGAAAAGGTGCGTATTTTGTTGGATGCGCTGCGTCCAGCCGTCTACGTGCCCGTTGATATCTCGGCTGATTTTCTTCGCTTGTCCGCCGAGACATTGGGTGAAGAGTATCCCTGGCTGGATGTCTTCGCGGTCTGCGCAGATTTTAATGCGGGCTGGAATTTTTTGAACGAATTGCCTTCGGCTCGGCGCGTAGTGTTCTACCCCGGGTCGACTATCGGTAATTTGGATCCGACGCTGGCGCAGACGTTCTTGCGCACGGTAGCGACGGTGGCTGGCAGTGAAGGGGGCATCTTGATCGGTGTCGATACTCACAAGTCTTCGGATCGATTGCACGCAGCCTACAACGACAGCGCCGGCGTGACCGCAGAATTCAATCTGAATGTGCTGCGGCGACTGAATGCCTTATTGAACGCTAATTTTGATGAAAGCGCTTTTAGTCATCGCGCATTTTACAACGAAGACTTACGGCGTATCGAAATGCATCTCGTTAGCGATGTAGACCAGCAGGTGAGCTGTGGGGGGATGACTATTGACTTCGTTGGGGGGGAGACGATTCATACGGAGTGTTCCTACAAATACAGTCCCGCCGACTTCACCGCACTAGCGAAGTCGGCGGGACTGGACGTCATAGAATCTTGGCAGGATGAAGAGGCGCTTTTCAGCGTCCACTATTTACGCAGCGCTGGCTGATTGTCGCGCGCTGTACGTTTTACCAATGACCGGTTCCCGGCTCTCCCTTAAATGGACCGACCAAGCGATTCGTGATCCAGCCGCCATAAAACTCACCGGCTTGGGGTTGCACGCGCTCACCGTTAACTAAGCACTCAAGCCGTGCCGGATAAAAAGAAGTGTGCCGGTCGATTGGAGCAAAGCTTAATGATGGATTAGCGTATAGCCAGGCTACGGCCTGACCCTGAGGATCATCCGCTAGAGCAAAGTAGCTGGCCTGTCCCTTCCACTCGCAAAAGCTGTGATTGGGGATCTTGCGGAGTTGGCTCCAATCGATATCACCCTCGGGAATGTAATAGCTTGGCGGGCTCGCAGTTTCCAGCACTCGAAGTGCGCTCCGGGTGCTCGCAACGCTAGCCCCGGCGTGAGTGACAACGACTAACTCGTCTGTCGGGACCAGTATTGGCGGACGGGGATAGTCCCACACTGATTCTTGCTCAGGTCCGGGGGCGACGGCAAAGTCAGGGCGTTTTTTTCCGGTATGTTTCCACATAGCTTTATTCTAGCGGGATTTCCACGGTACCGATTCGTTGCGCCTTCCGTTGAGTATCTCGCCGATTCTCCCCTTGCGCACAAATGCCTGGTAGGGCCACAAACAGAGCAGCACAGTCGTTGAACACACCACTGGAAACTTCAAGTCGGCGAGGACATCCCATGCATGTAATAGGAGGGCGACAGAGATCAGGGGGATGGAGTTCATGAAGCGCCTGACTTAAGACGCGTTTACGCGCGTGAATGCCACAGGAAAACTTGGCAGATTGAGTATTGTCGCGGCATCTGCTGGCGTCGCAATCGGGCGCTCATAGTGCGCGGCTAGTTCCACGACTTCCTCGACCAACTCTACATTGGTGGGTGCTCGGTTGCCGCTATAGGGTTCTAGTCCTACCTGCACATGACCGCCGCGTTTTATCGCAGCTTCTGCCAGGCCGCAGCCCACGCAGTCCGCTCCAAAGCTGGATACCAACCAAGGCACATCCCAATCACCGAGCATGCCTAGATAAGCGTCCAGACTTGCAGCAGTTGGCGGTAATCCAAAGGGTAACTCGTCTGAGGCAAAGTAGAGTTTGACCATGCTGCCGGGGGGGAGTTTGCCCGCACGATGATAGGCGAGGACGAATTTGAGAAAGCTGGGCTCGAAGATCGAGATGCTCAGCCCGATGTTTAGGCGCCTGCAGGCTTCCACGTAGTACCGCGAGTCGCTCATGTCATTGCGATAGAGATAATTGCTTGGAGCAAACAGGCCGTCCTCGTCGAGGAGCGATAAGTTGAAGGTCCCGGGATCGACCAGCCCCTGCGCTAACAAGCCTTCGGCCGCCATCTCTTCGACATGCTTGTAACGGGTCTCTACGCTTACGCCATCCTGACCCACGGGCATAGTGGGCGTTAAAATCGCGTCCGGTCGAATTTTCAACAGCCTGCGCCAGGGCCTTGCATAGCGCTCGGTCTCTAATTCGCCACTACCGCCAATGATGGGCTCATCGGTATGGTTGTGAATCAACGCTGCACCGGCCTCCATACAGGCGACGGCGTCTGCCACGATTTCATCGTCACTGTAGGGTACGTTGGGGTTGAGGACTTTGCTGGCAGCACCATTGAGGGATGCTTCGATAATCAGCGGTTTACCCGCAGCAGATGCTGATGACATAGGTCTTCCTTGCCGAGATTAGGCGGCCTGTGCTTCGCGGATGGTCGGCCCCGCGGTTAATGTCTAGTTTAGCTTTTTGAGCATGATAGCCGATCAAATGGTAGCCACTCTTTGGGGCGGTCTAGCCCGCTAACTGCGGAAGCAAAGTCATTGCGTTGTCGCGAAGAATCGCATTTCTGACGGCCACGCGGTCGGAGCTGTCCGTACACAGCAGGACTTTCGCCAAAGTTGCACCCAAGTGGTACCAGGGCCAGTCCGTACCAAAGAGCAGTCGCTCTCCGCCGGTTTTGGCGATGATGGTTTCCAAGCTTGTGATTCCCTGTCCATGAATACCCAGCCAGGCGTTTTGATGTGCAAGCGCCAATTCCAACATGCCTGCGCTGTCCCGGGCGCCCGCGTGGCCCAAAATAACCTGCAGTCTCGGGAAGTTCTGCAAAACGCCCGCGTAATGCCGGGGCACCGCATAGCGCTGACTTGACTCAGGTTCAATGCCCGCACGACCTCCGTGGAAGAAGATCACCATGCCCAATCGCTGGGCCTCTTCGTAGAGAGGCAGCATGCTTGGGTCGTCAGGATAGAAGCGCTGTACGGTTGGATGCAGTTTAACGACGCGGGCGCCGGTCGCCGCGTACCGCTTGAGTTGCTCCACGCGATCAGGGTCTTCTGGATGTACTGAGCAACCGGTCATCAAGCGGTCGCTTATCTCTGCAGTAGCTATTGCTGCTCGCCATTGTTCCGTGAGGTCGTCGCCAAACGGCAGGCCTAGCTTGATGGGTAGCACAAGGGAGTGCTGTACTCGCATCGCGTCCATTTCCGCGATGAGGTTGGGGATCGTGTGGCTGCGAACGACATCGTTGCCCCACAACCCCTGCGTGGTGAGGACTCTTTCGTTCTTGCTAAGCGCGTCTTCTGAGAAATTCCCGTTGATATAGATATCCAGGTCCAGTTCGCTCGGCGGCGTAGTTCCATCACAGTCCAGTAAATGGCGAACCCGGGGCGTTGCCGCCTGCAGGTCCAACTCCGGCTTGAAGAGTATCGACATTCCCAGATGCGCATGCACATCGACAATTCCCGGGAGGCTGTCATCAATGCATATCAACTCTCCAGCATCGCCAAGTTCAAACCAGGGTAGAGAGGCTAAGCCGCGATAACCCGCATAACGTTGCTCGCCGTAGGGTCCCTTCCCTTTGTTGGCAGCCTCGTCCCGTTGTTGCGTCGCGAGCTGGTCGATATCAGCCTGGGTGTAGCGTCCCGGGGCGGGATCGTCACTGCATCCGGGCAGGCTCACAGCAGCAATACCCCCGGTGGCGGCACCCAGGAGCTGGCGTCGGGAGAGGCCTGCCTTCATGAAGACAGTGCCGTAATCCCGGTGAGCAGCTCAGACAAGGTCCAGATTTTACGCGCTTCTTCGGCATCCACTGCATGAGCATCAACGCCTGTATAGCGGGCGGTATCGCTGCCCACTACGGTGCTGTTGGCGATGTTGCAGTCTTCACAGTAAACACCCCCGAGGCCTTCCAAACCCGGGGCAGTGGCTGCCCATAGGGTTGTCGCGGCCCCTTGCTCAGGATTCTTGAAGATAGCGTTAACCGTGCCCGCTTCGTCGATCCAGCCCATCGCAATCATTTCTTCTTTAGGCAAGTGGCGTTGCAGCGGCGTCATGATGCCGCCGGGGTGTACAGCAAAGGCGCGAACACTGTCACCTTGGCCCCGGGCATCAAGTTCTACGGCAAACAGGCTGTTGGCCGTCTTGGCCTGACCGTAGGCAATCCACTTGTTGTAGTCGTCTCGGGTGAACATCAGATCGTCCCAGCGAATCGGCGAGAGTTTGTGCCCAGTGGATGAAAGCGATACCACACGAGCCCCGCCGTTCGCCGCAAGGGCCGGGTAGAGCAGCACTGTCATTGCAAAATGTCCCAGATGGTTGGTGGCGAACTGAGCTTCCCAGTCATTGGCCAGTCGCGTTTCGGGGCAGGCCATAATCGCGGCGTTGTTGATCAGAATGTCGATGCTCTTGCCGCTGTCGATAAAGCGCTGCGCAAAATCCTTTACTGATGCCATGTCTCCCAGATCCAGTGCATCGACCTCGATGCTGCCGGGTAAATCTGCCAGCGCTTCCAGCTCGGCGCGGGCATGTTCCGGGCGCCGTGCCGGCACAAGTACCGAGGCGCCGGCGGATGCCAGAGCGCGGGTGGTCTCCAATCCCAGACCCGAGTAGCCGCCGGTGACCACCGCTAGCTTGCCTGTAAGGTCGATGCCCGCGATGACATGTATAGCCGTGCTGTCTTTGTTGAAAGCTGAATTGATAGGTGTTTGCGCTGTGCTCATGCTCGCTGTCTCCTGAGGGTGCTAGGCTTGTTCTTATGGGATAAGAATAACAGCGTCGAATTCTGTTGATGGGCTTTTATTACATCTTTGGCAGACGAGCGAGTGTATTGGATGAATGAAGCATGTTGAGGAGATGGGCGTTTTCATGAGCCCAGCGCTTGTCGCCGCTGGTGTCGGGCCTGTAGTACGTGTCAGCAGGTATCTCATTGCTACACTCCGCATTGCTAAACAAACGTATCTACGCCGAACACTCGCTCCGTGTCGATGCAATTACTGGCTGTTAATCCAACAGCCCCCCACTGGCGACGCTCACAAACTGGCGGGTCTGTGTGTCATGTGGAGACATCAGCGGTGTGAGATTCGCATCATCGGCAACCTCAACACAGCCGCGTGGGTTGGAAAACTCGCGAAATCCTTCAATTCCATGGTGACGGCCCATGCCGCTTTTGCCGCTACCGCCAAAGCCCAGGTTTTCCTGTGCACCTTGGAGCGCGACGCCGTTGGCTACGAATCCACCTGAAGTCGTATTGCGCTGTAAGCGCTCGATCAATGCTGCCTGCTTGGAATAGATATACACACCCAAGGGCCGCTCCCCATCCTGAATCCGTTGTTCTACTTGATCAAATTGCTCATAGGTAAGCACCGGAAGCACGGGGCCAAACACTTCGTGTTGATCGAGCATTGAGCCTGGAGCCGGGTTGATCACCAGGGTAAAGGGCATTCGGCAGGGATTGCTGCCTTCGCCGCGTTCTGCGGGCGAACCCAGCTCAATGACGCTTTCTGGATGAGCTGCTTTCGCTTCATCCACATATCGCTGTAAGCGGTCGAACTGGCGTGAATTAATCACTGCGCAGTTGAGTGTGCTGCGCGTGTAGTCGCCGGTCTTTGCGGCGATAAATTGGGATACCAGTTGGACAAAATGATCGAGCTGTGCGGATGGGACATAGCAATGATCAACAGTGATACACAGCTGTCCATTCTTTGTCAGCTTAATGCCAAGCATGCTCTCGACGTTCTCTTGGGTGACGGCATCATCAGTGAATACCGTGGGATTTTTGCCGCCGAGTTCCAGGGTCACGGGGACAAGGTTTTGTGCTGCATTAATCATCACTTCTCGACCGATAGCCGTGTTGCCGGTGTAAAGCAGGTGGTCCCAACAAAGGGTACTGAAGTGACGGGCGAGATCGATGCCGCCATTGACGACCGTTACCTCCTCGGGAGCAAAGTTCGCTGCAAGCATCTCGGCCAGGACTTCACCCACCGCAGGCGTTTGCTCAGATGGCTTGATGATGACCCGGTTGCCGGCCGCCAGCATTTCACACAAGGGTCCGACGCTGAGATCCACAGGGAAGTTCCATGCCGGCATGTTTCCCACAACCCCCTTTGCCTGATACTCAATGTACGCCCGGGAGCTTCCATAGACATCGGGGTTGAGCGGCCGTTGCTCCCGGGCCATCCAGGCCGGGAGCGCCTCAATAACATATTGTGCGCGAGCCGCGACGTTGAGCCCATCGAACATGTAGGCCGTGAGTGCCGAATGCTGCCCGTAGTCGCTGTTGAGTGCCTCGGCAATTTTCTTTGCGTTAGCCATAATCATGCCTGGAATGCGCTGCAGCTGATCGAGTCGCTGCTCCACAGAGGAATACGGGTGTCGTTTGTGCGCGTTTTTTTGAGCGGCAAAAACCTGCTCTAACTGTGCAATTTTGAGTTCGTCATGTTGTGCCATTGAGATGTGTTCCCTTTTATTTTTTGATTTAACCCTGCCCCCGGGTATTTGCCGTTGGCAACAGAGCTACCAACTGCTGAATGTTAGTGGCGATCCTACGCTACCCATCCAGCAGTGGGCCTTTTTAGACCCGAGGTTTGTAGCTGCCCTGTGAGATTCAACTCAGCGCCGCTCTCAGCTCCGTCGCCGCCGACGTGTCGAGGTATTCACGCAGGCTGTAAATCTTGCCATCGCGAATGTCAGCTACGACGCACACCGCCAGATCTAGTTTACTGTAATCAGGGAGTGTGCCTCGGACTCTGTGCTCCTCGACGAATCCCGTTGCGGTCGCCGAACGTCTCACCTCTTCGTAGCGAAAGTCCTTTACGACCTCAAGAACTGCGTGTGAGAATCCCAGTAGCGTATCCAGATCCATCGGTGGATTGTTGTTCTGCCATGCCTTTATCTCGGGTGCGCAGAGCGAACGTACGCGGTCCTCGTCGCCTGTGGTAAAAGCGTCAAAGAGTGCTTTGCAGATGTCTGTATTGTCCATAATAGCCTCTGTTTACAGGACTTATCTGGGTGCTGGCGTGGAGCTAGAAAAACCGGATGCCGGCGATAACCAGTGTAGCCGTTATGATTATCATTGAGCCTCCTCGTTTCCACTGGGTACTGCCGGGCAAGAGTCGCATCACGGCGAAGCTCAGTGCACCCAGCATAAATAGAAATGCGAGCTGTGCCACCTCTACACCGAGGTTAAAGGCAAGCAGTCCGGTGAGCAGAAAATCGGCAGGTAGGCCGATGTCCTGCAGGGCGGAGGCAAAGCCCAGCCCATGAACAAGTCCAAAGAGCAGCACCAGCAGGTAGCTACTGTGTGACTGTGTTTTGCTCAAAAGATTCGTCGTCGCGATCCAGGCAATGCTCAGCAGAATCAGGGGCTCTACCAGGGTTGCGGGCGCGCTGAACCATCCTAAGGCGGTGATGCCCAGACTCAGGGAGTGGGCGAGGGTAAACAGCGTAATGATGCCCACGAGCCCGGCCAGGGACGCTGAACCAAAAAACAGGGCGGCCACAAACAGCAGGTGATCTATCCCGTCGGGAAAGATATGTCGAAAGCCCGCAAGTGACAGATCTGCAAAAACGGCTCTAGCCTCTGCGGAGTCGATTGCCGTGCTTGATGTGGCAGCTGCGTTTGGTACTCCTGCAGCGGCTGTAATGGCGCTATCTAGCTTGAAAGCCGGAGAGCGCTGACCAGTGACCAGCCAGCGAGTTTGCTTTCGTCCGCTGTGCTCATCGATGAGCGTGTTGACGATGGGTTCTTCAAAACGGAAGCTGTCCAGATAAGTGATCTGCAGCGTGCTCGGACGTGTCTTTGATTGGAGCTTTCCGCCTAACACTAGCTCCGTGCGTGGCCAGCCCAGCGGGTCGAGAAATTCCTCTTTGGACAGCTCTGGGAATCGCAGTTCACTAAGCCTCAGCGGAACGCGCTCGCCATCGGCCGTAAGGGCGACAGCGCCAGGGAGTTGCGCCAGCGCTTCTTGTAAATCGGGAGAGTTGATGGGGTCGCGGTACTGGCTCCAGGCCCAGTAAGTCTCCCGACTCCCTGCGGTCACTAAAAGGTCAAGGGCGAGCTCCACTGTGATGCCGCCGTCATCGGCAACGCTCACCGATGATTTGGACATATTGAGGAGGTGGGCGTTCGCGCCGACCGCTATCAGCAGCAGCGCGACGAGTAGGCCGGCGCGCATCACCAGGCGACGGGGTGTGTCTCGCCCGTGGTGATGTTGACGAGTCCGCCGGGGTTACCCTTGTACGGTGCTACAAGTTGCCATTTCCAGGGCGAGGCTGTGAGGAACGCAAAGCGCATACGCTCGGGTAAGCCCGGGTTGCCAATCCAGTCCATTTGATCGGCCGCATTAAACAGCGCCTCAACCTCTGCGCCCACCTCGGTTACCGATCGCTGGGAGACCAGTCCTGCCACTTCCAGTCGCACCGTCGCGACCAGCTCACCGTTGTGTACCAGCGCCCAGCCGCCCTGCATCTGGGCAACGGTATTGGCGGCCAATGCCATCGCCGTATCGTCATTACCCAGCGCCCAGATGTTATGCAGATCATGCGATTGCGAGCTCGCCAGCGCTGAGCCCGGGGATAGGGGGCCCACATTTCGCCAGAACATGGTGGAGAGGGCCGCATCGCCATGGTAGCGATCGATCATGGCTACTTTGCTGATACCTCGCGCCGGATCTGCCCGCAGCTCACCTTCGGTGACAGCCAGCGTGTCCTTCGGTAGCTCGGGCTTAAAGTAAAAGGGCTCGAGCACGGCAATGTCCATGCTCTCGCGATTCTTTGCCGCTGGCATGACAAAGTCTTCAGCCGTCAGCTTACGCCCCACGTTCATGGTGTTGGTCGCCCAGGCGGGGTAGTCGATCTTGGGCACATCTAACAGGTACTTGCCGTTCTGGGCGGCCAGTCGTCCGCTGGCATACACCGACTCTACGGCAACGGTATCCGGATCCGTTAAGAGAACGATATCGGCAAAGCGTCCCGGGGCGATACTGCCCACCAGATGATCAATATGAAAATGCCGCGCCGTGTTGTAACTACCCAACTGATAGGCAATGGTCGTGGGTACACCGGCCTTGATCGCCGTGCGAATGTTGTAGTCCATGGAGCCAAGCTGCGTGGTGGTGTGCACATCGCGATCGTCGGTAGTAACCGAGATGTTGCTCCAGTCACTAAGCCCTTCTTTTATAAGGTGCGGGAAAAGGTCCCGCATAGCGCGGACTTTGACTTCCAGAAAAACGCCGCGGCGGAGCTTTTCCAGGCCTTCTTCGGGCAGACGTACCTCATGATCCGAGGACAGGCCTGCGGCGGCAAAGGCATTGATCTCGGCCGCGGTCACAAGTCCTGCGCCGTGACCTTCGATCACACCGCGATTTTGTCGTGTGGCCTGCATCATGCCCCAGATGCGTTTGTGACCCGGTGCGTCCAGTTCGCTTACCGCGGTCCAGTCCATGACTTCGCCGAGCCCCACAACCCGGAGGTCGCGCTTCATAAAGGCCGCCATTTCGTCATGGCCGTAGTAGCCGCCGCCAGATTCGTAAACAGTAGGCGGTGTCGCGGAGCCTACGGCAGGGAAGATTTTGAGAGGACTGCCGGCGTCTTCGGCGTAAAGCCAATAGTCCACATTGTTTTTACCCACGACGTTAGAGATCTCATGGGAGCCCTCTACGGTCCAAGTGCTGCCAAAGGGAACCACCAGTTCCGCTTCGTACTCTGGTGTCAGATAGCTGCTCTCAATATGCTTGTGGGATTCACCAAAGCCCGGCACCGCCCACAGACCGCTCGCATCACGCGTGGCTAATGCCTTACCCGTGAAGTTGCCACTGTTACCCACCCAGGCAATGCGGTCGCCGGCAATGGCAATGTCCTGTGCGGGCTCCCAGTTGCCAGTGAAGACGTTTAATAGCGTGACGTTATGCAGCAACAAGTCAGCGGGCGCGCGCCCCAGAGAAACCTGCAGTAACTGGCGCCGGGTTTCGACTTCAGGGGAGAGTTTGGTGGGTTCTTCACGGAATCCCGGCAGGGATTGCGCCATAACCTGACCGCAGATTAACAACGAGGTGACGAACAGAATTCGCATGGGGCTCTCCGCAATGAGGGGGTTCAACGCAAGCAATGATAGCCCAGCTGTTTTGTTGTGCGTGTCGAGGCTGTGCAATTCCTTTAGCAAACACGCTGTAGTGTCAATCAGGCGGATAGGCTATTGTTTGCGTTGATCACTTAGTAGGCTTATTTAGTGAGTTTTCTCGGCGAGTTAAAACGGCGCAATGTATTCCGTGTGGCCGGTGTTTACACGGTCGTTGCTTGGCTGCTGGTACAGGTGGCAGCGACGGTCGAAGAAGCCATCGCGCTGCCCCTGTGGTTTGACGCAGTTGTACTGTCCTTTCTCGTGATTGTGTTTCCTATTGCGCTGATCTTTGCCTGGGCCTTTGAGCTCACCCCCGATGGCATCAAACGCACGGCGTTGGTAGATGAGGACGAAAGCATTACCGCCCAGACCAGCTCCAAGCTTGATGTGGCGCTGATCATTTCCTTTTTGCTGTTCGCCGGGGCCATGGTGTTGCCGCGTTTTCTTGGCGAGGGTGCTCCTGCAGAGGCTCCGAATGTTACTGCTGCCTCTGATGCGGCCGCTGAGGAAGACGAGCTTGTGGCCCCCGCTGTTAGTACTCCGCCGGATGCATCGATTGCCGTGATGCCTTTTGCGGATCTGTCGCCTCGTGGCGATCAGGAATACTTTGCTGATGGTATTTCTGAAGAACTGCTGAACGTACTTGCCAAGGTGCAGGAACTCAAGGTGGCCGGGCGCACCTCGTCCTTCTCTTTTAAGGGTCGCAACGAGGACCTAGAAGAGATTGGTCGGGTACTCAAGGTCGCGCACATCCTCGAGGGCTCGGTGCGCTCCCAGGGTGATCGGGTGCGGGTCACCGCCCAGCTGATTCAGGTGAGTGACGGTTATCACCTGTGGTCCGAAACTTACGACGGCAACCTCAGCGATATTTTTGCCGTGCAGGACGATATCGCCCAGCAGATTCTGGTGGCGCTCAAAGAGCAATTGGTGGTCGAAGCGGCGCCCGAAGTGGCGCCTGCCACGCGCACGGACGTGACGGCGTACGGTTTGTTCCTGGAGGCGCGGGATCTGATTTACACTCGGGATGAGGTAAAGCTGACCCGCGCAAAAGCGCTTTTGGATCAGGTGATCAGCATTGACCCCGAGTATGCGCCCTCCTACGCGGCCCGCGCTAAGGCCTATTTACTACTGTCAGATGCCCCTTCGTCCTATGGAACGATTCCGGTTCAGGAGGCATCAGATAAAGCCGAATCCGATGTTGCCATGGCGCTGGAGCTTGCCCCAAAGCTCGCCGACGCGCATGCGGTGCGCGGCATGCTGAGTAATGATATTGGCAATCCTGACTTTGCCCTGGCTAGTCTGCGCCGGGCGCTAGAACTGAACCCAAATTCTCTGGATGCGCGCAATTGGCTAGCGCTGTCATTGACGGACAACGGACTTTTTCGCGAGGCTCTCGATGAATTGGCCGTGTTGATTGACATCGATCCGCTGTACCCCCCTGCCGTCAACAACGCCATGATTTACTCCGAGGAGTTGGGAGACTATGAGCAGGCAGTAGCGATTGGGGAGCGCTTTATAGCGCTGTCTAATGATCCCATTGTCGAGCTCGACTATCGCGCGCGGATTGCTACCTCACAGGGGCGTCCAGCGGATGCCTTGAAGCTCGTTAATCAGATACCGATTGTTGACCGTGGAAGACCGATTTCCCAGCGCATGGTATTCAGGTACATCGCGCTCGGGGAAGACCCACTGCAGTACGGCGTCGAAGATGCTAACCCAGGTTACCGTGCGCTTACTCGAGCGCTCCTGGGCGAGTCGCAGAAGGCTTTGCTTTTAGTAGAGGAAGCGCTGCGCGAGAGCCCAGGCCAGGTGTCTGTGCAATTGCGGTACATCGATGTACTCGATATCACTCAATCATATGAGCAGCTTTTGACCTACTTCGAATCACAGTTTTTGGGCGACTTAAATCTTTATGCCACCCGGTTACGATCTTCGAATATGACCGACTCTCCACCGTTCAGACAGCTGGCGCTGGCAGCTCGGGCGACGGGCAATGAGTCGCTGTATGAGGGAGCGATGCAGCGTTGGCGGGAGAGTATCGACGTTTTCAGAGCTGGCGGTTCTGCCTCACGAGGCCGCGACTTGGATGATGCCCGCTATTGGGCCATGCGCGATGCTCAGGACCTGGCGCTCGAATTTCTTGAAGCTGCGTTTACAAGTTCACGGATACTTGGAGTGTATGCACTGACAGATTGGGTTTTTGCGTCGATGCGTGAAAACCCAAGTTTTGTCGCTATTCGAAACGCTAACGCCGCGCGCATCAATGAGCAACGTGCGCAATTGGATTTGGAGCCGCTCCCCGCCGAGGTGTTTGTCGTGGGATCTGTGACTGCGGCTGGATGAGTTTTTTATGCGATGACGAGAGCAGTGCCGCCCAGGGCGTCTCAAGGCTCAAGAATAGTACGTTGAAGGGCTGGCCGCCGCTTACCAGCGAGTTCTTTACCAACCTATTGCTCTGAGACGGGCAATAGGCCCGGGCCTTTGAGCCTTCAAGTTGTTTGTTAGGGCGCACGATTCGGTGCAAGACGTCTATTAGTGGTGGGCAGCGTGAAAACTTACAGGAGAGTTCAGAGTATGAGATCGGTTTTTGGCATCCTGGTATTACTTGTGTTTGGCCAGTGCGGTGCGTCTGCACAGTCGCTGCTCACGGCCAGCCCCGAGCGCATGCAGTCACGTATCGAGGCCCTGTCAGCCTTTGGTGCAAACCCCGAAGGGGGCGTCAGCCGCGTAGCCTTTACTGACGCCGATTTGTCCGGCAGAGAGTGGCTCAAGGCGGAGCTGCGGAGTCTGGGTCTTTCGGTGCGTACGGACACGGCGGGCAACATCATCGGTCGCCGCGAAGGCTCCCAACTGGGCTTTCCGCCCATTATGTTTGGCTCGCACATCGACTCCGTGCCCGGTGGCGGCAACTACGACGGGCAGGTGGGCGTAGTCGGTGCTCTGGAAGTCATCAGCCTTTTGAACGACGCGGGTATCACCACGCGTCATCCACTGGAGTTCGTCAGCTTTACTGACGAGGAGGGTGGTCTGGTCGGTAGCCGCGCGATGGTTGGCAAACTCACACAAGCCGGTATGGATGTAGTTTCGAACAGCGGCCTGGTGACTCGTGACGGTATTGCCCGCGTGGGTGGCGATCCCGAGCGTATCGCCGAAGCAGTTCGCAGCCCCGACAGTCTGCGCGCTTTCTTTGAGCTGCACATTGAGCAGGGTGGAATTCTGGAGCAGAAGAACCTCCAGATTGGTGTGGTTGAAGGTATCGTCGGTATTCAGTGGTGGGATATTACGATCAGCGGCGTGGCAAACCACGGCGGCACCACGCCTATGCCCCAGCGCGTCGATGCCCTGGTGTCGGCCTCTGAGCTCGCCCTGGCTATTAACCGTATTGCGCTTGAGCTCGAAGGTCGTCAGGTTGCGACCGTGGGTCGAATTGAGGCTTTTCCGGGCGCGCCCAACGTCGTGCCCGGCAAGGTGGTGATGAGTCTGGAGGTGCGCGATCTGGAGGAGAACAAGATCTGGCAGGTGTTCAGGCTTATCGAGGCCGAGGCTCAGCGCATCGCCGCCGCCCGGGGCACCCCCATTGGCTTTACGGAGCTCGACACCGCGTCGCCGCCGGCTCCGACGGATCCGGAAATGCGCAACATTATTGAGGCGGCGGCCCAGCGACTGGGTTACAGCTACCAGCGCATGCCCTCCGGCGCGGGGCACGATGCCCAGGATCTTGCACTGATAACGCCTACAGCTATGATTTTTGTGCCCAGCAAGGATGGCGTCAGTCATTCGCCTTTTGAATACACCTCGCCCGAGGATATGGCCAGGGGCGCATCGGTGCTGCTGCAGGCGATTTTGGCGACAGATGATCAGCGCTGATAACGAAGGCGATTCCTAATCGCGATTAATTAGTGGCGATTAGAATCTTCTCGATTGTTTTGGCCTTAGTGCATTCGCCGCAGCTGTTCACCTTTTAGAAGTGACAGGGACGCTGACTAGTCTGCGCCAGGTTGAGTCTATTGTGGGATCAGCCGTATGTGTGATTGTTCGCTAGCCCGTACACTGCGACTTTGTAAGACGAGGATAAGAAATGTACCGCTACCTATTTGCTTCGCTAGTACTTGTTCCCTTGGCGGGCTGTGTGTCCTCGGGCGTTCGAGACTTTGAGGTTACGCCGTCCCAGACTTTGGATACGCAGATTGGCAGTCGATTGACCTTACTTCTTCCGTCGGGAAATTTTGTCGTTGAGCAATCCCCGGATGAGCAGCTGCACGCTTCGGTACGCTTTTTTTGTAATGCCGATAGCGAAACCTGCCAGAAAAACGCGATGGAAGCAGGGATTAGGCATACGCAACAAGGCGAGCAGTCGACGTTGAGCTTCAAACCGTCTTCCGCCTATTCGTCTCGCTATGCGGATCTTCGGTTCTTGATTCGCGTGCCCGAAGTAGAGAATCTCAGCATCGAAATGGATGCCGGGGCGCTGAAAATTGACAGCGCCACAGCCTGCATTAATGTGAAGGCCGGCGCCGGCGAGGTCAGTATTCGCGCACCGGCGGCTAGCGCGGCCAGTGTTTCGCTGGATGCCAATATTGGTGACTCAAGTCTGCGTACTCCAAGCGGAGATGTATACGATGAGCGCAAACTCCTTGTCGGCTCTGAAGTGCAATGGGATGAAGGAAGCGGACGCTGTCAGCTCCGTGGCAAGCTTCAGGCGGGAAATCTCGACGTAGAGTTGGTAGCTGCCCCTACAAGCCCCTAAGCATCTAGTGTGGTTCCACTGAATGCGCTATCGTCAGTGCACTCAGTTTTTTAGGTTTTTGATGTGAGCTTTCTCGGCGAACTCAAGCGTCGTAATGTTTTTCGCGTAGCGGGTGTTTACGTGGTCGTCAGCTGGGTGATCGTGCAGGTTGCCGCTACGCTCGAAGAAGCCATTTCTCTACCGGCCTGGTTCGATGCCGTGGCGGTGTCTTTTCTTGCCATCGCCTTTCCTATTGTTATGGTCTTTGCCTGGGCTTTTGAGCTCACCCCAGAAGGCATTCAGCGTACGACGGCAGTGTCTTCAGAAGACAGTATCACCGAGCAAACAGCCTCAAAATTGGACATGGTGCTTATTCTTGCGCTGTTGATATTTGCCGGTGCCATGGTGATGCCGCGTTTTCTTCCTCAGGAACCTGCGTCCAATACAGAGTCCACGGCCAGTGCTTCGTCCCAGGACGAGGCCATGGTTGCTGAGGCAACTCCACCGGTTAAAGATGCGTCCATCGCGGTGCTGCCCTTTGCCGACCTGTCGCCCGAGGGCAATCAGGAATACTTTGCTGACGGTATCTCTGAGGAGCTACTCAACGTACTGGCGCAGGTCGACGGTTTGAAAGTGGCCGGGCGCACCTCGTCTTTTGCCTTTAAGGGGCGCAACGAAGATTTGCGCGAGATTGGTCAGGTGCTCAATGTGGCGCACATCCTTGAAGGCTCCGTGCGCAGCCAGGGTGACAAAGTCCGTGTCACGGCGCAGCTGATTCAGGTCAGTGATGGCTTTCATTTATGGTCGCAAACTTACGATCGGGACTTAAGCGATATTTTTGCGGTGCAGGACGACATCGCCCAGCAGATTTTGGTGGCTATGACCGATGAGTTGATGTCCGGTGCAGCGCCGGCTATCGCTCCTGCAGCACGCACGGACATCAGCGCCTTTAATCTATTTTTGGAGGCCCGGGACCTGATCGCGAGCCGGGAAGCGTCCGGTATGCAGCGGGCTTTGGCGCTGCTCAATCAGGCTATAGAGATTGACCCGACCTACGCGCCGGCATACGCATCTCGCGCCAAGGCCTACACCCTGCTCTCGGACCGGCCCGGCTCCTATGGCAGTATTCCCGCCAAAGAGGCGCTTACGCAGGCACGTGCCGACGTCGACAAGGCGTTAGCGCTGGATTCGAAACTCGCGGATGCCTATGCAGTACAGGGCCTCATTAATGCGGATATTGGACGACCGGACTTTGCGGTCTCCAGCCTGCGCCGCGCGCTGGAGCTTAATCCTAACTCTGTGGATGCTCGCAACTGGCTGGCTCTGGCCCTGTCCTTTAACGGTCGCTTGCGGGATGTAGCCGACCAGCTAAAAACCCTGGTGGATATCGACCCCCTGTACCGCCCGGGTGTTACCAACACAATCACTTACAGTTATCGTATTGGAGACTTTGAGACCGCGCAGCGGGTGGGGGAGCGCTATATCCGCGCTAATCCCGGTGAGTTCGAGACCATACGGATTCGATCAGGGCTTTTGTACCTCGACAATCAGCCTGCTGAAAGCATACTTTTACAAGAGACTCTTGCGCTGGATAAGTTCGACCCCCGGACCTCAGGCGAGTTGCGTAGTGGCTATTACGATTTGGGTATTGATGCTGAGTACAAGGGACCGCATAAGCTTCAGCCGCTCTTTGAGCCCTACGGCATGGAGTCTGAGGGCGATCTGGCGGGTGCACTGAATAAGGCTCGCAAGGCCGTGGCTGACTTCCCTGAGTACTATTCGGCGCATACGGTGTATATACGGGTACTGTCGCAAACCGAATCTGATGAAGAGCTGGTCGCACATTATGCAGCGGCCTTCGACGGCAGCCTGGAGACCTACGCGACCAAGCTGCGCCCCTCGGTGAGTGTTGACCCTCCGCCCTATGGCGAACTTGCGCTGGCACTGCGCGCAGCAGGGGACAATCCGGGTTATGACGACGCCATGCAGCGCTGGCGTTTTACTATGGATATGTTTCGTGCCGGTGGCGATGTGTCGCCGGGTCGCGATCTTGATGATGCTGCCTACTGGGCGATTGTCGGTGATGACGAAAAAAGCATCGACTTTTTGGAGTCGGCTTTTAGCAAGCGACACCCTTTAGACGTTTTTGTGTTCAGGGATCGTGTTTATAAGGGGCTGGAATTGCACCCGCGCTTTGCCGCACTGCGCCGCGCGAATCTTATGCGGATCAACGAGGAGCGTGAAATCCTGGGTTATCCGCCGCTGGATGAGAGCTATTACGGGATAGATGCCGCACCGTCGGACTAGCTCGCAGTACCTCCTTGCCAAAATGTAGCTCCCCCACGCTCAATGCGTTATGGTCTTGGGCACATTTTCGGGAGTCTTTTCGCATGAACTTACCCTTAAGAACCTTAGCCTCCTGTGCATTACTAGGCAGTTTGTTGCTGGGCTGTGGCGAGGCTTCTGTAGAAGTCGCTGCACCAGTGGCTGATATCGCCGCATCAGGCCCCAGCTTTAATATCCGCTTTGATGAGTCTCTGGCTAGTCAGGCTCAGGACGGACGTTTGCTGCTGATGCTGTCCAACACCGATCGCGACGAGCCACGTTTTCTTGTGGACAACTCGCTGGATACACAGCTGATCTATGGTCGCAACGTAGAGGACTGGTCCGCGGGCACCGAGATGCTCATCGATGCCGCGCATATTGGTTTTCCTATTAGTACGCTAGCGGATCTTCCTCCGGGACGCTACCACGTTCAGGCGCTGCTCAATCGTTACAAAGATTTTCAGTTAGCCAATGGCAAAACTGTAAGCCTTTCGCCCGATCAGGGAGAAGGTCAGCAGTGGAAGCGTAAGCCCGGTAACTTTTATTCTACGCCCGTGGCGCTGGATATCACCGCAGACGGTGAGTACGAGATCGTGCTTGACCAGCAGATTGCAGCGATTGAGCCAGCTAAGGACACCGAGTACGTTAAGCATATCCGTATGAAGAGTGAGCTGCTGTCGGAGTTTTGGGGCGAGGACGTGTACCTGGGCGCGCATGTGCTGCTACCCAAAGACTTTGATCAGCATCCCGAAGCGCGTTATCCGCTGATGGTCTTTCATGGGCATTTCCCCAGCGACTTTGGGGCGTTTCGGCCCGAGCCGCCAGATCCGGATCTGGAGCCGGTGTACAGCGAGCGCTTTAGCATGGACGGCTACAACATCATTGCGCAGCAAGAGGCGCACAATAACTACCTGCGCTGGATGGCGGATGATTTTCCGCGCTTTTTGGCCATCGAGATCCAACACCCTACGCCGTATTACGACGACTCCTACGCGGTGAACTCCGCCAGTCAGGGTCCTTACGGCGACGCCATCAACTACGAGTTGATTCCCTTTATCGAGGAGCAGTTTCGCGGCATTGGCGAAGGCTGGGCGCGCTTTACCTACGGCGGTTCCACCGGCGGCTGGGAAGCCATGGCCACGCAGATGTTTTACCCCGATGAGTTTAATGGCGCGTTTGTCGCCTGCCCGGATCCCATCGATTTTCGGGCCTACCTCACCATGAATATCTACGAGGACAAAAACGCCTACTACTACCCCAGTGATTTTCAGAGTATTACTCGCCCCGGCCATCGCGACTACTTAGGCAACGTCCAATCCAGTATCAAGGACCAGAATGATTTAGAGCGTGTGTTGGGTGATCGCAATCGCTCAGGCCAGCAGTTTGATATCTGGGAGGCGACCTTTTCGCCCATGGGCGATGACGGTTATCCGGCTGATCTGTGGGACCCGGAGACCGGTGAGATCGACCCGGAGATTGCCGCTTACTGGCGGGAAAATTTTGACCTTAGCTATATTCTCAAACGGGACTGGAAAACCTTAGGGCCCAAGCTTGAGGGCAAGCTGCACATCTACACCGGCGATATGGACAACTACTATCTGAACAACGCGGTATATCTGGTCGAAGAGTTTCTCGAGAGTACGACGGAGCCCTATTACGCAGGCGAAGTCGATTATGGCGATCGTGCGGAGCATTGCTGGAACGGCGATCAGGAGAATGGCAATCATCTGTCCCGTTTGCGCTACAACTGGATGTACGTGCCCAAGATTTTGCAGCGAATTGAAGATAGTGCGCCAGAAGGTGCTGATGTGAGCAGCTGGAGGTATTAAACTAGGTGCTCACAAAACAATAAGCAAGGTCGCCCGACCCAAGTCATGAATCTATTAAAGCACGCGGGGCATTTATGCTCCGCGCTTTCCTTGTGTTGTCTGATGTCCACTGCGGTGCTGGCCCAGCCCGAGCAAAGCTGCATCGATGGTGCCTGCACGCTCAGTTATCCCGCAGAATTTTTTACCCGCTACGCGCCGGTGACGGCTCTGGATATGGTGAACAACCTGCCGGGATTCGCGCTGGATGATGGCGATAATGACACCCGGGGTTTTGGCGGGGCTGCGGGCAACATCGTGGTTAACGGTGCTCGCGTATCGGCCAAGAGTGACACGCCTTCAGATATTCTGGGGAGAATTCCTGCTACCGATGTAGCACGTATCGATGTCATTCGCGGGCAGGTTGCTGGTTTTGATCTTCGGGGTCAGAACGTGATCGCGAACATCATTCGCAGCGGCAACTCGGCCTCGGGTGCCTGGAGTGCGGGCGCACGTACTTTTCAGCCGGACGACAACGTTTACCCCTTTGGTGAGCTCAGTTACAGCACTGGCGTTGGCGCCAGTCAAGTCACCCTTGGTCTGCAGGGGCGTCAGTTTCAGAGTCTTGTGGCGCGCCGGGAGCGGGTTCTGGGTCCTGACATACTGCCTCTGGAACAGCGCTTTGAATTGTCCGACGAGGATGGCGAAGACTACAGCGCCACGGTCAACGCCAGCACTCAGCGCGGTGCTACGCGGTACTCGGTTAATCTCGGTAAGAGCTACTTTATTTCTGAGGGGGGTGAAACTTCGCGCCGTTACCCCACTGATGCGCAGCCACCCTTTATCTTGTTTCAGGGTGACAGCGATCGGTTTATTCGCGATGAATTTGGATTTGATGTCGAGCGCGCCTTGTTTAGTGATTGGCGGGGCAAAGTTATTGCGCTCTACCGTGACGAAGACATTACGCGATTAGGCTCTTTGGTACGTGGGCCGCTTGATCAAGTCGGCACGACAGAGGTAACCACTCGGGGGAAAAGTCTGAGTGAAGAACTCATAGGCCGCTTAGAACTGGATTACACCGGATTTTCAGGACATGCCCTGGAAATCAACTTTGAGGCTTCCAACAACAGTTTAGACAGTGAGTTTGGTTTTAGCTCACTCCAGAACGGAGAGCTTGTTCCACAAGCGGTTCCTGGCGCAAACACGACGGTCGAAGAAGAGCGGTATGACCTGTTAGTCTCGGATTCCTTCCAGCTTGGCACGCTGTCTATCGATGCCAGCCTTAGCGCTGAGACGTCTACAGTTACGCAGGTCGGTGGGTTTAGCGAAGATCGGTCTTTCTTCTTTTGGAAGCCCAGCCTGAATGTCAGCTACTCACCGGACAGTAACTCCCAGTGGCGTTTTCGGGCGTTACGCGAGGTGGGGCAGTTGGACTTTGAGGACTTTGTGAGTGGCGCCGACCTTGGGGATGGGGAGCTGGCTCTGGGCAACCCCAATCTTTCGCCCGAGACCACGATGACTCTGGATATGAGCTACGAGATTCGCGGTGATGACTTTGGTATTGGTACCGTCACCTTGTTTCACGACTGGATCGACGATGTGAATGACCTGTTGCCGCTGTCTGGCGTTCTTGAGGTCCCGGGCAATATTGGATCGGCGACGCGTGCTGGAATTTCT
>NZ_JBLGBE010000033.1:0-32679 GCF_047617445.1 Congregibacter sp.
TCACCATGCTCACGGTCAAATCGCCCAGCACGGAGGCGAATGCGGTTAGCAACGCCACCACTAAAATGGCTACGAGGCTAAGGTGGTCAAAGCGCCCCGGAAGCAGACTCCAAATCACGACGCTTAGGATCGCTACCGCCAACACGCCTCCCCAGAAGCCTTCCCAGGTTTTCCCCGGACTCACTTGCGGAGACAATGCATGTCGACCAAAGGACTTGCCAGTAAAGTAGGCTCCGATATCTGCGGCGGCGACGATCATTACCAGCACCACCATAACGGCGCTTCGAGCTTCCGCATTTAACAGGTACAGGGCCGCAAACCAGGCTGGAACCAAAATCAACACGCCCATCACAGACCGCCCCAGACGGCTATTCCAAAGCCCCGCACTGGCAGGATAGGATTTCACCCAAAGAAGCGCAAAGCACCACCACAGGCAAGCAAGCCCTACTACAGGCTGAACCAGCTCTTGAGACAAGTTCCGTCCATCGCCGGCATAGCGGTAGAGCGCGCCGGCACAGGCGACAACGAGTATCACGTAAAGGACTTTTGTTCGAATATGGGTGAGACCCGCCAACGACGTCCATTCCCAGGCACCCAAAGCAATAATGACAACAAAGATTGCAGCCAGTGCCCAGCTTGGGAGCCAATAGGCGCCCGCCAAAAATAAGGTAGCCATAGGTATGGCGGTCAAAATTCGCTGTTTAAGCATCCAAGGACCCACCGGACACAATGCCCTCGGGCTCGCCACGGCCGCCAAATCGTCGTTCGCGTTTGCCGTAATCTGCCAGCGCGCGCGCAAACTCCAGCTCACCAAAATCGGGCCAAAGTACCGGCGTAAAATAGAACTCACTATACGCAAAGTCCCACAACAGGAAGTTGCTGATTCGCGCATCTCCTCCGGTTCTGATGCACAGATCCGGACGCGGAAACTCACCCAGGGACAAGGTCCTTTGTATCAGTTCAGGGGTGATTTCTTCGGGCGCTAAATCACCCTTCTGACAGCGTTGTGCCAACACCTGCGCGGTTCTCGTGATATCCCATTGACCACCGTAATCTACCGCAATAATGACCGTTGCCGCGGTGTTGCCTGCTGTCACGGTCTCGGCATGGGCGATTAGCCGTTGCAAACCCGCACTGAAGCGGCTGCGTTGACCAATGAAGTGTAAGCGTACGTTATCCTGGTGCAGTTGCTTTGCTTCGGTGCGCAGATAACGGGACAAGAGCGCCAATAACGCTCTAACCTCTGGGAGTGGTCGAGTCCAGTTCTCCGAACTGAAGGCGAACAAGGTGAGAACCTCGACGCCATGCTCACGACAAGCTCTCATCACCCCACGGACTGCTTCGACGCCGGCACGGTGTCCCGCTACGCCGGACAGCGAATGCTGTCGCGCCCAGCGATTGTTGCCATCCATAATGATAGCAACGTGTCGCGGCGTCTGAACATTCGACGGCCGCGAGTTGGGCTCTGCTACTGTTCCATTATTAGAAACCATGGGCGCTCAGATTTCGAGAAGATCCGCTTCTTTTGCCGTCAGCATTTGATCAACGCGGGCAACAAAACTATCCGTGAGCTTTTGCACCTGGTCCTGACCACGGCGCTCATCGTCTTCGCCTATCTCTTTGTCTTTCACAAGCTCTTTCAGCATGCCCATGGCATCCCTGCGGGCATTGCGCACAGATACTCGTGCCGCCTCGGCTTCGCTGCGCGCCTGCTTAATATATCCCTTGCGCGTCTCTTCAGTCAGCGCCGGCATAGGAATACGAATAACCTCCCCTGCTGTCGCCGGATTCAAGCCAAGGTTGGACTTCATGATGGCGCGCTCAACATCCGGAATCATAGAACGATCCCAGACGGTGAGAGACAAGGTTCGCGCGTCTTCGACATTGACATTGGCGACTTGACTCAGCGGTGTATCGGAACCGTAATAGGACACCTTAACGCCGTCGAGCAAGCTCGGATGCGCCCGGCCGGTACGAATCTTGTTAAAGTTTGTGCCGAGTGCTTCCAGGCTGTTCTTCATCCGGGAATCGGCTTCTTTACGAATATCTTCGAGCACTGCTGCTCCTCCAAAATATAACGGTTTATTCTATCAGCGTTCCGTCATCGCCCCCGCGGACGATGTTAAGTAAAGCACCGGCTTTATCCATCTTGAAAACCCGTAAAGGAATACGGTGATCACGACACAGGCAAATAGCCGTCAGGTCCATCACTTCAAGTTTAAGGTCGAGGACCTCATCATAGGTTAAACGGTCATAACGGACGGCGTCCGGGTCTTTCATCGGATCAGAGGAGTACACGCCATCCACTTTTGTTGCTTTGAGCACCACCTCCGCCTCTACCTCGATACCTCGCAGACAAGCCGCGGAATCGGTGGTGAACATGGGATTACCGGTTCCGGCACAGAAAATAACAACATCACCGTTCGACAGCGCGCGGATCGCCTTTCTTCGGTCGTAGTGATCAACCACGCCACTCATGGGAATGGATGACATAACCTGCGTAGCGATGTTGGAGCGCTCCAATGCATCACGCAGCGCAAGGGCGTTCATTACCGTCGCCAGCATTCCCATATGGTCCCCGGTCACGCGATCAAGACCGGCTGCCTGTAAAGCCGCACCCCGAAACAAGTTTCCGCCACCGACAACCAGCCCTATCTGCACACCGATACCGACCAGTTGCCCAATCTCCAGAGCCATCTGATCGAGTATTTTCGGGTCTATGCCAAAGCGCTCACTGCCTGTCAGAGCCTCACCGCTCAACTTCAGCAAAATCCGTTTGTACTTCTTCTCGACGCTTGTCTTACTCATGAAAGTCCCTCCCAACGCGCAAGTCTACTAAAAATACTGACCCGCGCGGTGCAGAATCCGCCTCGCAGATACAAAAAACGGGGCCTGAGCCCCGTTTCAATGTTCTGAATTCCAATCAGCCCTTCAACTGAGCTGCGACTTCAGCCGCAAAATCCACAGTTTCGACCTCGATCCCCTCTCCCACTTCAAAGCGCGAGAAAGAAACTACCGCGGCACCAGCACTGCTTACGAGCTTGCCAACGGTCATATCAGGGTCTTTTACAAACGCCTGATCAATCAAACTGTTTTCCGCGAGGAACTTCTTGATTCGACCGCCAATCATCTTTTCGACGATTTCCGGTGGCTTACCAGAATCCAGAGCTTGCGCTGTATAGATCTCTTTCTCTTTCTCGACCAGTTCTGCCGGCATATCGGAAGACTGGACAACCTGCGGATTAATCGCAGCCACATGCATCGCAACGTCTCGCGCCAAATCCTGATCACCTGACTGGAGCTCTACCAGCACGGCGATGCGACTATTGCCGTGTACATAGGCACCCACAACGCCATCTTCAGCACTCGTCAAGGCGACACGCCTCACGCTGATGTTTTCACCAATCTTTTGAACCAGCGCTTCTCGAGCCTGCTCAAGACCATCGGCCATGAGCGCGGCAACCTCAGTCTCTCGAGTTTCAAAAGCACGATCAACGACTTGTGAGACAAAACCTAGAAAACCTTCGTCCCGGGCGGCAAAATCAGTTTCGCTGTTGACTTCGACCAGCACACCGTAGCTGCCGTCATCGGCAACGCGTGCAACAACGACTCCGTCCGCTGCGGTACGACCGGCTTTTTTAGCCGCCTTCATACCACTGGACTTACGCAGCTCTTCGATGGCGGCATCAATATCACCATTAGCCGCACTCAGTGCTCTTTTGCACTCGAGTAGACCGAGACCTGTGCGCTCACGGAGTTCCTTAACCTGTGAAGCTGACATGCAATACTCTCCCGTAGGGGCGCCGCCTCACGGCGCCCGGTTGGATCTTCATTTAACGATGGATAATCTGACCGAAGCCAGCGATCAGGCGTCGGTAGCTTTGACTTCTTCCGCCGCAGCCGGCTCAACCGGCTCAACCGGAGCAGCCTCGGCAGCAACGGGTTCAGCAATAGGTTCAGCAATAGGCTCAGCAGTAGCGGGCTCGGCGGCTGCCGCTTCCTCTACAAACTCATCCGTTGCTGTCGGCACAGGGCCGCCAGCTTCTACCTTGCCAGCGATGCAAGCATCGGCAACAGCTGTCACATACAGCCTGATCGCGCGGATTGCGTCGTCGTTACCGGGAATTACGTAATCAACGCCGTCCGGGTCACTGTTGGTATCGACAACACCGATAACGGGGATGCCCAGCTTGTTAGCCTCCGTGATCGCAATACGCTCGTGGTCAACGTCGATTACAAACAGCGCGTCGGGAAGACCGCCCATATCCTTGATGCCGCCAATGCTGCGCTCAAGCTTTTCCATCTGACGAGCACGCATCAGCGCTTCTTTCTTGGTGAGCGCCGCAAAAGTGCCATCAGACTGTTGTGCTTCAAGTTCACGCAAGCGTTTGATCGATGCGCGGATAGTCTTGTAGTTGGTGAGCATACCGCCCAACCAACGGTGGCTGACGTAGGGCATACCGGCGCGTTCCGCCTGCTCCTTCATAATCTTGCCTGCCGCACGCTTGGTGCCAACAAACATGATCTTGTTTTTGGAAGCGGTTAAGCGCTTAACCATAACCAGCGCTTCATTGAACGCAGGTACAGTGTACTCAAGGTTGATAATGTGGATTTTGTTACGGTCGCCAAAAATATACTGGCCCATCTTGGGATTCCAGTAACGGGTCTGGTGGCCAAAGTGTGCTCCTGCCTGGAGCAGGTCGCGCATGCTTACCTGTGACATAAATTACCTAATTTTTTAACGGGTTAGTCTTCCGTACACCCCAGCTGCAAACCCCTTAAACGCTCTGTTTCGCGCGTCTTGAGGGCACCCTGCAGAAGGTTGTGGCATGCGGGCGTCATTAGCCGGTTGGAATACACCCCAAATACGGCGGCGCGCTTTATAGCATAAGCGGCCTCGCAACTCCAGAAAAACCGTTGACCGGGTGCTCGAGAGCCCGAGTTAGGCTACAATGCCGGGTTTTTGCCCTAGGTCACATATTCGGTCCACGGCCTTCCAACGCTAAAGAGTCACCCATGTCTGTATCGATCAAAAGCGAAGAAGAGTTCGCCAAAATGCGCGTCGCCGGCGCTATGGCCGCCGACGTCCTGGAAATGATCCGCCCTCACGCTGTTCCCGGCGTGACCACCGGTGAGTTGGACCAGATCTGCCACGAATACATAACCGGTAAACTGGACGCGATACCCGCGCCGCTTAACTACAACGGCTTCCCAAAGTCTATTTGCACATCAGTCAATGAAGTTGTGTGTCACGGTATCCCATCGGATGGCAAAAAGCTTCGTAGCGGTGACATCATAAATATCGACGTCACCGTTATTAAAGATGGGTATCACGGCGATACCAGCATTATGGTGGGCGTCGGTGACGTGCCGGCACACGCCGAGCGACTTATGCAGATCACTCAAGAATGTCTATATAAGGCGATAGCCCTAGTGCGACCGGGCGCGCGCCTGGGTGATATCGGGAGCGTCATTCAGCAGTATGCCGAGAGTAATTACTATTCCGTTGTCCGGGAATACTGTGGTCACGGTATTGGTAGGGTTTTTCATGAGGACCCCCAGGTTTTGCATTACGGGCGCCCAAACACCGGGCTCATTTTGCAACCGGGAATGACCTTTACCATCGAACCCATGATTAACGCCGGAAAACGCCACACCAAACTCAACGCGAGGGATGGTTGGACGGTAACCACCAAGGATGGTCGTCTCTCTGCACAGTGGGAGCACTCCTTGGGTGTCACCGAAGACGGTTGCGAGATTTTCACTCGCCGCAGTGACGAGATAGTTTAGTCGCTCGTGGTCGCTGTCGTCGTGGAGACCCCCTCTGTAATCAGCCTTTCTAAGCTTCTTGACGAGCAGGAAGAAAAAGAACTGATTCCAGCGCTGCGTGACGCTCTTCAGCGCGCTTCGCAGCAACTTGACAAAGACTTTCGGGAGGGACGAAGCGCCGGAGACTTACTCCGGGCCAGAGCCGCATTGATCGATGATTTGCTCCGCCATGCATGGGGAAAAATGAAGCTTCCAAGCACCCAGATAGCACTCATTGCGGTAGGGGGCTATGGTCGCGGGGAGCTACATCCTCATTCGGACATAGACCTACTGATACTCCGCGCTGGCGACAACGAAGCGGACAACAGCCGCCTCGAGAACTTTCTGACGCTGCTGTGGGATCTGGGGCTACAGATAGGCCACAGCGTTCGCAGCGTCGACGAATGCATTACTGTGGCTCAGGACGATATCACCGTGCTGACAAACCTCATTGAAGCTCGGCTATTACTCGGTCAGCAGGCACTCCTCGACGCCGTAGCGCAGGGGACACAAGACACTCAGATGTGGCCGCCGGAAACATTCTTTCGCGCCAAACTGACAGAGCAGGAAGCTCGTCACGCGAAGTTCGGTGACACAGAGTACAGCCTCGAACCCAATGTAAAGGGCTCTCCGGGGGGGCTTCGAGATCTGCAATTGATCGGCTGGCTGGCCCAGAGACACTTTGGCTGGCGGTCTGCTGCAGAACTCACCGACAACCAGTTCCTAACCGAGGCCGAAGCCACCACCATTATTCACGGTCAAGAATTTCTTTGGCGCGTGCGCTACGCCCTGCACATGATCACGCGCCGGGAAGAAGACCGCCTGCTGTTCGACCACCAACGAGAATTAGCTAAAATATGGGGCTTTGTAGACGGTGACAAGCTAGCGGTAGAGCAGTTTATGCAGCTCTACTACCGGTGGGCATTGGCACTATCCCAGTTAAACGAAGTTCTGATGCTCAGCTTTGATCAGGCGGTACTCCAGGCGGGAACCCCCGATGTAGTTGTAGATATCAACAGCTGGTTTGAGCTTAGGAACGGTTATATAAGCGCCAAACGTGACAGCATTTTCGAAGAGTTCCCCGGGGCGCTGTTGGAGGTTTTTCTGCACGCGGGCAACAACCCACAAGCACTGGGAATTGCCGCAGAAACTATTCGACTTATTCGCGAGAACCGACATCGTATTGACGATGAATTCCGCCGTAACACGCAGCACAAGCAAATGTTCATTGAAGTACTGCGCTCTAACAATCGCCTCACGCGACAGCTTCGACGAATGTCACGCTACGGCATCCTGGGACGCTACCTACCCGCCTATGGGAAAATCGTGGGGCAAATGCAGCATGATCTGTTCCATAGCTACACCGTCGACGCACACACTCTCCAGGTGATCGAAAACATACGCCGTTTTCTGAAACCAGAAAACGACGAGCGATTTCCTGTCACAAGTCGGGTTGCGCGCCGCCTGCCGAAGATAGAACTGCTGTACATCGCGGGCTTGTTTCACGATATCGGCAAAGGGCGAGGCGGAGATCACTCTGAACTTGGCGCAGTGGACGCAAGAAATTTCTGCGAGGAGCACGGCCTTGGCCGTCGAGACACCAACCTTGTAGAGTGGTTGGTGCGCAATCATCTGTTTATGTCAGCGGTTTCTCAGCGCAAAGACATCTCAGACCCCGATGTGGTGCAGGAGTTTGCGCAACACGTTGGCGACCAGCATCGTCTTGATTATCTGTTCGCATTAACGGTCGCCGACATCAATGGCACCAACCCCAAACTTTGGAACGCTTGGCGTGGCAGTTTGCTGCGTCAGCTCTATACGGAAAGCAAACGCGCGCTTCGCCGGGGACTAGAAAACCCTGTGGACAAGCAGGAATGGATTCAGGAAACCCGTGAGGCGGCGGCGAAACTTCTCGAGTATCGAGGCTTTACGGACGGCGAACTCACTACCCTTTGGCAAGAGCGTGGTGAGGATTATTTTCTCCGAGAGAGAGCTGAGGATATCGCCTGGCATACCGAAGCTATTGCGGGGCACCAGGACAGGAACCATCCGCTCGTTCTTGTTCGTAACGGTGTGGAATCGAGTGTCGCGAATACGACTCAGATATTCATCTACGCCAGATTTGATATTGGCGCGTTTTCACGCAGCTGTTCACGACTCGAGCAGCTAAATCTGAGCATTCATGATGCACGGATTTACCACGGCCGAGACGGCATGAGCCTGGACACTTATTACGTACTGGATTCCAGCGGTGAGTCTGTAGATGACGTCGATCGCCTGCGTCATATCACCAGTTATCTCAGTGATAAGCTATCGCCGGAAACAAATACCAATAGCATTCCATCTCGACTTACTCCGCGACGAGTCCGCTCATTCCAGCTCGACACGGAAACCACTATGCGTGTCGATCCTGCACGTGAAGTGTCGGTTTTAGAAGTCATCTCTCTGGATCGCCCCGGTTTACTGGCGCGGATTGGTGAGGTTTTCGTCGAGTTTGGCGTGATTTGTGAAGCGGCCAAAATTCAGACGCTTGGAGAACGCGTGGAAGACGTATTCTTTGTCACGGACCTGCAGCGCCAACCCATTCTCGATGCGGCACTCGCAGAGCGGATTCAGCTCTCTATTCGAAACAAGCTCGATGCCCAAGAGGCCGCTTAAAGTGAATCCGGATATTGCCCTACTAAACCCCTATCCATTTGAACGTCTTGCAACACTGCTAGACGGTGTCTCGCCACCCAAAGACAAGGACTTACTGAAACTGTCTGTTGGCGAACCCCAGCACGCCCCTCCTGCAATCGTTATGACTGCGATCGCCGAAAACCTCGACCTTTTGGCGAAGTACCCCGTGACTCGCGGGGACATTGCCCTGCGGGAGGCGCAGGCCCTGTGGCTGAGTAAACGTCATGGCTTGCCACTATTGGATCCGAATAGACAGGTGCTACCCGTTAACGGCACGCGAGAAGCGCTATTTGCCATTGCCCAAACCTGTGTTGGGCGTCAGCAAGGCGCTTTGGTGGGCTGCCCAAATCCTTTCTATCAAATCTACGAGGGCGCTGCACTTCTGGCCGGTGCCCAAACCTTATTACTGAACACCGAAGAAGACGCAGGATTTCTTCCTGATCCCGACGCTGTAGGCGACAAGGATTGGGATGCGATGCAACTGCTGTACCTCTGCTCCCCGGGAAACCCCGCTGGCGCGGTAATGGATAAAGCGCTTTTGCAGCGCTTCATCGAGAAGGCACAGCGCCATAACGTCGTGCTTGTCTCTGACGAATGTTACTCGGAGATTTATCCCGACGAGTCCGCACCACCGACGGGGCTGCTGGCTGCCTGCACAGACATGGGGCTGGACGACTATCGCAATTGCATCAGCATGCACTCCTTGTCAAAACGCTCCAATCTCCCCGGTATGCGCTCGGGCTTTGCCGCTGGAGACGCACGCATCATGGCTGAGTTCTTGCGCTATCGCGGCTACCACGGCTCCGCGATGCCACCTCACCATCAGCTAGCAAGCACCATTGCCTGGGGAGACGAGCAGCATGTCCTGATCAATCGTGATCGTTACCGGGAGAAATTTACTGCCGTGCGCGATATTCTCGAGCCGGTATTAGCGCTTAACAAGCCTGGTGGCGCCTTCTATCTCTGGCCGAAAGTACCCATAGATGACGCAAGCTTTACCCGGCGTCTGTATGCCGAGGCCGGCGTGTTGGTACTGCCAGGCAGTTATCTTGGGCGTGATGTCAATGCTGCAAACCCCGGTAGCGGGCGTGTCCGTATGGCTCTCGTCGCTGAACTGGCAGACTGCGTGGAAGCCGCGCAGCGCATCGCAGAGTTCGTGCGCACACTCTGATGCTAAGCTTCTAGTTCCAATCCCGTGAATCCAGTCAGCTCATGTTAAAAGCCGAACGTGCCCGCTACATTCTGCAAAGGCTGCAGGAGCTGTACCCCGAAACACCAGTCCCTCTCGATCACAGCGACCCTTTTACTCTGCTCGTTGCTGTCCTTCTCAGCGCGCAGTGCACCGACGAACGCGTCAATCAGGTAACGCCGGCATTGTTTGCTCGTGCTGCAACACCCCAGGTCATGCTTGGGCTGTCAGTAGAGGAAATCCGGGGATACATTCGACCCTGCGGACTGTCGCCTCAAAAAGCCAAAGCCATTGCTGGACTTTCTAGAATCTTGATTGAAGAACACGATTCCCTAGTCCCGCAAGACATGGAGGCTCTGGAGCGCTTGCCGGGTGTGGGCCACAAAACGGCCAGTGTCGTGATGTCTCAGGCCTTTGGTGTGCCGGCATTTCCCGTAGATACCCACATCCACCGATTGGCCCAGCGCTGGGGTCTAAGTTCCGGAAAAAACGTCGTTCAAACAGAGCGCGACCTCAAAAAACTGTTCCCCCGAGAACATTGGAACCGCCTCCACCTACAAATCATTTTCTACGGCCGAGAGTTCTGCAGCGCTCGAGGCTGCGATGGGCGCGTCTGCGAAATCTGTAAGTACTGCTATCCCGATCGAAAGAGTCCCAAGCGTACCCACAAAGCCTGAGGATATTTGCTATATTCCCCGCCCTTTTGCAGGGGTGATCATTATGGCTCTCACGCTCTACGGCATCAGTAACTGCGACACGGTTCGTAAAGCTCGGCACTGGCTGGACACAGCCGAAGTCGAGTATCGCTTTCACGACTTTCGCCAGGACGGTCTGGACAGTGCGACGGTTGAGCGCTGGCTCAGTTCTCGGGAGTGGGACGGCGTCATCAATCGGCGTAGCACGAGCTGGAAAGCGCTGTCTGCGCACGATAGGGCGAGTATGAACGCTGGGCATGCAGTAGCGGCGGCTGTTGCTGCGCCGACACTCATCAAGCGACCTGTCCTGGAAGATGATGGTCTGCTGGAGTTTGGATTTAGTGAATCGCGCTACGCAACGCTGCTGAGCTGACGCTGGCTGCCAATACTTAGAGGAGAATTAAATATGGATGCATACGCACTGGGATTGGGGCTGGGAACCCGGGATCGGGAAGGCAATTGGCTGGACGTGTTTTTTCCTAAGCCGATCCTCAATCCTGACTCTTCGCTCATCGCCTGTTTCGGCCAGCATGCATCAGATTTAATTCTGACCGCTGACGACCTTTTAGCGATAGCAAGCGAGTGCGATGCCTCTGGCCATGCCGACATTGCCGCACTGGCGCGCCAACTAGCAGGCAGCGATCAACCCGCCGTCGCGGTGTGTTTAAAAACCGATTCCGCGCCTGAGACGGTTCCCGCGGCGTACCTGAAACTGCATCTACTGTCACACAGACTGGTGCTTCCTCAGCAGACCGTGCTTCAGGGTGTGTTTGGCGTACTGCCCAATGTTGCCTGGACCGACCGAGGCGCCATCGCCTTAAGTGAATTGGCAGAACAGCAACTGAATGCTCGCCTACGTGGCGAAGTTCTGGAAGTGAGCTGCATCGACAAGTTCCCCAAGATGACCAACTACGTCGTACCAAGCGGCGTACGCATTGCGCACACAGCGCGAGTGCGTCTGGGCGCTTATGTAGGCGAAGGTACCACGGTGATGCATGAAGGCTTCATCAACTTCAATGCGGGAACCATCGGACCCGGCATGATCGAAGGCCGGGTTTCCGCAGGCGTGCTCGTGGGTGCTGATTCAGATTTGGGTGGCGGCAGTTCCACCATGGGCACCCTTTCCGGGGGCGGCAACATCATTATTTCTGTGGGCAAGCAGTGCCTCATCGGCGCCAATGCCGGTATTGGCATCCCCTTGGGTGACCGCTGTATCGTCGAATCCGGTTTGTACGTGACCTCCGGCACGAAGGTAACCATGCTCGACGCTAGCGGCACCGTCACGGAAACTCTCGCCGCACGGCAGCTGCAAGGCCTGTCCGACCTGCTTTTCCGTCGTAACAGTCTCAATGGCGCTGTCGAGTGCCTCACCAACAAGACCTCGGTTCAGCTCAACGCCGAACTGCATGCCAACGACTGATATGACTGACACTGAGCGCACTCTCAAACTTGCCTGCGAGCTCATCGCCCGGGCTTCTGTCACACCGGAAGATGCCGGCTGCCAAACGCTAATAATGCAGCGACTTGAGGCTCTGGGCTTTCGCTGCACGCCTCTGCCCTTTGATGACACCCAAAATTTTTGGGCCGAGTGGGGAAACATCGGGCCGCTGCTGGTTTTTGCCGGGCATACCGATGTAGTTCCCCCGGGACCTGAGAGTGAATGGGAGAGCGATCCCTTTGTCCCCACTATTCGCGACGGCCTGCTGTATGGACGTGGCGCTGCGGATATGAAGGGCAGTCTGGCGGCAATGGTTACCGCCTGTGAGGACTTTCTCACAAACCATAAGCCTAGGGAGGGACGTATTGGCTTTCTTATCACGTCGGATGAAGAAGGCCCCGCAACGAACGGTACCGTGCGTGTCATGGAATGGTTGGCAGAACGCGGTATCAACATCGACTATTGCATAGTGGGTGAGCCCTCTAGCAGTAAGGTTCTGGGCGATACCATCAAAAACGGCCGGCGGGGATCCTTAAACGGCATTCTCAAGATTCACGGACGTCAGGGTCATGTCGCATACCCTCAGCATGCCGATAATCCCCTGCACCGAGCACTTCCGGCACTTGGGGAGCTTGTCACTCGCCAGTGGGATGAAGGGAATGAGTACTTTCCGGCCACCAGTTTCCAGATCACCAATATGCATGCCGGAACCGGTGCCACGAATGTCATTCCCGGACATGTCGATCTATGGCTTAACTTTCGCTTCTCTACGGAACAGACCTCAGAGAGCTTGCGAGAGGCCGTCGAGCAGACGCTGGCTGCTCACTCTGTGAAGGCTGATACCCATTGGACCTTAAGTGGGGAGCCGTTTATCACGGGTGAAGGCGCGCTCACTGACGCCTGCCGCGCTGCCGTTCTGGACGTTGATGGCGTGCAAACCGAGCTCTCCACCAGCGGCGGCACTTCTGATGGCCGTTTTATCGCACCCTACGGTGTTCAACTGGTGGAGCTCGGTCCCATCAACGCCAGCATCCACCGCGTCAACGAACATGTGCGTGTGGATGACCTGCCAAGGCTTGCGGCAATGTATGAGGGTATTCTCAGGCGCTTGCTACCCAAGAGTTAGCTCGGGTAGTGCAAGTCAGCGCGAAGCGCATCCATCTCTCGGGCCACGACCTTGCGATTGTGCTCTCCCGAGACTAGCAGCCACTGATCCGCGTCGTCAGTGATTGCCGCGAGGCTTTCCGCGACGACGGTATCCGCATCCATCCAGAGCTTCTCTGGCACGATATTTACGTCAAAGTCCTTCATCGTGTCGCGACTATGAATCTCTGAACGCGTATAGCCTGGACAAAGGCACTGCATTCGAATGCCATTGCCCTTGAGCTCTTGACGCAGAGCTCGCGTAAAACTCACCAGAAAGGCTTTCGTAGCCCCGTAGACGGCGACATTCGGAGTGCTGACCAATCCTGCTACCGACGCAACGTTAATCACGGCGCCACTACCTTGTTCAATCATCGCAGGTAGCGCTGCGCGGGTAAGCACCATGGTCGCCTCGCTATGCAGGCGCAGCATGCCAAGCTCATCATCCAGATCACTGCTTGCATAGGGCCCAATGGTCGAATAACCCGCATTGTTAATCAATAAATCTAACGCGGGGCCCTGTCGAATAGCCTCCACGACCCGAGCCTGACCCTCAACCGTGGCCAGATCAGCCTCAACTGTTTCGACGGTGCATTGTCCCGCCAGGCTTTCCGCAAGCTCGCGAAGCCTGTCGCCCCGCCGGGCAACTACCAGCATGCTGTCACAGCGTTCCGCCAGCTGCTTAACATAGGAATCTCCCAGACCGGCCGATGCACCGGTAATCAACGCGCGAAAACTTTTACTCACTATCACTCTTCCTTATCGTTAACATTCAAAAAGTCCGCGCTCCTAAGAGACGGGATAGACATCAAAGCGCACCGATTTTCCAGTCAGGCAGTGTCCCGGTGCTGGCCCAGGGATCACAGGCGCACGCCGAGGGCGCTTGACCACCACTCGGCGAATCTTCTGGGCTCTAGCCCAAGCCAAAAGAGCTGCGTCCTGATCATCCCCAGTCCCGCTTTCCAATAATGCCTGCGCGCTCTGTGATCGCGCGTCTAAATCAGTATCCGTATCGTCAAATGCCAGAAGCTGGTGCAGGATCTGCATTTCTTTGCCAGGCGCGGCGCGACGATCAAGGGGAAACATGGGATCGAGATAAATCACTTCCACATCGCGCAGGGCAGACACATCCAAGTCTTTTGCGTCACCACTGAGCAGCGCCATTTTCGCTACCACCAAAGCGAGCCACTCATCTTCAGAGGCCGCTGCTCGTACCAACGCCTCCTGAAACAACAGAGCCATAATGGGGTCTCGCTCGCAGACCGTTACTTGGCAGCCAAGATCCGCGAGGAGAAACGCGTCACGACCATAGCCACCCGTGGCATCAAGAATCCCGGGGGCATGTGCCTGCTTCCAGCCCACCGCCTTGCCCAACAACTCGTTGTGTCCCGCACGACGCCGGTTAGCCATGGATTTATCTGCAAAGTCGATGGTCACAGCGCCGGGAACATTACGACCTGTCATCTGAAGAGAGGGAACACCATCTACCAAGTGCAAGATTCCGCGACCCCCTTCCAGATCCCGGGATCGGGTCGCCTGGTCCAACAATGGAATATCAAACTGCTCGGCAATCTCTTTTGCGCGATGCCTGTCTTCCAAAGACGCCGCTACTACACCCACCAGGAATCGGATTTGCCATTCCCTCTCGGTTGATACTTGTCGCGTGCATCACTGCATTCTTCAGGCGTCATCCCCAAGGTGATACTGGTATCTTCGAACTCCAGCTCGCCCTGCCAATTAAAAGCGTGATGCTTGATGCCGTGCTTGTCTGTAATGGTCACATCCAAGGGCTGCCCGGTGTCGTCCCCGGAGGCGTCTCGCGACAACCAGCTACGCAGCGCGCGCAGAGGCTTACCCATAAGCGTAAGGCCTTCGAGTGCCTTCGCGGCTTCTTCGCAGGCCTGAACAAATTCCGCACTACCGTGCTCCTGTCCCGCGCAAGCTCCAAAATCACCCAGCATCACCTGCCCGGGCAGGGTCTTTTCGAGAATTCGAGCCAGCTCAATCGTTACATCGCCCACGATGTAGCTAAGCACCGTCGGGTTCACACCTTCTGCCTGATAGAGCTCGTAGTGGCTTCCAATGTGAAATGCCGCGCGCACGACAGGCACCGTATTCCCGCGAGAAGCAGCACGAGCCAAGCTGTTATCCGCCAGTACAAGCTGCAGGAAAAGAAACAACTCTTGATCCGATTGGGGATGATTATCGCGGTTCCAGACGTAATAACCGTCACCGGTAGTAGTGCGCGCAAAGTTGATTTCCATGCCCCGCGCCGCCAGCTTGTTGTATACGGAATTCATTGAATACGACAGGCTGTTTAACTGGCTCGCCTGCTCAAAGGAGCTGAACAGGGAGAAATCGGCGATATCAAAAAGCAGAACCCCTCTACGCTCAACAAAACTCAGACCATAACGCCGTATGATCTCTTCGACGCCGCTCATCACCGAAATTGACTCATCAAGCGGATTTTCCAACTTGATAAAAGTTGGCGATACACCCAGTCGAACGGCTACCGCAAACAGCTCGTCACGGCTCTTGCGACGCCGTCCGGAGATCAATACACGTATGTAGTTTTCGTTTTCGTTAGCGGCCTCAGGATCGTCGCGATGAGCGCAGTAGTTACCCAAGAAGTAATGCGGAACAAAAATGACCAACAAGCCGCGCTCGTCGCCGCACCAGCAAAGCACAATACTCTGCCCAAGACGCCACTGCTTGCGCAGGGTCTTCTCAAGACTCTGCAGGTTCCCTCGCTGCACGATACTGATGGGATCTTTAGACACGGGCGCCTCGTAAAAAGTGAGCGGCAACAGTATGCACTTTTGCCGGCGTAGGGTGCCAGTGGGTGAATTTAGACCGGCTCATAAGAAGTATCCATCACCGTCTTTTGAGAAGCCTCAATCCAATCGAAGCCACTGGCCTGAGATGCCCATATCGTCTTTGCCAGCAAATTCGGGTGGGTTTGGCGCAATTGGGTTTCGACGGCGTCTCGACTGTTGTTCTTCTCGCTGATATGAGCGACCACGAGATGCTCCAGACGCTGCAAATTAAGCTGGCCCAGTAGCTCTGCAGCCTGGACGTTAGACAAGTGCCCCCAGTCACCACCGACGCGACGTTTCAGTGACATCGGATAAGGGCCTTCAGCCAACAGTTGACGGTCGTGATTGAATTCCAATAACAGGAGATCGCAATGATCGAAGGCGTCTCGAACGTGCGCGGTCACCGAGCCTAAGTCAGTCAGCACCCCGACGCGATGCTCAGCATGCTCAAAACAATACTGCACGGGCTCCCGGGCATCGTGAGGCACCGTGACTGCCTGGACCTTAAATGCCGCAATATGCAACTGAGTATCGCCGTTGAACAACCGTATTTGAGGGCAGTTGTTGATGCGACCACTAGCGAGTGTGCCATGAGTAAGGTACACCGGGATGTCGTAGTGCCTCGCGAGGCCCGCAACACCGCTACAGTGATCGCTATGTTCATGCGTCACCAGGATGGCATCCAAGCGGGCGAGGTCCACATGACGCTCTGCGGCTCGTCGCTGGATTTCCCGAAGGGTAAATCCACAATCGACCAGCACGCAGCTTTGCTCCGCTTGGATCAGGGTCGCGTTGCCTCGGCTGCCGCTACCCAAAGAAGCCATTCTCACTAGTTGATGTTGCCCTTGATTAACACCAGCAAAGCTTCAATTTGCTCTCGGGACAGCGAGCCGCCGCCCTCTTCGTAGGACATACGAATGATCATGCGCTCCGGAGCCTGAGTTTCGACATCAACAATCAACGGCACGCCATCAGCAGGGTGTTCATCGTCATCCCCCAGCCAGGCAAACCAGCCGGAGCCGTCCTCGTCTTCGTCACCGACATAGCGAAGATAGTAACGGCCTTCACTGCGATTACGGTCCGTGATATCGAACCCCGAAAGGTCCAGGGAGCGCGCTATGGAAGCCCAGGCACGATCAAAGGGCAGCTCCAAAAGAATAAATGCCCCCTTGTCATCATCGCCCAGTGAAACTTTGCCACCGGCACTGATGGACTGCTCGGCCATCATAGAAACTGGCGCTGTATCCGCACTGTTGGCTACGAACTGGGCTACCCCACGTAACAACTCTGATTCGAGGGAAATGTCATCTGATTGTGCAGGCCAGGCATCACCATCGCTGGTCTGAAACATCTGCAGGACGTGCAGTTCGCTGTTGCCACGCTGTACTCCTCGCTCCACACGAAAACGAAACCGCGTCGGCCGAGGATCATCTTCAAGCACTATATAAGTGGACTCAATAATTCCGGCACGAGCGTCCATGCGCGCTACATCAATGTTTGCCGCGGACAAAAAGCTGCGCAACTGCGGCCACAACTGCCCCGGTGCAATGGCAACCAATGCCCAGGTATCGTCTCCCAGCTTTTGTATACGCACCAATTGGTCGGCACTGGCAGACACTAAAGGCGCTGGTCGCGGAACCTTACTTGCATCGCCAAACTGCGGTTCACTGTCAATCTCTGGAATCGGATAAATATCTACCAGTTCGTCGGACGCTGTACCCTCGGGCAGGCTCATCAGTGGCATTTCTCGCGCTTCGCGATAATCGCCAGCAGAGTCGCGGAACGCCCCGTTGTCGCCAAACAAGTAGCCACAAGCCGTCACCGGCGCCAGCACAAGTAGCAGACCGCAAAGCTTCAGGAATTTCATATGCCCACGCTCTCTAAAGCGGCATCGATAATGGCCGCTGAATCCGCTTCGGGCGGCGTCAGGGGTAGTCGAATGCCGTCCTGTATTCGACCAAGTCGCGCAAGGGCGTATTTCACGGGCATAGGGTTGGCTTCGACAAACAGCGCGGCGTTGAGATCTTTAAGACTTGCGTCAATTTTTCTGACTGTAGCCTCATCACCTGCCAGCGCTGCCGCACAAAGAGCAGCCACGCGCTCAGGAACCACATTGGCAGTCACAGAAATATTACCCGCTGCCCCGGCCAGCATAAGATCAGCCGCAGTCGCATCGTCACCAGAATAGACGGCAAAAGTGTCCGGAACCATGCTCAAAAGCTCTTTGCCCCGGGTCACGTCCCCGGTCGCATCCTTAATACCCACGATGTTGTGCACCGAGCTGAGCCGACGCGTTGTCTCATTACTCATATCAACGGCGGTCCGCGACGGTACGTTATAAAGAATTTGCGGCACGTTCACCGCCTCAGCCACCGCACGAAAGTGTTCGTATAGCCCGCGCTGAGAGGGGCGATTGTAGTAAGGCGTCACGAGTAGGCAGGCATCAACACCCACAGACGCAGCGCCGCGCGTCAGCTCGATGGCCTCCCGGGTGGAATTGGCCCCAGTCCCTGCAATCACGGGTACTCGTCCAGCAAGGTATTTGACGCAATGCCTGATAAGATCCAGATGTTCATGGACGTCGAGTGTGGCGCTTTCACCGGTTGTTCCCACCGCGACAATAGCTGAGGTGCCCGCGGCAACATGCCAATCCAGCAAACCATCAAGCGCCGAATAGTCGATCTGACCATCCGAATACATGGGTGTAACGAGGGCGACGATGCTGCCTGTGATCATAGTCTTAAGATTACCGCTGCGGTTAAGTGGCTAATGCCATTGAAGGCCCGCAATTATCCATGACAATATGCCGAACACAAGCAAAGCTAAGGGGAATAGGCGACTTGATTTCGTTTCATAGGCACTTTGGAGTGGCACAAACGCTACTTTTATCCATATTGAAAGGACCCGCATCGACCCCCAGGCGAATAACGGGCTCGCGAGCCCATGCCGTGGCTGGGCTACTTTGTGCCCTACTCCTGGCCCAGGGAGCCACCGCGCAGCTGGTTGAAAACCGGGTGACAGCGTTGAATCCGTTGGACCGGCAGTATATGGACCTGCAGCGCCAATCGCTCAATGATATGACGCTACGCTACTACGGTAGCCGCTGCTGCCGGAGTCAAACGGAGCTCGACTACCTGCAGCGTTTGCTCGATGACGCCCATGTACGTCCGGATCAGACTCGAGAACTTCAGGCTATGGGGGTCGCTCTGGGCGACCTTCTCGCCACAGAGCTCGATATGCATTGGGTCGTGTATGAAGATATACGGGGCCGCAGCCGAGCACTTCGTTTAGGGGAGACCGAAAACTACCTCTTCCCCGTAACAATGATTGCCCGGCGACATGAAGGTGGTGACAAAACGCCGGTACAAGAGATCTACCGCCTGGCTTATGAAGCTATCGAGACCGTACGTCCACCCTTACCATTCCAATAGATAAAGATGTTGAATGTGCAGAATTTGCAACTCCGGCGCAGCAGTTCATGAGTGAAACTGCCCAGGCATCGCTGAGTACTAACGGTGATCAGCTGCTCATCGGTGGCGATTGGAGCGTGAGCCCGCTGCCGACCCTGGATCCGCTCTTCGAAACGCTCCTTGAGACCCAAGGCCCCCTTAATATCGACGTCGGGGCTGTGAAACAGTGGGATCCGCGGCTGGAAGCAAAGCTCCTGCACCTACAGCGACGAGCTTTCGCTGAGCAGCGTGACATCGAATACCTCGGCGCGCCGGACACGCAAACCCAGTTGATGAAGTTAGCGACTGCCGTGGCCCCCTACGCCGGCACTGCGACGACGAGCAGCGGTATTTTTTCGCTCAAGAACCTGCGTACCACCCTGGCCGAGATCGGTGATGACCTGCTGGAGTCCCTGGAATTTTTGGGTGCGACAGTCAACGCGGTTTTTCGCACGCTGCTCGGCCGCTCAGGTATGCGCCGCCGGGAGTTCATCGAGAGCCTCGCGCAGGCCGGGCCACAGGCGATCGGCATCATCACCTTAACCAGCGTATTAGTGGGCATGATCTTGGCTTATCTTGGGGCAGCGCAGCTTCAGCAATTCGGTGCCGCCGTATTTGTCGCCGATCTTGTGGCTATCGGCATGCTCCGGGAAATGGGTGCTTTGATGACCGCCATAGTCATGGCTGGACGCACCGGCGCGGCCTATGCAGCCCAGCTCAGCACGATGCAGAGCAATGAAGAAATCGATGCCATCAGTACGCTGGGCATTAACCCACTGGATTTCCTCGTGGTTCCACGAGTGCTCGCCCTCATTTTAATGATGCCGCTACTGGTTATTTATGCCGATGCCTTGGGGATCGTTGGAGGTGCTGTAGTCGCCGGGAGCATGGGCGTTACGCCGCTGCAATACGCTAGCCAGCTGGGCACCGCCATCACCATGACACATTTTCTGGTGGGCATCGTTAAAGGGCTTATATTTGCAGCGCTTATCGCTACAGCAGGCTGCCGAGCTGGAATGAACGCAGGTCGCAACTCCGAGGCAGTGGGTCGCGCAACCACCGAAGCTGTAGTAACTGCTGTGGTCTACCTTATCGTCGCAGACGCTGCCATCAACATTCTTTGTCAATTGCTGGGTATTTAAATCATGACTGACGCCGTCATCAGCGTCCGCGGCCTCACCATGGCCTATGGAAGCCGGCTCATTCAGCAGGATGTCAGCTTCGATGTCATGCGCGGCGACATATTTGTGATCATGGGGGGCTCTGGATGCGGCAAAAGCACATTGTTGAAGCATCTTCTTGGCCTGCTAGAGCCCGCTAAAGGCGACATACTCTACGGTGAGCAAAACTTCACTCACTCAGGACCGGGTGAGCGGCAGAAGTTGCGGCAAAACTGGGGAATCACCTATCAGTCAGGTGGCCTTATCAGTGCCATGTCCTTAGCCGATAACGTCGCCCTTCCGCTGGAGCAGTACAGCGACTACGGCCGCAGTGAAATTCAAGAAATCGTGGCTCTCAAGCTAGCGCTTGTCGGCCTTGACGGTTATCAAGACTTTTTGCCGGCGGAAATCTCGGGAGGCATGCGCAAGCGAGCCGCCCTGGCGCGTGCAATTGCGCTGGACCCTGATATTCTCTTCTTTGACGAACCGTCCGCGGGCCTCGACCCCATAAGCTCACGCAGACTCGACGATCTGATTCTGCAGCTCAAGGAGTCTACCGGCGCCTCCGTTGTGATGGTGACCCACGAGCTCCCTAGTATATTTGCCATCGCCAACAATGCGATTTACCTCGATGCGGACAGCAAACGAATGATTGAATCCGGCAATCCATCCTGGATGCGCGAGCACAGCGAACACGCTGTGGTGCGACAGTTCCTCAATCGGGCTGCGAAGCAAATAGTAGGAGATGGAGCCTAATGAGTGAACGCAAGAGCAGCATCCTCGTCGGTGCCTTTGTCGTTGGGGCGTTAATTATCGCGGCGGCCGGAGCACTGTTTTTTGCAGGTGGTGGTTTAGGGTCTGAGCGCAGCAAAGTTGTGATGGTGTTTGACGGTTCACTGCGAGGACTCACTATTGGGGCCCCGGTGGCATTGCGCGGTGTGACTATCGGGCAAGTTACCGATATCGATTTGATCCTCGACGCGGACCAAGGCAGCGTGACAATGATTGTTGAGGCGGAAATTGACCCAGCCTCCATGCAGTTAGTAGGCAGCGTTACTGAATCGATTCTCGATGAACTGGTAGCTCGTGGCTTGGCTGCGCAGTTGAATACCCAAAGCTTACTCACTGGTCTTCTGTACATTCAGCTGGATTTTCAGCCCGATCAGAAATCCACTCTGAGCAGCATAAACTCGTCTCACCCACAGATACCGACGATCCCCACTGAGTTAGAACAGCTACGCCGCTCTTTGGAGTCTATCGACTATGCTGCGATTGCAGAGAATGTTGACCGCATCGCCACGGGGTTGGACACGTTGCTTAACAGCACTGATATGCAAGCGCTCCCAGGATCAATGCGCAGCAGCCTCGCAGCGCTGGAGACCGCTAGCAACAGTCTGACAACGACACTGGAGGACAATTCTCCAGCATTAACTGCATTTCTTGAAGAAGGCACGAGCACCATTGCGACGCTCAACGATCAATTGCCTGCTATCACGGACTCCATCGAAAGCTCCCTGGCACGCCTTGACGAAGCCCTTGTCTCAGCCAATCAAAGCTTCACAGGCCTTGAACAAGTCGTCGCACCCAACTCCCCACCTCGTCGACAGCTAAGCGAGGCCATGAAGGAAGTCACGCTGGCCGCCCGCGCTTTGCGCTCACTGGCCCGCAGTCTCGAAGAGCACCCCGAATCACTCCTTCGCGGCCGCCAAGGAGATAGCTCATGATCCGCCTGGCCCTGGTCGTCGGCGCCGCACTTTGTCTGCTCGGCTGCGCAGCTACATCGCCGCAAATCCAGCACCTACAGCTGTCTGCCGGAGCTGCGCCAGCGCCCCAGGGGGACAATCCCGTTATTGTGCTTGATCACATCGACCTCCCGGACTATCTCTTACGTGACGAACTACTCCACCGGGAGAGCGATTTCGCTTTGCACTATGACTCTGCGCGGCGCTGGGCGGAACCACTAGATCTCGGCATTCAACGCGTTATTGGTCGCAGACTACAGTCGTCACTGGACACCCAGCGCGTCATACTTTTCCCTGATGCCAGTTCAACACCGGCAGACTGGCAACTCCGTGTAACCATCACCCACTTTGAGGCAACCGGTTCCAAGGTGAAAATCGCAGGCCAAGGTCGTTGGGAGCAAAAAAATCAGGTGACATTAGTCGTGGAGTCTGTAGTCTTTGAGGACTCTCAGACACTAAACAGTGACAGTGGCGAAGACATCGCAAAAACCATGAGCCAGTTGCTGTGGAAATTCGCTGACGAACTCGCCGCCGCAATCCCTAAACGACCTGCATTATCCGACAGCCACCGCTCGGATGAGCAAAGCATCGAAATCGAAACCACACACCCATAACCCCCCCTTAAGGACCTGAACATGGAACTCTTGCAAGATCCCGCGCAGTGGCTGCCACTGGCTATCGAATACGGCACAGCTCTGGCGCTCGCCATTGTGATTTTTTATGTGGGCCGCTTGGTAATCGGACGTATTGTCAGCGTGTGTCACAAAGTAATGCTGAGCCGCGGTACTGATGAAACGCTGGTCAACTTTGTCTGCTCAATCTTACAGTGGGTCGGCCTGCTGTTCGTGACGATTGCAGCGCTGAGCAGACTTGGCGTTGATACCACGTCGCTGGTTGCTCTCCTAGGCGCCGCGGGACTGGCTATCGGTCTGTCACTGCAAAGCTCTTTAGGCAACTTTGCCGCAGGCGTCATGCTGATTATCTTCAAGCCTTTCAAAAAAGGTGACTTCGTGGAAGCAGCAGGAACCATGGGTGTTGTAGAGACCATCGGTATTTTCACAACAACGATGACGACCCCGGACAACAAAGAGATCATCGTTCCTAACGGCGGAATTATCGGCGCGAATATCACGAACTTCTCAGCCAAAGCCACACGGCGGGTTGATATGGTCTTTGGTATTTCTTACGGAGACAACCTGCATCATGCAAAGACGATTCTCCAGGAAATCATCAAAGCTGATCCTCGAGTGCTCGCAGAACCCGCTCCGGTAATTACCGTAGGCGAGTTAGCCGATTCGAGTGTTAATTTTTTGGTGCGCCCGTGGGTGAACGCTGCAGACTACTGGGCTGTTCTTTGGGACACCACAGAAGCCGTCAAGCTAGGCTTTGACGAAGCCGGCATCTCCATCCCCTTCCCACAAATGGAACTGCATATGCAGCGCCCAGAAGAAACCCCTAAAGCAGCCTAAGTTGCGACAGTAGCTACTGTGGAACGCAACTAACACAACGCATGTACAGGTGACCGGGGTCAGCAAAGCTCTCGAGAAGATTGACGCTTTGTTGAACCGGTCCCCATATCAATTCCAAACCTGGCACAGCTAAGAGTCGACTAACGCCCATGCGGTCACTGAGCTGCTGTAAAAGGAGATCTCGGGAAGAGAACTCCGGCATGATACTGATGACGGTATATTCGTTTTCGCTAAGCCCGGCAAGTGTTGCCGCTTCTTCTACTGCGTAATCCAGACTACCCAAACCGTCAATAAGCCGCGCGTCCAACGCGTCACTAGCACTCCACACGCGTCCCTGTGCCAAGTCGTCGAGTGTCTCCATATCAATGGACCGACCGTTGGAAACCAACTTAAGGAACTGCTGATACATATCATCGACTGACTGTTGTAAGGCGTCGGACACCGATGGATCAAGTGCACGATCGGGCCGGAGCCCTCCAGCAAGATCAGTGGTACCCACGCCATCCGTCTGGATGCCGCCTTTTGCCAACAAACGCTCCACCGTAGGAAACGCGGCAAACACGCCGATACTCCCGGTAATTGTTGTCGGCGTGGCAATGATACGGTTTGCAGCTGTCGCAATGTAGTAACCGCCGGAAGCAGCAATACTTCCCATGCTCACCACTACCGGCATACCGCTCTTTCGAATGCGCTCGATCTGTGCGCGAATAATCTCTGACGCAAAAACGCTGCCTCCACCAGTAGTAACACGCAGAACAATGGCTTTCGTAGCGTCTCGTTCCGCAGTATCACGAAGCAGTCGTGAGAGCGTGTCGCCACCAATCGTGCCGGGAGGCTGCTCCCCGGGAAGCATATTGCCCTGGGCCGTGACAATCGCAACCGTCGGGAGGTTCGGCGCGAATAATGCCGGTCGCATCTGGGATATGTACTGCGCAAACGGCACTGAAGAATAAGCTCCGTCTTCCTCTTGAGCACCTACCAGCGACGCTAAATACTCGTTTTGCTGCCGGCGATCCAAGAGCTCATCTACCAGGCCCGATTGCAAAGCTAGACGTCCGGCGTTACCGCCCTCACTACGCAGGCGCTGTGAAAAATCGTTGAGTAGAGCGTTAAGCGCACCGCGTTCCAGTCCTCGACGATCCTCAACCGCAACGCTGTAAGCGGACCAAAGATCCCCCAGCCACTCTTGCGTAACAGCCCTCTCACCGGAAGACATATCATTGCGTAGCAAAGGCTCCGCTATAGACTTGTACTCTCCTGCACGAAACACATGCATGGTGACCGATAGTTTCTCCAGGGCATCAGCAAAGTAGTTCATATAGACGCTATAGCCCTCCAGCGCCACGGCGCCGAAGGGGTGCATCAACACGTTGTCAGCCTCCACCGCAAGACGGTATTGGTCCTGACTGTAGTAGTCGCCTACTGCAACTACCGGCTTGCCACTTTCACGAAAACGCGCAATGGCCTCTCCAAGCTCCGTTGTCTTGCTCTGACCAATAGAAACCAGCCCATTCAGTTGAAGTACTAACGCGGAGATACGCTCATCACTGCGAGCAAACTCGACGGCGTCGATCAGATCCATCAGCAGAATCTCTTGACTTGCAGGCTCTTGCGCAAAAATCAGGCTCGCCGCCTCAACCCGACTGCGTTCATCCACTACGCGTCCGGTAAGATCAAGAACGAGGGCCGCGCGCTCAGGTAAAGACTCGGGTTTGCCGGTGAATGTTACCCACAACACCACAAGCACCAGCACAAAAATCAAATTTGCTAACGCCAGCCTCAGTATCGTGAGTCCACGCCATATCGCTAAAAGACTTCGCTTGATCACGCGTTGCTATTCCTCGGATTCTATGCCGACGTCTCGAGAGTTTCGCAACTCGCGACCACGCTGACGAACGTAAAATGCGGAGCAGATGAACAGTAAAATAACGGCTCCGAGCTCCACCTGAGCACGGAGACTATCTGGCTCCGCAAAGATACGCAGCACAGACCAGATAAAATACATAAGACTCACAAAAGCCATCCAGGTGACGCTGCGCAAACGGTCACGCAGGATCCCAGGAAGGAGAATCAACAGCGGTGTAAACCAGAAAAACAAAAGCACCGGCGGCACGGAACGCTGCCATGCATCTAAAAGCTGAGTGCCCAGCAGTAAGAGCAGACCGCACCACATACCGGCAAAAATCCATGAGACCGATGCCGCCCTCGGGGTAAGCGTCACTGTATCGCCACTCATGCTAGGCGCGCACAGGTCTGCGCCACACGACGACCAAGAGCGCGACATAGCTGTGACTCGGTATCGTCCATGGCACGTCCGCCATCAGGGCCAGCCCAGTGGCTGGCACCGTAGGGCGTACCTCCAGAACTGGTGGTCATCAACCCTGCCTCACTGTAGGGCAAACCCATCACCAGCATCCCGTGGTGTAGCAATGGCAACTGCATCGACAGCAAGGTGCTCTCCTGTCCTCCGTGCAAGCTCGCCGTGGACGTAAAAACGGCAGCGGGCTTATCAATCATTGATCCACTTAGCCAAAGGTCCGATGTTTGATCAATAAAGTACTTCAGCGGCGCCGCCATGTTTCCAAAACGCGTGGGCGACCCCAACACGAGTCCTGCGCAGTGCCGCAGATCGTCGACACTGCAATAAGGAGGTCCCTCATCTGGCACCGTGTCGGCAGTTTGTTCGGTCTCAGCCGAAACCGCTGGAACAGTACGAAGTCGCGCCTCAAACCCTGCAACGCTACTCACTCCTCGAGCAACCATACGCGCCATGGCCTCGGTGCTACTCTGACGGCTGTAGAAAAGAACCAAGACATAGGCTGGTGGCTGCATAAATATAGGCTTTGATGGGAGAAGGAGAGTACAAGGAGTATAGCAAAGTGACCACATCATCCATCACCATGTGTCCCCGGCATGCTTTCTGCGATAATTAACTGATGGAAGTAACAATAGATATTTTTCGAAAGCTTTGGCGCAGAGCGTTATACCTCGGGACGCGGTACCAGTCCGACCGCTGCCGAGACACCGCCGCGGCCCTGACCTACATGTCGCTGTTTGCTCTAGTGCCCCTGCTCACCGTGTTGTACACCATGGCCTCTGCGGTACCCGCCTTTCAGGGACTGGAGTCCAGGATCCAGGAGCTGCTGTTTGACAACCTCGTTCCAGAGACCTCCGCGGGCATTGAAGAATACGTATCTGATTTTTCGCGGCAAGCCAAAAACCTTACCGGCTTTGGTATCGCCTTTCTGATAGCCACCGCTGTACTGATGCTGCGAAATATTGAGCAGGCATTCAATCTGATCTGGCGTACGCGTGGAAATCGTGAGACGGTATCCAGCTTTCTTCTATATTGGGCGATTCTGTCTCTAGCCCCAATTACCATTGGTCTAGGCCTAGGTGTCAGTACCTTTCTCGCTTCCTTTGCCGGCCAACTCGAGCAATGGGACATCATCGGGATTGGCGCCCTACTGCTGCGTATAATGCCTTATCTTCTGCAAGTGCTGGGCTTCACCTTAGTCTATGCCGCAGTACCTAACTGTAGAGTTCCCGTGAAGCATGCGATTGTTGGCGGCATCATCGCCGCGACGAGCTTTAACATCGCCCGAGCCTTGTTCACTAAGCTTGTCGCCGGCTCTAGCATCACCTTTATCTACGGGGCATTCGCAGCGGTGCCATTGTTTCTGCTGTGGATTTATATCTCCTGGATCATCGTTCTCGTCTCGGCCATTGTGGTGCACAGCCTGTCGGCCTACCAAAGCGAAGCGCAGGCGCGACGCCCCCTGCTACTCAAGGGATTGGAGATTCTGGAAACCCTTTGGCGACGACAGGCGCAAGGATTTCCGCTCAAAGAACTGAATCTTTTGAAAGGGCGTAAACTTACCGTGGATGCAGAGAGTTGGCAGGAACTACGCGACTGCTTTTTGAAGCATCGCGTGATCGCTCAGGATGAGCGAGGCCACTATCTTCTCGCCAGGGATTTACACAGCGTCCCCCTTTGGCAACTACAGCAATGGCTGGATACCGAAGGTGAGTTCTCCATCCAGTCCAAAGACAGTATGCCCAGCTGGGAACAGCGCGCGATCACTTTGCTGGATGAACAACAGCAAGGTATTCGGGAACATATGAACATACCCCTTGCCACTCTCTTCGAGTACTGAGCCCATGAAGTTTTTCAACAACACAACGGCGAACTGGCTCCGCGGTGCCATCTTGCTGCTGTTAATCGCAGGTATGAATGGCTGCGACAAACCAGGATCGCAGGACCCAAGTAGTCTGGATAGCGCCGGAAGCTGGACCTTCGTGAACTATTGGGCTGAGTGGTGTAAACCCTGCATCAAAGAAATCCCCGAGCTCAACTTACTCCACAAACGCGATGGCGTGCGAGTGCTGGGCGTCAATTACGACGGCGCTCAGGGCGAGGATCTGCAGTCTCAGCTCGACAGCCTGAACGTGCAATTCCCGACTCTGAGCATCGATCCGGCTGCCCGCTACGGCATCGATCGCCCTCAGGTTCTGCCCACTACGCTTGTGATCGACCCTGAGGGAAACGTAGTTGCCGTGCTAGTGGGCCCACAGACGGAGCACTCACTGCTAGAGGTCGCTGGACTCACAAACGCAAACGATCACAGCGCTGAGTCCATCAAACATTCAGGGGATCAGTAGCGAGGATCCCACAGTGCGACGTGCTTCCAACTCAGCATGGGCACGCTGCACTTCGGCCAAAGGATATCGCTGGGCGATAGTGACCTTTAGCCGGCCATCCAAAACACGTTCAAACACTGCAGCCGCGCTATCACGCATTTCCGCCTGGGTCGCGACATAACTCATCAGGCTCGGCCGAGTGATGAACAAAGAACCCCGGGCAGATAACTGCTGCAAGTCAAAGGCCGGCGGACTACCGGAGGCATTACCAAAGCTCACCATAAGACCTCGAGGTGCCAAACAATCCAGGGAATCTGTAAAGGTGGCTGCACCCACGCCATCGTAAACGACAGCCAGCATACTCCCACCGGTAATCTCCCGGACTTTACCCACAATGTCCGCTTCTTCATGCAAAAAGCAATGTGAATAGCCGTTGGCCAAGGCGAGCTCACGTTTAGCCTCACTACTTACCGTGCCAATTACTTCGGCACCCAGTGCTGATGCCCACTGCCCAAACAGCAGTCCTACACCGCCAGCAGCGGCAGGAAACAGCGTCCGCTGCCCAGGCTGCAGGGCATACAAACGCTGGAGGAGATACTCTACCGTGGCACCTTTTAGAAGTACCGCTGCAGCCGTATCAAAGTCGATTCCTTCGGGCAAAGGCACGAGTCGCTCTGCCGGCAGCAAGATTGCTTCACTATAGGCGCCAAACCCTGCCGCACAATAGGCAACCCGATCGCCCACCGAAAGATCCACGCCCTCACCGATGGCTTCCACAACGCCAGCGCCTTCAAGACCGATACTCGTGGGAAGCGGCAGCGGATACAAGCCACTGCGGTGATAGGTGTCGATGTAGTTTAAGCCGATTGCCCGGTTGCCAACCCGAACGATGCCAGGCCCCGGGTCAGCCAGTTCACTATCGACGAAAGCCATGACCTCGGGCCCACCGACTTTTTGTACCTGTACAGTCTTGACCATCGCTCAGTCCTCCTGGGCTTGGGAATAACGCTCAAACCAGGCCAAAATAGCAGCCACCTTTGCCATCAGCTGGCTAGGACGATTCGCAATACTGTGCGACGCGCCAGGAATACGCACCATGGCTGTGTCGACGCCACGCAGTTTCAATGCCTGATAGTACTGCTCAGACTCCGCAATAGGCGTCCGATAGTCCGCATCGCCGCCCAACAACATCGTGGGCGTCGTTACATTGCCCACCAGGGACAACGGCGAGCGGCTCCAATAGTGCTCTGGGTCTTCCCAGGGCATTGCTGGAAACCAATAGCGACTTACCATGGGTGCGATATCCGCCGTGAGCGTAAAACTTGTCCAGTTGATAACCGGCTTGGCAACGACTGCCGCACGAAAACGATCCGTCTTGCCAACAATCCATGCGGTTAGCACACCACCTCCACTACCACCGGTGACATACAACTGATCAGCATCGACATAGCCCTCCTCGATCACAGAATCGACCGCAGTCATGAGGTCGTCGTAATCTTCAGAGGGATAGTTGTGATGAATGAGATTAGCAAAGCGTTCGCCATAGCTGGTGCTGCCGCGTGGATTGACATAGAGAACCACGTACCCCGCCGCCGCATAGAGCTGCACTTCTACCGAAAATCGTGACCCATAGTTAGTGTGTGGACCACCGTGGATTTCAAGAATCAACGGGTATTTGCGCGTCGAATCAAAGCCCGATGGGAGCGCCACCCAAGCCTGAATCTTTTCACCACCAGCGGATGATTCAAACCAGCGCTCTTCGACTGATGCCAACGACCTTGATCCAAGTCCATTCTCGTTCAAGGTCGTAAGCTGAGTCGGAGACTTGCCGTCACGTCCCGTCGCGACATCTGCAGGTCGCTGCGTACTACCCATAGTAAAGGCGTAGCGGTCTCCACCACCAACTGCAAAGGCTGCGCCAGAGTACGGTCTCCCCAACGAGGTGCCTCCCAAGCCAGTAGCCAAACGTTGCATTCGACCACGGAGATCCGTCACTGCCAGAACGGTGTCGCCCTGATCATCGAACAGAAAGAAGATGCGCTTGCCGTTCGAAGACCACTGTGGATCCCTGATACTGCGGTCAAGATCCGCGAGCAATTCTGTGGGTTCTTCTTTTTGAAGATTCATCACGTACAGGCGTGAGCGATGGTGCGACATCCGCTTGTCATCCCACCCCAGGTAAGCGAGATGTGAGCCGTCTGGAGAGAGTGATAGCGACCCGTCGGGCCCCTGCCGGGTCGTTAGTTGACGTATTTCATGGGTCGCTAGGGATAGCTCAAAAATATCGGTGTTTACAACATTGAGCTCGCGGTCGGCGCCGCGATTTGCGGAAAAATACAGCTGCCGGGAATCCGAGGACCAAGCAACAGCGCTGCTGTGGTCATACGCGCCATCCGTAAGCTGCTTGAGCGCACCACCGTCAGCGGGAACAAGAAAAATCTGGTAATAGGCCTGAGGACGAAATCCAGATCCATCGTTGCGATAGACCATACTGTCTACCACTACCGGAGGCGCCGCCCACTGCGCTCCCTTAGGCGCTTTGGGGAGCACACCCATAGTTGGCGAATCAACGGGGACGCGCATGGAAAACGCCAGCCAATGACCATCAGGCGACCAGCGGAGGTTTCGCGGCGCCTCACCACCACGCGTGAGCTGTGCGGTGCTTCCACTCTTCAACCATTGCACAAAAATCTGCGAACCCACATCGTCGTCATCGACGTAAGCAACGCGCAAGTCGTCAGGAGACAGTGTCGGAAAAGACAGTTTTCTCGCCCCGGTTGTCAGCGGCCGATGCTCAGTACCATCCGCCCTGAGTGTCCACAAATTAGCACTGCGTTTATCGGTGAGAATATCCATGCTGTTTCGGAGGTAGTAGATGTCCTCGCCCGTGGAACTCACGATGGGCGAGCTCGCATAACGCAGTCCAAAAACATCGTCTAGTTGCAGGGCTTCCCCCGGTTTGGCGACGACCGGGAATGCCGCCAAGACAGCCATCAGCGTCAGAGTCGCGCAGCAGCGCTGAAAAAATATATGCACAATGTTTCTCCTTCCAGAATCAAGGACATCGTGAAAGACGTGCCCATGCAGTCATAGTGTTGTTACTAAATACTGCCTAAAGCCTTCTCCGATCAGGCGATGGCCTCGTCCATAGCTGACCAGTTTGCACAGCCCTTTTGTCCTGGGCCCGATGCAACGCAAAGCTGAATTTCGGCAATGGCTTCTCCAGCTGAAGCGTCAAGCATACGACCCAGAAGGTAATGCGCAAACTCTTCAACGGTTGCATTAGTCATTGGAAGCACCAGCGTGTCCGATCGGAGAAAGCGCATCTCCTCACCATTGAATATCACACGATAGTTATCACCATCTTCCTCCACAATTTGGTGCGGAGAGCGTGCGGGCAATACCATGTACTCATCAAGCTCGTCACACAGCGCTTTGATGCGTCGCTTGTATACGTTGTAGTCTGCCGCGAATCCGTTGGCGCCCATAGGAGCGACGATCATGGCGGACACCGAGTAATTGTGTCCATGGAGACGCTCCCTCTCCGTCGCAGAGAAAATCGTGTAATGCGCTGCGGAAAACTTATGGCTTTCCTTATCTATATACAGTGTGGCAAGGCGTTCCATCCGATCCCTCTTTTATCGCGTACTCTGTTTACTAGTGAGTGCCGTATGATGACAAAATTCCGAGGAAGAATAGCATGACCATTGCAATCATAACCGGAGCCAGCGTAGGCATCGGTGAAGCCACTGCCCGGGCGTTCCAAGAGGGTGGCTATGAGGTAGTTAATCTATCTCGCCGGCTCTGCGACGTTTCTGGCGTGCACAATTTGCCTTGCGACCTGGCGGACCCAGATAGTATTGGCGACGCCATTGACGCCCTGTTAAGCCGCGTCTCGGGGCTGTCTGAAATCAGCCTCATTCACAATGCGAGCCAGATGCGTAAAGACAGCGCTGATGACTGCGAGGACGCGAGCCTCCGCGCCGTGCTGGAGACGAATGTGGTCGTGGCAAATCGACTCACCAGGGCGCTACTACCGGGTATGGGGCCAGGCAGCAGCGTGTTATATGTCGGCTCGACACTCGCCGAAAAAGCGGTTCCCGGCACTTTTAGTTACGTGGTTTCAAAGCATGCGCAGCTCGGAATGATGCGCGCGACCTGCCAGGACCTTATGGGCTCTGGCATTCACACCGCGATGATCTGCCCCGGATTCACCGACACACAAATGCTTCGAAATCATTTGGGCAATGATGAGGCGTTACTACAGCAAATCGGCGGCATGAACAGTTTTGGTCGACTCATCGAGCCCGAAGAGATTGCTGGGGTCCTGTACTGGGCACATCGCAATCCCGTGCTCAATGGATCCGTACTGCATGCCAACCTTGGTCAACGGGAGAGTTAAGGTGAGTCCAGCTGCGCTGCAGGAGCGTCGCGAACGCGTTTTCTTGAT
>NZ_JBLGBE010000034.1:0-31689 GCF_047617445.1 Congregibacter sp.
AAGGAATCGATCTAGCTGAGACTCCGGTAATGGGTAGGTACCCGATTGCTCCAAGGGATTTTGCGTCGCAATCACAAAGAAGGGTGATGGTAAGGCTCGGGTTTCTCCCTCGAGGGTAACCTGTCCCTCTGCCATCGCCTCAAGTAAGGCACTTTGCGTACGCGGTGTACTGCGATTAATTTCATCCGCCAGTAACACCTGCGTGAAAATCGGCCCGGGATGAAAGTGAAAACTGTGATCGTCTCTGTGGTAGATGGATAAACCTAAGATATCGGCAGGCAAGAGGTCCGACGTGAACTGTACGCGCTTGTAAGAAAGCCCGAGCACCTGTGCCAAAGCGTGGGATAGCGTGGTCTTACCCATCCCCGGAAGATCTTCGATGAGTAAATGTCCACTGGCGAGTAGGCAGCAAATCGCCAGGCGTATCTGCGACTCTTTGCCCAGCAAGACTGTCGCCACCTCGTCTACCGCTGCGTCGATGAGCGCTTTTTTACCCATACTCATTGCCCGCCACCCAATACTGTAAAAATCTTCAGCCTCATCCAGATCAAAAGCTCACCAACCATCCTAAATACATGGACTCAGCCCAGAGACGCCAAACCACGTCCAAGATCCGCCTTAAGATCATCAATATCCTCAAGGCCCACCGCGATGCGGATGAGGTTGTCCGTAATGCCTGCCTCGCGGCGCTCGTCCACAGAAATCCGGCTATGCGTGGTGGTCGCTGGATGCACAATCGTGGTCTTGGCATCACCCAGGTTCGCCGTCAGAGACATTAATCGAGTTGCGTCAATCACCTTCCACGCTTCCGCTTTGCCTCCATGAACCCGAAAAGACAAAACCCCACCGAATGCTGACTGCTGTTTTGCCGCCAAGGCATGTCCGGGATGGCTCTTAAGGCCCGCATAAAACACCGCTTCCACATTCGGCTGATCCTGCAGCCACGTTGCCATAAGCAGTGCAGAGGCGCTATGAGCCTGCATGCGCAAAGAGAGTGTTTCCAAACCTTTCAGAAAGACCCAGGCATTGAAAGCACTCATGGTGGGTCCACAGCTACGCAGGAAGCCCAACACCTGATCCATTAGCTCCCGATTGCCAAGGACTGCTCCACCCACGCAGCGACCCTGACCATCGAGATACTTGGTCGCCGAATGAATCACCATGTCGGCGCCAAATGACAAAGGTCGTTGTAATGCAGGCGAGCAAAAGCAGTTATCAACAACCAGCAAAGCACCCGACGATCGCGCAATGGCAGACATACTCGCAATGTCAGCAACCTCACACAGAGGATTAGAGGGCGTTTCCAGGTACAGCAGACGCGTATTGTCCTGTAACGCCTCGCGCCAGCCATCCACCGGTAGTAAGGGAACAAAACTGACTTCGACCCCAAAGTTCGCCAGGTACTTGGAAAAAAGCGTTCGCGTAGTACCGAACACATCTCTGGAGCAAATCACGTGATCGCCCGCCTTGAGCAGCGCCATGCAGGTACTCAGTATCGCGGCCATACCCGAGGCAGTTGCCACACACGCCTCGGCACCCTCTAAGGCGGCAAGGCGTTCTTCGAAGCTGCGCACCGTAGGGTTGGTATAACGGGAATACACATTACCGGGATCATCACCGGCAAAGCGCGCGGCCGCATGCTCCGCGCTGTCAAACACGTAACTGGAGGTCAAAAACAGTGCTTCACTGTGCTCTCCCTCAGGAGAACGCGTAATTCCGCTGCGTACTGCCAGACTCTGCCACTGCAGTTCGTCCAACACCGGGTCGTCTCGCTTGCTCACAATTTGCTCTCATCTAGTGACTGGACCAGCTATCGAAATGGTCCTCTATTCGCTTTCTAATCCTGGCTTAGGCGATGTCTGACACATCGTTGTACATACCCACACCGTCGCCGTCGCTCTCCTGTCGGCTCATGTTTTGGGCTTCATCATTGCGCGCCGCATCCAAGTCCGCGAGGTACTGTTCATCGACGTCCCCGGTAACGTAGTGACCATCAAACACCGAGCAATCAAACGCGTCTATGAGCGGATTGCCCTCTCTGGAACAGCTGATCAGTTCATCCAAATCCTGATACACGAGCCAGTCTGCGCCGATCAATTCACCTATTTCGTCCACTGTTCGCTCGTGGGCAATCAGTTCTTTGGGAGATGGCATATCAATTCCGTAAACATTCGGATAGCGCACGGGTGGCGCAGCGGACGCTAGATATACACGAGCCGCCCCGGCATCTCTCGCCATCTGAATGATCTCCCGGGAGGTTGTACCGCGCACGATGGAGTCATCCACCAGCATGACATTTTTGCCTTCGAACTCCAGGCGAATCGGATTGAGCTTTTGGCGAACAGACTTACGGCGCTGCTGTTGTCCGGGCATTATAAAAGTGCGGCCAATGTAGCGATTCTTAACCAAGGCCTCCCGATACCTGATACCCAGTGATTGCGCCAGCGCGAGACCCGCGGTGCAACTGCTGTCGGGTATGGGTATCACCACATCAATATCGTGATCCGGTCGCTCCCTGAGAATCTTGCGCGCCAGCGCTTCACCCTGACGAGCCCGGGTCTTATACACCGATATCTCATCGATAAGGCTGTCGGGACGCGCGAAGTAAACGTGTTCGAAAATACAGGGCCGCAACAACGGTGCCTCGGCACACTGACGCATGTGCAGCTGTCGCTGAGCGTCTATGTACACCGCCTCACCGGGGGCGACATCGCCCAGAAGCCGGAACCCGAGAACATCAAGCGCAACACTTTCGGACGCCACCATGTACTCGCGCTCACTGCCCTCGCCTCGATAACCGACTACCAAAGGTCGGATTCCGAAGGGGTCACGAAATGCGATTACCCCATAATTCACAATCATCGCGACCGCAGCATAACCGCCACGACAACGGCGATGAACGGCTGACACGGCGGCAAACAAGTCATCCGGGGATGGATGTAACTTACCCAATGCCTGTAACTCGTAGGCAAAAACGTTCAATAAAACCTCGGAATCCGAATCCGTATTGAGGTGTCGCATCTCGCTCTCGAACAGTTCCTCGCGCAGCACCCGAGAATTCGTCAGATTGCCATTGTGCGCAAGCGCGATACCGTAAGGCGAGTTCACATAAAACGGCTGAGCGTTGGCAGCACCCGCGCTGCCCGCGGTGGGATAGCGAACGTGCCCTATACCAATATTACCTTCCAGACGTTGCATGTGATGCTGACGAAACACATCCCTTACAAGCCCGACGCTCTTGCGTTGATGAAACCTGTCCTGGCTGCAGGTCATAATGCCTGCCGCGTCTTGACCCCGGTGCTGCAAGACCGTCAACGCATCGTATATTTGAGGTGCCACGTTAGCTTTGCCAACGATACCAGTCAGTCCGCACATATAATCCGCACCCTCCAACTAAGCACACACAAGATAAACGATCTCGATATCACGCGTTCAGCCCCTTAATTTCTACGTCTCGAAATTCATCGAAAAGCCGCATACTCCAAGCGAGCATGACATCAATATGCGGCATAAGTTGAGACTCTTCCAAAAGGCTCTGCTCGCTTTTGGGAACAATCTCGCGCACGACAAACACCAAAGCCATGACAATCAACATTCCGCGCAATACCCCAAACACTGAACCGAGCAGCCGATCCAGAACACCCAGCCCCGTAGCCTTAATAATGCTCGCAAAGAGCTTTGCTGTGAGGGAGCTAGCCACCAGGGTGAGAACAAACAGCAGTGACCAAGCGACGATGTAACGACCCGTGTGATTCTCTATTAAATCGCCGATCTGGCCAGCCACCGTTACGGCCAGCAAATTAGCAACAACAAACGCCACAACCCAGCCCGCAAGCGATATCGCCTCGCGCACGAAACCCCGCCACAAACTCAGGAGTGCAGAAAGTATCAATATCACCACGACGACCCAGTCAAAGCCGTTAAACAGGGAAAGCTGTGGCCAATCGTTCATGGCAGGTACCGTATGATCAAGGATTCAACCCGCCAGGTTTTATCCACTGCGCCTTTCACCGGCAGCAATTCGTCGCGGCTATAGCGAGGTCCAACGAGTACACGATAAAGCACGCGATCATCGCGACGCATGCGCTTGACGTAACCCTTATAGCCGGCGGACACCAATTCATCGCGCAGCGACTCCGCACGCGCCTTGTCAGCCATAGTGGCTACCTGCAGTGAATAAGCAATCGGCAATCCATCGGCATCCATTGCGGGAGATTCCAGTGTACTGCGCGCTTCATTGAGATCTGCCACAGGCATAGTCACATCACGTGGTGGAAGTCCTGCTCGCTCGACATCAGATGTCCCTTCATCGTCGGGGAACGCCACATCTTGCGTCTCGACGCTCTGTGCCGCGGCCTTCTTTCCTGAGCGCAGTCCCAAACTATCTGGCTCAGGCAAAGGGGTAAGATCCACAGGCGGTGCCTTTGGAACTAGCACACGCAGATCCTCAGCCTTCTGGGTACCGGGAACAAAAATAATCGGCCAAAAGACGACAACCAGTGCGACAAGGATGAGTGCGCCGACAAGGCGTTGTTTTACGAGGTTATCCACCAGTTTTCAGTGCCCGTCTGAGGTGCTTGGGAGTTCTAGGCTCAAGAGAGTCATTATACCCGCTACGCTGTGAAAAGAGCCGCAGACAACCAAACGATCTCCCGGGGAACTGCCTGTAAGCAACTGCGCCCAAACGGCCTCAGTACTAAATTCACCCTGCGGAATAGCGATCCCCACCTCATCCAGAGCCTGCCAGATGACCTCCGGCGACGCCGCACGACCAATGCCTGGAATCGCCAGCGCGCAAGCACCATCAACACCGGTGGCCAGAGCAGCCGCCATTGATTCCAGATCCTTATCTGCCATAAGCCCCAGCGCGGCGATAGTCTTACCCTTTATCGGCCGGGCTTTGAGGTAATCCACCATCGCTTGCATGGCCGCGGGGTTGTGCGCCACATCTAGCAATAGCTCTCGCTCTGCAATTTGGACTACCTGACGACGCGCCGGTACTCTTAAATGAACCAGCGCCCCCGCAGCCACGTCCACATCGAAGGCCGCTCCAAGGAGGCAGGCACTCGCCTGAAGCGCCGCCGCGACGTTCGCTGGACGCAGGCCGTCAGGAACCATAAAAACCGCCGAGAGCTCCGTACCGGCCAGCTGGACACACAACTGCTCAGCCTCGTTGCTCCAAGACCACTCTTTGCCTGCGCTAAGAGGCAATGCAGCTATATCCTGAAGCGTGCTGAAAAGTGTTGCCGGGTAACTAGACTCTGCGAGAACTACGGGGCGTCCCGGTCGTGCTACGGCGGCTTTCTCCGGCGCAATTTTTTCAACCGTGTCGCCCAGCCAATGCTGGTGATCCAGATCAATCGCCGTAATAACCACCACATCGGCATCGACCAGGTTTACCGCATCAAGCCGCCCCCCAAGTCCCACCTCCATAACGGCAACATCGACTTTTTGCTCTTTGAAAATCCACCAAGCTGCCAAAGTGGCGAACTCAAAATACGTTAGGGTCACTTCTCCTCGAGTGTTTTCTATGGCGGTAAAAGCGTCGAGAATTTGCTGATCACTGACGACTTCGCCATCCACAGCAATACGTTCGTTAAAACGCAAAAGGTGGGGTGAGGTGTACCGCCCCGTACGTTTACCTTGGGCACGAAGGATTGCGTCGGTGCTGTAAACCACACTGCCCTTGCCATTCGTGCCCGCGACGGTAATAACATCGGGGCCGTAAGGAAGTAGATTCAGGTTTTCTGCTGCGACTCGGACTCGAGCCAGCCCGAGGTCGATCTCGACGGGATGTAGCTGCTCAAGATACCGCAGCCACTCACCTAGGGTTCGTTCAGGCATCCGGTTTTTTGTCGGAAGACTCCTCAGCGGCGTCGGGATCCAATCCGTCCTCAGCACCGAGGGAGGATTCATCCCCCACTAAGCCCGCATCATCGCGATCCTCTGATGACCCAGGCTCACTACCTGAGGCCGTCTCACTTTGCTCACCGCTGTCGGCGTAATCCGCCGTCGTCTGCGAATCTTCGTCACTATCCGCAGTGGCATCATCAGCAGTGGCATCGTTCACCACCTGGGCGTCCTCTTCCACTGCAGCTTCGCGGGTCAGGGCATCCCCGGCGGAACCTGACTCCAGCGACTCGTTCTGTGCATCACTGACCGCCGCTTCATCCGCGCCAAGCGTGGCACCGGCCACAAGCTCCGCGTCAGTATCCAGTGAAGCCAAAGCTGGCACACCGGTGAGCTTCGCTAAAATGCGCGCGATAGTGTCACGCAATTCCAAGCGGGACACGATCATGTCGATGGCCCCGTGCTCTAGAAGAAACTCACTACGCTGGAAGCCCTTGGGTAACTTCTGGCGAATCGTTTGCTCGATGATATTGGGGCCTGCGAAGCCTGCGCGGGCATCAGGTTCAGCAATATTCAAATCGCCAAGAAGAGCAAGAGAGGCTGACACACCGCCGTAAATGGGATCAGTGAGCACCGACACATAAGGGACACCTTCGGTGTGCATACGCTCGATGACAGCGCTGGTTTTAGCCATTTGCATGAGCGAAATCAGCGCTTCCTGCATGCGCGCACCGCCAGAAGCAGCAAAGCAAATCAGTGGAATTCGTTCTCTGATTGCCAACTGCGCAGCTTGAGAGAACTTCTCGCCCACAGCCTGGCCCATGGAACCTCCATGGAACCCAAACTCAAAGGCGACGGCTATCACGGGCATCGTATGTAGCGTGCCACGCATGGCGATCAGTGCATCGCGTTCGCCCGTAGACTTTTGCGCTGCGGCCAGCCTAGCCGAATACTTCTTCTTATCGCGAAACCGTAGGCGATCAACGGGCTCAATGTTTGTGAATACTTCTTCGCGGCCGTCTTCGTCCAGAAAAATATCCAAACGCCGCCGCGCGCCGAGGCGCATATGATGTTCGCACTTGGGGCAAACATTCGCATTACGCTCCAAGTCTGGGCGATACAGCACCCCTTCGCACTTTATGCACTTGGTCCAGACACCCTCGGGCACTGACGCCCTCTTGGAACCTTCGGCCTTACTGATGCCCGAAGGCAGTATTTTGTCGATCCAGCTCATGGAGCTCTCTCCAGAATGCGATGCTTGGGCATTATACGCATCCCAGAGGCCTTAGGCTGCGTTAGACGCCGTGCTATCGACATGCTCACGAATGTCGCCAAGCAGTTCTCGCGCTGCAACCAATACTGCCGCGTCATCGCCTCCTGCCTCAGCCACATCAGCAAGACGCTGTACGAGAGCAGAACCCATTACCACACCATCGGAAACCGCAGCCACCGCCGCCGCCGAAGGTCCGTCTTTGATCCCAAACCCAACACAAATGGGAAGTGTTGTATGGGTTCGTATCTCTGCGACTGATCGAGCAACAGCTTCTCGATCAAGGTTACCGGCGCCTGTGACGCCTTTAAGCGATACATAATAAATAAATCCACTCGCCTCCTCAGCGATGCGATCCATACGATCCACCGGTGTTGTGGGTGCAATCAGAAAAATATTGTCCATTCCCACGCGGCGCAGCTCTCGATTTAGGCCCTCCACTTCCTCCGGAGGAATATCTACTGTGAGCAATGCATCGACGCCACTAGCCGCCGCGTGATCGGCAAACTGAGCATGCCCCATATGTTCTACTGGATTGGCATAGCCCATGAGTAAGACCGGGGTCTTTTGGTTGTGCTTTCGAAATTCAGACATCACATCAAACACACCGCGCAAACGCATACCACGCTCCAGGGCACGTTCATGTGCGCGCTGTATTACCGGGCCCTCAGACATCGGATCAGAAAACGGCACTCCCAACTCAATAATGTCAGCCCCGGATTCCACCAAGGCAAACATCAGCTCGACAGTGAGTTCAACCCCTGGATCGCCAGCAACAATGTAAGGAATCACCGCCTTTCGTCCCCGTGCTCTAAGATCCGTAAAACACTCCGCTATTCGACTCATGCGCGACTCATACCTCTATCCCTTCCAGACGGGCAACCGTCAAAATATCCTTATCGCCCCGTCCTGACAGATTAACCACGATGTGCTGATCGGCTGTCATGGTCGCGGCCAGTTTTTCAGCGTAAGCAAGGGCATGCGCTGTTTCAAGAGCCGGCATAATGCCCTCTACCCTCGTGGTCTTGTGAAACGCCGCAAGCGCTTCTTCATCATTTGCAGACACATAGTTCACGCGGCCAATATCTTTCAGCCAGGAATGCTCGGGACCCACTCCGGGGTAATCAAGTCCTGCGGACACTGAATGGGTATTAATGATTAGCCCATCCGCATCTTGCATCAGGTAAGTTCGGTTGCCGTGAAGCACACCGGGCGACCCGGCTGACAACGGCGCAGCATGCTGCCCAGTCTCTATACCTAAACCACCTGCCTCTACTCCGTACATCGCAACGGTTTCGTCGTTCAAAAACGGGTGGAACAAGCCAATGGCGTTGGAGCCACCGCCCACACAAGCGACCAGGGCGTCGGGCAGCTTGCCGTTTTGTGCGAGGCATTGTGCGCGAGCTTCACGCCCGATCACGCATTGGAAGTCACGAACCAACATTGGATAAGGATGCGGACCAGCGACGGTACCAATAATGTAGAAGGTGTTATCTACGTTAGTGACCCAATCTCGCATCGCCTCATTCATTGCATCTTTGAGCGTTGCAGAACCCGAGGTAACCGGAACTACTGTTGCCCCAAGCAGCTTCATCCGGTACACATTCAACGACTGCCTCTGAATGTCTTCAGCACCCATAAACACATGACATTCCAGACCCAGCCTCGCGGCGATGGTTGCCGTGGCAACGCCGTGCTGCCCTGCACCAGTCTCTGCGATAACCCGGGGCTTACCCATGTGCTTAGCAAGCAAAGCTTGCCCCACGGTGTTATTCACCTTATGCGCACCGGTGTGATTGAGATCCTCGCGCTTAAAGAAGATTCTTGCTCCACCGATTTGATCAGACCACCGTCGAGCCTCATAGAGCGGCGACGGTCGGCCCACGTAATGCGCCAGGTCGTAATCAAACTCTGCCTGAAAATCCGCATCTTGAGAAAGCTGGCGATAGACCCCCTCTAACTCAGCGAGCGCTGCCATCAAGGTCTCTGCGACATACTTGCCGCCGTAGGATCCGAATCGTCCGTCAGCATCAGGCTGATTGGAGAAACTGAGAGGGTTCAAATCAATAGTCATACCGCTGCATCCTCGTGCTTACGTCTATCCGCTTCGCGCACTGCGTCGATAAACTGCCGCATACGCCTAGGGTCTTTCTCACCGGAGGCGTTTTCGACACCCCCGCTTACATCTACTGCCTGTGGTGCAACCTGCTCAATGGCCGTGCCTACATTGTCAGGCGTTAAACCACCCGCCAGAATCCAGGGCCGACTGAGCACTGGAATACGTTCCCAAGCGAAGGTATCGCCGGTACCCCCGGGCGCGTCCGGCCGCCAAGCGTCAAACAACAGCGCTCGGGCGCCCTGATGCTCCTGCAACAACGCGTCTATGTCGATCTCGGGACGCATACTAATCGCTTTGATGTAGGGTCGCCCAAACTGCTCACAGAAGGCGGCTGATTCCGTTCCATGAAACTGCAGACAATCTAAGGGACAGATTTCAAGAATTCGCTCTACTTCATCTGCCTGCGGATCCACAAACAGGCCCACACTTGTAACAAGGGCTTGAGTTCCCTTAATCACGTCCAGGGCTTGAGAAGCCGAAACAGCACGAGAGCTGTGCGGGTAGAACACTAGACCGATGGCATCTGCCCCGGCTTCACATGCCTGCTCAGCCAGCACAGCGCAGCGCAGCCCGCATATTTTAACCCGAGTCATGGCTTCGAAACGTCCTATTAGCACTTTGTGAAAAGCGAGCAATGATAGCAGAAGCCCGGAGTTATTCCTGCGCTGCAGACGGGAAGAAAGGCAGATCTGGCGCTGAGGGAACCTTCAAGGACTCAGGATAGCGAACATCGCTAAGATATAAGCCCTGGGGCGGCGCCGTCGCTGCCGCCTGCGTCCTGTCCAGGCCTGCCAACAGCGCTCCCAGCCAGTCTTCGGGCTGCTCGCCAACACCTACCTGTAGGCATGAGCCGACAATATTGCGCACCATATGATGCAAAAAAGCGTTCGCTACCACACGGATTTGAATGAGATCGCCTCGACGGAATACCTGCGCGCTTTCCATAAAACGCATCGGCGTTGTGGACTGACAAGAGGAGGCGCGAAACGCGGAGAAATCCTGCTCTCCCAGCAAGGCCTGTAGGCTGCCCCGCATACGAGTCTCATCAATGGGTTTACGAACCCACACTATGCGGTTGGCAAGCAAGGCCGAGGGTGTTCGCGTATTAGCAATCAGGTAGTCGTACTGCCGGGCAATAGCGCTATGACGGGCGTGGAAGTCGGCACTCATGGCCTGACCGTCGGCAAGACGAATATCCAGGGGCAGCTGCGCATTGGCGCCCAAAATCCAAGCCTTGAGGCTGCGCACACATGGCGCATCAAAGTGCAGCCATTGGGCTGTAGCATGAACACCCGTATCGGTGCGTCCTGCGCAAAACACCCGCACAGGACTGTCGGCTATCTTCGACAATGCTGTTTCGACTTCGGTCTGGACGGTCCGCACGTGGGGAAGCTGTGCTTGAGCCTGCCAGCCGCTGTAGACACTGCCATCGTACTCGACTCGAATGGCAACTCGCTGCCCGGGAGGCAGCGTTTCGATCGAAAAAGGCTTACTTAGACGTTCAGGCAATGCGCGTCAGGAGGTCGCGCGATTCCTGCTGCTGCTCATCGGTACCCTTTTCAATCACTTCTTCAAGGATACCCCGAGCGCCTTCACTGTCACCCATATCGAGATAGGCGCGAGCCAGATCCAGCTTAGTCGCCATTTGATCAGCGTCGTCCGCAATAAGTAGCTCTTCGCCCTCTATATCGTCAACCTCTGGAGCGAAGCGATCAGCGCTCATATCCTGTGGTGCCACCAAGGCGTCTGACAAATCAAGCTGCTCGTCTACATTACTAAAGTCGAGTTCGTCGTCTGCTCCGTCTAAGGCGCCGTCTTCCTCTATCTCCAGGTGCTCAAAGTCAATCGACTCTATCCCATCATCGACGAATCGAGCGGCTTCCATACGCAACTCCTCAGACTCAGCATCTTCCATGCTCAGCTCTAGAGTATCCGAGATTTCGACAACATCGGAGTCCAGACCGGCGGGCGGCTCAAGGTTCAGGTCGTCATCGATATCCAATGTGGGTGCAGCGCTCCGCAGAGTATCAGCAGCAACGCTTGGAGCTGCAGCGGTGCTCACGCCTCCACCTAACAGCGCTTCTCCTCGAGATATTGCATCAGGGCTGCCGTGCTTATGAAGCTCTTCAAGCTGCTCGGCCGCACTGGCCTCTTCGCCCATATCCACATATAGCTCAATCAATTTAACGCGATAAGCGCCATTGCCTGGATCACTGCTAATCGCGGTATCGAGGAGCTCGATGGCCTGCAGATAACGTCCATAGGCAATATAGATGTCGGCCTCAGCGAGAGCGTCGCCAGCTGATCCTTCATCGATGTAGTCGTCGTGCTTACGCTCGCCATAGCCGCGACTGCCACCTCGGGAGTGAGCTCCTGCATCCGCTTTGCCATCATCAGACGCCTCTCCTTCCTCAGCTTCTTCAGCCTCTGGCGCAAAGGCTAGGGCCGACTCTGCGTCGCTGTCATGAGTATCATTCTCTTCGAAGGACTCCGTTGTGAGGTTGACGCCGGCAAATACATCGTCGTCTACTTCCATGGAGTCGGTGTTTCGACCGCCCGTCTCATCATTCTTTCCGCGCCGGCGCAGCAGTAGAACAACCGCTGCCACAAGAGCCAGCAGGCCACCGAAAATTGGCAGCCATGGAATACCGCCAGACTGAGTCTGTGGCGAACTCGCTGCAGGCGTCGGGACTGCGGAGGCTGGGGTCGTAACCGCGGGTACAGCCACCGGAGCAGCAGCCGCAACTGCCGCCGCTTCTCTTGCTTCGCGCAGCGCCTGTTCCAACGTCGCAATTTGCTCATCCTTAAGTGACACGATCTGCTCGAGTGTGTCCAAGCGCGTTGCCATAGCGTCTAGCTTAGCCGCCAATTCGGATGATCCAGATGACTCCCCTGCTGGGGCCACCTCAGCCATATCATCGGCGGTAGCATCCATAGCACTTGGCTGCGTCGAACCCGCACTCGCAGGCTGTCCCGCATTGCTCGGGGACGCGTCTGTATCACTGCTGCGCGATGGGGTATCGGTAATACTGTCCGCTGAGACTCTCAAAGTCGCCGCAGCCGTCACGCCGGGCGCGCCACGTCCTGCACGCCATTCTTGATTTTGCTCCCGAACTTCATCGAGAGCGCGAGCCAGGTCATCAGTACTAACCTCCCCAGCTGCGGGAAGATAAATAATGTAGCCGGCCTTAACTTGATTGATGTTCCCGTTGATAAAGGCTTCAGGGTTTATGCGCTGAATCTCCAGCATAGCCTGTTGGACTGAAATGCCCTGAGGCTTCCCCTGGGAAGCGATTTGCCACAACGTTTCATCGCGCTTGACCATATAGCGATTGCCGGACCGCGGCCTGTCCATTGTTTCGGCCGAAAAAGCACGCTGGGGCATTTCTCCTGCTGGGAGACTGCTCTCTCGAAGCGCTACGTTGTCGCTGCTCTCGCGCTGCTCCTCACGAGACTCGGGCGCCAAAGCGGGCTTTTCAAGATTCGAATCCTCAATACGCTCTACGGCTGACACCGTGACCACGTCCTGGCGAAAAGCCGGGGGGTCAACAAGAACAGTGTATTCACGCAGCAGACGGCCCGTAGGCCAACGCGCTTCGATAATGAGATCAATGAACGGCTCCAACACGGACGCATCGGTGCTAAGTCGAATAACTCCACGACCGCTTTCCTCATCGACTTCGATGTCAAACTTAATGCTCGTTAGGAAGTAGCTGCGTTCAACGCCCAATCGTTCAAAGTCATCCCCGCCCGCGAGGCGGATACGAATGTCATCGATCGTTAATTGCCGCGTATCAAGAAGCTCAACCTCGGCACGCAAAGGCTCGTTGAGGAACGATTGCATCTCGATTTCACCGAGACCCAACGCCATCGCAGGCAATGATGCCGCCGCCCCATACGCGACTACCGCTGCTCGCACAGCAGCCTTGACCTCGACTCTAGTCACCATCGCCCCGCCTTTTTATTACCCTGATGCGCCATTATGCCCGAAGCTCTCGAGTCTTAGACGCTTTCTCTGACAATACCGCACTTCGCGACAGAAAAAGCTTTTTACACAACAGCTTGCGTCAAATTACCTACAAAATGCTGCAACTTGTAGAAATGTAGCCTTGCGCGCGCGGCGGCGTCAAGTCCGAGGGTTTTCGCCGCCACAAGTTGGATCCGACTGCGCGCTCAGCTAAGGAGCCTTTCGCGCACCAGTAACTCGGCGATTTGGACACTATTTAAGGCCGCTCCTTTGCGCAGGTTGTCGGCAACCACCCACAGATTTAGACCTCGATCGTGAGAGATGTCTTCTCGGATTCGGCTAACAAACACAGCATCCTTACCTGCGGCGTCTGTAACCGGCGTCGCATAGCCGCCATCTTCATGCTCGTCGATCACGGTCACGCCCGGCGCCGCCTCGAGCAGCGCGCGTGCCTCTTGAGCACTCAACTTGTCCCGAGTTTCTATATGCACAGCTTCACAGTGGCCGTGAAAAACAGGGACGCGAACACAAGTGGGGTTGACTGCGATCGATTCGTCTTCAAAGATTTTCTGAGTCTCCCACACCATTTTCATCTCTTCTCGGGTGTAGCCGTTGTCCTCGAACGTATCGATCTGCGGCAATGCATTAAACGCAATCTGCTTCGGGTAAACCTTACTCTGCGCGGGCTGTCCGTTGAGTAAACGTGCTGTCTGCCCTGCCAACTCTTCGATGGCTGATTTACCCGTGCCCGACACCGCTTGATACGTTGCGACGTTGATGCGCGTAATACCGGCCGCATCATGCAAGGGCTTTAGCGCAACGAGCATCTGAATAGTCGAACAATTGGGATTTGCAATAATTCCCCGCGCATGAACACCCACCGCCGCATGAGGGTTAACCTCCGGCACAATCAATGGGATGTCAGCATCACGACGAAAATGCGAGGTATTGTCGATAACCACACAGCCCGCCGCCGCCGCCTTTGGTGCGTACTCTTCGGAAACACTGCCCCCCGCCGAAAATAAGCCAATTTGAACTTTGGAAAAATCAAAGTTCGCCAGGTCTTGCACCACGCATTGCTTACCTCGGAAGTTCATGCGCTTGCCTGCGGATCGCTCCGACGCAAGTAGATACAGTTCTCCAACCGGAAATTCACGCTGCTCGAGGATATCGATCATCGCCTCTCCGACGGCGCCCGTGGCCCCAACTACTGCAATATCGTAGGTATCACTCATTACTGTGCCGTCCGTCCTGCTATGTCTGTTTTTGCCAGTGCGGCAACCACGGCGTCACCCATCGCGCTGGTGCTAACGCTGGGTCCACCGCTGCCAACGATATCCGGCGTACGCAAACCCCGATCCAAAACCTGACCTACCGCCGCTTCGATACTGTCCGCCCCGGCAGTACAGCCCAGGGAATAGCGCAACATCATCGCTACCGAAAGAATGGTGGCTAACGGGTTCGCCTTTCCTTGCCCCGCAATATCCGGCGCCGACCCATGACAGGGCTCGTAGATACCCTGGCCAGTTTCATTGAGTGAGGCAGACGGCAGCATGCCGATGGAACCCGTGAGCATTGCCGCAACGTCGGACAAGATGTCGCCAAACATGTTGCCGGTCACGATCACATCAAACTGCTTTGGCGCACGCACAAGCTGCATTGCCGCGTTGTCCACGTACATATGCTCTAACTCAACATCCGGATAGTCCGCTGCGAGTTCGCTAACAACCTCACGCCAAAGAACTGTCGCTTCGAGTACGTTCGCTTTGTCTACAGAACACAGGCGACCGCCACGCTTTGCCGCCAGCTCAAAAGCCAGCCTAGCGATGCGTCTGATCTCACTTTCGCTGTATACATAGGTGTTGAAGCCTTCTCGCTCACCATCCTCACGCTCGCGAATTCCTCGCGGTTGACCAAAATAAATACCCCCGGTCAGCTCACGAACAATGAGGATATCCAATCCTGACACCAGCTCAGGTTTGAGGCTGGACGCCTCAACGAGCTGGGGATACATGATGGCCGGGCGCAAATTACCAAAAAGCCCAAGCTCAGAACGAATGCGCAACAAGCCTTTCTCGGGACGCAGATCTCGCTCTACGTTGTCGTAGGCCGGACCACCAACAGCACCGAGCAAAATTGCATCGGCCGCGCGCGCTTTTTCCAAGGTAGAGGCTGGAAGCGGATCGCCCTCCGCCTCATAAGCTGCGCCACCAATGAGCGCTGACTCCGTCTTGATATCAAGTTCATAGAGCTCGCAGATACGTGCGAGCACCTTCTCGGCCTCAGGCAGAATTTCCTGCCCGATGTAATCACCGGGGAGCAGAAGAACCGATTGACTCACGCGCCGACCTCCGAAGAAAACAACCACGGTGAGCGGCTTCGAAGACCGTTTTCGTAGGCGCGAATCGTGGACTCGCTCTTCAAAGTAACGCCGATCTCATCCAGGCCCTCCAGCAGGCATTGCCGACGATATTCCTCCACCGGAAACGACCAGCGACGCCCGTCAGACAGCAGTACTTCCTGTTGCTCCAAATCTACCGTGATGCGATAGCCTTCCTGGGCATACAAGGCCGCGAACAACTCAACGACCTGAGCCTCGGGAAGTACTACCGGCAAGACTCCATTCTTAAAACAGTTGTTATAGAAGATATCGGCAAAGCTTGGCGCAATGACACTGCGAAACCCGTAATCTTCCAGCGCCCAGGGCGCGTGTTCGCGGCTCGAGCCACAGCCAAAGTTTTCGCGACACAGGAGTACTGATGCGCCCTCATAACGCGGAAAGTTCAAAGGAAACTCGGGATTCAGCGGTCGATCACTGCAATCTTGCCCGGGCTGACCTTCATCGAGGTAGCGTAACGCGTCAAACAAATTGGGACCAAAGCCACTGCGCTTAATGGACTTGAGAAACTGCTTGGGAATAATCAGGTCCGTGTCTACATTCGCTCGGTCCATAGGCGCCACCAGACCCTCGTGTACTCTAAGTGCCTTCATGACGGCTCTCCCTGAAAATCCCGAACATCCACAAAGTGCCCCGCAATCGCGGCGGCGGCGGCCATCCCCGGGCTTACCAGATGCGTGCGCCCGCCAAAGCCCTGACGGCCCTCAAAATTGCGGTTAGACGTCGATGCGCAGTGCTCCCCCTTGCCCAATTTGTCAGCATTCATTGCCAGACACATGGAGCAGCCGGGCTCGCGCCACTCAAGACCTGCATCAAGAAAGATTCGATCTAATCCCTCGGCCTCGGCCTGAGCCTTTACTTCACCCGAGCCGGGCACAACCATAGCCTGCTTCACCGAATCGGCTTTCTTACGACCGCGCACAATAGCGGCGGCTTCACGCAAATCTTCGATACGCGAATTCGTACAAGAGCCAATAAACACACGGTCAGCTGGAATCGACGTAATCGCCGAACCACCCTTCAAACCCATATAACTTAAGGCGCGAACAGCCGCATCGCGTTTCGCCGGGTCGGTCATATCCGCAGGGTTAGGGATTAAATCTGTTACGGCCGCCACCATCTCCGGTGACGTTCCCCAGGTAACCTGGGGGGCAACACTGGCGGCATCAATACGCACTTCACGATCAAAGACCGCATCTGTATCGCTGTGAAGCTCAGCCCAGGCAGCGACTGCCAACTCCCAGTGTTCGCCAGTCGGCGCCATAGTGCGCCCACGGACGTAGTCGATAGTCACATTATCCACAGCGATCATGCCACTGCGCGCGCCTGCCTCGATGGACATATTGCACAGCGTCATACGCCCTTCCATACTCAGCGCATGGACGGTTTCTCCGGCAAACTCGATCGCAAACCCAGTACCACCGGCGGTTCCAATTTCACCGATTATGGCCAGCGCCAGATCCTTTGCGGTCACGCCAAGCGCGAGACGTCCGTCGACTTGAATCCGCAGATTCTTCATTTTCTGCTGCACCAAACACTGTGTCGCCAGCACGTGCTCAACCTCGGATGTGCCGATGCCGTGCGCCAACGCACCCAGTGCGCCATGCGTACTGGTGTGGGAGTCACCACAAACCACCGTCATTCCGGGAAGCGTAGCGCCCATCTCCGGGCCCACGACATGCACGATGCCCTGGCGACGATCATTAATCCGTATTTCTTCAATACCGAATTGCTCGCAATTGTCATCCAAGGTTTGCACCTGCAGTCGCGAGGTGGGGTCGATGATGCCCGCTACGCCCCCTGCTCTCTCTGCCGAGTCCGTGGGTACATTGTGATCGGGCACCGCCAGATTGGCATCCAACCGCCACGGGCTTCGCCCCGCGAGACGCAGACCCTCAAAGGCCTGAGGAGAAGTCACTTCGTGAATCAGGTGGCGGTCGATATAAATCAGTGCGGAACCATCCTTCCGCTCTTCCACCAGGTGCGATTCCCATAACTTGTCGTACAGCGTTTTACCCGGCATGACAGTGTGCTCTTTGCTAAAAACGTCGCCATCCTAGGCTTGCGTTAGCAATAACTCAAATCCATTATTTTCATACAGTCAATAACTTTTGCTTATTCATGGATATTGCCAACCTTCGGGCTTTCTCTGCGGCCGCTCAGGCGCAATCGTTCTCTGCTGCATCGGAGCAGCAACAAGCCATCTCATTGACTTACACCGTTTGCCGCCCGTGCTCTGGGAATTTCAACGCCGCTATCCGTCGGTAATGGTTTGTGGGGAACACGCTCTCGCGGGACGAAACCGGGTTCGCGTTGAAGAGCTAGCCGAGTTTCCTGCGGTATTACCTGGCTTGGACTGTGCTCGCGGACAGCAGGGACGGACCAGAGCGGCAAGCACTGCGTGTTAAAGGCACCCGTCTGTCCAGAACGCTGGGGCTGGCATGTCATCAGGAAAGAAGCTTGTCACGTAGTGCTCAAGCGTTTGTGGACCTTTTAAGAGAAACAGGGCAAATGCGGCCTACTACAGACCGTTAAACTCGCAGTAGTAGGTTCATTAACGTATGGCCCCATCATCTCCCATGAGTAGATTCAGCTTATGGGCATCCCCGGGGGCCACCCCAAGACCGCCATGATCCGGAAAATAGAATGCGCCGCTGTAACGCAAAACCGGATTATCGCCGTCGTAAATGGCCCCGCTGCAAAAACCGAATCGGCGCTTCACCTGCACATGATCAGTGCGAGTCTCTAACCAACGCCCCGGGCGACCCGGCGCCATAAAATCAAAGCTTAGATTGATCGTTGGCGCGGGGGCGGGTTGATCGCGCAGCAAGTGGATGCTTGTCGCTGCCGCAATATCTGCCAGGGTCATTAGTGCGCCACCGTGGATAATGCCCATGAGGTTCAGATGCTGCGCCTGCACCACCAAGCCGAAGCTGACTTTGTCGTCCCGAAACCGCCGGTAAAACGGCTGCAGATGATCACCAAAGCCGAGTCCTTCTGGCAATCGCTCAAAACCCTCAGGCACCTCCATAGGCACCCCCTCTTTATTTGCTGAAGCCATGTACTTAAGGTCCTTACGGCATAAGTTAATGCATAAGTTAGTGCGTATGAATGGCGAGGCTGCTCGCCGTCAAAAAATTCCCATCTGAAGTCCCGTGGCAAAACCCGCACCGAGTTCTTGGGCGCTATCCAGCCCCCTTTGATCGGGATCGCCGCGGATTATTTGCGGCTCCAGGGCCTCTGTAAAGGGAATACCACTGAGTATACGCTGGGCCTCCGCAACCGCTCCCCGCCCATCGTTACCCGCAGAAATCAACAATGTATAAGGCAGGCTGCAGCGGCGATCGATGAGGGGATAAAAGACCCTATCCAGAAAATCTTTCATCCCCCCGGACAAACGGCCAGAGTTTTCTGCACAGACCAATAAAAGTCCTGTGCTTTGGATAACATCAAAGACTCCAACATCCGCCGCGCGTTCAATTCGTACCGCAGGATTGTGCTCAATCGCCCCGCTCCAACTGGACGCAGCAAGCTGAGCCGAAGCGCCACTTTGACTGTGATAAATAATTAACACGGCAAACTCAAATTCGTCCCCCAAAAAGCCTATTTGATGTGGATAAAGCAGTGTACAAAAAAAATTCAATGGCTAGAGAGTTATTCGCAATCAAATGAGTACGAAAAGCTCGGTAAATGAAATACTGCGTTTAATCGTTTTAAATCAATAAATTAAAAGAAACACTTAATCTTAAAAATATAATAAGACTAGCCCAACACAATCTGATATTTTTTTGCAAGCGCTGTGGATAACTTTATTTATCCGCCGCGAAATACGCGCGTCAAATACCTTTGTGGCGCAGTTTCCAGCAATGATGAGGCACAGGAAACCGAGCAAAATCGGGATCCAATGTTGCCCGTGTTATCTCCTCGACGTCGAAGCGCTCACTAACCTCTTCATCCAGACGAAACTTACGTCGATTATTGGAAAAATAGAGATCCCCACCGGGTGCAAGCCGCTTCATTGCCACACTGATTAGGCCCACATGATCACGCTGCACATCAAAGCTGCCCGGTATTTTGCGAGAGTTAGAAAACGACGGTGGGTCCAGGAGTATCAGATCAAAGAGGTCCTCTCCTCCCCGAAGCCACTGCATTACATCAGCACGTTCCAGAAGGTTATGGGTTTCGGCAAGTCCGTTATGCGCAAGATTCTGACCCAGCCACCTCAGATAGCTGTTCGATAGGTCGACGCTAACCGTTTCGCGGGCGCCTGCAAGCGCTGCATGCACCGTCGCTGTGCCTGTGTAGCAGTACAAATTGAGGAATCGCCGGCCTTTTACCTCGCTGGCTATGCGCAGACGCAAGGGACGATGATCCAGAAATAAGCCAGTATCCAAATAGTCATGCAGGTTTACGAGTAACCGGGCATCGCCCTCGCGAACGGAGAGCATGTCGCTGGCGCCGCCGCTTGATTGGTACTGTGCTTTGCCGCGCTGTCGTTCACGCTGCTTAAAGACAATCTTTTCGGCAGGCACCCCGCTTGCCAGAGGCAGTGCCTGGCGGATCTCGTTTAGACGTTGCGCTGCGCCCTCCTCACTGATCTCTGTGGGCGCTTTGTATTCAGCAACATGCAGCCAGTCACCATATCGATCCACCGCGACCGCGTACTCAGGAATATCTGCGTCGTAAAGTCGATAGCACTCATTCCCACTGCGCTTTAACCAGGAACCGAGTTTGCGCTGGTTCTTACGAACTCGGTTGGCGAACATTTCCGCCCCTGGGCTCAGGTCCTGCATCTCGGTCACGACGCTGACAGGGGCGGCAGCAACGGTAGTAGCTACCGCAGGATTCCCATCAGCCAACCGGTTCCCCTCAAGGTCGATAAGAAGCAGTGTGACCGGCAGGCGACCATTAAACAGTTGAAACTGTCGATGGCTGCGCAGGCCAAGGGATCTACCGTGCTCCCGGTCGCCTGCGAGAATAGCCGCCTGCCAACCCGGAAATTCCCGGTGCAACAACTCGCCTAGGTGTCTGTACAGTTGCGGAAGGCTGTCCTTTCTTCCGATGCGCTCGCCATAGGGAGGATTCGTGATAACCAGCCCTTTGGGTAATTCAACGTGTGTAGGCTTACGTACTTCCCCAAGAGATTTCACACTCACCCTGACCCACTTGGCCATGCCCGCAGCGGCAATGTTCTCCTGGGCGCTTCGAATTACCTGCGGATCGGCGTCGTAGCCACGAATCTCTGGTAGCCCGGCGCTCAAGCCCCGCTCCGCGCGTCCTCGGGCCTCACTGTGAATGGCGGCCCATTGCTGGGAGTCATGCTCTTGCCACGCCAAGAATCCAAATCGTTCCCGACCCAGCGCTGGCGCCTGGTCCGCTGCCATTTGAGCGCCTTCGAGCAATAGCGTTGCTGAGCCGCACATCGGATCAATGAGCGCTGCGCCCTCTGCTGCCAAGCTGGGCCAGTCCGCGCGAAGCAACAATGCTGCAGCGAGATTTTCTTTTATTGGCGCATCGCCTGCGGAGCGACGATACCCCCGGCGATGCAGGCTCTCCCCCACCATATCCAGAGCCACGTCTACCCGATCGCGCTGCAGGCGCACGACAACCAGAATATCTGGCGCATCAGGATTGACCTGCGGGGGAGCAACACCCGCAGCACGAAACGCGTCAACAATCGCATCCTTACTACGATACGCGCCAAATCGAGTATTGCGAATATCGGCGTTCGTGCCGTGAAAATTGACCGCAAAGCTAAAGCCCTCGCCGATGAGACTGGACCAGGGCAGGCAAAGCAGACTCTCATACAATTCATCCGCATCGCCTGCAGGACCGCCCCCAATCGGCAGCAACACCCGCGTCGCAATTCGAGACCATAGGCAGGCCCGATACATCACAGCACGGGTGCCCGAGAAAGCCACAGCCGCCTGCTCCTCACGAAGGTCAGTTGCACCCAGTGCCTCTAGTTCCTTGGCCAAAATCGGCGGCAGTGCTCGAGGACAGGTGGCTAGCCACTCTCTAGAAGGGTCAGCGATCATTAGTACGAGGTTTCACTTTGCGCACCACCGGTTTCGGTGTAGCCGCGGCTTTAGATCTGGCTTTGGCTTTAGGTTTGGGTTTGGGTTTGGGTTTCACGTTTTCTTTCGGGGTTGAGGTTACGGCAGCCTTACGGAGTGCACGACCAGTGACACGTTTAGACGCCGACTTTCCGAACGCAGAGACCTTAGGCTCACCTTGGTTTATCGCACCTTCGCGCTGCATAACATCGACCACCAGCTGCGTCGAAGAATCCATATACTCGATAAACCGCTGATAACCATCATCACTGAGATTTCTCAGAAAATCATGCTGGCGATAGAGATTCACAAAACGACGCTCGCGCTCAAAATTGCGCGGTAAAGCCATTACGCCCCATTGTTCCAACGTTGCCTCGAGCTGAGGATTGTAACTACGGAGAAACTTAATCAAAAAAGGCACGGGGTCATGACGCGCCAGCAACGACGCAGTGCGCAGCATCAACTCAAGAGGAAGAATCGACTCACCTTGCTCTACGCCTTGAAGTACCGTTTCATCGCCCAACTCCAGACGGTCTGAGAGTTCGGCAATGGTCAGGCCGGCCGTTTCTCTGGCGTCGCGCAGAAAGCGCCCCGCTTCAGCCATAGCCTCCAATCTCTCTGGAGATGCGCCATTAAGTAGCAGGTCGCGAACCCAGGAATCACCGAACATCGCGCTCATAGTGGCAACATCAACCGCCAGATCAAAAGTGCCTCCAGCAACTTTGCCGGCACCTTTGATGAGCGTATCAATCAACGATGAACGAGACGACCCAGCGCTCCCCGCGATACTGTCGAATATGCGGGCATGCTTACTGTCGGTGTCGTTTTTCACAGTGGGAGCATAACGCAGGCGTCACGCATGCCCTAACGAGTCCCCGGGAGCTGGCCACCGGTTTCAAGCGCATTGATGCGCGCGAGTATCTGTCGCCACTGTTGATAGCGATCCTGCACGCTGCCACTCAAACGAAACACACCGTCATCTACCTCAAGCACCGTTTCCAGGGACTCTCCGGAGAAACCTTTGACAAGCTCCCGAAGGTCTTCTTCCTGCATCTTCACTTTGCGATAACTCGTGTAAACCTGCTGCATCGCGGCGTATGAACCTCGACGAGCCGTTGACTTTCGCTCTGCTGCGGATATTCGATAATCATCACCAAAACGCATCAATTCATAGTTGTACTCACGCCAGAGTCCGTAGCTACCCTGCACCTCCCCGTGGAGATCTGCGTACTGCTCATCAACCGCATCGATGAACAAATCATCCTGACGTCGCACCCGAGATAAGCGTAGAAGCATAGGATCGCCATCAGCAGGAAAACTTGCGAGGGAGTGGCGGCCGTCGTCTGAGGTCGTCACGAAACGTGCAAATGTCGCCGGCGAGAGTTCTGCAGCAAAACGCATAAGAGACAAACGCTGCAGCGTCCGTCGACGCTCATCACTCAAGGAGCTGGCAATTGTCAGGAGATCATTGCTAATCGCGCGATAGATATCCTCAAAGGGTTCACTACCGGGCTTCACTGGATAGTCACCAAGCAGAGCCTCGTCACGATAGATCCGCTCCAAAAGTAAGCTGCCGTCGGCGGCACGGAAGCGCAACTGCAACTCTAGAACAGCGCCGTCTGCACGGAGAATTTCCCCATCCAGAGTCAGGGGCATAAACACATCATTTGAATGCACAACACGCACCACGCCCCAGGCGCCGCTATCTTCCAGATAGGAGGACAGAGTCACCGGGATGAGCAAAGATTCAGCTTTTCGCACTGTGGGAAAAACCCGAGCACCTTCGCTTCGATTATCCAAACCTTGATCAAACACCGCGATTCCCACATCGAGTGGCCAGGCTGATGCCGACGCGGTTTTTAATTGCACATTACCTACAGCCTGCGCGCGAGGCTCTGGCTCTGGCGGAGCTTCGGGCACCCCTCGGTTACTACTACAAGCCTGTAGCAGAACGGACACGAGAAAAACCCCCAGCAAAGAATGCTTCATTACTGTGCTTCGGTGGTGCATACCCGACCCCTTGTCAGCGTTTCAGTACAGCGATAGCCATTACTGCCGGGTGTATACCTCCGATAGACTCGACGCAGGGAGAAAGGCTCCGATACACCTCGAGAAAACAAGGTCGTCACAATGCCCAGGGTGCCCCCTGACGCCGAAGCCGATAGTCGGTGAACGATGTCCAGGCCATCCGGAAGGCGAATCTCAAAGACCAGTTGCTGCCCATCCCAAAAGCAACGTTCGCTACCTAAACCGTAATCAATCTGCTGGGGAGCGTCGGGGCCATAGTCACAACTCAAAGAAAAGTTACCCTCGCGTTCGACGCGAATAGCGATGCGACTCTGTTCAATTTCAAGGAGCTGAGACTCAGTAATAAACTCGGCCATTTGTGCCAACCCCAATAGACGTTCCTGTGAGGACGTGGGTGCTGCCCCTACTGTATTGCGACTGCGATCATTGGCATTGCGGGCAGCCTGCGCTCGCAAGCCCCGCACCATTGAATTGAATTGAGCCTGGAGATTATCGCTGCGAGCATAGTCGAGCTCCCAGTTCCCGGACATGTCGACGGGATCTGATTTAACCTGTTGCTGCACCGGCTGATCGGCGCAAGCGACAAGCAGCACAAGCAGCACAAACAGCGACGGCAGTATGAGGGCGCGACAAGCGCAAATTTTCATTGAGAGAAACATGGATATCCAAAGTGGTAACTGGCAATGTCCCTCGCAATCGTCGAGAGAGTAGGGATGCTGACACAGGCACCGAGCATCAACAAGGGCAACGATGCCTCCAATCTGGCAGAGAGGTATAATTCTGCCGCGCCCCGACCACTCTCAAATATCTGATCGTGAACCATCACCAGCACAGGAGGCACCGAAGTGTCGCATAGCTTTTATCCCCCACAACGCACGCTCATGGGCCCAGGCCCCTCAGATGTAGCGCCTCGCGTTTTGGCGGCCTTGTCACGGCCGACGATCGGTCACCTCGATCCTTTATTCGTGTCGCTCATGGATGATATCAAGCTGCTCCTGCAGTACGCCTTCCAGACCAAGAACGAACTCACATTGCCCGTATCTGCTCCCGGGTCCGCAGGAATGGAAGCCTGCTTTGTCAATCTACTGTCACCCGGCGACACAGCGATCGTCTGTCAGAACGGCGTGTTCGGTGGTCGCATGCGAGAGAATGTGGAGCGTTGCGGGGCGACTGCAATCATGGTCGAAGACGACTGGGGCAAGCCCGTAGACCCTGAAAAGGTTGAACGGGCTCTTCGGGATCACCCGGAAGCCTCGGTACTCGCCTTTGTCCATGCCGAAACGTCGACCGGAACTCGCAGCGACGCAGCCACGCTGTGCAAGCTGGCCAGAGAGCATGATGCTCTTGTCATCATGGACACAGTCACTTCGCTGGGAGGTATCGAGCTTAAAGTTGATGAATGGGGTGCTGACGCCGTCTATTCCGGATCCCAAAAATGTCTTTCCTGTGTGCCCGGCATCTCGCCGGTGACTTTTAGTCCTCGTGCGGTAGAACGCATTCAGGCGCGAAAACACAAAGTTCAGAGCTGGTTTCTGGATATGCAGTTAGTGATGGGCTACTGGGGTGGTGATAGCAAGCGTGCGTACCATCACACGGCCCCCGTAAACACGTTATACGCGCTTCATGAGACTCTGGTAATGCTGGAGGAAGAGGGTCTTGAGAACGCTATCACGAGACACCACAGGAACCATAAAGCACTGGTCGCAGGTCTGGAAGCCATGGGACTGCGCATGGCGGTCGATGAAGCCTGGCGACTACCCCAGCTGAATTCTGTGTGTATTCCTGAGGGTGTCGATGATGCTGGCGTAAGAACTCGCCTACTTCGCGATTTTGACTTGGAAATTGGTGCAGGCCTGGGAGCGCTCGCCGGTAAAACGTGGCGCATTGGCCTCATGGGACACGCCAGTCGCGAGCGTAACGTGATTCTTTGTCTAAATGCTTTGGAGACGGCTCTACAAGCCGACCATCAAAAGGTCGACAGCGGCGCCGCTTTGCAAGCAGCTGCGGATTTCTACGCTTCATCCATTAGTTGATTCACACTGACGAACCACCGGGTCCGGGGCTCCCCTATAACGGGAGACCCCGAATCATGGTCCATAGCCGACTCACAGTTTCAGCGCCTCGCTCGCGACTCACCAGATAACTCACGTGTTTACTATCCTGCGTCTCCGGATTCAGTTGAATGCTCCACAAGGGCCGAATCTCATTCGGCAGCAATGAATAACGGATGTCGATGATGCGGTTCGGAAAGTCCGGGTCCGCGGCAATATACCCCATGCTAAACCAGCGAAATCGCTCAACGTCTCTTGCCTGCAGGGAGTCTTTACCCAGCCAGGGAAAATCCCGCGCAATATCGAGGGCGGCTAGCACCTCGCCAGGGTACACAACCGGCTCCCTGCCAAGGCGCACAGCATCGACATAGTAGCGATCGTCATCCTCATAAATCGTTTTCCACAGCAATAGATTCGCAAAGCTCGGCTTAGCCTCAATCACTGCAGGCCTATGTCCTCGGCTGTGGGCAAGTTGCTGGGCTACTTCCTGAGCGGCATCTCGGGCCACGACACCCAGCGACAAATAGCCAACAACCCAGAACATTCCCACTAGGGCGGGCCAACGACGGTGGCTGAGTCGCGATGTGAGCACCAAAGCTATCAACGGAACAGTGAGCAAAGGATCAATTATTGACACATTGTTCCAAGCAAAACGCTGATCGGAGAAAGGCCAGAACAACAAAGTACCGTAGCTGGTACAAGCATCGAGTACCGCATGAGTCGCATAGCCCAGGGCCGTAAAAAAATAGACTTCCCGAAAGGCCCAGCCTCGCCGTAGGCCCACCGTTCCCCACAGCGTAAGCGCTACAATCGCGGCCCCCAGAGGAATGAATATCAGCGAATGAGTAAACTGCCGGTGATACTCCAAGAACAACAGTGGGTCATTCGCCGAGCGAATGATGACATCCAGATCCGGGGCCATACCCCCGGCAATGCCGCACAACATGGCAAGCCCTGTTTTGCCACGGCGCGCTACCGATTGCGGTAGAGCAGCGCCCAGCGCCCCTTGCGTTACAGGATCCATGCACACCTCATGTCACGGCTCACCTTTAAACAATCCTGCTCATGCACAACTCTCTCAGTCGATATCGAATCGATAGTAAAGATCAAAGGAACTCTCCAAGCGACTAACCACCTCAAGCCATAGGCGGGACCGCAGATATAGCCGTGCCGTCAATGCGTTCACCGGCTCATAAATTCCCAGACCGTAGCTCAGATACAATCTCTCGCCCACGTAGGCGCTGAAGGTTGCAGCCATATCATCGTCGCTGCCTTCCGCGCCCAGAGACACCCCGGACAAACCTGGAATCGAATTAAGCGACTCTAACGCACCGGACTGGTTGATCACCGATGCACCGAGAGAGAGCGCCATTGCCGTGCCATCAACCGCTGCGCCCGCATCAGGCCCTCTACCACGCAAAAGGTACGAAAGCGTGTCACGTTCGGACCTCACTGGGTCGGAGAATATTTCAAACACCGGCTCCTCCAGGCTTCCGCGAACATGGAAGCCAACGCGCAAGTCCTCCGCACGTATTCGCCGCTCAGCACTAAGGTTGAGCGCGGGGTTAAAAGGGTCACCGACAAATCCAACACTACCTTCGGTGAGGCGTAATACCTGACCATAGGCCCTCAGCTCGCCCCCCAACACCTGTAGATCGCCATAGAGTGCGGTCGGTAGCTTGGGCTGCAGATTGACCTTGAGATCTCCAGACAGAGTGGCCTCTAACTCCCGCGAGCGAAGGGTGAACCCCGGCTCAATCAGTGCACGGAGATCTACAGAGACATCGAATCGGCGCGGCGGCTCCTGAGGAAGATCTAAACGATAGAAATCCTTAGACACGGCGACCGCATTCTCAGACGGACCCGCATGCTGCAAGACGCCCTTGTGCACGGTAACCTCACCCTTGACTGCCAAGCTTTGGGTCGTGAGCGACATATCCAGGCGCGGTGAAACAGTTGCCTCAACGCCTACAGGCAGGCGCAAACGATTTCTCGTCCCCTCCAACTCAGCCTGCAGGGCTCCTCCGTCACAACATACGCCCGTCAGTGTCAAAGGCGCACCGCCAAGCATAGCGCTGCCATCGAGCGTGAAGCCGTCACCCGTGGCCTCAAGCAGTACACTCGCATCCGTGAGAGTCGTGGCGAAGTCGGGATGCGCTGCCCCTGCTCCATTCAAGGCGAGCCGCCCAAATAGTCGTGGGCTACTGCGTGAACCCGCTACAGTCATGTTGGCTTCGATACTTCCGCTACCGAGAGTCCACTCCGGCAATAAGTCATCCAGTGTCGCAAGATCAATGTCGGTAGCACGCAGCGTGCCAGCCAAGTCACCACCGTCCTCTCGCAATGTCACGTCAAGCGCACCCGCACGCTCAGAGCGTAAATCAAGAGACAGACTTTTGGCGTCCGAACGGAGATACCCCGACGCTCGCGCCTGCTCCCAACGTATGGGACTGGCTGTGCCCTCGTACATGTAGGGATCCAGAGACAGCAGATCAAAATCAAGGTCGAACGCGGCGTCGTCCAACGCGCCGTCTACCCACGCAAGGTCGAGTCTTCCGGCACCTTGGGCCTGCACAGAAAAAGGCTTGTCAGACATTGCCCCTTGCAGCTCTTCATCGACCTGTAATGCCAGGCCAAGACTCCCGCTTTGACCCACAACTGCGCTATCAGTGCAGGCACTATTTGACCGCCACTGCAGGCAAAATGCCTGCAACATGATCGACGCCTCACTTGCATCCCACTGGCCAGCCACAGCTTCGTTCGAACGCAGGGCTTCATCGCGAAAAAACAAAGCAAAGGGCTGTAGTAAAAAATTAGCGCCGCGCTCGGTCTGCCGCAAGGTCAGCTCCAAATCTCCACGGAGATCGCCTTCGCTTTTCAGGTTCAATTGGGTGGTGTCTCCTGGCTGCACTCTTGCACTCAGCGCAGAGATCACAAGCTCCTCCCCAGGCAAGCCTTCCGGTAAGCTCAATACGGCTTCCGCGCCCGGCGCACCCCCTCGCTCGTAAGAGAACGGCGTGCCATTGCGTGCTCCCGTGATTTTTCCTGCGGGGAGAATCGGAACATCACTGGCCCGAGCATCACCTTTGATAGACCAGCGGTTCAGACCTTCCTGAAGCTCAATATCCCCAAGAGTGATCGCAAAAGTCCGCGCCGGGTCGCTCACTGAAAATGCCAGGTCACCAGAACCTGAGACGACAATCTCCGGCTGGCCTGAACCTCGCGGCACTTGGAACTGATCCGCCTCGACAATCAACGTAGGCCTTAGAGACTCAAGGACCCCTAGACGACCTGACACCCGAAGGACCGGCCGCGAGGCATCACCTAAGCGTCCCTGGCTAAGCTGCCACGCCCCAAGTTTTTGCGCCAGTTGCAAGTCCAGCCATGCGGGTTCGTCAGTCAATCCGGCCCATTGCTGACGAAGTGCCAACTCCAGGTTTTTCGCATCGCGAATCTTTGACTCAAATAACAAAGGACCAACGGCGCTTACATCGGGATGAACATTCAGCTGAGGGACGAGCTCAACCAAACCTTCAAGGGAGCCTGCGGCTGTAATTAGCTCAGTTGGATCGCGGTCAATCTTAATATCTAGTGAGGGACTCCCCTCGATTGCTCGAACCTGCCCCTCCAGAAAATTCAACCCGCCCCTCAAGTTCAGAGAAAAGTTCTCGGCAAGGCTCTCGGGCCAACTTGGGATAGCTAGCGACTCAAAGACAACATCGGCCGCGACTTCCCATTGACCGCGCTTGCTTATCGCTCCCCCACCGCTCCACCGTGCGAGTTGATGCTCGGCAGAAAACTCTTCAATAAGCGCGCTGTTAAGCCCAATCTCACCGGCTAAAAGCAGCTTGCGAACCACGTCCTTGCGCGTTCCGCCATGAAACACAAACTCGTCTACAGTCAGTTGCTCAACGTCCAATAGCATGGGCAACCACGGCAGCGGTGCTTTAAGAGGCTCTTGGCTTGTCTCGCGATCGGAACCTGTTGTCGTCAAGGCGAGTGTGCGAACCGACGCTTCACGAATACACAAGGTGCTTCGTAACACGCAAGCCCAGTCCACACGAATCTGCAGATCATGTAGTTCTACGACAACTGTCTCGTCCGCATAGCGAAGCATGCCCAAAGACACCCCACTCCAAAGAGAACCTCCTGGGTTTTGCGTTTCAACAGGGAGTCGCGCTGCCAAGACGTTAAGCACCCAGCTCAGTCCTGAGCTGCTACTTACGATCCATAGAGGGAGCACCGGTATGAGAAGCAATATCCCAATGGCAAGGTAAGGCGCTAAGCGGCGCCTCAAAACTCAGCTCCGATGTTGACGTGTACCCGCCAAGAACCACCGCTGCGGGATACCGGGTTGGCGATCTCAAAGCGTAACGCTCCAACTGGGGACAGGTAGTGAATACCTATGCCAAGGCCCACGTTACTGTCGAAATCACCGCTATCAAAGGCGTCACCGGCATCCACAAAAACGGCGGCCCGCCACTGTTCATTGATATAACGCTGAAGCTCCAGCGAGCCCGTCAACAGGCGCGTACCGCCCACCACCAGCGAACTCTCAGGTTTCACGTTCGAGAATCCGACCGCGTTCACCTCACGCCCTACCGATTGATACGCGAACCCACGAATACTGTTATCGCCCCCTGCAAAGAACGCGAGGGACGGTGGAAGCTCCTGCGCTTTGTCAGAGCTGCTCCAAAGCATGCCCGCCTCAACTCTCCCCACTACGCGCCAGCGCTCACCTAAAGCGCGCAAGCCCGTTACAGTTCCGTAGAGCCGCACTAGATCTTCATCCGAGCCCAGATCGGCCGAGGCTCCTTCTATACTGTAGAACTGGCTCACGCCTCGATTGGGGTCAACAGCATTACCTCGCCGATAGCGCGAGGACACACTGGCCCCGGCGAGTAGAAATTTGGCGTCAAAGTCGTCATTAAAAACCCCCCACTGCTCATCGAGCGCACGCAACTGAACACCTCGCACTTTCGGGCCCTTGGTCCGCTCTCTGCTTACCCGAAACTCACGCTGCTGGCTCTCCAAACCCCCAAACTCGTTATCTTCCAGACGCCCGATCAACTGCAAAACATCGTTTGCCGGATCATCCAGGGGAATGCTGTAAGTTACCCGTGCCTGTGGGTTAACCGGTGACCAGCGCACAGCGGTTTCTTGACTATGGCCCCAACGATTGAGGCGGGGACTTTGCCAGGTAAGCGACAAACGCTGCTTTGTATCGGTACTAAACCCCACACCCAATTCGTAACTATGGCTAGATGCAGGCGTCAGGGCGACACGTATCGGGACATCCGGATAAACTCGCTCTGGCAACTGGGGAATTACGGTTACACTGCCAAAGTAGCCAAGGCGAAGAAGGCGCTGACGAAGGTCGAGCAACAGTTTTTGCTCATAAGGTGCCCCCGACTCAAAGGGCAGAAGTCGGTCGAGTAACTCCCGATCAATGATTGAGTCATCCACCGTAATCGAACCAAAGCGGTAGCGACGCCCGGCGTCAAAGACCAATGACAAGGCTGCCTGCTGTCTACCAACATCGAGCTCTACGCGACTCTCAGGGAACTCCGCATCGAAATAACCGCGCCGACGCGCCAGCTGCAATAACTCTCGTTTTAACGTTTCGTAGCGCCCATGGTGCGCTCTATCCCCCACTTTGGGAGACTGGGCCTCAATCACTGCGGTGAGACTTGTATCTTGTTCGCCCTCGCCCAGAACGATCACCGAGACGGCGGTATACCGCAGCGGCTCCCCAGCTTGCACGACAATGCTCGCCATCCAGGGGCTTTTGTTGCGGTCCACTTGCAGGTCGATTGCGTGGTCGTAAAAACCCAAAGCTTCAAGCGCTTGTGCCACGAGCCCGGGGGCTGTATTCAAAAACTGTTCCGCAGCAGAGTTTTTCTTCGGCGGTTCCCCGAGATAGGCGCGTATGTTTTCTCTAGCCTCCTGA
>NZ_JBLGBE010000035.1:0-30857 GCF_047617445.1 Congregibacter sp.
CTTCTTGAGTCTCGCGTATCACTAACTTTGAGCACCTATTGATCTCACTTAGGCGCCCAAGAATACTTGAGCGACAGTAAAACATACTGTATGTTCAAAACCTGTGTTACTCGTCGTGGGCGCATTTTGCCCGGACCACTATAAACATGATTCCCGACCCTCAGGAGGCTACCGCTTTGACCGAGATTGATACCTTTCGTCAGGAAACCCGGGAGTGGCTCGAAGCCAACTGCCCAGAATCCATGCGCCAGCCGGTAAGCGGTTTTGAAGATATTTTTACCGGTGGCCGAAAGCCAGAGGTTGATATCCCGGAGCAACCGCTTTGGTGTGACCTTATGGCCGAGCGCGGCTGGACGGTGCCGCATTGGCCCAAGGAGTATGGGGGCGGCGGCCTCTCTGCGGAGGAAGTTAAAGTTCTTCGTGAGGAAATGGCAGGCATTGGCGCGCGTCGCCCGTTGGATTCCTTCGGTATCTCCATGCTTGGGCCGGCGCTGCTGAAGTTTGGCAGTGAAGACCAGAAGCGCGAGCACCTGCCACCCATCTGTCGTGGGGAAATTCGTTGGTGTCAGGGTTACTCAGAACCCAATGCTGGCTCAGACCTGGCTAGCCTTCAAACCCGTGCGGATGACCAGGGCGATCACTACCTGATCAATGGGCAGAAGGTGTGGACCTCCTACGCGGACAAAGCCGATTGGATCTTTTGTCTCGTGCGCACAGATAACTCCGGCAGTAAGCACGAGGGCATCAGCTTTGTGCTGTTTGACATGGATCAGCCGGGTGTAACAGCTAAGCCTATCCGCCTGATCAGTGGCTCCTCGCCGTTTTGCGAGACATTCTTTGATGACGCGCGCGCTGACAAGCGCAATTTGGTGGGTGAGGAAGGCCAAGGCTGGACGATCGCCAAGTACCTCCTGACGCACGAGCGGGAAATGATTTCAGCGTTTGGTACCGCCGGCGGCAAATCACTGGGCAAGACAGCGGTTGAGCAAATGGGTGCTGATGCTGAAGGGCGCCTTCGCAATGGGATTCTACGTCAGGACATCGCTCAGCATCAGCTGGACACCCTGGTCTTCTCCGCCACCATGGAGCGTGTGGGCGATGAAGTTAAGGCAGGCCAGGGGCTTGGCGCTGCATCATCCATATTTAAGTACTACGGTACTGAGCTCAACAAGCGCCGCAACGAGCTGAATCTAGCGGTGGGTGGCGAAGCTGCCTTGGGCTGGTCCGGTGAGCGTTACCACGATGGCAGCCTTGTGAAAAGTTTCCTGCGATCCAAGGGTAACTCTATCGAGGGCGGTACATCGGAAGTTCAACTTAATATCGTAGCCAAGCGTGTGCTTGGTTTACCTGACGCCTGAGGTGCCGTTGTCATGACTTTAGTACTGAACGAAGAACAACTGATGCTGCAAGAGTCCGCAGCAGGCTTTTTGGCGAGCAAGGCGACCGTTGAGCACCTTCGGAAATTGCGCGATAGCGGCGACGAATTAGGCTTTGATCCCGCTGTTTGGCAAGAAATGGTAGATATGGGCTGGGCGGGGATCGCCATCCCGGAAGCCTACGGCGGCTTGGGCTACGGTTATACGGGGCTGGGTGTCGTCCTGGAGCAGGCCGGACGACACTTGAGTGCTTCACCCTTGGAAGCCAGCGTGCTCATCGGCGCGACGGCGATCAATTGCCTGGGAAACGAATCACAAAAAGCGCTGTGGCTTGCAGCGATTGCTGCGGGCGAGAAGCAGGTGACTCTGGCTTTGCAGGAAACGGGAGCCTTTGATCCATTGGCGGTGACTACGACGGCGTCTCAGGACGGGGATACGTTTGTATTGTCGGGCGAAAAACGCATGGTCCTGGATGCCCAAAGTGCTGACGCGTTCATCGTTATTGCACGAAGCAGCGGCTCCGCCGGCGAGTCCGCCGGGCTGAGTGCTTTTTTGGTAGCAGCAGATGCTGAAGGCCTGAGCCGATCGCGCTGTGACATGGTCGATAGCCGTCAATGCGGGGTCCTGTCACTGGACGGTGTTCGCGTTTCTGCCGACGCGCTTATGGGCGCTGAGGGTGATGCGTGGGCGGCGCTTGAGCGCACGCTCGATATCGCAGCAATCGGGCTATCGGCCGAATTACTGGGATTATCTTTGGAGGCCTTTGAGCGAACGGTGGCCTATATTCGTGAGCGCAAACAGTTTGGTCAGGTTGTTGGCTCTTTTCAGGGGCTTCAGCACCGCGCAGCGCACTTGTTTGCAGAGTTGGAGCTGGCTCGCTCTATCGTCCTCAAGGCACTGCAGGCCGTGGATGCGGGCGATGACAGTCTTTCTCGATTTGCTAGCGCAGCCAAAGCCAAGCTCTCTGAAGTCGCCAGACTTGCGAGCAATGAAGGTGTGCAGATGCATGGTGGTGTGGGTATGACCGACGAGTACGACATCGGCTTGTTCATGAAGCGTGCCCGGGTCTTGGAACATCTTATGGGTGATTACTACTATCATCTGGATCGCTTCGCCCGTATCGGTGGATACTGATGAACTGAGATCGTCCGCAAGCAAAGGAAATAATAAAAACGATGAGTGAAGAGCTGCAGAAAATTGATGCTGTTGTAGCGCAACTGACCGAGGAAGGCGCGCCCTTCGCGCTCAATACCGTCACGATTGGCGGTGTCGAGTATCGAAACTTCACCTCGGCGCCCCCGAACATGGGCGCCTACTTCCGTTTCATGCTGAACCATTCGGAAAAGGTGTTTACGGTCTATCACGATGAGCGCCTGACCTTTGGTGAGAGCTACGCGCGGTCGGCGGCCCTGGCCCGTTCGCTCCTCGATGACTTTGGCGTGCAGCCGGGCGATCGAGTGGCAATTCTCAGCCGCAATAACCCCGAGTGGATGATGGGTTTTATCGCAGCGCTTTCTATCGGTGCTGTTGCTGTGCCCATGAACGCCTGGTGGACCACGGAAGAACTGGACTACGGCTTACGAGACAGCGGTGCCAAGGTCGTTATTGCGGATCGTCAGCGCCTGGAGCGTCTGCAGCCACTGCAGAAAGATCTGGAGCTGAAGCTCATTGCGGTGGATGACTGTAGTGGACTGGATCTGGCTTTTAGTCAATTTCAGGATCTTGTGACAGCTCACAGCGGCGCCGAAATGCCCGAGGTGTCTGTGGCCGCTGATGATCACGCAACGATCATGTACACCTCGGGTTCCACAGGACACCCCAAAGGTGCTTTGTCATCGCACCGGGGAATGCTCTCGGCGCTTTATAGCTGGATGCTGTTGGGTACGTCAGCCAAGCAGGCTGCAGGCGACACTGCGCCGGCCAAATTTGCGCCATCGGGGTTACTGACAATCCCTTTGTTTCACTGCACCGGCAGTCACACCGCCTTTTTACTGTCGCTAATAGTTGGCCGCAAGCTGGTGATCATGCACAAGTGGGATGTGCAGGAAGCGTTGCGCATGATCGAAGAAGAGCGCATTACCTGGTTTACCGGTGTTCCCACCATGTCTGCAGAGCTGCAGGCTGCTGCTGCGGAATCGGATCGCGACCTGTCTTCGCTTGCCGAGATCTACGGCGGTGGTGCAGCGCGGCCACCCGCACAGGTAGAAAAGCTGGCGACAACGTTTAAGCATTCATCAGCAGGTATTGGCTACGGCCTCACCGAAACCAACGCTCTAGGGACCATTAATACCGGGGCGGTATACCGGGCGCGACCAGGTAGTGCCGGGCGGCCGGTGCCAGCGGTGACAGACATCGCGATATTTGACGAGCATGACAAGCCCGTCGCAGCGGGAGAGCGGGGTGAGGTTTGTATGCACTCACCGGCCAATTGCCTGGGTTACTGGAATAAGCCTGAAGCTACAGCCGAGGCATTTCGCGACGGTTGGTTTCACACTGGCGATGTGGGTTACATCGATGAAGATGGATTTCTGTTCATTGTCGACAGAATGAAGGAAATTATTATTCGAGGTGGCGAGAACATCAGTTGTATCGAAGTCGAAGCAGGAATCTACCAGCATCCGGCGATCAGTGAGGCGGCGGTGTACGGTGTGCCTGATGAGCGTCTCGGGGAGGCGGTTGCTGCCAGTGTCGTCGTACGGGAAGGCGAAAGTCTGACCCCTGAAGAGTTACAAAGCTTCCTGCGGGAGCATATTGCGGGATTCAAAATACCTTCACATTTGCGTTTTCATGAGGAAGCGCTGCCGCGCATCGCCACCGGTAAGATTTTCAAACGACAGCTTAAAGCTGAAATGAGCGAGCGTCTGGCTAAGGCCTAAGCGCTTCACCCTATTGTGCCCCGTAATTCTTAGCGGGGCGTGCACGTAAGGAGAATGGGTCATGGACCTAGGAATATCAGAAAAAGTTGCGCCAATACTGGAACGCGTTAAAGCTTTTATTGACGACGAAGTACTGCCGCTGGAAAGCGCTTATGCAACAGAGATCGCCACGGGTGATCGCTGGCAGTTCACGGATCGTCAGACTGAGATTATCGAGTCCCTAAAAACAAAAGCGCGTGCTCAGGGACTTTGGAATTTCTTTCTCACCGAGGGTGAGCAAAGTAGTGGTTTAAGTACGGTTGAATACGCGTACCTGGCGGAAGAAATGGGTCGCTCGCATATCGCTTCAGAGGCATTTAACTGTGCTGCGCCCGATACCGGGAATATGGAAGTGCTTGCGAAGTATGGAAGTGAAGCACAGCAGGCCCAGTGGCTTGCGCCGTTGCTGAACGGAGAGATCCGCAGTGCATTCGCTATGACAGAGCCTGGTGTCGCGTCCTCAGATGCCACCAATATCTCTACCAGCGCCGTACTTGATGGAGACGAGTGGGTTATTAATGGCGAGAAGCACTGGATCTCTGGTGCAGGCGATCCCCGTTGCAAGATTATGATCGTGATGGTCAAGACGGACCCGGAAGCGGCCAAGCACAAGCAGCAATCACAGATTCTGGTTCCTATGAATACTCCTGGCGTAGAAATCATTCGGCCCATGCAAGTGTTCTCCATGGATGATGCACCTCATGGACATATGCATTTGCGCTTTAATGAGGTTCGCGTCCCCAAAGAAAACGTGATTCTTGGGCCAGGCCGTGGTTTTGAAATTTCTCAGGGTCGTCTTGGGCCCGGTCGAATTCACCACTGCATGCGTGCTTTGGGTGCCGCAGAGCGTGCCCTGGAGTTGATGTGCAAGCGTGCAACGACTCGTGTGGCATTTGGCAAGCCTCTGGCCCGTCTGGGCGGCAATATCGACATCGTGGCCAATGCCCGTATGGATATTGAGCAAGCGCGTCTGCTCACATTGAAGACAGCCTGGATGATGGACAGCGTCGATGCGAAAGAAGCTCGCATTTGGATTTCGATGATTAAGACCGCTGTGCCAAATGTCACGTTGAAGATCATTGACGAAGCCATTCAAATGTTTGGTGGCCTTGGAGTTTCTCAGGACACACCTCTGGCGACCATGTACATGGGGCAGCGCACGCTGCGTCTTGCAGATGGTCCGGATGCGGTTCACCGCATGGTGGTGGGACGCAACGAGTTCAAAAAATATATGGACCAAGAGCCCGTGAATGCGACGTTTAGAGACGGTTGATATCAGGTTCTGAGCGCACCGCGCTACACGGTTATTTGAATATTTCGTTAGTAAAAAGGTGAAAAAACATGGGTATTAAAGTAGTTCCAAAAGAACAGCTTGTTGATCAGGTCGGCACTAAGACGACTAGCGACTGGGTGACTATCGATCAAGGGCGTATTAACGCTTTTGCGGATTGCACCGAGGATCATCAATTTATTCATCTGGACGAAGAGAAGGCCGCACAGACTCCTTTTGGCGGAACGATTGCCCACGGATTCCTGTCGCTGTCGATGCTTCCCAAGCTCAGTGAGGGCCAAGGAGTAGTGCCAGAGAACGTGATGATGGGTATCAATTACGGCATGAACAAGGTGCGTTTTCTCGCTCCAGTGCGCGCGGGCAAAAAAATTCGCGCCCACAGTGAGCTGATTAGTGTTGATCAAAAAGATGACAACCGCTTCCTTATGACATCGGCGGTTACCGTAGAGATTGAAGGTGAAGAGACCCCCGCGCTAGTGGCTGAAACACTGGCGATGATTGTCTGCGCCTGACACATACAAAAGGAGTAATTGAGAATGACGATTCGTTATGACGGTCGGGTAGCTATTGTTACCGGTGCAGGCCAGGGATTGGGCCGCAGCCATGCTATTGAACTTGCAAAGCGCGGAGCCAAGGTTGTAGTAAACGATCTGGGCGGCGCCAAGGACGGCACAGGTGCTTCGTCAGAAGCAGCTCTGGCAGTTGTTGCAGAAATTGAAGCGGCAGGTGGTGAAGCCATGGCCAACGGTGCCAATGTCTCGAACTACGCCGAGGTAGAGGCGATGGTAGCCGCGACCATGGAGAAATGGGGTCGCGTCGATATTCTCGTTAACAACGCTGGCATCCTTCGCGACAAGAGTTTTATCAAGGGCTCCATGGAAGACTTTCAGCTGGTCTTGAATGTCCACCTCATGGGCAGTGTGTACTGCACTCGCGCTTGCTGGGAGATCATGAAAGAGCAGGAATATGGCCGTATCGTCGTTACTACATCCTCTTCCGGTCTTTACGGCAACTTTGGGCAAACCAATTACGGTTCGGCCAAGATGGGTGTGATTGGCATGATGAATACGCTGGTTCAAGAGGGAGCCAAATACAATATTCGTATGAATGCACTCGCTCCGACTGCGGGAACACGGATGACCGAGGGCTTGATGCCTGAGAAGGTATTCGAACTTCTCACTCCCGAGACGGTAACGCCTGCTGTTTTGTATTTGGTCAGCGAAGACAGCCCGAATCGTACGATTCTTTGCGCAGGCGCAGGCTCTTATGCCGTTGCCAAGATTGTTGAAACTGACGGCTGCTGGTTAACGCCAGAAGAGCAAACCCCCGAGGGTATTGCTGCGCATTGGGACACTATTACTTCCCCTGAAGGCGAGCGCGCTCTGCAGGCTGGCTTTGAGCAGACTGGAAAAATGCTCACTAAGGCCGCTGCCGGTCTTGGTATTTCTCTCGATTAATTTATCGCGCCCCTTTGGGGCGCAGCAGACGTTTACTGGCGGTGTGTTAACCCGTCCATAGGAGAAACAGTATGAAAGAAGCAGTTATTGTATCGACAGCACGAACACCTATTGCGAAAGCCTATCGCGGTGGATTTAACAATCTTCCAGCCCCAACGTTGGGTGCTGCCGCAGTTCGCGAAGCAGTGCGTCGTGCAGGCGTTGAGCCTGGTGAAATCGAAGACGTGATCATGGGCGCCGCCCTACAACAGGGGTCTGGTGGTCAAAACGTTGCGCGGCAGATTGCCTTGCGCGCGGGATTGCCGGTCACGGTTTCGGGTATGACTATCGATCGACAGTGTTCTTCGGGCCTCATGGCGGTCGCCACTGCTGCCAAGCAAGTGATGTATGACGGTATGGATATCGTAGTGGGCGGTGGAATTGACTCGATTTCTCTCGTGCAAAACGAGCATATGAATTTGTACCGTGCGGCAGACGAAGAGCTCGTAGCTATGCACCCAAATGTCTACATGCCAATGCTACAAACAGCCGAAGTTGTTGCTAAGCGCTACGGTATTAGCCGGGATGCCATGGATGAGTACGGTCTGCAGTCGCAGCAGCGTGTGGCCGAAGCTTACGAGCAGGGCCGTTATGATGCAGAGCTGACACCGGTTACCTGCAAGCGCATCGTCTGGAACAAAGAAACTGGCGAGCAGTCTGAAGCTGAAGCGACGGTGAGCCGCGATGAAGGCATTCGCGCCACTACCCCTGAGGCGCTCGCGGGTCTTAAGACAGTGATCGAAGGCGGCACCATTACAGCGGGTAACGCTTCACAGCTGTCTGATGGCGCATCGGCGCAAGTGATCATGGATTCGAAGCTTGCGGAGCAGCGCGGTCTTGAGCCTATCGGGCTTTATCGCGGCATCGCGGTTGCGGGCCTTGAGCCTGACGAAATGGGTATTGGCCCGGTCTATGCGGTTCCTAAGTTGCTCAAGCAGCACGGCTTAACCGTCGATGACATTGGGCTGTGGGAGCTCAACGAAGCGTTTGCTGTGCAGGTATTGCATTGCCGTAACGTACTGGGCATCGATAATGACAAGCTCAATGTGAGCGGTGGCGCTATTGCGATTGGTCACCCCTACGGAATGAGTGGTTCGCGCATGATTGGTCATGCACTCATCGAAGGAAAGCGACGCGGTGTTAAGTACGTGGTCGTCACGATGTGTGTTGGTGGTGGTATGGGCGCTGCGGGACTCTTCGAAGTACTGTAGATAAAAGGCTGGGCTAAGTAGTTGGGAAGCAGTAGGCACAGCGCACAGAAATACTGCGAGCGGGACGCCAAAAAGCGTCATCCATGGCGCGTGACGCCCGCTCACAGCACACCTGAACGCTCTGTCTCCTGCTTCGTCTTATTTGCAAAGGCATGTGTACGAACATGTAAGATCAAACATGGAGAGATGAATGCGCGCACTACTGTGTACCGAACATGGAATGGCGGACAAGCTGGAGCTTGCCACCGATCATCCGGAGCCGACCGCTGGGGTTGGACAGGTCGTTATCGATATCAAGGCAGCCGGGCTGAACTTCCCCGACGTGCTGATTATTCAAGGTAAGTACCAGTTTCAACCCGATATGCCGTTCTCTCCTGGCGGCGAGTGTTCAGGTGTTGTGCTATCGGTAGGTGAAGGCGTTGATCGCTACAAGCCCGGCGACAAAGTCATTGCGATGACGGGTAGCGGCTGCTTCCGTGATCAAATTGCCGTTGATCAACACGCCGTAATGCCCATGCCTGAAGGTCTGGATTTCAAGCAGGCGGCCGGTGTGGCCATGACCTATTTCACTTCCTACCATGCGCTTAAGCAGCGTGCGGATCTCAAAGAGGGTGAGACCTTACTGGTGCTTGGCGCTGCTGGCGGAGTAGGTTCTACCGCGGTGGAACTGGGTAAGCTCATGGGAGCCAAGGTGATTGCTGCAGCAAGCTCCGAAGAGAAGCTCGCGATGTGCCGTGAATTGGGGGCTGACGAGACCATTAATTACAGCGAGCAGGACCTTAAGCAAACTGTGAAGGAGTTGACTGGCGGCAAGGGTGTGGACGTTGTCTACGATCCGGTTGGTGGCGACTATTCGGAGCCTGCTCTGCGCGGTATGGCGTGGAATGGCCGCTACTTGGTCATTGGATTTGCGAGTGGACCGATTCCCGAGATTCCTTTGAACCTCGCATTGCTTAAGGGCTGCTCGATTGTAGGTGTGTTCTGGGGGCGTTTTATTGCCGAAGAGCCTGCTGTACATTTACAGAACATCAAAGCGCTTTGGGGATTGTTTGCAGAAGGCAAACTCAAGCCCGCAATCAATGATGTCTTCGCCCTAGAAGATTATCAGAAAGCCTACGATGTGATGACGGGCCGACTTGCCCGAGGTAAGGTCATTCTGACCATGGAGTAAGTTCAGCATGCAGCCATTTACTTTTAGTACCGTTGCGCGCGTCGTGAGTGGCAATGGCGAGGCGCTAAAGCTCGCTGTGCATTGCGCCAACCTCGGCGTTCAAAACGTGCTGCTGGTAACTGATCCGGGCTTAGTGTCCATTGGCCTGATTGGTCCCGTGCAGGATGCCATGGGCGCCGCAGGCATTAGGGTTACCTTGTTTGCCAAAGTGAGTGAGGACCCGCCAGAAGCGGTGGTTCTTGCTGCGGCAGCCGCGGGTAAGGAATCTGGTGTTGATGGTGTTGTCGCTGTTGGTGGTGGCAGTTCCATGGATGTTGCCAAAGTGGCGGCAGCGCTACTGTGCAGTGATCAAGCGCTCAGCGATATGTACGGCGTAGAGCAGCTGACCGGTGGTCGGCTGCCACTCATTCTTGTTCCCACGACCGCCGGCACGGGTTCCGAGGTAACGCCGGTGGCGGTTATCACTACAGGAGAGACGACCAAAGCAGGGGTGAGCTCTGCGGTTTTGCTGCCCGATATCGCTGTTCTCGATGCAGACCTTAGCTTAGGCCTGCCGCCCAGAGTCACCGCGATGACCGGCGTGGATGCCATGGTGCATGCGATTGAAGCCTATACCTCTAAGATTAAAAAAAATCCCGTGTCCGACAATTTGGCGCGCAGTGCACTGAGCTTGCTCGCGCGGAATATTCGAACGGCGGTCCACGATGGACGCCAGCGTGACGCCCGGGGTGCGATGCTCCTGGGTGCTATGCAGGCCGGCCAAGCATTTGCCAACGCGCCTGTGGCAGCGGTACACGCTCTTGCCTATCCCTTGGGTGGGCACTATCACATCCCCCACGGTTTGAGTAACTCCCTGGTACTGCCGGCGGTGCTTCGGTTTAATCTTCCCGAGGCGATGGGTCTTTATGCAGAGCTTGCAGAGTTGGTGGTGGGAGCCACGGTTTCCGGAAGTGACGAGGCTCGCGCAGAGGCCTTGATTTCATCCCTCGAAGCAGTGATTGTCGACCTGTCGCTGCCTGCCACACTCAGTGAGGCGGGTGTTCGAGAAGATAGTCTGGAGACTCTCGCCCAGGACGCAATGCTGCAAACTCGTTTACTGGTTAACAATCCCCGGGATGTGACTTACGAGGATGCGCTTGGTATCTATCGCGCCGCATTTTGGCCGCGGGCATAGTGAGATACGAAGATGCCTAAAGCAGAAGCTCCGACGCGCAGGGATTACCGCTGGTTCACCGCGATTACTACGCGCTGGTCGGACAACGATGTTTACGGACACGTTAACAACGTCATTTACTACAGCTACTTCGATTCCGTGGCCAATCGCTACCTCATTGACGAGGGAGGTTTGGATATTCACGACGGCGACACCGTCGGCCTGGTGGTGAACTCCGGTTGTGACTACTACACACCTGTGGCGTATCCCGAGGCATTGCAGGGGGCGTTGAGAGTTGATCGACTGGGGAACAGTTCCGTGCAGTACGGTATTGGTATTTTCCGGGAAGGTGACGATTGCGCCTGCGCCAATGGCACTTTTACCCATGTGTTCGTTGATCGAGTCACTAGTCGGCCCGTGCCTATCCCCCCCCCAATGCGCGAAGCCCTCGCCGCGATTTTCGTCGCGGGCTAGCGCTTAGAGGTTCCGTACAAAAAGGCGATGGTGCCTGCGAACACCAGCGAAGAAAATAGCGCCGGTCCGAAGTGCGCCAGGGGATACAGCAAACCACCGATTATCGGGCCACTCACAAAACCTACAGCAGGGCATGCTGAAATTACGCCAGCTGCGCCACCTTGCTCCTGTGAACTTACCGCAATAGAAGCGCCGGCAGTGATTGCTGGCATGGACAAACCCAGTCCGGTTCCCAGTAAGGCCATACCGAAGGCCAGCATCGTGAAGTTGGCGAACCCGGCAATGAGCAGTGACCCGACGGCCATAGAGGCCAGACCTGTGCGCACGAAGATATGCGGAGGTAGTTTTAGGCGCTGCATGGCCGTCACCTGCACAATAAAGGTGAAAACGGCCGAGACCATCAGAGCAGCACCGGTGTATTGAGCAGTTTCCACCCCAGTGAGTGACAGTTGGTCCTGAAGCTGGAACCCAAGGGTTTGTTGAATCGCCGAAAATCCCGTGAACAAAGCGATAGCCGTAAGAGCAAACCGCCGTATACGAACGTCCAAAAAGCGCATGCGCCGCGGGCGATCATGGCTATGTCGTTGCGGTGCAGGAATGTTCGGCAGCGCCCGCCACACCAGTATCGCCGCCGCCGCTGCCAAAGCACCGGCAAAATAAAGCGGCGCCAGGAGCCCGAGCGTCGCTAGCGCACCACTCACAGCGGGCCCAAGGATCATGCCCAGACTGTTGGCGGTTCCCAGTTTCGCCATAGCGGCCGTGCGCTCGGCGGTACTTGTGCTGTCTGCCGCATAGGCTGTTGTTGATGGGCTGGTAGCGGACATCACCACCGACTGACTGCAGCGTGCAACGAGCGCTACGGTGTATAGGGACAGCCCCGTCAGTACGCCGGTAAGTCCCGCCATAAATACCGACGTGAACAAGAGGGTGCCTACCGTGTATCCAATGAGGCCAATGAGAATCACGGGCTTGCGACCGACTTTGTCCGAGAGGCGGCCCCAATAGGGCGAGGCCACGGCAAACACCAGTGCTGAGAGCGCAATAATCGAGGTTATCTGGACCTCCGCGAGATCGACCTCGCGACCCAGGGGCGCCAAAATTGCAAACACCAAGGACTGGCCAATACCGGTTGCCATGAGTGCCGCAATGAGCACCATTAGCTGGCGACGTGTAAGGGTTTCGCTCATTGGATGTTCGGCTCTGGGTTGACCGCACTGTCATAAAGCAGGCGAGCGTAGGCGGTGGGGAACAGCCGCACTACCCAGTCGATAATTTTCGCATCGCGTCCGATCAGTAGCCGCCGCTGACCTTTCTCTGCGGCTCGAAGGATACGACGTGCCGCTTCAGTGGCACTGGTTCGCGCATGGGGCGCAAACATCGCCTGCTGCGAGTCTGCGGTCGCATTGGGGTCCACGTTGCGGGCGCGTCTGGCTATATTCGTGTCGATGCCGCCAGGATGGACGCAACACAGCTTTATGGGGCTATCGGCGAGGTCTAATTCCTGTTGCAAAGATTCGCTGTAGCCGCGCACGGCAAATTTAGCAGCGTTGTAAGCAGACTGATTGGGGACTGCGATCATCCCGAAGACTGACGAAATGTTCACAAGATGGCTTTTCTCGGCTTTTTTCAGAGCGGGAATGAAGGCGTTACAGCCGTGCACGACCCCCCAGAAATTGATGTTCATCAGCCAATGAAAGTCATGCAAGGTCGTTTGCGCAGCAGAGGCCATCAGATCGACTCCTGCATTGTTCACTACAAGGTGGAGTTCTGGGCTGATCTCGCCCACAGCGGCGGCCCAGCGGTTCACCGCGTCAACGTCTGAAACGTCGACCACCGTGCCGTGGGAGGGCGCATTGGGGTTGTCGAAGCTCGCTATGGTGGCGGCAAGGCCGTCCCCATCAATGTCCGATAGATAAAGATGGCAGCCAGCGGCGTTGAGCTGCTGCGCGAGCGCCCGCCCAATACCCGAGCCTGCCCCCGTAATGACAGCATGCTTGTGGTGGAAATAGTTCATTTGAGGGATCCGAGGTTCCAGGGCGCTATGATAGGCGGAGAGGGCTCAGCCGGCACTTAGTTTGTGGATAATCTGTATGGACAGAAAACAGGCGATTTTGTACACTGCGTCCCCGCGACCGGGCTCTGCGTTCGGCGTATACTTTGACGACATAAAATTCTGAGCTGCCGGCATTAACGTACATTGACAAGCCAAGAAAAGCGAGATGAGACTGACTCATCTCGCTTTTTTTTGAGCCTGCGAGCGGAGTGCCGACGCTCCTGGAGGAACGATTGACCCGTCCCGCAATTCTGGTTCTTGAAGACGGTAGCGTGTTTCATGGGGTATCCATTGGTGCCCCCGCCACCTCCGTTGGCGAAGTCGTGTTTAACACAGCGATGACCGGTTATCAGGAGATCCTCACCGATCCGTCCTATGCCCGTCAGATCGTCACGCTGACCTACCCGCATATTGGCAACACAGGCACTAATCCCGAGGACGAGGAATCGTCACAAATCTGGGCATCAGGTCTGGTGATTCGCGATCTTCCCTTAATGGCGAGCAATTTTCGTAACACCCAGGCACTGGATGACTATCTTCAGGAGCGGGGCGTTGTGGGCATTGCCGAAATTGATACGCGACGATTGACCCGGATTCTGCGGGACAAGGGTTCCCAAAATGGTTGTCTTATGGCTACCGATACCCTGGATGCCGACGCCGCACTGGCGCTGGCCCGAGAGTTCGCGGGACTTAAGGGTATGGATCTAGCCAAGGAAGTATCCACGGGTGAGAGTTACGCCTGGACCGCAGGAACCTGGCAACTGGGGGCGGGCTTTGCCGATCCAGCGGCCGAGGATATGCCATGGCATGTGGTGGCCTATGACTTCGGGGTGAAGCGCAATATTCTGCGAATGCTTGCCGATCGTGGCTGTCGCCTAACGGTTGTGCCGGCACAGACGCCCGCCAGCGATGTACTGGCATTAAATCCCGATGGTGTGTTTCTCTCCAATGGTCCGGGAGATCCGGAGCCTTGTGACTATGCCATCGCCGCGATTACTGAGTTGCTGGAATCAGGGATTCCTCTATTTGGTATTTGCCTGGGCCATCAACTGCTGGCGCTTGCCAGTGGCGCCCAGACCCTGAAAATGAAGTTCGGTCATCATGGTGCCAATCATCCGGTGCAGAATCTTCGCGATGGCAGGGTGATGATTACCAGCCAGAACCACGGATTTGCCGTCAACGATGAGGCACTCCCGGCGTGTTTAAGAGTGACACATCGATCACTGTTTGACGGAACGCTGCAGGGTATCGAGCGCACTGACAAGCCGGCCTTTAGTTTTCAGGGACACCCCGAGGCAAGTCCCGGTCCGCACGAGCCCAGTGTGCTCTTCGATCATTTCATCAGCCTGATCCAGCAGCAGGCGGGATAAGCTCATGCCAAAGCGCACAGACATTAAAAGTATTCTCATCATTGGCGCCGGCCCCATTGTGATTGGCCAGGCCTGTGAGTTTGACTACTCCGGAGCGCAGGCCTGTAAGGCGCTGCGAGAAGAGGGGTACCGGGTCATTCTGGTGAACTCGAACCCGGCCACGATCATGACCGACCCGGCGATGGCCGATGCCACCTACATTGAGCCGATCGAATGGCGCACGGTTCAGCGAATCATTGAAATAGAAAAGCCGGACGCTTTGCTGCCAACCATGGGTGGTCAAACGGCACTTAACTGCGCTTTGGATCTAGCCCGGGAGGGCGTGCTCGAAGCCAATGGCGTCGAAATGATTGGCGCGACCAAAGAGGCCATCGATATGGCCGAAGATCGCGAGTTGTTTGACAAGGCGATGAAGCGTATCGGGCTGGAAACGCCCCGGGCATCTTTTGCTCGCTCTATGGACGAGGCTCATGCGGTACGCGAAACCCTCGGGTTTCCCTGCATTATTCGTCCCTCGTTCACTATGGGCGGATCTGGCGGCGGCATTGCCTACAACCGCGAGGAATTCGAGGAAATTTGTCTCCGTGGCCTGGATCTTTCGCCGACCTCTGAGCTCCTGATTGATGAGTCGCTCATCGGCTGGAAAGAGTACGAGATGGAGGTGGTCCGTGACTGTAAGGACAACTGCATCATCATTTGTGCCATTGAAAATTTCGATGCCATGGGCGTGCATACCGGTGATTCCATCACCGTCGCGCCGGCTCAAACGCTAACGGACAAGGAATATCAGATCATGCGCAACGCCTCTTTGGCGGTATTGCGTGAGATCGGCGTGGAAACCGGTGGCTCGAACGTTCAATTTGGTGTCTGTCCCGACACCGGTCGCATGGTGGTCATCGAGATGAACCCCCGGGTTTCGCGATCTTCAGCGCTGGCGTCAAAAGCAACGGGATTTCCCATCGCTAAAGTCGCGGCCAAGCTGGCTATTGGCTACACCTTGGATGAACTCAAGAATGACATTACCGGCGGGGCAACACCGGCATCCTTTGAGCCGGCCATTGACTATGTCGTCACAAAAATCCCACGCTTTGCCTTTGAGAAATTTAATGCGGCGGATGCACGCCTGACGACTCAGATGAAGTCCGTCGGCGAAGTCATGGCCATCGGTCGTAATTTCCAGGAATCTCTGCAGAAAGCTTTGCGCAGCCTCGAAGTCGGTGCGTCGGGTCTTGAGTCTCTTCTGGGACCGGAGGATGTTGAGCCCAGTGATGAGCTGATCAGCGAGCTCATTAATCCCGGGGCCGACCGTATCTGGCATATAGCGGATGCCTTTCGACTGGGTATGACAGTTGATGAGGTGTATGGACATTCTGGTGTAGATCCCTGGTACCTCGTCCAGATTGAAGACATTGTCCGGGATGAAGCAGTTGTTGCCGCGGGCACTCTGGAGGACTTGGACAAGCAGCGGCTTTATCGTCTCAAGCGTAAAGGTTTTGCGGACAGACGTTTGGCAGCGCTACTCAATGTGAAAGAGGCGGTGGTGCGGGAGCATCGGCAGGGCCTGAATATCCGTCCGGTGTACAAGCGCGTGGATACCTGTGCTGCTGAGTTTGCATCCAGCACGGCCTACATGTACTCCACTTATGACGAAGAGTGCGAGGCAGACCCTACGGATCGACCCAAAATTCTGGTGATCGGTGGCGGGCCAAATCGGATCGGACAGGGCATTGAGTTTGACTACTGCTGTGTACACGCTGTGCTGGCGATGCGTGAGGATGGCTATGAGACCATTATGGTCAACTGTAATCCTGAGACTGTCTCTACGGACTATGACACCTCTGATCGGCTTTATTTTGAGCCGGTCACGCTGGAAGACGTGCTCGAGATCGTCGCAAAAGAGCAGCCCAAGGGTGTGATCGTTCAGTTTGGTGGCCAGACGCCGTTGAAGCTGGCCCGTGCATTGGAGGCTGCCGGGGTGCCCATTATCGGCACGACACCCGATGCGATCGATCGCGCCGAGGATCGGGAGCGCTTTCAGCAGCTTATTCAAGAGCTTGGTCTTTTGCAGCCGGCCAACACCACGGTTCGTAGCGTTGAGCAGGCCATCGAGGCGGCTCGGACCATCGGTTATCCCTTGGTAGTTCGTCCCTCCTATGTTCTGGGTGGTCGCGCGATGGAGATTGTCTATCGCGAAGAAGATTTGCTTCGCTACATGCGCGAAGCGGTGTCGGTTAGTGACGACGCGCCGGTACTTCTGGATAGCTTTTTGAGTGCAGCGATAGAGGTCGACATCGATGCTGTGTCTGACGGTGAGCAGGTTGTTATCGGCGCCATCATGCAGCACATCGAGCAGGCGGGCGTGCACTCGGGAGACTCGGCATGCTCATTGCCTCCCTATAGCTTGCCTGCAGACGTTCAGGACGAAATGCGCGAGCAGGTCAGGCAAATGGCGCTTGCGCTGGGTGTGAAGGGCCTGATGAACGTGCAGCTCGCCTGGCAGGACGAAAAAATCTATGTCATTGAGGTCAACCCCCGTGCGTCGCGCACAGTGCCCTTTGTGTCCAAGTGCATCGGCACCTCTTTGGCCAAGATTGCAGCGCGCTGCATGGCCGGAGTGAGCCTGGTGGATCAGGGCTTTACCGAAGAGATTGTGCCTGACTTTTTCAGCGTTAAAGAAGCGGTGATGCCGTTTAACAAGTTCCCCGGTGTTGATCCGATTTTGGGGCCGGAGATGAAGTCCACCGGAGAAGTCATGGGTACCGGCGATAGTTTTGCCGATGCTTTCGCTAAGGCGATGCTGGCAGCAGGTGATCCTCCCCCGAGAAGCGGTACGCTCCTGATCAGCGTAAGGGACGTCGACAAACCCGGCGCTGTCAGGTTCGCCGGGCAGATGGTTGCACTGGGCTTTAGTCTGGCTGCGACCGGAGGTACTGCGGATGCGCTGGAAGCCGCCGGTCTGAAAGTACGCCGGGTGAATAAAGTACTTGAGGGGCGGCCCCATATCGTCGATATGATCAAGAATGACGAGGCAGACATTATTATTAACACCACGGAAGGACGACGGGCGATTGCTGATTCGGCGCCCATTCGCGCCAGTGCGGAAGCACACCGGGTGTTTTACACAACGACACTTGCTGCGGCCGAGGCTATATGCCTGACCTTGCAGCGAGAAGGGGATAAGACGGTACGCCGTCTCCAGGATCTCCACAGGGGTATGCAGTAATGAGTAAGGTGCCGATGACGGCGCAGGGTGAGCAAGCCTTGCGCGCAGAGCTTGATCAGTTAAAAAAGGTAGATCGTCCGCGAATTGTTCAGGCGATTGCTGAGGCCCGAGAGCATGGTGACCTTAAGGAAAACGCCGAATATCACGCCGCACGAGAGCAGCAAAGCTTTGCTGAGGGGCGGGTTATGGATATCGAGGGCAAGCTTTCACATGCTCAGGTGATTGACGTGAAGTCGATCCCCTGCACGGGGAGAGTGATTTTTGGCGTAACTGTGGACCTGATTAACCTGGGTAACGATGAATCGGTCGTTTACCGAATCGTTGGCGACGATGAAGCTGATGCAAAACAAAACCTGATTTCGGTGAATTCACCGATCGCCAGGGCGCTGATTGGCAAGCAGGAAGGGGACGTGGCGGTTGTACGCGCTCCCGGTGGTGATCGGGAATATGAGATTGATCAGGTGCGCCACCTTTAGCAGCGCAAGTTAGCTCCGGGCGTCTTGCTTAGGAGAGTACGCGCAGCAGATTAGATTTTTTGGGGTCGGGCTGTGGGCTGTGTCGTAGCAACAGCGCGGTATTACCAATGCGCTGAACCAGTTCAGCTTTGCTATCTTGAAGAAGCTGCGCAAGCACCTCATCACGTGTCTCACGGCTGCCTACCGCCAGCTTTATCTTGATGAGCTCGTGATCAGTCAGGGCGCGTTCAAGTTCCAGTTGTACGGTCTCACTGAGTCCTTTGCCGGCGATAGTTACGACCGGGTGGAGCTTGTGGCCGATGGCGCGTAGTTGGCGGGTGTTGGTTTTGCGGGTCATGCTAGGGTAAACCGAAGAAGTCAGCGGGGCGCGGAGTCTACACTAGACTTCCAGCGGGACCCAAATCGAGATTTTCAGGAATAGACCATGGTTAAAAAGCGGTCCAGCAGCAAGGCATGGTTGCGGGAGCATCGAGAGGACCCCTATGTGCAGCAGGCGCAGCGCGACGGCTATCGTTCCCGCTCCTGCTACAAACTACTGGAGCTGCAGGAGCGCGAACGCCTGATTCGGCCAGGCATGACTGTTTTGGACCTCGGGAGTGCTCCCGGAGGTTGGTCTCAGGTGGCGGCAGCTCTCGTGGGGGATAAAGGAAGAGTAATAGCGTCCGACATACTGCCTATGGATAGTATTGCGGGGGTCGACTTCGTTGAAGGAGATTTCACGGAGGATGCTGTTTTTGAGAGAATTTTGACGGAGTTAGGCGAAAGTTCGGTGGACCTTGTAATTTCCGATATGGCCCCCAACATGAGTGGAGTGAGTGCAGTAGATCAGCCAAAGTCGATTTATCTGGTTGAGCTCGGGTTGGATATGGCCTGTCGTGTCCTGGCTCCAGGGGGTGTTTTTGTGACCAAGGTGTTTCAAGGCGAGGGTTTTGATGAGCTCTTCAAGGCGACTCGGGATCAGTTCGAAAAAGTTCTGACTCGTAAGCCAACGGCTTCGAGGCCGCGTTCCCGAGAAGTGTATCTGGTGGCTCGGGGCCGTTTGGTGACGGAGCCTGGAGAGTAGCCCAGTGGAGTCGTGGCCCAACAAGGGGGCGCGTCGTAAAAACCGCTATACTGGTAGACCGGCAATGGTTGGGCAGGCTTGCCCGGCGGCGCGCAGTTTAACGCTCCAACAGTCGATGATTATATGGCGGTAGTTTTCCAAAACGCCGCGGCAATGAGGTAACGATTTTGAACGATATGGCCAAGAATCTGCTTTTGTGGCTGGTAATAGCTGCAGTACTGCTGTCGATTTTTAACAACTTCAGCATGCAGGACCCCACAGAGCGTGTGGTGTACTCCGAGTTTATTCAGGAGATCCAGAGCGACCAGGTTCGCAAAGTCGTTATTGATGGACTAACCATTGCGGGTGAGCGTTTCGATGGGTCGTATTTCGAAACGACGCGACCGATGGTCGACGATCCCAAGCTTATGGATGATCTGCTGACGCACCAGGTTGAAGTCGAAGGCCGAGAGCCCGAGCAACAAAGCGTGTGGACTCAGCTCCTTGTCGCTAGTTTCCCGATCCTGATTATCATCGCGGTGTTTATGTTCTTTATGCGCCAGATGCAGGGCGGGGCAGGCGGTCGTGGCGGCCCTATGAGTTTTGGAAAGAGTAAGGCCAAGCTGCTGGGCGAGGATCAGATCACCACGACCTTTGCCGACGTAGCCGGCGTTGATGAAGCTAAAGAAGAGGTGCAGGAACTCGTCGAGTTTCTACGTGACCCCGGTAAGTTTCAGAAGCTTGGCGGACGAATTCCCCGCGGCGTCCTGATGGTGGGGCAACCTGGTACGGGTAAAACGCTTCTCGCTAAGGCGATTGCAGGCGAAGCCAAAGTGCCATTTTTTACAATCTCCGGTTCGGACTTTGTCGAAATGTTCGTCGGTGTCGGCGCGTCGCGGGTGCGCGATATGTTTGACCAGGCGAAGAAGCAGGCACCCTGCATTATATTTATTGATGAAATAGATGCGGTGGGTCGCCACCGTGGCTCCGGTATGGGCGGCGGGAACGATGAACGTGAGCAAACGCTCAACCAACTGCTGGTTGAGATGGACGGCTTCGAAGTGAACGATGGCGTTATCGTGATCGCAGCAACCAACCGACCTGATGTACTCGATCCTGCGCTGCTACGTCCGGGCCGTTTCGATCGGCAGGTCGTTGTGGGTCTGCCCGATATTCGCGGTCGGGAGCAAATTTTGAAAGTCCACATGCGCAAAGTGCCGCTTGCAGAAGATGTAGAGGCATCCAAGATAGCTCGAGGTACGCCCGGATTTTCCGGTGCTGACTTGGCTAACCTCGTGAATGAGGCAGCGCTTTTCGCGGCTCGCACAGGATCGCGAACAGTGGGCATGACACAGTTTGAGCTTGCCAAGGACAAAATCATGATGGGCGCCGAGCGCAAGTCCATGGTGATGTCCGAGGACGAAAAGCGCAACACGGCTTATCACGAGGCGGGGCATGCGATTGTGGGGCGGGTCATTCCAGAGCACGACCCGGTCTATAAAGTGAGCATTATTCCCCGGGGGCGCGCCCTTGGCGTAACGATGTTCCTGCCCGAAGAAGACCGTTACTCGCACAGTCGCAGGCACATTATCGGACAGATATGCAGCTTGTTTGGCGGTCGGATCGCCGAGGAAATGACCCTGGGCCCGGACGGCATTACCACTGGCGCATCCAACGATATCCAGCGCGCTACCGAGATTGCCAGAAATATGGTCACCAAGTGGGGCCTGTCCGAGAAGATGGGTCCACTGCTGTATGACGACGGCGGTGGCGAGGTTTTCATGGGACGCGGTGGGGCACCGGCGAGCAAGGCAATGTCGGATGAAACGGCGAAGCAAATCGATACCGAAGTACGTCGGATCATTGATGAGTGTTATTGCAAGGCACAGGACATACTGGAAGAGCACGTGGATAAGCTGCACCTCATGTCCGATGCGTTGATGCACTACGAAACTATCGATGCCGATCAAATCGACGACATTATGTCGGGGCGCACGCCACGCGAGCCAGCGGATTGGAGCAAGAACGATAGCGACAGTGACTCTGGTTCCTCATCGTCATCGTCAGCAGCAGGATCCGATACTGCAGATCGCAGCGGCCCCATTGGTGGGCCTGCGGGCGAGCACTAAGGCCTCGACGGATTCGACGCGGTCTTTTGAACTCTGCTAAGAGTATCGGCACAACCTTGCGTTGTGCCGATACCGTTCTTGATCTTTCTACGCCCATCATCATGGGCGTTCTTAACGTAACCCCGGACTCTTTTTCTGACGGTGGCCGTTGGTTTGCCAATGGACAAGCTGATCTTGACGCTCTACGTCGCGAGGCTTTTGCCATGATCGATGCCGGCGCAAAAATTCTCGATATCGGCGGTGAGTCCACACGACCCGGTGCGGCGCCTGTATCGGGGCAGCAAGAGTTGGATCGGGTGCTACCCGTGTTCGAAGTCCTGAGTCGTGAATGCAGCGTTGTGCTGTCTCTTGATAGCAGTTCGCCGGCAGTGATGCGTGAAGCGGCCGCTGCGGGAGCCGGACTGCTCAATGATGTTAGAGCGTTCCAGCGAGATGGCGCACTCGCGGTCGCCGCGGAACTAGGCTTGCCCGTGTGTCTTATGCACATGCAAGGCAAGCCCGACACAATGCAGCAGGCGCCGCAGTATCGCGATGTGCTTGCCGAGGTGCAGGTATTTCTTGAGGCTCGCGCCAACGATTGTATTGAGGTCGGAATACCCCGATCCCAGATTGTGATTGATCCGGGGTTTGGGTTTGGCAAAACGCTTGAGCACAATCTCGTGTTAGTTGCACAGCTGGAGCGGCTTGCTCTGCTGGGCTTTCCGGTGATGGCAGGCTTATCACGCAAGTCGCTTATTGCTAAACTGACCGGCCGTGGTGTAGATGATCGTCTCCCGGGAAGTCTCGCATTGGCGATGCTTGCAGCTCAGGGCGGCGCGTCTATTTTGCGCGTGCACGATGTTGCTGAAACTGCCGACGTATTGCGAATTCTTCAGGCTGTAAAGGATGTTCAGACGCCATGAAAAAACGTTTTTTTGGGACCGATGGCATACGCGGACTGGTTGGGGAGTCGCCGATAACACCGGACTTCGTGCTGAAGCTGGGTTGGGCCTGTGGCAGGGTGTTTACTCGCCTTATGTCGGGGCAGGGCCGCTGCAGCGTCATCATCGGTAAGGACACCCGGGTGTCGGGGTACATGTTTGAATCAGCACTGGAGGCAGGGCTGGTCGCCGCGGGCGTGGACGTAAAGCTCTTGGGTCCAATGCCGACACCTGCCGTAGCACTCATGACTCGTACTCAAAACGCTGACGCCGGCATCGTGATCAGTGCGTCGCACAACCCCTATTTTGATAACGGCATTAAGTTTTTTTCCGCGACGGGCTCCAAGCTTCCAGACGAAATTGAACTGGCTATTGAGGCTGAGCTTGATCAGCCGCTCAGCTGTGTTGAGTCCCACGACATTGGCAAAGTGCAGCGACTCGTGGATGCGGCGGGCCGCTACATTGAATTCTGCAAAGCCACGGTGCCCGAGGGTTTTAGTCTTCGAGGTCTGCGTATAGCTATGGATTGCGCGCACGGCGCGACGTATCACATCGCCCCCAGTGTGTTGTCTGAGTTGGGTGCCGAGGTGATTTCAATTGGGGTATCTCCCGACGGATTTAATATCAACGAAGGTGTGGGCTCCACGCATATGGAGAGCCTTGTCGAGACAGTGCTCAGGCACAATTGTGATTTGGGTATAGCCTACGATGGGGATGGCGATCGAGTATTGTTCGTCGACGATCAGGGCTCAACGGTCGACGGAGATCAGTTGCTTTATGTCATAGCGATGCATCGTTTGCATGAAGGTACGTCGGACTCAGGTGTCGTTGGCACCTTAATGTCGAACCTGGGTTTGGAGACGGCGCTTCGGGAGCAGGGTCTGCAATTTGTGCGGGCGCAGGTGGGTGATCGCTATGTGCGTGAGATGATGGAGTCGCAGTCCTGGCACTTGGGTGGAGAGTCATCAGGGCACATCATTTGCTCTGATGTGACGACCACAGGTGACGGCATCGTTTCGTCTTTGCAGGTGCTTAAGGCGCTGCGAGGTGTTGGCCGGAGTCTTCGCGATATTCTGGCCGACGTGCCACTTTTTCCTCAAACCATGATTAATGTACGCGTAATCCCCGGCGTGAATGTTGAGGCGGAGCCCAGCATTATCCAAGCGGTCGCGCAGGTAGAAGGCGAGTTGGGTGACGCAGGCCGCGTTCTTTTGCGGCCGTCCGGGACGGAGCCGGTGATTCGAGTAATGGTCGAGGGTCGTGACGAGGAGCAAGTGAATCGGCTTTGCCATTCTCTTGCGCAGACCGTTGAAGATCTTATGGCCGCCGCTTGAGGGGCACCACCGGTCTTAGGTCTTTGTGAAAGTGACCACGCTCTTTTCTTGCCCCGAGCAGGCAGCTTGGGTAGTATTGCGCGCCCTCGCGACGCGGAGCTGGTAGGTATGCGACAGCCGCTGGTAATTGCCAACTGGAAGATGCACGGAAAAGGCGCCTTTAATCAGGCTCTTGTCGATGCGTTTCTGGCGCAACTTGAAGAGCATCGCGCCGAGTGTGTGCTGTGTCCCCCGTTTGCCTATCTGGGGCAGCTTGCGGAATTGCTTCGTTCCAGCGACGTAATGCTCGGGGCCCAGGATTGCAGTCATATTGCACAGGGCGCGTATACCGGGGAGGTGTCTGCAGAGATGCTTAGCGATTGTGGCTGTAAGTGGGTCATTGTCGGTCACTCGGAGCGTCGACAGTATCATCAGGAATCTGATGCTCTGGTGGCAGCAAAGCTCAGTATTGCGCAACGCGCAGGCCTTACACCGGTCTTGTGTGTTGGCGAAACGCAGGACCAGCGCGAGGCGGGGCAGGCAGAGGGCGTAGTAAAGGCCCAGTTATTGGGAGCTCTTGGTGACTTGCCTGACCTGCGGGGGCTGGCGGTGGCTTACGAGCCGGTTTGGGCTATCGGTACAGGTTTAACGGCCTCGCCGGAGCAAGCGCAAGACATGCACGCGTTTATACGAGACGTAGTGAGTGATCTTGATGCGACAAACGCAGCAGCATTGCGTCTCCTTTATGGAGGCAGTGTTAAGGCGGGCAATGCGGCAGAGCTGTTTGCACAGGCTGATATTGACGGCGCGCTTGTAGGCGGAGCGTCACTGGATGCAGGCGAGTTTGCCGCAATTGTGAGGGCTGCTTAGGCGGCCAGAATACAACAAGCAGATAGCGGATTGGCCGCATCTGCAATGAGGTTTAGTACATGAGTGCGCAATTGATTGAACAGCTGGTACTGGTGACGCATTTGTTGCTGTCCCTGGCGATTATCGGCCTGATCATCCTGCAGCAAGGTAAAGGCGCAGATGCTGGCGCATCCTTCGGTGCTGGAGCATCCCAGACTGTTTTTGGTAGCACCGGTGGGGGCAATGTGCTGACTCGAGCTACCGCTTGGATGGTCACTTTGTTTTTTGTGACAAGCTTTGGTCTGGCGATCATCGCCAAGAACAAGACCTCTGCCGTAGATGAGTTTGCGATACCGGTTCCGACAAATTCCGCGTCTGCAACACTGGACGGAGACATCGAAGCTGTGGATGATATGCGACCGGTGACCGAGAGCGATCTTCCCGTAGTGGATGACAGCATGCCAACAATGAGTGTTGATGGTTTCGGAACCGAAGAAGGGACTGTGCAGGAGGATCTTCCGCAGCCCCGTTAGAAAATTGCCGAAGTGGTGGAATTGGTAGACACGCTATCTTGAGGGGGTAGTGCGCTATGCGCGTGGGGGTTCAAGTCCCCCCTTCGGCACCAATAGTTGTCAGAGAGGTTTTTAATTTGCCTAACTGGCCATCGCAAGCAAGGTAGCGCTTGCGCGACGTGTTGGCCGCACCTATAATACGCGGCCTCTCACGGGGGCAGCTAAAGGGAGTGTCCCGCGAGTCAAGGCCTAAAGTGAAAGCGCTTAAGCGTTATCGCATTAGAGTTGGCTAGCAGAGAAAAGTTTTGATGCGGGGTGGAGCAGCCTGGTAGCTCGTCGGGCTCATAACCCGAAGGTCGTCGGTTCAAATCCGGCCCCCGCTACCAACAACATCGTCAGCTCCAATGACAGACGGTGTGATAAAAAAGCCCCTTTTGGGGCTTTTTTATTGGCTTCGCATTCGTATTGCTTGCGAGGTTCCCGATGGGCGAAGACCTAAATATAGGAGGCAAGCGATGAGCGCGAAAGAAAACAAACTGCAGACATTGCTCGCACCAACAGTCGAAGCATTAGGTTTTGAGCTTTGGGGTACGGAATATCTGATCCAAGGCAAACATAGTGTTTTAAGGCTATATATAGAGTCTGAAAACGGTGTACAGGTTACTGACTGCGCGGCAGTAAGCGAGCAGGTTGGAGCCGTCCTCGATGTTGAGGAACCCATCAGCGGTGAGTATTTATTAGAAGTATCGTCTCCCGGGGTTGATCGGCGGCTGTTTAGACTAGAGCAGTACGCGGCCTATGTAGGCGAAGAATTAGAAATGCGTTTGCGTAGTCCCTTTGAGGGGCGTCGCAAGTTCAAGGGCACTCTTCGGGGTGTCGAAGATGGAGATATTGTGTTGCTCGTGGATGACCACGAGTATCTGTTGCCCTACGGCGACGTGGACCGGGCGCAGTTGACGCTGCGTATATGAGCGACCCCCGAGGTTGTTGTTACGAGGTTTGAGAGCGATGACAAAAGAAATATTGCTAGTAGCGGAAGCGGTGTCGAACGAAAAAGGTGTGTCCGAGGACATTATCTTTGAGGCCATAGAATCCGCGCTGGCTATGGCCACCAAGAAGCGATTCGACGAAGACGCCGATATTGAGGTCACCATCGACCGTGAAACCGGCGATTATCAGACAGTACGCCGCTGGTTGGTGGTTCCCGATGACGAGCTGGCACTGCTGGGTACGCAGTTCACGACTGAAGAGGCTATTGAGGCAGACGAGTCGCTTAAGCCTGGAGATGTGCATCAGGAGCAGATTGAGAACGTCGGTTTCGGACGTATCGCTGCTCAGACTGCGAAGCAGGTTATCGTGCAGAAAGTTCGTGATGCTGAGCGAGCTCAGGTCGTCGAGCAGTACACGAGTCGTGTAGGTGAATTAATTGCCGGTACCGTTAAGAAGGTCACCCGCGATAACGTTATTGTGGACCTTGGCAATAACGCTGAAGGTTTGCTGCCGCGAGAGCAGTTGGTAGGCCGGGAAACATTCCGGATCAACGATCGTGTGCGCGCCATTCTCACGGAGATCAGCACGGAGACTCGGGGTCCCCAGTTGATTCTTAGCCGCGCTTGTCCGGAAATGCTCATCGAGCTGTTCAAAATCGAAGTGCCTGAGATTTCTGAAGAAGTCATACAGATTCGCAGTGCCGCTCGGGATCCAGGGTCTCGCGCAAAAATCGCCGTAAAAACTAACGACCAACGTATCGATCCAGTAGGTGCGTGTGTCGGCATGCGGGGGTCGCGAGTTCAGGCGGTCTCCAATGAGTTGGATAATGAGCGGGTTGATATCGTGCTTTGGGACGATAACCCTGCACAGTTGGTGATCAACGCTATGTCACCGGCGGAAGTGGAGTCGATTGTTGTCGACGAGGAAAATGGCACGATGGATGTCGCTGTAGCCGCGGACAATCTTGCCCAGGCGATCGGCCGTGCTGGTCAGAACGTACGTCTTGCCAGTGAGCTCACGGGCTGGACTATCAACGTGATGAGCGTTGATGAGGCAGTTGAGAAGCAGGAAGCTGAAGCTGGACAGGTAATTCAAACCTTCATGGATAAGTTGGATGTCGACGAGGATGTCGCAGGCATTCTGGTAGATGAAGGCTTTACGACGCTTGAAGAAGTTGCCTATGTCCCGCTGGAAGAAATGACGTCTATCGGTGGGTTTGACGACGATATTGCCGAAGAGCTGCGTGCTCGTGCCAAGGATGCACTGTTGACCCTGGCGATTGCTTCGGAAGAAGAACTCGGTGCTCAAGAGCCCGCAGAAGACCTGCTTGGCATGGAAGGCATGGACCGTCATCTCGCCTTTATTCTCTCCAGTCGCGGCATCGTGACTATGGAAGACCTGGCCGAGCAGGGCGTAGACGAGTTAATGGATATAGAAGATATGACCGAAGAGCGTGCTGGTGAGCTGATCATGACTGCTCGCGCGCCTTGGTTCGAGGAAGAGCCGGCCTGATTACCCTTTTGGTATTGAAACAGGGTTAACAGGTCACAAGGAGACAGCGCGATGGCGCAGGTAACAGTAGAGCAACTGGCGGAAACAGTAGGCGCATCGGTAGATCGTCTATTGGCGCAGATGAAAGATGCGGGTTTGCCTCATAGCGCGGCAGATCAAGCTGTGTCTGATGAGGACAAGCAGACGCTGCTGGCGTTCCTCAAGGCCAGTCATGGTGAGTCGACGGCGGCTCCCAAGCGCATTACGTTGAAGCGCAAGACCATCAGCACTCTGCGTGCTGGCGGGTCTCAGGGTAAGAAAACAGTCAACGTGGAAGTGCGAAAAAAACGCACCTATGTGAAGCGTGACGCTCCTGAGGAAGACGGCGAAGAGATGGGAGCAGCGGTCTCGGATGAGCTCATCGAAGAGCCCTTGGTAGAGGAGTTCGTTGAGGCTGAAGCACCTGCGCTCGAGCCAGAGCCCATTCCTGAGCCTGAGCCGGAGCCCGAGCCGGAAGATGAGAAAGACCTTGATCCTGAAGTGTTGCGTCAGCGCGCCGCTGCACGCCGTAAAAAGCGTGAAGAAGAAGAGGCCGCTGCTCGAGCAGCAGCGATTGCTGCACGTCAAGCAGAGGTAGAGCGCAAGGCAGCAGAGGCTGCGGTAACAACACCTCGCGCCGCACCCAGTGTGGACGCGGCGCGCAAGCCCAAACGTTTGCACGAGGCCCCGGCTGCACCAGGTCGCGAAGAGCCGCGTAAGAAAAAGGCTCGAGGCCGTGTGGGCGCAGAGCCTCTTGGCCGCGGCAAGCACCGGGGTCACAACCTGTCCCTGTCCGACTTGGAAGCCGCCGAGTCCGGGTCACCGCGTCGTCGTGGTGGTCGAAGGAAGGGCAAGTCCACTCACGAAGAGCACGGCAAGCATGGATTTGAAATGCCAACAGCGAGAAAGGTCTACGAAGTAGAAATAGCCGATATGATTTCTGTGAGCGGTCTCGCTCAACAGATGTCAGTGAAGTCCGGCGCGGTGATCAAAGAGCTGATGAAGCTGGGCGTGATGGCCAACATCAATCAAATGATCGACCAGGACACTGCGACGCTAGTTATCGAAGAGCTGGGTCACTCTGTTAAGTTGGTCAGTGCTGATGCACTTGAGGACAACCTTAGCGAAGCCCTCTCTATGCATGAAGGCGAGCAGATGCCGAGAGCGCCAGTTGTTACTGTGATGGGACACGTTGATCACGGTAAGACATCGCTTCTGGATTACATTCGTAAGGCCAAAGTAGCGTCCGGCGAAGCCGGGGGTATTACCCAGCACATTGGCGCGTATCACGTGGAGACAGACCGCGGGATGATCTCCTTCCTTGATACACCTGGTCACGCGGCGTTTACCGCAATGCGAGCCCGGGGTGCAAAGAGTACGGATATCGTGATTCTGGTTGTCGCTGCGGATGATGGCGTGATGCCACAGACCATTGAGGCTGTGCAACATGCCAAGGCCGCGGGCGTACCGCTAATTGTGGCCGTTAACAAGATGGACAAGGAAGGCGCAGATCCGGATCGCGTAAAAAACGAGCTTTCTGCGAAAGAGGTTGTGCCCGAAGAATGGGGTGGTGAGACCCAGTTTATCCCCGTATCGGCATTGACGGGCGATGGCGTAGATGCACTTCTGGATGCGATTCTATTGCAGGCGGAGCTTCTCGAGCTTCAGGCTCCCCGCAATGTCCCAGCGCAAGGTATTGTCATCGAGTCACGACTGGACAAGGGTCGCGGCCCCGTCACAACGCTGCTGATTCAAAGCGGCACCTTGCGTCAGGGCGATATCTGCCTGGCAGGACTGAATTACGGTCGTGTAAGAGCGATGCTGGACGAGAACGGTAAGCCTATCGACGAAGCCGGTCCGAGTATTCCGGTGGAGATCCTTGGCCTGGACGGAACGCCCGATGCCGGCGATCAATTTGCGGTACTCGAAAGCGAAAAGCGTGCTCGAGATCTGGCTGACTCTCGTCAGGAGAAGATGCGCGATGCCAAGCTGCAGCGTCAGCAGGCTGCCAAGCTAGACAATATGTTTGAAAGCATGACCGCAGGCGAAAAGAAAACGCTCAATGTTGTGGTTAAGACCGACGTTCGGGGTTCCCTCGAGGCACTGCAATCCGCATTGCTGGAGTTGGGCAATGACGAAGTTCAGGTCAACATTGTATCGGGCGGCGTGGGTGGTATTGCCGAGACAGATATCAACCTTGCAATGACGTCTGAGGCCGTTGTGTTTGGTTTCAACGTGAGAGCGGATGCTTCGGCGCGACGACTGGTTGAGGCTGAGGGCGTGGATCTGCGTTATTACAACGTGATTTACGATTTGATTGACGATGTTAAGCAAGCTCTTTCTGGCATGCTGCCTCCGGAGATGCGCGAGGAAATCGTCGGCATTGCGGAAGTTCGGGATGTTTTCCGGTCGCCAAAGTTTGGTCAGATTGCGGGATGTATGGTGACCGAGGGTACGGTGTACCGTTCCAAGCCTATCCGTGTTCTGCGCGATAACGTCGTGATTTATCAGGGTGAGCTTGAGTCCCTGCGTCGCTTTAAGGATGACGCAAGCGAGGTTCGTAATGGGGTTGAGTGTGGTATTGGCGTTAAGAACTACACCGATGTCAAAGCGGGCGATCAGATTGAAGTGTTTGAGGTACGTGAGATAGCGCGCAGTCTCTAAAGAGTCTGTCGCAGCTAGCGTAACGCTATGGCCAAAGAATTTAGTCGTACGGAGCGAGTAGGTGATTACCTGCGTCGCGAGCTCGCGCTGATTATTCAGCGCGAGATGCGTGATCCACGCCTAGGTATGATCAGTATCACAGCGGTGGACGTGAGTCGGGACATCTCCCATGCGCGCGTCCACTTTACGCTGCTGGACTCTGATACCGCCGAAGACGCCAAGCCTTGCATCGATGTATTGAACAAAGCTGCGGGTTTTCTTCGCTCATCCCTTGCCAGGGACGCGTCGATGCGTAGCGTCCCGAAACTGCGTTTTGTTTTTGATAGTAGTGTTGGCCGTGGTCGTGATCTTGAGGCACTGATTCATCGCGCCAGGTCTGCCGACGATCGACGTTATGCGGACAAAGACGACACTGCCGACACAGCAGCTGAGCAAGATGTCGCTGGTGACCAGGAAGAGGCTGACTAAGAATGGCGCGTCGGCGCCGCGGTCGAACAATCTCCGGCATCCTTCTTCTAGATAAACCCCTGGGCATGAGCTCAAATCAGGCTTTGCAGCGCTGCAAGTGGTTGTATACCGCTGCTAAGGCTGGGCATACGGGGAGCCTGGATCCACTGGCAACAGGTGTGTTGCCTTTGTGCTTTGGCGAGGCGACCAAGTTCTCTCAGTATCTTCTGGACGCGGACAAGGGCTACGACA
>NZ_JBLGBE010000036.1:0-30809 GCF_047617445.1 Congregibacter sp.
AGGACTCGCCCGGCCATTTCCCGGGAGCAACCTGCGATTTTGCCTAACTCCTGACGGGTAATCTTGATCTGCATGCCTTCGGGATGTGTCATAGCATCCGGCTGCTTGGATAGATCGATAAGGGTGTGCGCGATACGACCAGACACATCGACAAAGGCTAAGTTCTTGAGCTTGGAAGTCGTTTTTCGCAGGCGATTAGACATTTGCGCGGCAATGCCAAACAGGATGTCTGGGAATTGTGTTTTGATTTTGATAAAGCGCTCATAAGAAATTTCTGCGATCTTGCTCGCTTCACGAGTGACAACTTCGGCGCTGCTTGTTTCGTCGGCCTTACCGAACAGGCCCATTTCGCCAAAGAAGTCGCCAAGGTTCAAATAACTGACCACCATCTTATGATCTTCATCTTGTTCATCTTCGACCATCACGGACACAGAGCCGTCGAGGATTAGATACAGCTTGTCGCCTTGCTCTCCCTCGCGCAGGATGGTTTTGCCTTTCGCATATTCCCGGGTTTCGCAAAATCGCAGAAAATCTTCAACGTTGGGTATGGCTTGTAGAAGTTGCGGACGAAGCATGATCGAACCCTTCAAATTTTGATGCACAGAGTTTACCTCGGGACGCGCGACACGCAAATCCCGACCTTGCTTTGGATTCTTTGCGTTTGTGCTACATTCCCGCCTTTTGTTTACGTCGAAGGAGAAGCTATTGTGCAGACCACGGTGAAATGGGTTGATGGGGCGATGTTTCTCGGCGAGTCCGGATCGGGACATTCCGTTGTTATGGATGGGCCTGAGGATCTGGGCGGTCGAGATTTGGGTCCGCGTCCCATGGAAATGCTACTGATGGGCACCGGTGGTTGTGCCATGTTTGACGTGGTGAGTATGCTCAAGAAGTCCCGTCAGCCCTTGCAGGATTGTCGAGTAGAGATTCAGGCAGAGCGTGCCGATGCTGTGCCGGCGGTGTTTACCCGTCTGAATATGCACTTTGTCGTGAGTGGTGCTGGTTTAAAAGACAGTCAGGTGAAACGCGCGGTGGAGCTTTCTGCCGGAAAATACTGCTCGGCTTCAATTATGTTGGGTGCTGCCGGTGTGGAAATTACCCACAGTTATGAGGTGATCGATAGCGCGGCCGCTTGAAGCACCGCTGATTTGATGAGAGCTAAGTTTTAGGCGTCGCAACTCTATGCAGGGGAACTCTACACAGAGCACTTCTACACACAGCACCTCTGCACACAGCAACTTTAGACGCAGCAACGCTAGACATAGTAACTGCTGCGCGTCATGACTTGCGACAAAGCGGTCATGGCGGTCTTTACCGGTCGCGGGAAGTCGTGCCCCCCGGCGGCCAGCGCGTTCGCTCCGTGGCGTTCTTCGTCTTCCAGCATTTGCTGCAATATCAGTCGTGAGCGACGATCATCCTCTGGCAGTTGACGCAGATGATCCTTCAGATGGGCGCATACACGCTCTTCCGTTGCGGCAACAAAACCCAGGCTCACCGCATCGCCCACGGCTCCGGCAAGCGCTCCCATCGCAAAAGACAGGCCATACCAGGCAGGATTGAGAACGCTTGGGCGACTATTCAGCTGCCGTAGTCGTTCCTCACACCACACCAGATGATCCACTTCTTCGGCCGCGGCCTCGCGCATTTCTTCGCGTACCGTCGGCAGCTTGGCGGTGAGTGCCTGACCTTGGTACAGCGCCTGGGCGCAGACTTCGCCGGTGTGATTGACACGCATGAGAGCCGCCACGTGTTTTTGGCTCTGATTGTCGAGTTCTGTTTCACTGTGCCCGCGGGCAGGAGATGGGCGACCTGCAGTATTACCGCGGCCGCTCAGAGTGCGCATGACCGTGTCGGCCTCGCAGATAAGCTTGTCTAGGGGTGTCAGGCGTCGCGTCACAATACAGTTATCAATAGGGATTCAGCCTTGATGATAACGCTCGATGGCGCGCCAGCCAATGTCACGACGAAAGGTCATGCCGTCCCAGCTGATTTTGGCCACAGCCCGATAGCATCGACTCTGCGCCTCAGTAATGTTCTCGCCCAAGGCTGTTACGCATAATACCCGCCCTCCGCTGGTACATACGCTGCCAGAGTTGGGGTCCAGGACTGTGCCCGCGTGAAAGACCTTGCAGTCTTCGTTCTGCTCACTGTCCAGGCCTTGAATCACCAAACCTGTAGCGTGGCTACCGGGATAGCCGCCGGCCGCAAGCACGACCCCCATGGCGGGTCGGATGTCCCAGCGAGCCTCTTCTTCGTCAAGCCTTCCATCAATGGCGGCGTCACAGAGGATGTTCAATTCACTGCGCAAGCGCAGCATGATGGGCTGTGTTTCCGGGTCGCCAAATCGGCAGTTGAATTCAATGACTTTGGGGACGCCATCGGCGCTGATCATTAGGCCGGCGTACAGAAACCCCACGTAGCGGTTCCCCTCGGCGGCCATGCCGCGCACGGTGGGCATGATGACCTCATCCATAACACGTTGGTGCACAGCCTCGGTGACTACCGACGCGGGGGAGTAGGCCCCCATGCCGCCAGTGTTTGGTCCGGTGTCGCCTTCCCCAATGCGTTTGTGATCCTGGCTGCTGGCCATGGGTAACACGGTCTCGCCGTCGCTGATGACGATAAAGCTGGCTTCCTCTCCGTCTAAAAACTCTTCAATCACCACGCGGCAACCCGCCTCGCCAAAAGCGTTCCCCGACAACATATCGGTGACAGCTGTTTCGGCCTGCGCGAGGGTTTCGGCAACGATCACGCCTTTCCCTGCGGCTAGCCCGTCGGCCTTTACAACGATGGGTGCGCCCTGTTCGCGAAGATACTCAAGGGCCGCTTCGACGTCGGTGAACGTGGCGTACTTTGCCGTGGGGATGTTGTGACGCGCAAGAAAATCCTTGCTGAAGGCCTTGGAACCCTCAAGCTGGGCGGCGCCGGCTCGCGGACCAAAGCAACGCAGCCCCTGTTCTTCAAAGTAGTCGACGACGCCTGCGACTAATGGCACCTCAGGCCCTACAACGGTGAGACCCACTTGCTGATCTTTGGCAAATGCACACAGTGCAGAAAAGTCCGACAGATCAATGGCGACGTTCTCTACGCCGGGCTCCAGATGAGTACCGGCGTTCCCAGGCACCACAAACACCTGACTGACGCGGGTCGATTGAGCCATTTTCCAGGCCAGGGCATGCTCCCGGCCCCCGCTTCCTAAAATCATGACGTTCATCGTGACTGTGCTCTCGTTAACTGCGGAGTTTTACGATCAATGCCGAAAGTGTCGAACTCCGGTGAACACCATGGCCATGTCGTGCTCGTCGGCAGCGGCGATAACTTCTTCATCACGCATAGATCCGCCGGGCTGGATCACCGCGGTGATGCCGGCAGCGGCGGCGTTATCAATGCCGTCGCGAAAGGGAAAGAAGGCATCCGACGCCATGACGGACCCGAGTACTTCCAAGCCTGCATGTTCAGCCTTGATGACGGCGATGCGGGCTGAATTCACCCGGCTCATCTGGCCAGCACCAACGCCGACGGTTTGCTCATCACTGGCATAGACAATGGCATTGGACTTCACATACTTCGCTACCTTCCAGGCAAAGAGCATATCCCGTGCCTGATCTTCACTAGGCAGTCGCTTGCTCACAACCCTAAGGTCATCCGGGTTTATTACTATGCTGTCACGATCCTGCACGAGCAGACCTCCGGCGACGCGTTTGTAATCCAATCCAGATATTGGATCCATGAGGGAGCCGGTTGTCAGTACACGAACATTTTTCTTCTCGGCTAAGACTTTGCACGCAGCATCACTGATTGCTGGTGCAATAATAACTTCAACAAACTGTCGGTCGATGATCAGCTGCGCCGTAGCTCGGTCGACCTCGCGGTTGAACGCAATGATGCCACCAAAGGCCGACTCCGGATCGGTGGCGTAGGCACGCTCATAAGCCCTCAAAGGGTCCTCGCCGATTGCCACACCACAGGGGTTGGCATGTTTGATGATCACACAGGCAGGCTCGGCAAACTGACGAACACAGTCCAGTGCGGCGTCGGTGTCGGCAATGTTGTTATAGGACAGGGCTTTTCCTTGCAGCTGTGTGGACGTGGCAAGCGATGGCCCCTCGACGGAGCGCTCGCGATAAAACGCCGCGCCCTGATGGGGGTTTTCGCCATAGCGCAGGTCCTGCACTTTGTGAAACTGCAGGTTGAGTGTTCGGCCATGAGTGGCTGTTTCGTCCTCCAGCCTGGCGCCCAGGTAATTCGCAATCGCACCGTCGTAGGCTGCTGTGTGCTCGAAAGCTCTCACGGCCAGATCTCTGCGCATGGCAGCGGGAACGCAGCCTTGATTGTCGCGCATTGCCGAGAGGACCCGAGGGTAATCTTCGGCACGCGTTACGCAACTGACCCACGCGTGATTTTTGGCGGCGGCGCGGAGCATGCCCGGTCCGCCAATATCGATATTCTCGATGGCATTTTCCAGGCTGCAGTCAGGGTCAGCCACAGTTGCCTCGAAGGGGTAGAGATTGACGATCACCATATCGATGGCGTCGATGCCATGTTCGGCCATAGCCGCATCGTCCTCGCCCCGGCGACCCAAAATACCGCCGTGTATTTTGGGGTGAAGCGTCTTTACCCTTCCGTCCATCATTTCCGGGAAGCCTGTGTGCTCGGCGACCTCTGTGACGGTGAGTCCGGCTTCGCTAAGCATGCGATAAGTGCCGCCCGTGGAGAGCAGTGCTACATCCATCGCTGCCAAAGCCGTGGCAAATTCCACGATGCCTGTTTTGTCCGAAACGCTGATCAGAGCGCGGCGTACCTGGTAGTCGTCCTTGTCCTTGCGGTCTGTGTTCACAGCGCGGGTCCTCGGTTATCGATGGCGTATTGCTTGAGTTTTTTTCGTAGGGTTCCCCGGTTCAGTCCGAGCATCGTTGATGCACGACTCTGATTTTGTCGGGTGTATTCCATCACGGCTTTAAGAAGCGGTGCTTCTACTTCCGACAGCACAAGATCATAAAAGTCAGTGCTCATTTCTCCGTCCATCTCGTCCAGATAGCGACGCACGAAGAGATCCACGGCCTCTCTTAAGGAGGCGACGGTAGCTGCCTCACTGGATTGGGTGAGTTCAAATAGTGCGCTGTTTACTGCGGCGTTTTCAGCCAAATCTTCGGCCTTACTCATGCAGCTAGATCCTGTCGGTCAAGATGGTTAAAGAGCGTGTCGAGGAAAAGGATTTGATCCGCTGCCTCGTTGAGTCGATTGAATAAGCATTTTTCTTCGGTGAGTCCCTGGTGTCCGTCCAGATACCAGCCGATGTGTTTGCGAGCGATGCGTGAGCCTGAAAACTCACCATAAAAGGCATGTAGCTCTTTTAAATGCTCACGCATCACGGCGTACTGCACAGCCAAACCGGGGGCGGTACCCGCCCCTCCGGCGAGGGCATCGGCCAGCATGCCCGGAAGCCAAGGGGCCCCTTGGGCCGCACGGCCAATCATGACTCCGGCAGCTCCCGTGTGCGCGAGCACGGCGTGGACATCTTCCGCGCTACGAATGTCGCCATTGGCTAGAACTGGAATGTCGACGCTCTCGACGATGCGGGCTGTTGTGTCGTGCTCAACTTCGCCGCTAAAGGCGCAGGCGCGTGTGCGGCCGTGAACGGCTAATAGTGCAATGCCGGCGTCTTCGGCAATGCGGGCGATACTCGGGCCGTTGCGATGCGCCGGGTCTGCGCCGGTACGAATTTTGAGAGTGACTGGAACGCTAACGGCATTCACCACGGCACTCAGGATTGATGCGACCAGAGGCTCGTCGGCAAGAAGCGCTGATCCCGCGGCTTTACGGCAGACTTTTTTTGCCGGGCAGCCCATGTTGATGTCGATGATCTGCGCGCCACAGCTTGCGTTATAGCGTGCGGCCTGGGCCATAAGGACCGGGTCATTGCCTACAATTTGAACCGAGCGGGGGTCGATTTCCAGATCGTGGCTTAGTCGCTGTTGGCTCTTTCGCGACTCTCGAAGCCGTGGATCTGAGTGCACCATCTCACCGACTAGCAGGCCCGTACCAAAACGAGCACAAAGACGCCGAAAAGGTAGGTCTGTCACGCCCGCCATAGGTGCGAGAGCCACGGCATTGGCGGTCTGATGAGGGCCGATGGTGAGCATTGGGGCGTTTTTGCGGATCCGTTTTAAGGCGTGTTCAAAGGACACGCAATGTTACGTTAGCGGAGCGTTGCAAAAAAGGCTTTAAGGTCACAAGTGCTCAATTTTTAACCAAAATCAGCGAAGCCGACCCCCAAGACAGACCCACTCAGCCTGCTGCTCAAGAACAGACAGCTCAAGCCGGGGTGCATAGTGTGCGATGAGCTCTTCGGCTTGCGTGTCGAGAAGCCCGGCGAGCACCAGTTGCCCACCGGGAGCCAGAAAGTCACACAGCTCCTGGGACAGCGCGACCAGTGGACCGGCCAGAATGTTCGCGAGCACGAGATTTGCGGAGCCTTGCCAGTCATTCAGCTCATAGTTGCCTGGGGGCGTGATCTGCAGACTGTCGGGATCGATGCTATTGCGTGCGGCGTTGTCTGCGGTGGCAGTGAGGGCTTGAGGGTCGTTATCTACCGCCAGTAGTTGTGTCGCGCCTAGTCGCAAGGCTGCGATGCCGAGAATGCCCGATCCGCAGCCAAAGTCGACCACCCTTGCGCCATCGAGCGCCATACCGTCCAGAGCGGTAATACACATTGCCGTGGTGGGGTGGGTGCCGGTACCGAACGCCAAGCCAGGGTCTAGTAGTAAGTTGATCGCATTCGGCTCAGGTGGTTCTTTCCAACTGGGGCAGATCCAGACTCGCTCTCCAAAGCGCATGGGTCCGTAGTGCTCCATCCACTCACGTTCCCAGTCTTTGTCTTCCAGGATTTCGACGCGGGCAGTAGGGGCGCCGGGGATATCTCTGAAAGAGGCCAGCACCTGATCCATGTCAGCGTCAGCCATAAACAAACCCGTGATACGAATGGCTTTCCACAGCGGTGTGGCCCCTACCGCAGGTTCAAGGAGTGGTTCGTCCTCTCTGTCTTCCAGAGTGACGGAAAGCGCGCCCGCTGCTAGCAGCGCGTCTTCCAGCGGCTCAGCCTGAGCTTTGTCGCAGTCGATTCGCAGCTGCAGCCAGCTCATAAGATGTCAGCCGACTTCGAGTTTGCTTTCTAGGTAATGAATACTCACGCCGCCGGCCATAAAGGACGCGTCACGCACCAGCTCGCGATGCAGCTGGGTATTGGTGCGAATACCTTCGATGACGAGCTCATCGAGCGCCTGACGCATACGTGCCATGGCCTGATCCCGGTCTTCGCCGTAGCTGATGATCTTGGCGATCAGTGAGTCGTAGAAGGGTGGGACGGTGTAACCATCATAAATATGTGAATCCACTCGTACGCCAGGACCTCCTGGAGCATGAAACGTCGTGATACGCCCGGGTGACGGCATAAACGTGTGCGGATCTTCAGCATTAATGCGACATTCAATCGCGTGGCCGGTAAAACGTACGTCTTCCTGAGCCACCGAGATAGGCAAGCCGCTGGCAATACGCAGCTGCTCGCGCACGATATCAACACCGGTGATCAACTCAGTTACCGGATGTTCTACCTGTACCCGGGTGTTCATCTCGATGAAATAGAATTCTCCGTCTTCGTAGAGAAACTCAAAGGTCCCTGCTCCGCGATAGCCGATTTCCTTGCAAGCCTTTACGCAAGCCTCGGCTACGTCGGCTCGGGCTTTGTCGCTTATGCCCGGTGCGGGAGCTTCTTCGATGACTTTTTGGTGGCGACGTTGCAATGAACAGTCACGATCGCCGAGATGGATTGCGTGGCCATTGCCATCGGCAATCACCTGTATCTCTACGTGGCGTGGACGCTGCAGGTACTTCTCCATGTAGACCACATCCGAACCAAAAGCCGCGAGCGCCTCACTCTTGGTTATCTGTACCGAGTTCACCAGTGCGGCCTCATTGTGAACCACACGCATACCCCGACCACCACCGCCTGCGGCGGCCTTGATGATTACCGGGTAACCGACCTGTCGGCCGATCTTGATCATTTCATCGGGATCGTCGGGGAGTGGGCCGTCTGAGCCTGGAACCGTGGGCACGTTCGACGCTTGCATGGCGTCTTTGGCAGAAATCTTGTCGCCCATGAGGCGAATGGTTTCGGACCGTGGGCCGATAAAAATGAACCCTGACTGCTCTACCTGCTCGGCAAAATCGGCATTCTCTGCAAGGAATCCATAACCAGGATGGATAGCGTCGGCGTTACTCACCTCGGCGGCGGAGATAATTGCCGGTGCGTGCAGGTAGCTTTGCGCAGCTCCGGCAGGTCCTATGCAGATAGCTTCGTCAGCCAGGCGTACGTGCATGAGGTCGGCATCGGCTTTGGAGTAGACGGCGACAGTTTGGATGCCCAGCGCCTTGCAGGCGCGCAGGATTCGCAGCGCAATTTCGCCGCGGTTAGCGATAAGCACTTTTTCCAGCATGTTTTGGTTACCCGCCTGTTTAAACGATGGAGAACAGTGGTTGATCAAATTCCACTGGTTCGCCGCCATTGGCAAGTACCGCTTCGATAGTGCCAGACACTTCGGCTTCTATTTGATTCATCATCTTCATCGCTTCGACGATGCACAGTACATCACCCGCCTGTACGGTTTTCCCGACTTCTACGAAGCTTGGTGACGAGGGTGAGGGAGAACGATAGAACGTACCCACCATAGGAGACTTGACGATGGTGCCGGTGGTGACCGGACCGCTCTCAGTAGTTTCAGCCGGTGCAGCAGCGGGGGCCGAGGGGTGAGCTGCCAGCGGCGCTGCCGCAATCGGCGCAGGCGGCGGGTAGTTATAGTTGGGCGCTGGGACGGGTATGCCACTGATGCCACGGCTGATGCGCACGGATTCTTCGCCTTCTTTGATTTCTATCTCGCCGATGCCGGATTCCTCCAGTAGTTCGATCAATTTTTTAACCTTGCGAATATCCATGGCTTAGCCTCGGGCAGAATGCGTAGAAGTTGGGTTCAGGTGTTGCAGCGCGAACTGGAGGGCGGCTTCATAGCCCAACGGCCCCAGACCGCAGATCACGCCAGTAGCGAGATCCGAGAAATAGGAATGATGCCGGAATGGCTCGCGCGCGTGCACATTAGAAAGATGCACTTCGATAAACGGTAATTGGGTGGCTGCCAGGGCATCGCGCAGCGCGACGCTGGTATGCGTAAATGCAGCAGGATTGATGATGATGAATTCGGTGCCTGCACTGCGAGCCTGTTGAACAGTATCAATCAGTTCGACTTCTGCATTGCTTTGAAAGGTGGTGAGCTCGAAGTCGGCTTCTTTGGCGAGCGCAATGAGGTGCTGATCAATGCTCAGGAGTGTGTCTGAGCCGTAGATTTCGGGCTCGCGCTTACCAAGCATATTCAGATTGGGGCCGTGCAGGACTAAAATTCGGGCCATGAGACGCTCGAACGCTGTTATTTGAGCGGAAGTCTTGCTTAATTCCGCTCATTTGTCCAGAAATAAGGTGACTTTTAGGAAGATGCAGGTCTTTTTGACGAATTTAGCCGCTGTATTGCCCCGTTGGGCTCGGCTCGGAGTCTCTACTCGAGGACGGGTAAGCGTTCCAGAGCTGCTAGCACCGTTTGGGTGCGCAGTAGCTGGGGTAGCACCGTAGGCGCCTGTGACCCGTTGTAGAGCACATACAGGGGGATGCCGCTTCGACCATGGCTGGTGACAAAATCGGCGATGATCGGATCGTAATCCGTCCAGTCAGCGATCATGTAAGTGACTCCGGCGTCGCGAAATGCCTCTTGTACTGTATTGGTCAGCAGAACGGCGCGTTCGTTGGCGAGACAAGTGATACACCAGTCTGCGGTTACGTCGACGAACACGGGTTGTCCGTCGGCGATCAGCTGATTGAGTGATTGAGGTGTGTAGGCCACCGTGCCGGACGGAAGGGTTCTGTCATTGTTACCCAGGTCCGCGGGTCGCCAGGCGGCAAGCACTACCGCAAAAACGAGGCAGGCCAATGCGATAGTTTTGGCCAGGAATGCACCTCTCCACAGCCAGAACCCCAAAGCAATTAGCAGCGCACCAAGCAGTGTGGCGGCCATGACGTCGACACTTGTTTGGCGCCCAGCGACCCAGAAAAGCCATATGGCGGTGGCATATAAGGGAAAAGCCAGTGCCTGCTTGAGTCTTTCCATCCATATGCCGGGGCGTGGCAAATACTTTCGGGCAGTCTCACTGTATGACAGCAACAACATCGGAGCCGCCATGCCTGCGCCGAGAGCGGCAAAGACACTCAGGCCCAGTGCTGGCGGTTGCACCAGTGCGTAGCCCAGGGCAGTGCCCATAAACGGTGCGGTGCAGGGACTGGCGACAACTACAGCCAGCACACCGGTAAAGAAACTACCTGCCGAGCCGCCACTTTGGGCCAGGTCACTGCCAAGGTTCATAAATCGACTGCCCAGCTCTATGAGGCCACTGAGGGCCAGTCCCATGACGACGAACAGATAGGCAAGGCCAATCACAAAGCCCGGAGACTGGAGTTGGAACCCCCAGCCAATGGCCTGTCCCGCTCCGCGTAAGCCCAGAAGAATGACAGCCACCAACATAAAGCTGAGTACCACTCCGGCGGTGTAAAGCCAACCATGGTGTCGGCGTTGGTCCGCGGGTGCAGCAGCGAATCCCAACACTTTCAGTGAGAGAATGGGAAGAACACAGGGCATGAGGTTAAGAATGATGCCGCCGGCGAAGGCCAGCAACATCATGAACAGCAGGCCTTGAGCGGGAGCCGGCTTAGTTGTGAGTACTGAGCTCGTCGGCGCACTTGGCAGGGGCGCGCTGACTTCCTGTATCTCACCATCTTCGCCAATGGCGAAATTCTGTGTGCGGGGGGGGTAACAGAGACCCGCGTCCGCGCAGCCTTGGGAGGTGACGCGCAGCTGCCCCCCGGCAATAGGACCCGGAGCCAGGAGTTCAATCTCGACGCCGTCGTAATACACCTCAACGCGCCCAAAAAACTCATCCTCGCGGACTAGTGCCGGCGGAAATTTCGGAGTGAGCTTCGAGGAGCTGTCCCCATGGGACATCTCAAAACGAAACGCATGCTGGTAGAGGTAATAGCCGGGTGGCATTTGCCATATTAGGCGCAGTGTGTCGCTGGAGCTGGACTCCACGGCCAGTGGATAGGCTTCTTCTACCGGTAAAAAGGCTGGTTCGTTGAACGGATTGTTAAGGGGGTCGTTGACCGACGGTAAGGCGTTACCTGAGAGGGTCGTAGATTGCGCAAGTGCTGTGCCCGGGGATAAAAGCATACAGAACACAAAAAGCAGACCCACAAAAAGTCGCCATTGCCGGGGAATCGCCGCTGTAGTGCTTGATAGAGAAAACTGGGTCATACATAGGGCCTTGCCGATTCCGTTCTAGTGTACCGTGCCCGCCACCTATAAATGTAGCGACTGTGCATCCTGCCCTCGTCTTTTGATTACGGCTGCTGCATCTTTCGGCCGGCTGTCTCCTCGTCACCTCTGTCTGTCGTTAAACACCCTAAGGTTAGAAGCATATTGTTAGGCTCATCTTGCTAAACTTAGGAATGGCTCAGATTATCTCTGAGTACTGGTGAGTATTTACTCCTTACGGGAAGTTTTGGTTCATGATTGATGTCAGAGTTCCTCTGGTGGCGTTTTTTTCTGTTCTTAGCCTTAGCGCGCTCGCAGAGATACCAGAAATTTCGAACGCTTGGGTGCGAGCAATGCCGCCCGGGCAGCGAATGACGGCGGCTTATTTGGAGCTGTATAACCCTGGTGCAACGACGGTTTCGATTCTCGGGGCCAGCTCCGAGGTGGGGATGGCGAGCCTTCACGAAACACGACTCGAGGGTGGGCGCTCGTCCATGAAAGCGGTCGACAGCCTGGGCATTGCATCGGGCGAGGTCATCGCCATGGAGCCTGGTGGCCTGCACATCATGCTTATGGGATTGGAAACTACACCCGTCGAGGGCGACACAGTGCCCATCTGTTTGCAGACGAGCGAAGGTGAGGTGTGTGCGGATGCGCTAGTGCAGCGCGCAGCGCCGGAAGCTCGTAGCAGTCATGATCATCACTAAGCGCTGGGAGCGAACTCTATGACTGAAGATATTAAGGCTGGTTCCGACACCCCTCATCTGGGCCGGCGTTTCCGCAACTTTGCCGACGATCACCTTCCCCAGGGGCGCTGGTTGTCGATTGCTGTGGCCGTGTTTGCTGTATATGCGCTGATTGTCCTTGGTCTGGGCGTTTATTGGAGTATCACTCCCGGGGAATTCGATGTTGTTGAGCGTGCTCGGAGCTACACAGTTAGCGTCGGTGCTAGTGAGGCCTCAGCGCCCCTGATAACGGGTGCGGTTACAACATCGGCACTGCTGGGCGTCGTAGATTCGATGTTGTCAAAATCCGGAGGGTATCTGCGTAACGATCGATTACCTCCGGGCGTCTACTTGGACAATATCCCGAACTGGGAATACGGGGCTCTCATCCAATCGCGAGATCTGGTGCGGGCCATGCGTGAGCTCTTCTCTCGCTCACAGTCGCAGTCAAAGGAAGATGGCGACTTATCTCTTGCCGAGCCACTATTGAACTTTCAGTCAAACAGTTGGCTGCTTCCCGCCTCAGAAAACGAATACCGAAAGGCCATGCGTTCAACGCAATCCTATCTGCAGCGCTTGATGGACCCCAATGCTCAGAACGCGCAATTTTATGCTCGAGCCGATAATCTACGCGATTGGTTGGCGATGGTGAATACTCGCCTGGGAAGTCTGTCACAGCGACTCTCGGCGAGCGTATCGGAGCGGCGCCTGAACACTGACCTGGCTGGGGATGGCAACGCAAGCCAGTCCACAGCGGCGCCTAGCGAGTTGGAGGTGCGAACGCCCTGGAAAGAGATTGACGACGTTTTTTATGAATCTCGCGGCGCGGCCTGGGCTTTGATTCACTTTCTAAAGGCGGCTGAGGTGGATTTTGCTGATATTCTGGAGGACAAAAATGCGCAGGTGAGCTTGCGGCAAATCGTTAGAGAGCTTGAAGGGACTCAGGGTGTGGTCTGGAGTCCGCTGATTCTCAATGGGTCTGGATTTGGCCTTCTGGCAAATCACTCCTTGGTAATGGCGTCCTACATCAGTCGCGCCAATGCGGCGATCATCGATCTTCGGGATCTTTTATCCCAAGGCTGAAGGCGGTTCTCAGTCTTTGCGATAGCGCAGCCGCGTACCGGTATCCAGCGATAGGCGAATCTCTTCGGCACTGAGCTCTTCGGGAAAGTAAACCCCGGATAGTTTGGCGTCTAGAAGGCTAGCGCCCTGGATATTGGTGGAGCGGAAGTCGATGCCCGAAAGATCTGCGTTACGAAAGTAAGAGTTAGAGAAGTCTAGATTCTTCGCATTCATGTTCCGCAAATCTCGCCCGCGGTAGTCACCGTTACGCAGTTTGCTGGAATCCAGCGTGTCGCGCTGTTCATTAAACGCCTTGATGTCTTCCTGCCGCAACAGCTGGTAGAGCGGGTCGGTCTTGATACGCGGCTTGTCCATGATGGCTACGATTCCTCATCGTGTTCGTGAGCTTACTACTCGGTTTTCGGGGGCTGCTTTGCTGCGCGCTCAGCTCTTCCCAAAGAAACTGTCCCTTAGTGTCCCATACTGTTCTGGCGCAAGGCGAGGGCCCCATTGGGATACAACTGTCCCAGCGGCGAGGCTGGCGAAGCGCCCGGCGGTAGGAAAGTCTTGCCCCTCGGTGATGGCATACAGGAAGGCGCCTGCAAACATGTCCCCCGCGCCATTGCTGTCTAATGCGTCTACCGAATGTACGGATATTTCGTGCAATTGCTTGCCATCAAAACACACTGCCCCGTCTTCCCCACAAGTGATTACGAAGCGCTTGGCAGTGTCTTTCATAGCTTCTATGGCGTCCGCAAGCTCCGTGGTGCCCGTCCAGCTCATGGCCTCAGCCTCGTTGGCAAACACCAGGTCGACGCCAGCGCCCACGATTTGTCGGAATTGATCGGGAAATAATTCCACCATGCCGGGATCCGAAAAACTCAGGGCCACGGGGATTCCCGCGTCTTGCGCGATCTCCCGCGCTCGAACGGCGGCTGCCAGGCCTGTTTCTGAGCTCACGAGGTAGCCCTCGATGTAGACGTACTCCGAGTTGGTTAGGGCCTCGGGATTCAGCTGTTCGATGCTCAGTCTCTCGGAAGCGCCGAGATAGGTGCTCATACTGCGTTCCGCATCAGGGGTGACCAGCACCAGGCACTTACCGGTAGGTTCATCTGTTTTTACTGGGGGTGAAAAGCTGACGCCCGCATCGCGAAGATCGGATACATAGATACGACCGTCGGCATCATCAGCCACACAGCAGGTCATATAGCACTCACCGCCAAATAAGGCTGTGGCGATGACTGAGTTGCCTGCACTGCCACCACTGGCGTGATGGGCTTCTACCAGGCGTCCGTCCAAAGCACGCAACAGGGCACCGCGACGATTGCCGTCAACAAGCGTCATCAAGCCTTTTTCGACACCGAGTTCTGCCAGTAGCGCATCGTCCACGGAAATCTCTGTGTCTACGAGTGCTGCACCAAGTCCGTACACCTTGAAACGCTTCATGTTTTATTCCGCTGGTAATGATGCGCGGCATTATGCGCATCTTGTACGGCGATGTGTAGGGCAGTGCCGAAAAGTGACGCCGCAAGTAGCTGACGGCCCAAGCTCGAAGTACACTGCGCGGCGATGGCCAGTTCCCTTAAATTTTTGCGTAAGCTCCTTCTTGTTCTAGCCTGTGTCGTATTGGCCGGGCTCTTCTATCTGAACGCGCTTATCACTGACACCTTTGAAAGTAAGCGCTACGCATTGCCTGCGCAGGTCTACGCTAGACCCCTGGAGCTGTTCGTCGGCGCGCGTCTGCCTCAGGCTGCAGTGGTGCAGGAGTTGGAGCGTTTGGGTTATCGCCGGGTAGATCGCGTCCGTGATCGTGGTCAGTACGAAGTGTTCGGAACTCGTATGCGACTGCACAGTCGAGGTTTTGTGTTTCCTGATGGGCGTGAGCCTGCGCGCATGGCCACCCTGGAGTTTTCTGCGACCGCATTGGACGCTCTCAGCAGTGCCGGGGCCGAGCTGGATATTTTGCGTCTGGAGCCCACCAAAATGGGTGGAATTTATCCAGCGCACGGTGAGGACCGCATTCTGCTGCGCCTTGACCAGGTACCGGAGACGCTTCAGGGCGGATTACTGGCGATTGAAGATCGCAGCTTTTATTCGCATTTGGGGTTTTCACCGACGGGTATCGTCCGGGCTGCGGTGGGCAACATGCGTTCTGGACGTGTGGTGGCCGGTGGCAGCACCATTACTCAGCAGTTGGTCAAAAACTATTATCTGAGCTCTGAACGCACGATCCGGCGTAAAGTCCTTGAGCTTTTGATGGCGGTACTGATCGAAGCGCACTACGAGAAGTCCGAGATTTTCGAGAGTTATCTCAACGAGGTGTATCTCGGCCAGGATGGCCCTCGGGCAATTCATGGCTTTGCGCTTGCTGCTTTGCACTACTTTGACACGCCCCTTGAAGAGCTGGGTTTGCATCAACAGGCGCTACTGGTTGGCATGATTCGTGGACCCAGTTTGTACAACCCGAATCGCAACCCACAGCGCGCTAGAGAACGGCGAGATCTGGTTCTTCAGGTGATGGCTGAGCAGGGCTTGATCAATCAAGAGCAAGCTGTTGTGGCGCAGGCAATGCCGCTTTCGGTGGGAGGTGCGCGTCGTATCGACAGCTACCCGGCGTATCTGGATTTGGTGCGTCGTCACCTCAAGGAGCAGTACCGCAAGCAGGACTACGCGACGGCGGGTCTGCGAATATTTACACCGTTTGACCCTCGCCTTCAAGACCTGCTTGAGCGCAGCACTACCCGGGTCATGGATATCCTTAATCCGGCGGGCGATATCCAGACCGCTAGCGTTGTGACGCGCACCGTTAACGGAGAAGTGGTGGCGATCGTGGGGGGGCGTAAGCCCCGGGCAGCGGGTTTCAATCGCGCTCTTGATGCCCGGCGTCCGGCCGGTTCATTACTGAAACCGGCGGTTTACCTTGCGGCTCTGGAGCAATCCGAGCGCTATACCTTAGCGACTCCTCTGGATGATTCACCACTACGGGTGGCCGGTCCTAACGGTGACGTGTGGGCTCCGAGAAACTTTGATCGTGAATCTCACGGTGATGTTCTGCTACATCGCTCTCTTGCCAAGTCTTATAACCAGGCGACGGCTCGTTTGGGTATGGATATCGGGTTGCCAGCGGTGGTCGACATGTTGCAGCGTCTGGGCCTTCGTCAGGACATGCCAAAAGTACCTTCGCTGGTGCTCGGCGCCGGAGAGTACTCGCCGCTGATGATGGCTCGGGTCTATCAGACCATAGCAGTAGATGGCACGCGGACTCCTCTGCGGAGCATTTTGTCTATCGTCAATCGCGAAGGAGAGATTCTCCGCAACAATATTACGGAGTATGAGCGTGCTGTTGACCCCCGAGCGATACACCTATTGCATTACGCTTTGCGAGAGGTGGTTCGTGAGGGCACAGGGCGGGGTGTCTATCGGAGTCTTGCAGATGACTTTCATGTGGCCGGTAAGACCGGGACGACTAACGATGGTCGGGATTCCTGGTTTGCGGGCTTCTCGGGAGACTTGCTCACGGTGACCTGGATTGGGCGCGACAACAACGATGCTACAGGGCTTACTGGGTCCAGCGGGGCTTTGCGGGTATGGTCAGACTTTATGGCGCAGGCGGCCACTCGACCGCTCAGTTATCGTATGCCTAGCGGTGTGGAGTTGCATCGTGTGGATGACGTCAGCGGTGAACTAACCGGTGAGGGTTGTAAGAATGCGCGTTTACTGCCGTTCATTGTGGGTTCTCAGCCTGAGAGTAGTACCGGATGCACGCCTAAAAAAGACGGCATTCGCGGGTGGTTCGAAAAATTATTTGGAGGGGGCGATTAATGCTTGAGTCGAGCTGTAGCTGCCTCCGGGGAGGGGTGCTCGCAATGGCTCTGCTGTTCTTGGGCGCCTGCGCTTCAGGCCCGACGCCGGTGTCGCCCGAAGCACCGGAAGCTAATCAGGGGTCTTCTCGCGTGCCGACGCCTACGCTCCCCACTGACCCCCGCGTTTCCCCGGCGGTGAGCCCGGTTGATAGCCTTCTTGATGAGGCGCGAGCCTTGCGCGAGAGCGGAGATTTGTCGGCAAGCTTTGCCCGTCTTGAGCGTGCGCTGCGCATCGCTCCTCAGCGTGCGGAGGTATATCTGGAGCTTGCCCGAAGCCATGTGGCCGCCGGCAGACCCGAGCGCGCATCTGCCAATGCAGAGCGAGGTTTGTTGTATTGCTCTTCGTCGACTTGCACAAAGCTGCGAAAATTTATTGAGCTCTAGCGATCGCTTACTAGAACTTTTGACCCGTCCTCGCCCGGTTCAAACTGCAGCAGCTGATTGATACAACGAGGTAACTCCCCAGCGGTATGACTCACGAACAATAGCTGGCATCGACCCTCGTCTACGACGTGATCCACCGCGTCCAGCAGCAGACCTCGGTGCCCGGGATCCAAGCTCAGCGTTGCTTCATCGAGCAATAGCACTGTGGGATCTTTAACCATCGCCCTTGCCAGGAGTACCAGGCGTTGAAGGCCAAAGCTGAGGGTGTGGAATTCGGTTTTCTGTTTCGTCGCCAGCCCCAGAGCGGACAGCCATTGGCGAGCAGTCCCGCGCTGCTGGTCGCTTGGGCGGTCCCGCAGACCGATACTGTCAAAGAATCCTGAAAGCACTACCGCTTCTACACTGCTGCCGTTGGGAACAGCGAACTGCATACGGGCATCGACGCGACCGAAATGCGCTTTGATCTCCCAAACACTTTCACCGCTGCCTCGGCGCTGGCCAAACAGCGACACATCCTGTCCGTAGGCCTTGTGATTGTCACCGGTGAGTAGGTCTAGCAGCGTGCTTTTGCCACAGCCATTAGGCCCGGCAATGAGGCTGTGCTGTTTCTGGTCCATGCGCCAGTTAAGGTCCCGAAAAACGCAGAGCTCTCCAAAGGAAACGGATACATCTTTAAGCTCGATGGTAGGTTCCGAAGACGCGGGTGTCTGCGATACCGCTTTGCTTGGCGGTAAAGCAAACTCCAGCGGAGGCGCTTTCAAGGCCCTTTGCCCGTCGGGACTGCTCAGCACATCTTGAGGCGCGCCTTTAGCGAGTATTCGACCGCGTTCGAGCAGCATCAGCCGGGTGCATGCGCTGGGTATTTCCTCGGGGCTGCGACACAGCGTCAAAACCGCGGTGGTTTGCATCATGATGCTATTGAGCGCTTCACTGAGTCGTCGTTGCGTAGCGACGTCCAAGCCGTCCAAGGGACTGTCCAGAATCAGGAGTGTGGGCTTGCTGAGCAATGCGCTGGCCAGGAGGGCTTTACGCATCTGTCCGGTGCTGATGTAGCGCAGCCCTCGATCGAGTATGTTTTGCATATCAAGGAGTTTGACAATGTCATCCCACTCCTGCGCTGAGCAACCCTGAGTCGGCAACAGGTCGCGCACGCGGGTGCCGATATCTCGGGCGTTACTTTCGAATTCCGCGCAATCGAGTTTTTGATCTCTCTCGTACAATCGCCGACCGCGCTCAAAGCAGACATAAGCAGTGCCCCCTGCGCACAGCTGATCACTTCGCTCCAAGCTGCCGGCGAACCGTGTTTGCTCGCCCGATATGATCGTGGCCAATGTGGTTTTTCCTGCCCCGTTGGCACCGAGAATCGCCCAGTGATCGCCCAGCTCCCAGTCCCAGTTGATACCTTGTAGCGCAGGTTTTGCGCGGTAACTGAATGCGAGTTGTTTTATAGAGAGCAAACGAGTCTGCGGTAATTCGGACACCGGTGATTCCTTAGATACAGTTATCGGCATTGTAAATCAGTCCGCAAAGCAGCGTGCAGAGCGAAGTTTTTACCTCCTACGCTTGCAGCTGCCATGTCCTGCTGGCTTAATCCCGTGTCCGAAACTACGCGCCTCAAGGCAAATACCTCTGTGCCCATCTCCATGTTGCAAATGGCCGAATCCGGTTTGGCCAGTCATCGGCCTTCACGTAAATGGTTGAAAGGCATCATGAAGCGTGCCGCGGTTGCGCTGATATTGCAGCTTCGAGATGGGGAGCTTGGCGTGTGGATGATTCGCCGGGCAGAACGCGAGGGAGATCCCTGGTCGGGGCAGATGGCATTCCCCGGTGGGCGCACAGAAGCTGAAGACGAGCATGGCTTGGCCACGGCGCGCAGAGAAACAGAGGAAGAAATCGGTTTGCATCTCGGTACGCTAGAGCCCTGTATTGGCAAACTCTCGGAGTTAAATGCCGTTAACAGTCGTTTTCGAGGCCTGGTGATATCGCCTTACGTTTTTCATCTCAAACGCAGTGTGAATTTTCATCCGAATTACGAAGTTGCGGAGGTGGTTTGGGTGCCCCTGGAGTTTCTTCTGGATACAGATAATCGCGAGGAGATGGTTTGGGTGCGCAACGGTATTCGCCTGCGTATGCCCTGTTACTTCTACGAGGGGAGGCGTATCTGGGGTTTATCTCTGCGTATGCTAGATGAGCTTATGGATGTTGTGGCGGGGAAGTCTCCTGAGCGCCGGCGTTGGAGTCGCTTCTAAGAAAACGGAGCGCCTTGGAGGTTCCTGCCCTAGTCGCCGCCCTCGTCACCGCGAAGAAATGCTTTTGTATCGAGCTTAAGGTCGGTTAGCGCAGGATCTTCGCGACTGGCCTTCAGTAGTGCTTCGCTGGATGCTTCGCTGCGCACAAAGGCCCGCAACAAATCAATAAGTACCGGTGTCATGTCGGGGTTTCGCGCCCAGCGAGGGGCGTTGACGAGATTTCCGGTGACAGCCTCGCCACTATAGTCCAGCCAGTATCCACCGCAGCTGGACAAGTAATAGTCATCGACCCGGCCGAAACTTTGACTAGGCGTAGAGGGATCAAAGCCATCGCCAGGTACTTCATGAATGCGTTTAAGGGCGAGTACCCAGCGCGAGCCCACCGGAAAATCTTCCGCAGGGGGGCGGCAGTAATCGCGAGTCTCCATCCAGACTCGAACACTATCTAGATAGGTGCGTCCGCGCAGACTCTCCTCTACGGCAACGTCGACAGCATTGCCTTTGATGCTCAATATTCGCCCGGCGATCACCAGGTCAGCTGATTGTTGGACATCACTGAAGGAGCCTTCCCACAGGCAGGCACACTCTGCGTGCAGCGCAGCCGATAGGCCACTGAGCAACAATGCAAGTACGCCCCGCGCGCTACGCACCACTGCGCGACCCTTACTGCAGTGCGCGCGCTGCATCCAGCGCAAAGTAAGTGAGAATGCCCGCGCAACCGGCGCGCTTGAAGGACATAAGAGATTCGAGCATCACCGCCTCGCGGGGCAGCCAACCGTTCTCGAATGCCGCCATATGCATCGCGTACTCGCCACTCACCTGATAGGCAAAGGTGGGGGCTTTTAGTTCTTCGCTCACTCGTCGAACGATATCCAGATAGGGCATCCCGGGCTTAACCATGATTATGTCGGCACCCTCCCCAAGATCCAGCGCACATTCGTGGAGAGCTTCGTCGCTATTCGCCGGATCCATCTGGTAGCTGAACTTGTTGCCGCCTTTGATGTTGCCTGCGGAGCCAACAGCATCACGAAAGGGTCCGTAGTAACTGGAGGCGTATTTTGCTGCATAAGACATAATCAGCGTATTAACGTGTCCGGCGTCTTCAAGAACGTCGCGAATTGCGCCAATACGTCCATCCATCATGTCCGAAGGTGCTACAACATCGGCGCCCGCGGCTGCATGGCTCGCCGCCTGTTGCATGAGTACTTCTGTGGTTCTGTCATTTAAGACATAACCCTGTGTGTCGATGATTCCGTCCTGGCCGTGAGTGGTAAACGGATCCAGCGCTACATCAGTGATAACGCCCAGCTCCGGTTGTGCTTGCTTTAGCGCTCGTACTGCACGCTGAGCGAGGCCGTCCGTATTGAATGCTTCTTCGGCCAGAAGGCTTTTCTTCTCGATGGGGACGACGGGGAACAGAGTGATCGCCGGAATACCCAGATCCACCATGTCAGCTGCAAGCTCTACCAGTAGATCGATGCTCAGGCGTTCGACGCCGGGCATGGAGGGCACCGCCTCGCGTTGATTCTCACCCTCGACAACAAACACCGGATAGATAAGGTCGTTGGGTGATAGGGCGTTCTCGCGAACCAGTCGTCGGGCAAAATTGCTGGCGCGGAGCCTGCGCATGCGGGTGCCCGGAAAGGCACCGCGGGTGGATTCAAAAGGCATGGCTGTCTCCCTTAAGCTCTAAAGTGCGGCGAAGGCTGATGCGGCGGCGGCAACGGTTTCTTCGATATCTGCATCGGTGTGCGCAGCGGACATAAAACCAGCCTCGTAAGATGCGGGAGCCAGATACACGCCCAGATTTAACATATGGTGGAAGAATCGGGCGAAGCTGTCCGTATCACAGGCCATGACGTCCGCATAGCTGGTCACACTCTCGGCGTCCGTAAAGAACCCTCCGAACATGGTGCCTGCATGATTAGTTGTAAAAGGTACACCTGCTTTGTCAGCGGCGACTTGCAGGCCGTCGCACAGAGCCTGGGTGCGCGTAAACAGAGGCTCATAAAAGCCCGGTTGAGAGATGATGCGCATGGTCGCCAGCCCCGCCGCCATGGCGATGGGGTTTCCGGACAAAGTGCCCGCCTGATAGACGGGGCCCAAAGGCGCAATCTGCTCCATGATTTCGCGCTTGCCGCCAAAGGCCCCGACGGGCATGCCTCCCCCAACGATCTTTCCTAGACAGGTGAGGTCAGCTTCAATGCCCAGATGCCCCTGAGCGCCGTGGGTCCCAAACCGAAAGCCGGTCATAACTTCATCAAGTATGAATACTGCGCCGCTGGCGGTGCAGACCTCACGCATGGCGCTGAGGAATTCTGGCTTGGGTAGCACGCAGTTCATATTGCCCGTTACTGGCTCGACAATAAGGCAGGCTATCTTGTCGCCGTGCTCGGCAAAGGCCTGCCTGAGACCGTCGACGTCGTTGTAAGTCAGCGTCATGGTGTAATTGGCCAACGCCGCAGGCACACCAGGTGAGCTGGGTACCCCCAGAGTCAATGCGCCGGAGCCCGCTTTTATGAGTAGCGAGTCTGAGTGGCCGTGATAGCAGCCTTCAAACTTTACAATAATGTCGCGACCGGTATAGCCCCTGGCCAGGCGTATTGCGCTCATGGTGGCCTCGGTGCCTGAGTTGACCATGCGTATGAGGTCCATGTTCGGCATGATGTCGCAGATAGTGTCGGCCAGTTCAATTTCTAGTTCCGTAGGTGCACCGAAGCTCAGGCCTTTTTCTGACTGGCGAATGACGGCCTCCCGTACTTCGGGATGATTGTGTCCCATGATCATCGGGCCCCAAGACAGCACATAGTCCGTATAGCGCTTGCCATCACAATCAAAGATATAGGCACCGTCTGCACGGTCGATGAAAACGGGAGTGCCACCTACCGCTTTAAAAGCGCGCACAGGTGAATTGACGCCCCCGGGGATGTGTCGACTCGCGCGTTCAAAAAGTTCCGATGATCGGCTCATGTTGTATGCCGTTCCTTATTGGTTGTTGTCAGGGTTTAAATTATGACGCTTTTGGCGACTGAAGACGGATCCTGCAGCAATGTTGTCAGAATGGCTTGAGGACTACCAGAAACACGATAGCAAACAAAAACAGTACAGGGATTTCATTAAAAAATCGGTAGAACACATGCGTGTGGTGATCTTGGTCAGCATTAATGCGTTTCACGTAACGCCCACATTGGAGGTGGTAGATCACCAGAAAAGCCACGCCTGCCAATTTGAGCCAAAGCCATGTGGCAGCAAGATAGTAATCCACATTGAGACTGATCAAGCTCAGCCCAAAGATGATGGTTAGCGCCATAAAGGGGGTGACAAACCGGTAGAGCTTCCGCGACATTAGTGCCAGTTGAGCCCGGGTCTCCGGGTGCTCGCTCGCCGCGTAGTAGACGAATATTCGGGGTAAGTAGAACAACCCAGCAAACCAGCACACAACAAAAATAATGTGCAGTGCAAGTAACCAGGGATAGAGCGAGGGCATGAGGTGAATCCTAGGCGTTTAGATGGTCGAGGGTGAAGCGCTCGATTCTATCGCGTGTCACGATGCCACGCAGGCGTCGTTCACCCCTACTGCCGCGAGTGTACACACAGACAGCCTCCACCGTGCGCGCTTTCAGGATATCCAGCACTTGCCTGAGCGTCGCTTGTTCCGGGACGACGGCTATGGTCCATCGGCGTAGTGATGACTCAGTGATGTTGCGAACGGGTGCTTCGTCGGTTTCGGTGACTGGAGTCTCCTCCAGCCAGCTCATGAGATCTTTCCCGTTAACCAAAAAGAGATCGTCTCCTTCGCGGCTCACCAGGCACCAATTGGGTACCTGAAGGGCGAGGGTCGCCGAGACTGAGGGTTTAACAGACTCCGCGATGACCACCACGCTACCGTCGATGACGGCGTTTACGTCTGTACGGTGGAGAAGCTGGTTAAGTGGATCGTCCGGGAGTTGACGTCGCAGCTGGCGAATCACGCTGCGGTGTGCGGAGCGCTGTTTGAAGACGCTCAGGTTGGTCAGGTTAGCCAGAATGATGGCCAGCAGAGCCGGCATCGCCACGCTGGTACTTTGAGTCAACTCGATGACTGCCAGGCAGGCCGCCAGAGGAGCCCCGAAAGTTGCGCCCATGGCGGCAGCCATACCAATGGTGACGTAAAGCGTAGGGTCGGTAGCGATGCCGGGGTAGAGTGTGTGTCCCAGCTGCCCAAAGAATCCGCCCACGCAGGCTCCTATCAGCAGCGTGGGGCCTATCAGGCCTACGGGCATGCCAACCCCGACGCTGATTGCGGTTGCGAAGATTTTTGCACCGGCAATCAGTAAGAGCGCACCTAAAGCAATCTGTCCGTACATTACGTTGCCCAGGGTGTCGTAACCCATGCCCAGAGTCTCGGGAATAGCGACGCCTAGCGCGCCGGTAATGGCGCCCGCCAGGGTGAACCGCACAACCACAGGCCATTGACCAAAGCCCGCGCTAATGGTGCTTATACGAATGAGCATTGCTACAACACAGCCGCTAACAAACCCCAAGAGCGCTATGTAGGGTATCTCCCAGAGCGTGTTCAGCTGTACGCTGGACATGTCAAAAATCTCTGAGCCGCCTCCCAGTTGTTGGCTGAGCGCAGAGGCAGCTACGGCAGACAACATGACCGGCATAAAGCCCGCGACCGTATATTCGGCGATGATGACTTCCATGGCGAAAATCACCCCGGCCAAGGGTGTGTTGAAGGCGGCGGCAATTCCTCCGGCGGATCCGCAGGCGATGAGGACGCGAAGGCTATTGTTTGGGAGGGCAAGTCGCTGGCCGATAATGCTGTTAATGGCGCTGCCAAGGTGCACGCCGGGGCCCTCTCGGCCGCCGGACTGGCCCGTGGCGAGCGCGACTACACCGCCAAAGAATTGCACCACGGCATTGCGCCAGGGAAGCATGCCGTAATTGCTGTGCAGTCGGCTGATGACATGAACGATACCCACTTCGCGATCTTCCGGACGCAGAAACGAGAACGTGATGCCGAGCACTAGTCCGCCTAAAACCGGGAGTAGAAAGCGATTGAGAGTACTGAGTGTCTCGTAGTCCTCCCCGCGATTGCCCACGCCCCAAAGCAGCGCAATCTGGTCGATGCCGTGCTCAAACGCAATCACCGCTGCGCCAGACGAAATGCCGGCGATGATGCCCAGCAGCGCGTAGGCGGTGACAGAGTCGTAGCGCGTCAGCGCGCGGCGATAGGATCCGAAACTAAATGCCAAGCGGGAATTCCGGCCGATAAAGCAGTAATGGTAGCAATTCTATGGGACGCTTTGGCGATATACTCCTGCGACTCTGTATAAAGGAGGCATCATGATCAAGGTAGGTATTGTTGGCGGTACGGGCTACACCGGCGTGGAGCTGCTGCGCTTGCTCGTTGCGCACCCGAACGTGGAGATCGTATTGATCACCTCCCGTGCGGAATCCGGGCGGCGTGTGGACGATTTGTTTCCCAGCCTTCGCGGTCATATTGATCTCAGCTTTAGCGATCCCGACAATAAGGTATTGGGCGCCTGCGATGCTGTGTTTTTTGCGACGCCTCACAACGTTGCTATGCGCAGCGTTCCCGCCCTGCTCGCTGCCGGAACCCGAGTTATTGATCTCTCGGCTGACTTTCGTATTCGGGACGTCAAGCTATGGGAGCACTGGTATGGCGAGACGCATGTTTGCCCGGAATTGCTTAGCCAAGCTGTTTATGGACTGCCTGAACGTAATCGCGAGGATATTCGCACTGCGCAACTATTGGCCTGTCCCGGCTGTTATCCCACGGCGGTGCAGTTGGGCTATATGCCACTGTTGGCGGCAGGTTTGATCGATCCGCAATCGCTAATCGCCAATGCAGTCTCCGGCGTGAGTGGTGCCGGCCGTCAGGCCAAGATCGATAACCTGCTCGCGGAGGCCAGTGACAGTTTCAAGGCTTATGCCGTGAGTGGTCATAGGCACTTGCCAGAGATCGAGCAGGGTTTGTCTGATATCGCGGGGAGCGAGGTGTCTCTGACTTTTGTTCCACATCTGGCGCCAATGATTCGCGGCATCCACGCCACACTCTATGCCTCACTGAATGAGGCGGGACGTGCTGCCAACTTGCAGAGCGTGTTTGAGGACTTTTATCAGGACGAGCCTTTTGTGGACGTGCTGCCGGTAGGGCAATATCCGCAGACGCGCAGTGTTCGCGGGGCTAATACCTGCCAGTTGGGTCTCACGGTGCCCGAGAATAAAGGCACTGTTGTGGTAACGGCGGTGGAGGATAACCTGGTGAAAGGTGCAGCCGGGCAGGCGATTCAGTGTATGAACCTTATGTTTGGGCAAGAGGAGAGTCTGGGTATTTCGCAACCGGGCCTGCTGCCATAAATGAAACCTTGTATAGCGATCGAGGGCAGCTATCGCTATACTTGAGTCTCACACTTGGTTTTATCGCGCCACTATTTTTAAATAGGCGCGTGGTGTCCGGAGTAGCATGACTGTCGCAGAAGCCTTTGATCCAAACGCTATTACTTTGTCAGACCGTGCGGTCAACAAAGTACGTGAGCTCGTGAATGAAGAAGAAAACATTGCACTCAAGCTCCGCGTATTCGTTACCGGCGGCGGATGCTCCGGGTTCCAATACGGATTTTCTTTCGACGAAGACGCCGCGGAAGACGATACAACTATAGAGCGAGAGGGTGTTACTGTCCTTGTGGACCCCATGAGCTTTCCATATCTGGCGGGTTCTCAGGTCGACTACAGCGAGGGCCTCGAGGGCTCACGCTTTATTTTGAACAACCCCAACGCGACCACAACCTGTGGATGCGGGGCTTCATTTTCTGTCTAGCGATTTTTTTCGCCTTCTAAGTCTGTCCATTTAGCACGCTAATAGCTCGTCATTTAAGACGCTAATAGCTGCTAAGACGCTCACAGTTTCGCGATAGCTTAAGCCGGATAAATCGCGCCCAGCACTCTCGGTCCCGATGCACCCGTAACGCGTTCTGCATTGCCGGGCTGACCAGCTAGCGTGCGGCTTGCCAGCCAGGCAAAGGCGCAGGCCTCTACCCATTCTGAGGCCAGGCCCAGCTCATCTGTGGTTCCAAGTCGAACGTGCATCGCAGTTAGACGCGTATGCAGCCGTCGCATCAGATCCGTATTACGGGCGCCGCCGCCGCATATAAATAGCGCCTCGGGGGGGCGCTCGCAACGCTGCACACTATTGGTGATGGCAAACGCAGTTAACTCCGCGAGCGTAGCCTGCACAGCGCCGGGGTTTGTATCGCCGTTCAGCTGTGCATCTAGCCATTTCAAATTGAATAATTCGGGACCGGTACTTCTAGGGCCCGCTCGCGTGAAGTAGGGGTCCTGAATCAATTGGCTCAGCAGTGTTTCGTCGGCCTGATGTTCCGCTGACCACGCGCCGTCGGCATCGAAAGCGTCTCCGCTGTGTCGTCGAATCCACGCATCGAGCAATGTGTTGCCGGGGCCGCAGTCGAACCCCGCAGCCACGGTAGAGCCGTCTAGGAGCGTCGCATTGGATATGCCGCCAATATTTACGATGGCTCTGCATTGGTCGTCTTGCCCAAACTGGGATGCGTGGAACAGTGGGACCAGCGGTGCGCCTTGGCCCCCTGCAGCAATATCGCGCCGGCGAAAGTCCGCCACGGTGGTGATGCCGGTGAGCTCGGTGATGCTGGACGGGTCACCGATCTGCAGTGAATAGCGTCCTTCTATAGGGCCGTGAGGTCGATGACGAACTGTTTGTCCGTGACTGCCAATCGCCGTGATGTCTGTGGGCTTGTAGCTACTTCTGCTCAGCAGCGCGTTGGCTGCGCGACCAAACTCAAGTCCTACCGCGCGATCAAGCGTTGCAAGCTTGTCAACGCTATCAATGTCTCCTGCAGCTAATGCGGCGAGCTGGCTGCGTAGCGCAGGATCATAGGATTGACTGTGTGTATCTGTGAGGTGGGTTTGCCCGTCGGACAACTCGACAAGGACGGCATCAATACCGTCCATGCTCGTGCCGGACATGAGCCCAATGAACAGGCCTTGGGGCGCCACGCTAGTCAGGGCGCGCCGATATCGCCGTTTGCGGTTACTGAAGCGAGGCGTCGTTCTTCGCGCAGTTGCGCCAATCGGGTCGACGCGTCAGCTATTGCTATGTTAAAGCGGGGCATCTCTTCCTTGGGGAGCGATTTAGCTTTTGGCAGGCTCTTATGAATAGTGCGCGGGTTGCGATGCACGCCACCGACCAGAAATTCGTAGTGCAAGTGCGGGCCCGTTGCCGCGCCGGTTGATCCCACAGTGCCGATCACTTGGCTTTGGACCACGCGTTGACCGCTCTTCACTTTACGCTTGTTCAAGTGGAGGTACTTGGTGATATAGCGGTCGCCATGCTGAATGAACACGTAGTTGCCATTCGCGCGGCTGTAGCCGGCTTCCACAACTCGGCCGTCTCCGGCAGAGAACACGGGAGTCCCGCGAGGCGCCGCGTAGTCCGTGCCGTTGTGAGGGCGAACTGTTTTGTAAATGGGGTGTTTCCGTCGGGGGTTGAATCCGGAGCTAATACGCGTGAAGTCCACCGGGGCCATCAAGAAAGCCTTGCGCATACTCACGCCGTGTTCGTTGTAGTAGCTGGTCATGCCCTTGCTGTCGATGTAGCGATACGCGTCGAAGCGTTCGCCGCGGTTGGTGTACGAAGCGGCAACGACTTTACCGTCTTCGTACTTTTCGCCATCGAGATAGAGCTCCTCATAGAGAATCTCCATCGTATCGCCCTTGCGTGGGTCCATCACAAAGTCGATGACGCCGCCCAATATGATGGCCGCCTCCATTATGAGGTTACTGGATAGACCCGCCTCTCGCCCCGCGAGGAATAGTGATGACTCGATTTCCACCGTCGCCCAACTCAGGCGTTGCTCGGGTTCACGCACCGCACGTTCAGAGGAAAACCCCCCGTCCATGCGCCGATAAACAACGGACTGTAGGCCGTCTATGGTGTGGCGTACCGCCGCAAGGCCGCCGCTCTCATCGCGAAGGAAAGAGAGGCTCTGACCCGGAAAAATGCGCTCGAGGTCCCGCCCCTGGGGAGCGGTGTGTACGATTTGATAAACGTCGGCGGTACCGAAACGGGCGCGTTTAAAAAGAAGAGAAAGATTGTCGCCGCTGCGCACAATGAACTCCTCCCAGGGCTGAGATGCCGGAGGAGTGGGTTCTTCGGTAAGGCTTCCCACCGTTGCTACGGCTTTGGCAGCCTCGATCATGGGCGCCACTTCTACTGTGGAAACTGCTTCGGGACCTGTCATCAATTCGGTCTCAGCCACGCTCCGCGTGGCGTTCACGTCACCCGAGGGCGTTATGATTGCAGCCAGCGCTACAAGCGCAGACAGGCCGGCAACAACGAGAAGGTGGTGGTGAGAAATACCTTGGCGGTCAGCGATGGGAGTCGCTCCTCGGGGTGTTTTTTTATGGGTGATCATGTCACTTGCCCGGTTGCTGGGTGCTGAGTATATAAAAAAGGCACGTTTTAGCGATAGTGACGGATTTCACCTCTTGCGTTCGTCGTTCGGTGCGGTAAGGTCGCCAGCCTTTTAACCAGATTGAATATTGAGAGCTGGCTCGCAGCCAGCTCCGCAACAAAAGTGATGGCCATGACTAGTGTACTGCTTGCTGAACTACAACAGCGGGAACTGATATTTCAGATCGCCGGCGAAGACAAGCTTCCCGAATGGCTGGACGGCGGTTCGCGTTCTTTATACTGCGGATTTGATCCTACCGCTGACAGCTTGCACATTGGCTCCCTCGTGCCTCTATTGATGCTACGGCGCTTCCAGTTGGCCGGACATCGCCCCATTGCACTCGTTGGCGGCGCGACCGGCCTCATTGGTGACCCCAGCTTCAAGGCTCAGGAGCGGCAGCTCAATACACCGGATGTGGTGGAGAGCTGGGTTGAAAAACTACGTAATCAGGTATCCCGTTTTGTGGATTTCGACGCAGGCGCCCAAAGCGCGTTGGTAGTGAACAACCTGGAGTGGACCCGCGATCTGGACGTGCTCACGTTTCTGCGAGATATAGGTAAGCACTTTTCTATCAATTCGATGATCCAAAAAGAGTCGGTGAAGCAGCGTATTGAGCGTGAAGGCAGTGGCATCAGTTTTACCGAGTTCGCCTATATGATCCTTCAGTCCTATGACTTTGCCGAGCTGTACAAGCGCTATGACTGCGGGCTTCAGCTTGGTGGATCGGATCAGTGGGGCAATATCACCGGGGGTATCGATCTGGCTCGTCGGCTACATGGGGGCCAGGTCTTCGGCCTGACCATGCCGCTGATCACCAAGTCTGACGGTAGTAAGTTCGGCAAAACAGAGTCCGGCACGATTTGGTTGGATGCAGCGCGAACATCGCCCTACAGCTTTTATCAGTTTTGGCTGTCCGTGGCCGACAGTGATGCTTATCGATTCCTGCGGTACTTCACGTTTCTGACAGTGGCGGATATCGCGGGCATTGAGCGAGCGGATGCTGAGCGTAGTGGTCGTCCTGAGGCCCAGCGTATTCTGGCGGAAGAGGTCACGCGGTTGGTACACGGTGATGAGGGCCTGGCTGCGGCGAAGCGTATTACCGAGAGCCTGTTCCGTGGGGAGCCCGCCGCGCTCTCTGAGCCCGATCTTGAGCAACTGATGCTCGATGGCCTGCCCTCGAGTGTGTTGTCGCCAGATGACCTGCCCGAGACTTTAACGCAGCTTTTGGCGGATGCTGGGCTGGCGGGATCAGGGAAGCAGATAAAAGACGCATTGCAGCGCGAGGCGGTAATCATCAATGGCAGGGCATTGAGCATGTCTGATAACGCGTCCGTAGTTAATGTGTTTGCCTCGGAGAAGGCTTTGTATGGGCGCTTTTACCTGGTTCGGCTGGGTAAGAAGAAGTACCACCTGTTCGCCCGCGCTTAAGTATCGCAGCTGCCCGATTCGGGGCGCTTTAAAAGTAATTCGAAATATCGCTTGCACGGGTTTAACTTGTGAGTATAATTCGCCTCCCCGCTGATCTGATGATCGGCAGGAAAGCATCAAACCCCAGCGGTTTGATGGATATTTAACAAGAAGATGAAGACAGAAGTGTGGGCACTTGTTGGGATAGTTGTTTATG
>NZ_JBLGBE010000037.1:0-29936 GCF_047617445.1 Congregibacter sp.
TCGAGAGTTAGCCGCTACCGAGGGTTACGCGATAGTCGCCGTACTCCATGATTTGAATCACGCACTGCGCTACGCAGACCAATGTGCGCTGCTGGCTGATGGCATGCTGGTGGCTAAGGGTTCTCCAGAGGCTGTTTTAAACGCTGATTGTGTAGAGCGCTTCTGGGGCTATCGGCCCCGGCGTATTAAATTAGCGGGTGAGTCGGTTTTGCTTTGAGTGTTGGTTGAGGCGTTTTGTAGGCTAAAATCTGAAGCACACGCATAGGCTAGGGAAGAAGCCCCGGGCGAATACAGAACAGCAGGCCAGGGCATGATCGCACTCAGGGTCCACTTGGGGTTGATCACCCAACTCGCGCCTAAATAGGGGATCACATAGCTATCGCTGGGACTGTCATCGCCAAATACGCCAAAGGCCCACCACAGTCTCTCGTTTTGCGTGTACCGTGCGAAAACGCCTGCCATCGTCTGCAGTGTCCAGTCAGACCTTTGCTGCGTGCTCCTATGACCTAGTGGCATGACAAATGCCGCAGCTTGCCACTGTGGATTGACCTGACGAAACCAGCCGACGGGCAGTCCCACGGTATCGACACGAAAATCCTCGCTACGGCTATCGTTGGTCTCAAAACTATGGCTGCTTACGTAGCCGCCAAGGACCAGCGCATCGTGGCTGCTTAATAGAAATGGGATGCCTCCCGCTGCAGACGCCCCTTGTTGTCGAAAGTCCAGCGTCTCGCCGGTCAAAGTGTTTTCGACTTGGGGCTCACCGTAGCTTCGGGCGCCTAGATAAGCGATAGGAATGAAGGGGACGTTGGATCCGCTGCGCTGAAACACGAAGTCGCTGTTATCAAAGGCCGCTACGGTGTCCTGGATAAAACTCTGCGCAGAGCACAAGGCAGTGAAGGCAGTGGCAAAAGTGTAAGAAACGCGGTGAGGAACGTGCGAGTCAGGAGCGGGCGCTCGAACCTATCAGGCAACGTGCCGTCTGTCGTGATGGGCGCGACGGTCTTCTTTGATTTCGAGGCCATCAATCGTGACAGGAAAAAAACTAGATAGGTTTTGTTTACGACGATCGTTTTCGGAGCGATCTTTCCAGTGGCGGTAGGGGGATAGATCCGATTCCATGGCCTCCATCTCTTCCTGAAGGTCTTGACCGGTCACATAGCGTTTTGCGGCGGAGGCGAAAACCCAGGCTGCAATAAGAAGTGCGCCTAGTCCGAGGATTCCGATGATGTTGAGTAGCACATCCATCAGATTAGATAAAAGCGTGAGCCGACATTACGTTCGGCGTACCTCCGCAGTGGTTTGGACAAGTGTACCGGTTACGAGTAGACCTGCAAGACCTGAGCCAGAGTTTTTCGCGAGTAATTACAGGAAGTTAGGGAGGTGGTCGCAGAGGGGTGTAAAAAATGCTGACACCCCCAAGGGCGACAGGGCGCTACGATCTAGCGGGCACCCTTGCCAAAGAGAATAACTTCGGCGGTCTGGAGCAGTACTAGAAAGTCCAGGAACAAGCTCTGGTGCTTCACGTAGTAGAGGTCATATTCCAGCTTGCTGAAGGTGTCATCAAGGGAAGCGCCATAGGGGTAGTTCATCTGTGCCCAGCCGGTGATGCCTGGCTTAACGCAGTGACGTTTCTCATAGAATGGCACGGTCTCGTTAAGTTCGCGAACAAACTCAGGACGCTCCGGGCGTGGGCCAACAAAAGCCATTTCGCCGGCCATCACATTAAGAATCTGTGGCAACTCGTCGATACGCGTCTTGCGCATGAACTTGCCAACCCGAGTGACCCGGACGTCGTTGGCTGTGGCCCAGCGTGCTTTGCCATCGCCTTCGGCGTTTACGGTCATGCTGCGAAACTTGATAACTTCAAAGATACGTCCGTCCAGACCTACGCGGCGCTGCTTGTACAGTATTGGTGCGCCCACGCCATCTTCCATCCATATGGCCACTACGGCGAGTAACATGAAGGGCCAGGAAATCATAAGAAGCATAAAGCTCATAGCAACGTCGAACAGACGCTTCACGATATTGGTCGCGTCCCCGCGCTGGAATCCGCTGCTGAAAGTAAACCAGCTGGGGTGCGCATGTTGGATCAGTACTTTGCCGGCTTCTTTTTCAAAAAAATCGACGATATCCAGAACGTTAACGCCCATGCTGCGGCAGTGCATGAGATCGTCCTGCGGCATATTGTCTCGACGATCTTCCAGGGCAACAACAACTTCATCAATGTCGTTACGACGAACGTATTCCGAGAGGGGGCAATCCAGCGTAAGTGCAGGCTCTCGCTCTATTACCGACTCTTCGCCCATTTGTCGAACGAAACCTACGATACGAAAGCCCCGACGATCAGCTTTACGACGCATTTTGTCACTGATGGTTGCGGCAGTGGTGCCGGTACCTAAAATCAGGACACGGCGCTTGAATTGCTCCATGTCGATAAAGCGGGTCCAAAGCAGACGATTCGTCAGTGCCGCTGCAAAGGCGATAGCGGCTGCCAGGGCAAAGTTGCCGCGCCAGATGTGTAGGTTCGGCATGACGTAGAAGATAAGCGACATCGCGGCAGTCATGAGTCCAAAAGCGCCCGCGGTGCGCAGCAGAATGCCGTTCACACCCTCGCGCAGCTTTGGCTCGTAAAGGCCCATGGAGAACATCGCGAGCGTGGTGACCACCGCAAAAATGACGGCTTGCAGGGGTAAATTGTCGACTAGGTTGTTGAAAGAGCCGGGCAGGTTCAAAAAGTACAGCGCGGCACCCGCGTAGACAGCACCCCCAAACAGCAACAGATCAATAAGCGCGAGCCAGTAGTAGCCCACGTTTATGTGGTGGTTGAAGATTCGCACTGTGCCAACGAGACCCGTCATGTCTAACCTATATAATTGCGCTTTGTCCAAAGCGGTATTGATCTAGCTCAAAGGACGTTTTTTTTCGCTCTGACTATAGACTTTAGCGCTGCGGCGGCAGATTACACGTTCAGTTGTAAAGAATTGTGACACTGCGCTCAAAAACACCTATTTTGGGTCAAAAGCTGCCTTGACTGACTGTGAACTGGCTCACATTAGGGTCCCGCGTCGCCAGTGATAGCTGTGTTCTTGGCTTTCCCAAACCCCCTGGGCAGGCCATTATGTCGGCTCTATTGAGGGCACTGCCCTGAGAGTGTGTTTTTGATGGTTCGCCTTATACATTTTCTATGCCTGTTACTGGTCTGCGGATCGGTCTTTGGCGATGACTTGCCGGACCTGCTGGAGCGGCTCACGCCCTCGGTGGTGGGGGTGGGGGCGGCCTATCCGCTGCGGGCACCCACGGGAGGCCGACCGCCCCGGCGATTGATGGGGACAGGCTTTGTGGTGCAGGCGGGCGCTGAAACCTATGTGGTGACCAACGCCCACGTGATCCCCAGCGATCTCGATAGCGATGGCCGAGAGCAGTTAACGATTTTTAGCGGCCGCGGCAATGCCTCGGAGCAGCGTTTTGCCCGCGTGCTAAAAAACGACCCGGAACATGATCTTGCAGTGCTGGCCTACGAGGGAAGCCGCTTGCCTGCGATGAGCCTCGCCTCCGATGATCGAGTGCGACCGGGGGAGCGGGTGGCTTTTACCGGGTTTCCCATCGGGGCCGTGCTGGGCCTCTATCCCATCACTCACGAGGGAATAGTGTCGGCTATTACGCCCGTGGCCAGACCGGCGGATCAGGGCCGCCAGTTAGACGCTGTGCAAATGAGCCGATTGCGGCGTCCTTTTGATGTCTATCAGCTGGATGCCATTGCTTACCCGGGTAACAGCGGCTCTGCGGTGTATCGGGTCACCACAGGCGAGGTAATAGGTGTTATGAACAGTGTGTTCGTGAAGGAGAGTCGTGAGACCTTATTGTCGGCGCCGTCGGGGATTGCTTACGCGATTCCGGTGCGGCATTTGCGCGAGCTTCTGGAGTCTTTGCAATGATCTGGCCCTTTAGTCGCCCCGAGATTACGGTGCTTATGGTTTGTACCGCCAACGTCTGCCGTTCACCGGCTGCCGAGGCATTGCTAAAGCATCACCTCAAAGCTTTGGGTATGAGTCGATCCATCGCAGTGAAATCGGTGGGCACCGATGTGGGGGCCCCCGGGCGTCGTCCGGATCCCCGGGTGCTATCGATACTGGATGAAATGGGGGTTAAGTCATCGGGTATGCGGGCCAAGGCGGCCTCGCAGGCGCTTATGGATGAGGCGAGTGTTGTTTGGGTGATGGAGAGCACTCATCGACAGGTATTGTGTGAGCGCTTTGCGGACTCTGCAGATCGCGTCGAGTTACTCGATCCTCGTGGACTGGATATCCCCGATCCCTATTTTGGCAACAAGGCCGGTGTGCGTATGACCGTTGAGCAGATTGACGGGCTGACGCGCGCTCATGCCCAAACCTTGTTAGAGCAGTTTGCTTAGAGTCTGCGCACTAGCAGCGCATCACTAAAAGACCCTTTATACTGCGTTGATAAAGAATATGAGCGTCGTGTATGTCTAAACCGCAAGTCAAACCAGAAATATCGTCACTCTTTATGGACTTTGCGCAGTTCTTTGAGCTTTCTCTGGCTCTGACTGACGAGCAAAAGGCCGATGTGTATCGCGTTCGCTATAGCGTGTATTGCGAGGAGTTCGGCTACGAGGATCCCGAGGCGTTTCTTGACGATATGGAAACTGATACGTTTGACGATCAGTCCATCCATTGTTTGGTTACCCACAAATCCACCGGTCTTCCCGCGGGTTGCGTGCGTCTTGTAACTGTCGAAGACAGCACTCGTATGCCCATGGAGGATCATTGTGACGGCAGTCTCGATGCTGATTTTTTTAGTCACTTCGAAAGTCGTAGAGGCTCTATGGCAGAGATTTCGCGATTAGCCGTAGATGGGCAGTTTCGTCGTCGTCGCGGAGAAAAAGCGACGCGATTCGGTGATACCGAGTCCTTGCACTTTGCCGCTCGCGAAAAACGCACATTTTCTCTGATTGCCGTATCACTGTTTCTAGCCGCGGCCGCGGCAGCAGATCTGATGCGCCGGAAAGACTGCTTCGCGATTATGGAGCCATTTCTACCGACTATTCTTCGTAGAATCGGGGTGACGGTGGAGCGTGTGGGCGAGGATTTTGAATATAAAGGAGTGCGGGCACCTTACTACCTCAACATAGACGAAGCGATTCGCAGTGGGCCCGCTGAGCTCCGCCTGTGCTACGACGTGGTTCGCAGTCAATTTGCTGAGATTCTCCTTCCCGAGGGGGTTCGCAAGGTTTCTAAGCTACGTCCAGCATTTGGGCTAAACGGACTCGATTCAATGCGCCCGGGTTTACCACAATTACTTAAGACAATGAGTCCGGAGAGTCAGCAATGACCGCCGAGGAAACGCTAGAAGAATTATCGTCCAGTGATTTAGTTGCTGCCATCGAGTCCTTTCGGAAGCTATTAGGCGATGACTATGTGCTGGTTGATGGTGAGACGCTTGCCAGCTATTCCACAGCCACTTTTCATACTGAGCAGGCCGTACCGGCCGTTTTGCGTCCCGCGAGCATCGAAGACGTGCAGGCGATTTTGCGCATTGCCAATGAGTTTACAGTACCGGTGTACCCGATCAGTACTGGCTTAAATACCGGTTACGGTTCCAAGGTGCCCACCAAAAGCGGCAGTGTGATTATGGAGCTCAAGCGACTCGATGCGATCGTCGAGTACAACGCCGAGCTGGGTTATGTGCGCGTGCAGCCGGGTGTCACTCAGCAGATGCTGTTCGATTTTTTGGGATCGCAAAACGCGCCGTTCTGGATTGATGTTACCGGTGCGTCACCGCATCACAGCATGATCGGCAACATCGCCGAGCGTGGCTTTGGACACACGGCGTTCTCTGACCACTTCGCGCACGTGGGCGGTTTTAAGGTCGTGCTGCCCCAGGGTGACTTGCTGCGTACGGGTTTTGGTCAGTATGAGAACGCCCAAGCGGTGGATGTTTACCGCTGGGGTGTGGGGCCGCACTACGATGGCCTGTTTACCCAGTCCAACCTGGGGGTGATCGTCGAGGCAACGATCTGGCTTATGCCTAAGCCGGATTACATGCAGTTCTTCAGCTGTAAGGTCGATAGTGATGCGGATCTACCCAAGCTCATCGAGGCGCTGAAACCCTTGAGACTGGATGGCACCATCAAAAGTGCCATGCACATCGGCAACGACTACAAGATGATCGCGGCGATCCAGAGCTACCCCTTTGATGCTGCCAATGGCGATACGCCGCTGCCTAAAGACGTGCTTGATGCAAAGAGTAAGGAATGGGACTGCGGTTCCTGGAATGTCTCTGGCGCGCTGTATGGCACGCGAGCGGAGGTGAGAGCTGCCCGTGGGCGAATCAAAAAAGCACTGCGCGGCAAGGTGCATCGACTCATGTTTATGGACACGCTCCTGCTGCGCCTGGCCGAGACTTTTGCCAAGCCCTATCAAATGATCACGGGCACGAACCTGCCAGAGCTCATGAAAATGCTCAAACCGGTGTTTGGTATGACCCGCGGCGAGCCCAGTGATGGCATGCTGCCCTCCAATTACTGGCGTAAGCCGTCCATGCCGGAGGCTTCCGGTGATTTAAGTCCCGAGCAAGATCGCTGCGGTGTCATGTGGATTGCACCCATAGCCCCCAACAGCGGTGCGCACGCCGAAGCGATCTGGCATATCGTTAGAGATACCATGCTGGCACACGGCTACGAGCCGGCGGTGTCCATCACCATGCTTACCGAGCGCACCATCGACTGCGTGGTGAATATCGCCTACGACCGCGATGTAGAGGGGCAGGACGAACAGGCCATGGCCTGCCATGACGACATGCTCAAGCAGTTTTGTGATGCGGGTTATTACCCTTATCGCTTGGGCATACAGACCGTGGGGAAGATGCCGCCGCGGACTGAAGCTTACGAGCGATTTATGAATGGCATTCGGGATCAACTGGATCCCAAGCGGATTTTGGCGCCGGGGCGCTATCTTGAATAGTATGGCAGGGTGTTCAGCCTGGATGTGGCGCTTAGATTTTCTTGGAGCGTGTTCTTAGTCACAGTTTGACGGCATGAATGGTCGAAAAGTAGTCGACTCTAATATACCCTTCGCAGCTTATAACCCCTGATGTCAGAGACAATGCTAATGCGTTTGCGATTGGTTCCACCGTTTCTACTACTCTTTTTGATACTTGGAGCGTGTTCATCTCCGCTAACCGAAGACGAACTCCTTATTCGAGCTTCAACGGCCTTGGCGGCTGGAGATGTGGCTGCGGCCGAGCTGGACGTCAAGACGGCTCTGCAGCAGAATCCCAACAGCGCAGCAGCGCGTTCACTTTACGGGAAGATCTATTTGCGCCAGATGGATCCCCTGACAGCGGCTGGCGAATTCGAGCGTTCCTTAGCGGCATCTGCGAGCAAGTCTACACTGCTGTTGATGGCTCAGGCCCTCGTGCAGGCCGGTGAGTCAGCTGAGTTACTAAGTGAGTACGATGTTGGTGCTTATTTCTCCATCAGTTCCGACCCTGAGTTTCAAGCGGTGCTCGCACGGGCCTACCTCGGACAGGTCGATTACGAAAACGCTCGGGCAGCGCTCGTGGCCGCCGATGACTCCGACAGTGACTACACAGATGTAACGCGTGCAATGTTTGCCTTGCAGCTAGACAAAGACAGTGAAGCCGCTAAAACGCTACTGACTTCAGTGGTCAAGCGTAGCCCGGAAAATGCCCACGCCTTGAGCGTGTTAGGTATTTTGGCTACTCGAGAGGGGGACCGGGATGCTGCGGAAGAGTATTTTTCTAAAGCATCAAAGGCCAACCCCTACAGACTCGGCGACCGCCTTCAGCTCGTGGACACGCAGATTCGTCTCGGCAAGGATGAAGCAGCGGACCGTGATCTCGCTCAGCTGGAAAAATTGATTCCGAATTATCCTGTCGTTAACTTTCTTCGGGGGCAGTTATATTTTGACGACGGTGAGTATGAAAATGCCATTAGCGCATTCTCTCAAGTCCTTACCGTAAACCCTCAGCATCCATCAGCATTGCTGCTGTCGGCTAACGCTAATGTGCGCACGCGAAACCTTTCCACAGCACGGCGGCAGTTCACGCAGTTTCTTTCGCTGCAACCTGGGCACCGACAAGCAAGTTTAGGGCTTGCAAACGTTATGTGGCAACTCGGTGAGCCCGATAAAACCGAATCGATAGCACGAGACATATTGAAGGAGCATGTTATGGACATTAGAGCATTAGGTTTCCTCGCCATGGCACTGTCAGCACAAGGAATGAATGCTGAGAGCGCCCAAGTCTATTCGCAGATTGCAGAATTGCAGCCTGAGTCAATAGAGGCGCGAATGGCTCTTGGTTCTCAGCAAGTAGTGGCTGGAGATGCAGTTGCAGGAATAGAGCAGCTAGAGGCCGCAGTGAACCTGGATCCAACGAACTCTACGGCGCGTGAGCGGCTGATAGCAGCGCAGCTCTCTATAGGCAATATTCCAGCTGCCGAAGAGGCAGCGCGAGCTTACAAGGAGCTAACGGCAGATAGTGCTCGTTCGTCCGTTTACCTTGGTCGTGTCCTGCTTCAATCGCAGAACCTCAGAGGCGCAAGAGCGGCATTTGATCAAGCACTGACGATCGACCCCGGCAACGTTGTAGCCAGTGGTGGCATAGCTACCCTAGAAGTTCTGGATAACAATTTTCAGGGGGCCATTGTTACGCTCGAGAGTGCGCTTAGAGCTAACCCAGGAGACTTGCCGACCAGCATGAACCTCGCGATTGTGTTGGAGCAAACGGGCGAGCTCGAGAAAATGCAGCAAACGCTGCAGGCCGCGATGGCGTCTAGCCCCCAAGCTTTGGAGCCACGTCTTGCGCTCGCTCGTGCTGCTCTGGGTCAGAATCGACCTGGAGAAGCTATAAATTTGATAACTCCAGTAGTGGATAGTAACGATCGGGATTATCGGGTACACCAGTTGCTTGCTGGAAGCTACCTTTTGACTGGGCAGCCTGAGGCCGCTGAAAGCAGCGCCCGAAGACTTTATCAGCTTCGTGGGCAAGATCCGGAAGTGCTGGTATTGGTGGCCCGTGTCGAAGCCGCGAACGGCAGGCTGGAGGTGGCTGAGTTGCGACTTGCAGAGGCGTTAGAGGCGGTTCCCAATAGTATCGAAATTCGCAAAATGCTGGTGGAGGTTTTGATTAAGCGAGGTAAGCGCGAGCAAGCTGCGGACGAGGTCGGGATGCTGCCAGTTGCCACACAAAACGAAGCTGATGTTGTGGCGCTGCGAGGCAGGCTCGCGCTATCTGCTGGCGATGCTGTCGGTGCAAAGGCCTTGTTTGAGCAGGCGTTTGAGCAGGCACGGACAAGCACTAATCTTGCTCTTTTGACTACCGCAAGGTGGTCGCTTGGCGAGCGAAGCGAGGCAATCGGCGATCTCGAACGGTGGGTTCAGGAATACCCAGATGACTTGTTGGTCTTGAGTCTACTTGCCTCACGGCAGGTGGAAGCTGGCAATAGCGACGAGGCTCGTAGGCATTACGGCACGCTCGTTCAGCGTCAGCCGGAAAATGTTCAGGCGTTAAATAATCTCGCGTGGTTTACGCGGGAAACTAACACGGAAATGGCTCTGGATTACATAGCCCGAGCGGATAAGCTTGCGCCGCAAAGCCCCCAAGTTAAAGACACCTACGCAATGGTGGAGTTAGAGCGCGGAGAGTATTCACGTGCACTCGCTCTAAATGACAAGGCCTTAGAGGGCGCTCCAGGCGACCCTGACATTCGCTTTAACCGCGCTCAGATCCTAATGCGTGCAGGACGTAGTGATGAGGCTCGGGAGGTGCTGGCTGAGCTGGCTGCGGGGCCTGCCTTCGCATCTCAGGCCGCTGCTACGGAGTTACTGCAGTCTTTGTAAGAGTTATTGGCCAAAACTGGCCCTTGGTTTGTCCGGTAGATGGGTGACCCAGGGCCCGCAAGTCGCTAGCATGACGCCATGATTATTGCGTCACAGTTTTTTCATTTCGTTGTAGAGCATCCCAAGCGCTGCCTGTTCCCGCTTCTGCTTCTGCTGCTCGTATCGCTCTACGGCTTGAAAGACCTTGCCAAAGATACCCGCTCGGACGCATTCCTGGCGCCCGACAACCCCGCCCTGATCTACCGGGACCTGATTCGCGAGCAGTTTGGATTATCGGATCCAATGCTCATCGCTTTGGTAGCCGATGGTGACTTGGGGATTTACCGTCCTGACATTTTGCATACGATTGCCGAGCTGACCGCCGCGGTAGCTGCTCTACCAAATGTTGATTCCGAAAACACGCTTAGCCTTGCTTCAGAATCTCTGATTACAGGAACCTATGCCGGGATTGAGGTGGTGCCGCTGCTGGACCCTTTGCCACAAACCCAAATGCAGGCTGATGCGGTACGTGAGGCGGTCGAAGACTTTCCGATGTTTATGGGGACTTTAGCCGCCCGGGATGGGTCGGCGGCATTGATCGTGGCGCAACTCTTTGATGAGGGGGTAGCGGAGGAAACTTACCAAGAGATACTCAGCGTGCTCTCAGCGGTCGAATTACCAGCTGGTGTGGTTGCTCATGTTGCTGGTGAGGGCGCGATTGCGGGTTATCTCGGTGCCTACATCGATGCGGATGCACAGCGTCTTAATCCGATCGCCGGGATGATCATTGTGCTGATGATTATTGTTGCCTTCCGACGGCTTGCTCCGGCGCTTCTGGCCGTTTTCATGATCATTGCATCGGTGAGTGTTGCTCTGGGGACAATGGCAGCGCTCGGAATTCCGTTTTATGTGATTACTAATGCTCTGCCGGTCATACTTATAGGGATTTCGGTCGCCGATACGATTCATATATTTAGTCATTTTTACGAAGCCCAGTCGAAGGCACCTCAGGTGCCTAGGGACGTGCAAATCGTCTCGACTATGAGTGCAATGTGGTTGCCAGTAACGATCACCTCACTAACCACCGCGGCTGGATTTCTTGGTCTTTACTTCGCGGCTTACATGCCGCCGTTTAAGTATTTTGGATTGTTCGCCGCTCTGGGCGTAGCGGCAGCTTGGTTGTATTCGATCGTGGCATTACCCGCACTAATGTGTTTGTGCCGTGTGCAGGTCGCTCAGCGCTTTATTGATCAAGAGCGGGCTGGGACCACCGATCGCCTAGGACAGATTCTGCAGAAACTTGGATCGCTTACGCTGCGCTACCCCCGGCGGATGATTGCCACCTATCTGCTAATGGCGGTCGGCGGAGTCTGGGCCGCAAGTCATCTCACTGTCGATGCGGATCGTATTCGTCTCTTTCATCCGGATGAGGCTATTGTCACAGCTGACCGCGCCATCAATGAGCATCTCAATGGCAGCAGCACTTTGGATATAGTTATCGAAACCCCGGATGAGGAGGGGATTTTTGACCCGGATGTACTCGCCCGGATGGAGGCCCTGGAGGTCTATGCTTTAACTCTGCCGCACGTAAAGGGCGCGAGCAGTATTGTGGATTATCTAAAGCAGATGAACCGAGTCCTGAAGTCGGGCGAGGCGGCAGATTATCTCATCCCAACATCTCGTGAAGAGGTGGCGCAGTACTTTTTACTCTACAGTTTTGCGGCGGACCCTGACGATTTTGCGCAACAGGTGGATTATGACTACCGCACTGCGAATGTGCGATTAACCATGAATCACGGGGGCTACCGCCAGATAAAAACGGTGTATGAAGAACTTGAGTCCTACATCGCTGAGCACTTTGATGATCGTGTAAAGGCTACGTTGAGCGGTCGAGTTAGTTTGAATTATCACTGGATTCGCAACATCGGGGATTCGCACTTCCGTGGTCTGGTGATTGCGCTTTTGTTAGTATGGGCGGTCGCTGCGGTCAGTTTTCGGTCCATAATGGCTGGGGGTTATACTTTGCTTCCAGTTATTGCTGCGATCCTTATTGTTTACGTTTTTATGGTCCTTCGCGGTTTGACGCTTGGAGTAGGTACTTCGATGTTCGCAGCTGTTGCGATTGGTCTTGGGGTGGATTTTGCAATTCACACTTTGAGTCGGTTGCAGATTCTGTGTCGGAGCCAAGATGATTCGGATGGGGGCGACGCGATGTTCGTTCAGTTCTTCATGACTACTGGTCGGGCGCTGTTGCTAAATGTGCTTGCCGTTGCGTGTGGGTTTGGTGTTCTGATGATCAGTCAGGTTACGCAGCTTCGCGACTTTGGCAGTATCGTCATGCTGTCGATGGCCGTGGCCTTCCTCGCTAGCGTTACTCTTTTGCCTGCTATTGTGTATCTGCTGAAGCCTAAGTTTGTTCATAGAGCTACGCAGATCCTCCCGCTGTTGGTGTTTTCGCTGATGGCAACGCTCTCTAATGGCGATGCTCGTGCCGATGAAGCACTGAGCGCAGACGCGATTGTGGCCCGGGTTAATGCGGTGCCTCAGGGCGAGCACGTTTCACGATCGCTGTTGTTTCGTACTATTGATAAGCGAGGCCGAACTCGAGAACGGCAAACTCAGAGTTTTCGACAGTACTTTGGCGAGGAGAGAAGGCTCGCGCTATTCTTCACGGCACCCGCGAACATACGAGATACCGCGGTACTTACCTGGGATTATCCTGAGACCACACAGGACGATCAGTGGCTTTACTTGCCGGCACTGCGCAAGGTACGACGGATACCTGCCGCAGACCGGGGTGACTACTTTCTGGGCACGGACTTTAGTTTTGAGGATATGAAGCTCGATGGGCAACTCAGCGCAGAAGACTATGATTACGAGCGTCTACCCAGCGAGCGGGAGGGCTTTTATCGCGTTCAAGCCACGCCTAAGTCGAGTGCTATTGCCAAAGAGTTGGGTTACTCGCGCACCGAGGCTCTCATCGATGGCAGCAACTGGATCGTGATGCAGGCCGACTTCTGGGATGTGAGCGGCGATGCTCTGAAGACCCTGCTGGTTGAAGACGTTCGTGAGATAGACGGTATTTGGACTAGACATAGACTACTCATGACTAACCACAAGACGGGGCACAGCACGCAGTTGCTATTTGCGGATGTTGATTACCTCACGCCGATTGATGATCGGGTTTTCACGCAACAAGCGATGCAGCGTGGCCTTTAAGTATGCGTACTAATTTGAAAAATCTGGCGTTTGCTTTAACAGCAGTCCTCGCAATGTGTTTATCTTTGCCGTACACGGCATTTGCGGAGTCTTCAAGTGTGGCCGGGGTGCGCGTCGGCACGACAACTGAGCGCACACGGCTGGTTTTAGATATGAGCGCTAAGGTCAGCTACCACTTTTTTCGCTTAGATAATCCTGAGCGAATAGTGTTGGATCTGTCTGATGCAAGTGTCGATATTTTGATTTCCCCCGATAGCTATACAGGAACACCGATCCTGGACTTGAGCTATGCCCCGCGCGCTGGCGAAGACTTGCGAGTGGTTGTAAATCTCGCTGAAGGTGATTACCAGATACGCCATTTCGCACTCACACCTAACGCTGATGCACAGCGTGGTCATAGGCTAGTTGTTGACATCGTGCTTCGATCTGAAGGTGCGGTGCCCAAAGGGCCAGTGGAGGCTGACTCCACGGCGATCGGGGTGACTGCGTCGGCAACGCTTGCACAGAACGCGATACAAGAACCCCAGCCGGCAAATGAGGCAATAGCGCCATCTCTTAGTCAAGCAGAGGTGGGCTCGTCGACGACATCTGCTGAATCAGCAAGCGCGCCGCCAGTGGTTGCTGTGACTGAATCTGCTCCGCAGTCAACTGCCGCCGTTGTTTCAGCCCCTGTAGTCTCAACACGGCCGCCGCCGGCGGCAACAGTATCTGCTTCGCGAGCGACCTTACAACGACGCAAGCCAAAAACAGGGACGCTCGTCGACTTCTCTGGCACCTGGCAGCATGAGTGGGCTTGGGGCACCGAGTCATCTGAGTCTCAAAAATTTGAATCTATTATCCAGCCTCGTTGGGATGTTCGTTTTGCAAACGGTGTAGATTTAACGGCGATTCTTAGAGTGCGTGCGGATGCTGTTGGTGATCTTGGCCCGACAGATCGCCGCCCCCCCAATTACTCGGATATCAGTGCGCCTTGGTTCAATAGCGGCGAAGCCGAGGTTTCCTTGCGAGAGTTATTTGTAGACTTTCAATTGGGAGTCAGCGACTGGCGGCTTGGCAAACAGCAAGTAGTTTGGGGGCAGGCTGATGGAATTAAGGTTTTAGATGTGGTCAATCCTCAGAGCTTTCGAGAGTTTATTCTGGATGACTTTGATGATTCGCGGATTCCACTGTGGACAGCGAATGTGACTGTGCCCATTGGGGAGGCGGCAAGCCTACAGCTGTTGTGGATACCAGATACGACGTACCACGAGCTCGCCGAGCTTGATACGCCTTACGGTTTTTCATCGCCGAGAATCATTCCGCAGGTTCCTATCACCACGCTTGGGGAGGTCGATAAACCCGAGAACCCATTTTCAGACAGTGATGCAGGTTTCGCTCTTTCTGGTTTTGTAGATGGGTGGGATTTGAGTCTCAATTATTTGTATCGCTATCTTGATGCACCGGTTTTGCCCGTGCGGGTACGTGGGCCACTTAACTTGACTTTGGAGCCTGAATATCGACGAAGCCATTTGCTAGGCGGGACGTTTTCAAACGCCTTTGGTGACGTGTCTCTGCGTGGGGAGTTCGCCTACAACTCTGAAAGTTTTCAGCCTACGAACACGCTGGCGAATGAAGCCGTCGCTGAGAGTGAGGAATTCTCGGCACTCATTGGAATAGATTGGGCCCTATCCATGGATGCGTTGCTCTCGGCGCAGATCTACAACAGTTTTCTCTTTGATCATGTAGACATCATGGCGCGTGATGAGTCTGAGCAAACATTAACGTTGCTGTATCAGCAGGACTTTGTAAACGCGACCTGGCGCTTCAGGGGAATCGGCATTCACTCACTCAACGATGGCGATACGCAATTGCAGCTTAAATTGAGTTATTGGATGACCAGTGATCTTCAGCTTTGGATGGGTGCTGATACATTTAGTGGTAACCGACAGGGGCTGTTTGGGCAGTTTCGAGAGAGGGATCGAGTACTAGTTGGCTTTGAATACGGATTCTAGTTGGCGCGGATTAGAGTCCATGAGGTGCCAAGCTAGCTGTAAACCAGAGCCCAAAACGCCGTCAACACCACGGTGACACCCGCGATAGCAAACACGTAAGCCCAAACAGGAACGTTACTGCGTGTGTCCCTGCGGCGGTCTGGAGATTCTCGATTGTTTTTTCTGCGGTCTGTACTCATGCTTGAAGCATACTGTTGAGGTGTAGCTGAGCACAACTCTTCGTGAGTCGAAGACACACTTTTAACCCATATTGGACAACCTGACCGTTTTGAGGCTAGGTTGCAGTGGCGGATTGAACACAGCAAACGATCTTGAGCCTAGCGCAAACTGTACTTTTCGAGCATCGAATAAAGTGTGGGGCGTGTTACGCCCAGTAGTTCTGCTGCTTCGGTGATATTGTCGCTAGCGTGCGATAACGCCTGAAGAATGGCGCCCTTTTCGGCGTCCTCACGAACCTGCTTGATGTTGAGTGGCATTGCCGAAGCGGCCTTGAGCGTATCTTCTAGATACTCTTCGAGCTCAAGGTCCTCTGCGCTCACTTGAGCGCCTTCTGCCATAATCACAGCGCGCTTTATTCGCGACTCCAATTCCCTCACATTGCCCGGCCAGGGGTAGTTGTTGATCGCGCGAAGAGCATTGCTTTCGAAACTTTTAACGCCAGTACCTTTATCCCCTGCAAACCGGGATAAGAATGCCTTAGCTAAGACAATGGCATCGCCGTCGCGTTCTTTCAGTGAGGGGATATTGATGGTCATTTCACTTACACGGTAGTACAGATCTTCGCGGAACTTGCCTTCGGCGATATGTTGCTCGAGTTTTTGATGCGTGGCGCAGATTACGCGCACATCGACATGAATTTCCTTGCGTCCGCCGAGACGCTCAATCACACGCTCTTGCAGAAAACGTAAGAGTTTAGCTTGGAGCTCCAGCGGCAGATCACCAATTTCATCTAAAAATAGCGTCCCGCCACTGGCATATTCGATTTTCCCGATGGTTTGCTGACTGGCTCCCGTAAAGGCGCCTTTTTCGTACCCGAAGAGTTCGCTTTCAAGAAGTGTGTGTGGAATCGCGGCACAATTGATTGCCACCATTCGCTCCCCGGCCCGTGGGCTGAGTTCGTGAATAGCTCGCGCAAAACGCTCCTTGCCGGTGCCAGAGGCGCCTAGTAGCAGGGTAGTGATGTCTGTCGGTGCTATTTTTTCTACAGTGCGGCAGACTTTGAGCATCTGCGGGCTTACAGCGATAATGTTGTCGAGTGGCATATTTTCACTGGTGCGTTGTAGGATTTGGTTTTCTAGCTCAAGTTGATAAACATGTTGAGCCCGGTCGACGAGTAGAGTCAGCAGTTCTGGGTCCGCGGGCTTTTGGTGGAAGTCATAGGCACCTCCGGCAATCGCCTTAACGGCATTACCTCGATCATTATCACCGGTGACAACTATGACCTTCGTTTCCGGTTGCAGGCTGAGAATGTCTCCGAGCGTGGCGAGTCCCTCTGTGACGCCGCCCGGATCTGGGGGGAGTCCAAGATCTAATAGCACCACGCCGGGCTGATAGCGACGCAAGGCGGCAATGGCCTCTTTGCGATCGCCTGCAACGATGACTTCATAGCCATCGAAGGCCCATCGCAGTTGGCTTTGCAGACCCTCATCGTCTTCGACTACCAGTAGTGGGACGGCAGCTTCGCTCACATGCAACTTCCTATAAATTTCATGCCCCTAGTGTGCCACGCCCGATGGGGTGTCGGGCGTGTCTGGTTCACAGCTTTCGATTTTCGTCTGGTCGAGCGCAAGAGGTAGCGACACGCTAAACTGGCTGCCTACCCCTACTTCGCTGCTAACTGTGATTTCGCCTCCCAGTTGTCTGACGTACTCCCGTGATTCAAAGGCGCCAATGCCCATTCCCGTCAAGCCCTTAGTAGACTCGAAAGGCTTGAAGAGCCTATGTTGAATGAAATCTTTGCTCATGCCGCAGCCCGTGTCCCTAATAAATATTGTGGCCATGCCGTCACAAGTACTAAGCTCGGCTACCACCTCTCCGTCGTCTTCGGTGGCTTCTTGTGCATTCTGCAAAAGATGCCCGAAAACGGTCGTTAGGCGCTCGCGGTCGGCGGTAACTATCGCGGAGGAGTGAGCATTAAGCAGCGGTTTGGGTAAGTTTTCTTGTCGGGTTTGTATGACCAGCTTAAGTAGCGTACTCAGTTCGACCGTGGCGGGCGAGGCACTTCGCATACCGCTACGCATCTGGTCCATGAGGCGCTGCATGCGCTTAACGGAATTGTCGACGGTGGTGATCATGTCGTCGATAAATGCGGGGTTGTCTCTATGCTTCTTGGCATTAGCTACCATTAAAGACTGTTGAGCGAGAATGTTTTTGAGATCGTGTATGACGTACGCAGATAAACGATTGAACGCGTCGAATTGACGTGCTTCTACAAGATCTTGGCTGGTACGCTGTTGCGCGAGAAGTGCCGCAGCCTGCCTGCCTGCTGTTTTTAAAAGATCGCGATCTTCCCAATTCACCGATGTTTTAAGCGCGGTTCTACGTAAAATAAGTATGCCTTCGAGATCGGATTGAAAGAACAGAGGCACCACTAACCAAGCGGCTTTGGCGCCGGCAAGCCATTGGGGTAGCGTGAGGGTGGCGTAAATGTCCGGCGTTTTCCGCCATTCGTCGATATCAATAACCCAGCCAGACTGTGTTAACCAGCTGGGGAGACAGCCCCAGTCGGCGCTAAAGTTGTGACTTGTATCAAGTTCCATTCGCCAGCTCGATTTCAATCTAAAGTTGTCGTTTTCCTTTTGAAAAAGAAGGCCGCCCTCACTCAGCACAATCGGTGCGAGATTGCGGATGATCGCATCTTCCGGTCCTTCCTGTATGGAGGTTAGTCCTGCCGTGAATTTGAGCCACTCTTCTCTGTAGTCATACCGATTGCGGAAAAAGTTTTTTGATAAGTACACTCTAAGTCGTGCGCGTAGTGCTTCGGAAAAAAGGAGTGTCCCTAGAAGGACGCCTGCTCCGGCGAGAAAACTGACTTGTAGGACCCCGCCCCAACTACCGCCCAAATACTTTATGAAATAACCGGCAAGAGCCATGCAGATGAGATAGATGCCCGTGCCGATCAGAGTTATTGAGTGGAATACAACGTGCCTCGAAACGTAGACGTCCATTCGCCAATCCCTGTTCCGGGATATAGCGATAGCAAGCCAGGGAACAACAATTGCGTTTACAGCGCCTCTGGCCTGCCAGAGCTCTGCCTCCAGCTGTCTGAACAATAGTGCTTCGGCGTACATGAAGAAGTCGTAAGCGAACACCACACCAAGACTCAAACATAGAAACTTGAGTCCCCACCGCTCTGTCGATTTTGCATTCCTATAGATTTGCTCAACTAATAATAGTCCTGAAACACTAATCAGGAGCCACATCGACAGAGTGGCATCGATAACTGAATCAGTCAGAACGTTCGGCAGAAATTGCATGATTGGATGGAGTGCGATCACAAACATACCGATTGCGACGAAGCCAAAAAAGCTTGTGCGCCACCGTTTTCGTCTCCATGTCGTGGTTTCACCGCTGCTTTGCAAGCTAACTAGCTGTAACAGGAAAAACAACCAGCATGCGTCTCGAATCAGCTCAGTTGCGTTTATTGCCAAGACTGGCGGGTAATCCAGCAGTGTGCCAAGCGCAATAGTGACGCTCCAAGCGGTTGTTGCAAGGCAAGCGCTTATTAAGGCTGGGCCATGCGGCTTCACCTGCCATTGAGTGGCAAGAAGGCCGGAGAGGACACCAAAGCTCAATGCGGCCAAGGCGTGGCTTACGAGACTTACGCTTAACATGGAGAGACTGTGACCTGCGCACTGAGTGATGGATGCTAAAAGTCTATAATGCACGCTCAGTCGTCGCCTATCCAGAACACATGCGACGGCTAAACACTTTTTTTGATATCGGATGGCACGGTGACGATGACTGAGACAGTTGCAATAGTTGGTTTGGGGTACGTAGGCTTGCCCTTAGCGGTGGCATTTGGTTCCCGTATGCCAACCGTAGGTTTCGATATAAACGAAGCTAAATTGAAAAACTACAATGATGGACATGATCCCAGCGGAGAGGTGAGTTCTGCTCAACTTGAGGCGGCCGATCAATTGAGTTTTACCTCGGATCCAAGTTTTCTCAGCAACGCTTCAATTGTGATTGTTGTGGTCCCTACACCTATAGATTCTGCTAACCGTCCAGATCTAAAGCCGCTTCAAGGCGCTACACGGATCGTTGCGGAAAATCTGACTCCGGGGGCCACGGTGATTTTCGAGTCAACGGTATACCCTGGTTGCACGGAAGAGGTGTGTGTCCCGATACTAGAGGAGTTTTCTGGGCTTACTTGGTGTGGAAGAGATAGCTCTTTCGAGCCGGAGAGTGGTTTTTGCATTGGCTACTCGCCTGAACGGATCAACCCCGGCGACAAGAGCCATCGCCTGGAAACCATCGTTAAAGTTGTCTCAGGAGATAGCGATAGGACCCTTGAGCGGGTGGCTAGCCTTTACGAGTGCATAATTACTGCGGGTGTATATCGAGCACCCAGCATAAAGGTTGCAGAAGCAGCAAAGGTGATTGAAAACACTCAACGAGACCTAAACATCGCGCTCATGAACGAGTTGGCTATGATTTTTGATAGGCTTGATATTGATACCTTAGATGTGCTCGAAGCTGCTGGAACTAAGTGGAATTTTTTGCCGTTTAGGCCAGGGCTCGTCGGGGGGCACTGTATTGGCGTAGATCCTTACTACCTCACTTATAAGGCAGAGAGTACTGGTTTTCACCCGCAGGTGGTTCTCGGTGGACGAAAGACAAACGACTCCATGGGCAAGTTTATTGCCGAGCAAACGGTGAAGCAACTCGCGTCCAAAGGCCTTCCGATAACGGGTGCAAAGGTGTCTGTATTTGGGCTGACGTTTAAGGAGAATTGTCCGGATCTACGAAATTCTCGTGTTCCCGACATTATTGATGAGCTTAGGGCCTATGGTTGCGAGGTTTGTGTTCATGATCCTATTGCGAAGCCTGAGGAAGCCCTGGCCGAATATGGCGTTAGACTTTCAGAACTTGAAGACCTACTAAGCGAGCCTGCTCACGCGTTGATCCTGGCTGTTTCCCATGCGGAGTATTTGACTATGGGTGGTTTGGCGCTCATGGATTGTGTTCGTGGTGACGGAGTAGTAGTTGATGTTAAGGGTATTTTCGATCGGGGTACCTTTAAGGCCGATAGCCGAACTTTATGGCGTCTTTAGACTACTTTTTGACAATCACATCGCATATGGGAAATGTGACGCAGTGCGCTTGAGAGTGACATCAAAGAGGGCCACTATATGGTCAAAGAGTGGGTGTTTGAACAAAATTGGTATGTTGACCAATCACCACGGCTGATTTAGCCGGGATGTTCGCGCCGCTAACTCACACAATAGGCTTTGGTTAAATATGTACGATCAGTACTATGGGTTTCGAGAAGAGCCTTTTCGGCTAAGTCCGGATCACACCTTCGCGTTTCAGCACAGGGGCTATAAGAAAGCTCGGGCCTACATGGCTTATGCATTTATGCGTGCTGAAGGGTTCGTAATGGTTACCGGTCGACCGGGAACGGGTAAGACCACATTGGTCGGCGCATTGGTAGAGGACCTAGCGCGGGAGCGTGTGCACACGGCCAACTTGGTTTGCTCGCAGCTGCAGGCGGACGATTTACTTAAGATGGTGGCCTACGAATTTGGCGTTGATATTAAGATTTGCGACAAGGGTTCATTGCTCCAGCATTTGTCGCGACAGTTGCAAAAGTGGCATCGAGAGGGGCGGCGCGCATTACTGATTGTAGATGAGGCTCAGGATCTCTCGGTTTCCGCTATGGAGGAGTTGAGGCTGCTAACCAATATTCAGGTCAATGGAAAACCGCTGTTGCAAATTTTTCTTTTAGGGCAGCCCGAGCTACGTGAATTGATCTTGAGTCCGCCGCTTGAGCAGGTTCACCAGCGAATTGTGGCGGCGAGTCATCTGCAGCCCCTCGAGGCGGATGAGACTGAAGCATATATACGCCATAGATTGATCTCAGTTGGCTGGAACGGAGATCCCGCTATTTCCAAAGCGGTATATCCACTGGTGTTCAAGTCCAGTGAAGGTGTTCCAAGAAGAATAAATCTGATCTGTAGCCGCTTGTTGCTCCACGGTTCGGTGGAAGACTTACATCGAATTGGTGCGGCAGATGTCAGGACGGTAGTAGAAGAGCTGCAGTCCGAAAGCTTGGCCGTTGCTGCCCACTTCACGGAGGAGGACTTTCAGGTAGAGGATGAGTTCGAGGTAGGGCCGCAATCCGTGCCCGAGACTCTTGACGATCACGGACGCTTGACGGTTACCTCGAGTAGTGGTGAAACTGATACCCCCTTGCCTAACGAGCAAGCGACCACGTGGCGTCGGAGAATGCGACGTCAAAATAGAATATTCTGATAAAAATTATTTCTTAGTTAGGGGATGGAAAATGGCAATGCTGCAAATGATATTAAGGTTCGCTGGTCCTGTCGCAGTGACCTTGCTGATAGTTGGTTGCGGTGGGAATCCGCCAGCGCCTGGTGGTCAGCGGTTTGAGGCGCCAGATTATAACTATGTGATCGGGCCTGGTGATCGAATGGAGATCTTCGTGTGGGGAAACGAAGAGCTGACGACTGAGGGCATTGTGCGGCCAGACGGCAAGTTCACAACTCGTCTTGTTGAAGATTTGCCCGCTAGTGGTAAAACCTCGACTCAACTAGCAAGAGATATAGAGGAGGCATACGCGCAGTATGTTCGGCAACCAGTTGTTAGCGTAATCGTTAACGGTTTTGTGGGAGTCCCCGAGCAACAAGTCCGCGTCGTGGGTGAGGCTGCACAGCCCTCTAGCGTCCCGTATACCCAGCACATGACGCTTCTTGATCTGATGATTGCAGTGGGCGGAATGACTGAGTACGCCGCTGGTAACAAGTCAGTTCTCGTGCGTTCTGAGGGCGGAGAGCAGCGATCGTATTCTTTGCGTTTGGATGATCTGCTAAAGGATGGAGATATTTCTGCGAACATGTCGTTGATGCCTGGCGATATTTTGATTATTTCTGAGGCTTGGTTTTAAGGTTTAATTACCTCGCACAGCAAAAATACCACGGGAGATATTGGTGCAGGATTCGATCGCGCAAGGTATGTCATATGCACTGGGCATATGGCGCCACAAATGGCTGGCGTTGGGCGTTGCTTGGATGGTCGCTTTGGCCGGCTGGACATACGTCTGGAAGATGCCTGAAGCTTATCAGGCAACTGCACGAGTCTATGTCGATACTAACTCCGTGCTTAGGCCACTCTTGAAAGGGTTGGCGATCACCCCTGATGTCAGTGGCCGTGTTCGCATGATGAGCGGCACTCTATTTAGTAGGCCGAATCTAGAAAAGTTGGCTCGAATGACGGATCTCGATCTGTTGGCGACGACACAAAAGGGTCGAGAGCAGATGATCAATAGGTTGCGATCATCTATGGAGCTGTCCGGCGAGAGAAGGAACGCTTCACTGTACAACATCACGGTAACTCACCCGGATCGCGAAACTGCAAGAAGGATTGCTCAGGCGCTTTTATCTGTATTTATTGAAAGTTCTTTGAGCGGAAAGCGTGATGACAGTAGTGGTGCGCAAGTTTTTCTAAGCGACCAGATTATTGACTATGAGCAGCGATTGATTCAAGCGGAAAATAGGCTTGCCATATTTAAGCAGCAGAACGTAGATGTGCTCCCGAGCAAAGCGGGAGGGGATTATTATTCGCGCCTAGAGCGTACTCGGAGCGATTTGCAGCAGGCCACTTTGGAGTTGAGCGAGATGCAAAACCGTCGAGATGAGCTTCGCAGGCAGTTGAACGGCGAGGGGTCTATCGATTTGGAAGAGCTGTTGGGTTCGGGACTTGCTACCCCTACCGATGCTCGCATCCAGCAGATGCGGATTAAGCTCGATAGTCTGCTTTCACGTTATACGGAAAAGCACCCTGAAGTGAGGCAGCTTCAGGGTTTGATACAGGAGCTCGAGTCGCAACGCGAAGAAGAGTATGAGAATCTTTTACAGGAGGGAGGGGGAGCATTAAATCCGACTAACCCTCTCTATCAGGACATGAGAACTTTACTGGCGGAGTCCGAAGCAGGCGTGGCAGAGCTCACGGTGAGAGTTTCGGAGTACGAGCGCCGCGGTACAGAGCTGGCGCGGAAAGTGAATCAGATTCCAGAGATTGAGGCGCAGCTTAAACAGCTCGATCGAGATTACATCGTGGTGCAAGATCAGCACGAACGACTGTTGCAGCGTCGCGAATCGGCACGCATCTCGCAGGACGTGGAGGACAATGCAAGTGATGTAACGTTTCGCGTGATTGATCCTCCGTTTGTGCCGCTTATGCCCAGTGAGCCTAACAAAGTGTTGTTCCATTCACTCGTTTTGGTGACGGCGTTAGGTGCCGGTGTTTTTGTAGCATTAGTTCTTGCGCTTCTTAATCCAATAGTGGCTGATGCGCGCATGCTTGCGCAGAGTACGGGTATGCCTTTGTGGGGTGTCGTGACTGAGAACAAAAACAGCTTTGCTGTCCTTCATGACCGCTGGGTACTTATAGGCTTTGCGTCCTGTGGGGCAGTACTGATCGCAGCATTTACCGGCGTATTGTTCGCAACGGGAGCTTTGGCTTAATGAGTATCATTGAGAAGGCCCTGAAATCCGGGAAGCATGTTGCGAAGCAGTCCCAGGAGTCAGCTACCGATGTTTTGGTGGGAGGCGTCGCATCTATAGCGGTTGACGAGGACGTTGCTCAAAGCGATGTTGGCTCTGTTGGCCGAAGCACCGATGCCGGTAGGCATGCTGGTTCGTCAAGATCCGCTAGTGAATCTAAGCATTTGTTAAGTATCCCGTTTGCAAAATTAGCTGAAGAGGGATTCCTGACGCCGGCCATGCCGCGTAGCCGAATAGCGGAAGAGTTTCGAACCATAAAGCGCCCGCTACTCCGGAACGTACGAAACCAAGGACCCACGGCCATTCCGTTTAGCAATCTGATAATGGTTACGAGCGCTCTTCAGGGTGATGGTAAGACATTCTCGTCGATTAACTTAGCAATGAGCATAGCCATGGAGGAAGATACGACCGTGCTGTTTATTGATGCGGATGTGGTTCGTGCTATTGCATGCAAGACTCTGGGTGTCCCCGACGGACAGCCAGGCTTAATTGATCTTCTTAAAGATGATTCTATTGAATTATCGGACGTCATAATGCGGACTGACGTCCCGAATTTGAGAGTCCTGCCAGCTGGGAACGCCTCAGAGCGAGCTACAGAGTTGCTTGCCAGCGAATCCATGCACGAGCTGATGAAGGAGCTCTCTGCCCGGTACCCGGATCGAGTAATTGTTTTTGATTCTCCCCCATTGTTACTAACCACCGAGGCGGGCGTTTTGGCCTCTTTTATGGGTCAGATTGTGTTTGTAGCGGCAGCTGACATCACGCCTCAGAATGCAATTCATGAAGCCATGGAGCACCTTGGTGAAGAAAAGACAGTGGGTGTTGTGCTCAATAGAGCTTCGCGTCGGCGATCTAAGCTTCTAGGTATCGGTAGCTATGGTTATGGGTATGGATATGGGTATGGGTACGGTGAATCTCGGTCTTCGGCCCGTGATGATTTAGTAAAATCTAAGAAAACAGAAAAAGGCGATCCCGGTGTCGAGAAGTCTGAGTAAAGCGATGTCGCGTTCATTAGCTTTGATAGTTCGCTACGCACTGTTGCTGATTTTTGCGGGTAACTCAATGTCAACGGTTGCTGCGGAATGGGCGCGAACTGCTGGTGTACAGTTAGGGTCGTATTTTACCGATAATGTGTGTCTGGCTCCGGACGATCAGCAGGGGAAAGCAGTAGGGACAGTTACGCCCAACTTGGCTTTGCAAGGCGATGGTGGGCGTGCACGAATTTCCCTGCGTGCAAACGTGGAGTACAACACTTTGGGTAATAGTTCGCTGCGTTGCGACAACGGTGGGGCCGGGGGGAACATGGCGAATCGTGAGGCGTGGATACCGCGTCTTGACTTTGTGTCATCTCTTGATCTTATCGACAACTGGCTGTTTTTGGAGGCCGATGCATTTGCCGCAAGAAACCCGATTAATCCATTCGCTGCTGGCGGCGATGAGAACATTAACGGACTTGCGAACACAAATATCACGTATCAGTGGGGTGCAGGAGCACGAATCCAGCACGGCTTTAGTGAGGGATGGGATTTTCTTTTACGCTACAACTATAGCGAACAATACAACACGCAAGATATTGGCATCGGTGACAATCAGGAGGACCTAGTCACGCTTGATGCTGGGATGGCCCCCGAGGCGAGTCGTTTTGCATTGCGTGTTGCGGCGCAGTACCGAGAAATTCAATTTGATGCTCAGCGCGGGCAGCCCGAGTTCAGTAATCGATTGTCGCGCGCAGAGCTGCGCTCGTTTTTCGCACTAACTGATAGTTTTTCCCTGACTGCGTCGGCCGGTGAAGAAGACAATATATTCACAAGCGACTCGGAGGAGATCGATGGTAGCTTCTGGGATGTGGGGGTGAGGTGGGTACCGAATGCGCGCGTCTCCATGGGTGCCGGATACGGAGAGCGCTTTTTTGGCGATGCGCCGAGATTTGATATTAGTTATCGACATAAACGCTCTCAATTGACCGCGGCGTACGTTCGTGATGTCCAGTTTCCTAGGAATCTGCGCACCGAAGATGACAACTTTAATCCGGAGGATCCACTTGATACAGGAGTTGGGGTCGTGCCAGGCGACAGTGTAAACGGCGCTGGTGTGCCGACGTTTGTGGGCAACTCCCCCATACTTAACGAGCAGTTTACGCTCCGGTATTCATTCTTTACGCAGCGAACTGACTTTTCACTCTCTGGTCGTGAGTCGCTTCAAACCCGTACATCGGATGGTCGCAAAGGTGACTTTCGAACGGTTACGGGAGCGATTAGTCGGCGACTCAGTAGAGCTACTAGAGTCTATGTCCGGTTGCGCTGGCAGAATAACGAAGCAACATCAGCGGTTGATGGGTTAGAACTTGCGCAGGACTTAGAGGTTTGGCAATTCACTTCTGGCCTGTCGCGCCAATTGACACCTAAGTCTTCGGTGGGCCTACAGTACCGATATTCTGATCAAACGTCCGACATCAATCGCAATAATTTCGTCGAGCAACGTATTGGCGTTACGTACAGTTACAATTTTTGATTCTGCTGCAGTCTAGTCGAGAACAGTAGTGTCAGGCGGCCTAGATTGGCGCATAGAGTCGTCCATCGATTGCATCGCAGCGTTAGAGACGCAGTGGTCGCGTGTTCATTCGAGTGATCATACAGCTACAGTATTTCAATCCCACACTTGGGTAATGCATTGGTTAAACGCCTATGACGCATTCGTCGAGTCGCCGTGGATTTTGTTGTGTTATGACCACTCAACTATTGTAGGAATAGCGCCACTTTATACCCGTTTGTTGAGTCGGTTCGGCTTTTCTGTGCGTGCTCTTGCGTTTCTTGGCACGGGTGAGCCTGAGCACTGTGAGTCCTACGCCGAGTATATGGATGTTATTTGTGCCGAGGACTACCGGGACAGATGCACAGACTGTTTGCAAGAAGCGATGCTGCAGGCCGAGGGTGTTCAGGTTCTCGAGTTTTTGAGGGTTTTTCAGCCACGGGTTGACGAGATGACACGCCGATTAAAATCCAGCTTTACGAAACACTCGGATTCTGACGTTGGTGCGCGTTTTTGCAAACGGATTTCAACATTTCCCGAGTTGACTTCCTCCAACAAAGAATACGGTAGCCTTCGCCGTAAGCGACGTCGTTTTAATGAGCTCCCCGACGCTCAGGTAGTCTGGGCGAAAGATGAGCCTACGAGACAAAGGTTGTATCAGTCACTGACTAAATTGCACGAGCAGCGATGGCAGAGGGAGGGTAAATCTGGAGTTTTTAGCTCATCGACGTTTAGCCTTTTCCAGAATGGTTTGAGCCAGGATTTGCTGATACAAGGCAAGCTTTTGTTGTTTTCTTTAGAGGTTGGAGGTAAGCCTGTCGCGGTCCATTATTGCTTTTTAGACAAGGAGAGTTGCTACTTTTATCAAAGCGGCGTTGATTTCGACGCCTACCCACAAGTCTCCGTAGGTGCCATAGCGCACCTGGTTGCGATGGATTATTGCGGTCGTGAAGGGCTCAAAGCTTATGACCTGATGGGAGGGCATCGAGATAGCTATAAGCGACGTTTTGCCGACCCGGGGGTTCCCCTAGTCAATCACCGACGCTTCAAGAGCACTGTTGCAATGTTGTTTTTTCGTAGTTTGCTTGCTTGAATCACTAATTCAAAACAGTACTACGCCTTCGGTTGCGTCAAGACCGATTGAAAAACTGAGAGGTAGTGTTTTGCTGCGTTGCTCCAGTGAAAATACTGTGCGCGTTCCAAGCCCAATGACCTAAGTGTGTCGCGTGTCGCTTCACTTTCGATGATGGATTCCATTGCTGCCAGCAAGGGAGCTGTGGCGTTCGGATTCACAAGCAATGCAGCGTTTCCGGCTACCTCTGCGCAAGCATGCGTGTCGGATGTGATGACTGGACAGCCACTCGCCATTGCTTCAATTATCGGGAGTCCAAACCCTTCAAATAGCGACGGAAATATGAAGGCCAGTGCGTTTTGATAAAGATCGAGAAGCGCTTCCTCTGATAAGCGCTCATGGATCACCACAATACCGTCGCCGCTTTGGCGATGAGTGTCTGAGGGGAGCTTGAGTAGCAATCGTGGTCGCCCAAGCTTCGGTAACATCTGATAGGCGTCACAGATGCGGTCGACATTTTTACGTGGCTCATCATTCGAAATGTGTAGAAGGTAGCCAGACTGCTTTGCAGCAACATTCGGAATGAATTTACTATGATTGACCGCATTATGACACCAAGACAATAGACTTGGATCTATCGGCAAATTTTCAAGGATACTTGTCCGGCTGGACGACGAGACGGTAACAACGGCGGAATATTGTCCGTCCAGCGATCGCCACGAAACCACCTTTCGACGATTTGCCAGCCATCCCCGGTAGCGTTGTCTCCATGATTTGTAGTACTCACTAAGAGGGATTGCCATGGGCGCGACTCCATGGAGTGTTACTACCAATGGGATTCCTGTGTTGCAAAGGCCCGAGATTGGTGGGTTTCCTCCGCCTGCTCTAGGGTCCCAAAGTACGTCTACATCTGATGGGACAGCGTTGCTGTCCTCAAACTCGATTACCACTTCCCCCATTGCCCTCAGTTCAGCGGCAATACTGTCGGCGCATACCATGAAGCTCTCAGGGAGCTGCGGCGGGTAGTAAAGTCCAATTCGCATAACACTCGGTCACAGTTTCTATTCCTCATTCTAACCCCAAAGTCCGGTCGTCGAAGTCTGAAGAGTGGCCAACGGACAGTTTTAAACGCGGACGACGGATTGTTCGGCATTGGCGTGCTTGTCCTGCCGACTCGCTCACAATACTCCGGTGTCACCGCGTGTCGCGAATGAGTACACTTCGCCCTCATGTTTAGTCTTTTTATATTCACCTAGCGTCGGAAGCGGGTCTAAAATTCATGCCAGATGTGCTGAGTAAGCTGTATTCACTGTTGGATGGTTATTATCGTCGCCGCTTCGGGTGGATCGTCTTATTGATGATCGTGACGGCGTTGTTCCAAACTGTTGGTGTTGCCTCAGTGATGCCATTCCTGTCTGTGCTCGCCGATCCGTCAATGGTGGAGGAGGTGGCAGCATTGAACTTTGCGTACCAAGGGCTCGGCTTTGAGTCGAAGCGCTCCTTCGTATACTTTTTGGGAGTGTTAGCGTTTGTACTTTTTTCACTTGGAACCTCGCTCTCCGCACTGTCTCAGTGGGTGGTTACGCGCTTTTCCCAGATGCAGCAGTATCAATTGTCTAGGCGACTAATGGCTGATTACCTTCGGCGCCCGTACACGTTCTTTCTGCAACGCAATTCTAATGATTTGGCGAAGACGGTACTTCAAGAGACGGGCAATGCGGTAAGTGGCGCGCTCCTGCCAGCGATGCGCTTGATGGGATTTATTCTACTAACTACGGCTATCGTAGTGCTATTGATAGTTGTTCATCCTCAATTGGCGGTTGGCGTGGCTCTTGCGATTGGCGTTAGTTACGGGGCTGCATACTTTTTCTCCAGGGCCTGGCTGACGCGAATTGGCAAGGATCGAGTCGTTGCCAATAGACAAAGATTTACCGCAGCGGCCGAAGCCTTTGCAGGGGCGAAAGAGATTAGGCTTCTAGGACGAGAGGCAGAGTATCTTGAGCGCTACCGGGAGCCCTCCCGGCGGCTGGCGAGACACCAGGCCAACGCTGCGCTGCTATCGGGTTTACCGCAGTATGCGATGGAGGCCATCGCGTTTGGTGGGGTATTACTCGTTACCTTGTTTCTAATGGCAGATGAAGACGGGATTGCGAGTGCTCTGCCCTTGATCGGACTTTATGGACTGGCTGGCAAACAGTTGATTCCCGCGGTGAACAAGATTTTTAGTGCTTTCGCGGACATTAAGTTCAACATGCCCTCTGTTGACAATGTGCTGGCGGATTTAGGGCATCGTTCTGGATCTCGTCCGCTGCTCAATTCCGCCGATGTTTTAGAGCCCCTGGAGTCTAGTGTCGCGATTGAGGTTCGCGATCTTACCTACCATTATCCCGACACCGAAAAGCCCGCTTTGATTCGACTGAATATGCGATTTCCTGCGCGCTCGACCATAGGTTTTGTCGGATCTTCAGGTGCAGGTAAAAGCACACTTATCGATTTGTTGTTGGGTCTTCTGGAG
>NZ_JBLGBE010000038.1:0-28840 GCF_047617445.1 Congregibacter sp.
AGGAGTGCGGGCATGACTGTCATGGAGCAGTCAGGAGCGCGCAGCGCGACGCGGAATGACAGTTGTGATCGTGCTCCGATGCCTTGGTGAGGGGGATGTTAGCGATTCGCAGGCAAAAAAATGCCCGCACGAGGCGGGCATTTCAAGCGCTTGTGAAGTACAGCTTAGAAGCTGTACTTCAAACGTGCGCCCCAGACTGCACTCTCTTCCATGACACGGGCGTGTGACCCTGCCAATACCGGCACGTCATAGCTTTGCATATAGATTTCTTCATCAAAGATGTTGCGTCCGTAGGCCATGACTTCCCAATCACCAGTGCGTAGTCCAATACGTAGGTTAACTTTCGTAAAGCTATCAATCACGTCGATGGGGTCGTTGTCACCCGCTGATTGAAAAGAGTCGCGATAGTTGGCCTCGCCCTGGACGAACATTTCCATCTGGCCAATGGGCCGCAGGTACTCAAAGAAAGCGGCCGCGCTGTAGTCCGAGGCATACAGTGAAGGCTCATCAGACAGCGGGTTGCCTGCGGTGATTGAACAATCGGAATTAGCATCCAACTGAATTGCGGTACAGGGACCATCGTCGAAGTCGCTGTAGCTGGCATCAAGATAGGCAAAGTTTGCACCTAAACGGAGGTTATCGGTTGCCTGCCAAAGCGCATCTACCTCAAGACCAAAGATCTCTGAGCCGGATGCATTTTTCACCACAAAGCCAAGGCCCTCGAAGATGGCGGTTTGCAGATCGGTGTACTCGGTATAGAACAGAGCCCAGTTCAGCGTCATGCCGCCATCAAGAAGGGTGTGCTTGCCGCCTAGTTCAAACGCGTCTACCTCTTCGTCTCCAAATTCAAAGTCTTCGTTCGGATTCGTTAAGTCATAGCAAGCCGCAAGGTCCACGGTAAAGTCTGGGTTGGGCGCGCAAGGAAACGTCGTGGGCGCAAGGTCGCCCGGGTTGCCATCATCTGCAGCCGTAAAACCGCCGGATTTAAAGCCCTGAGAAAAGCTCGCGTACAACATGCTGTTATCGGTGACATCCCATTGCAAATTAAATGAGGGCACCAGCGCGTCGGTTGTTCGAGCTTGTCGGTAGTCATAAGCATAGGCGTTGAAGCTCGTCGCCTGAATGGTGTGGAGAAAAAAGCTGTCGCCAGGCGATGTCAGTCCAGAATTCAGGTCCGACAAAAACTGCGTACTGACGACGTCCTTGTTTTCTTCGGTGTAGCGCACACCCACAGTCAGGCGCAAAGTGTCGGTAAAGTTGAAGGTACCCTGACCGAACAGTGCCCAGGAATCTGAATCCAACTGGTAACGGTGGTTTCGGGCGACCTGGTTCATGTTGTAGGCGCCACCTGTTAATGCCGCTAACAGGTTTTGAGGTACGAGTGACGGCGGGGGGTTGCCCGGCGTAACCGCGGAGATAAACTCCGGAAACAGTCCGTCAAAATTGGTATCGATCGTTACGTTACGGTCGAACTCCAGATCGCTTTGGTCGTAATAGAAGCCTGCGACATAATCAAAAAACTCACCGCCGGGGGAGGTAATGCGAATCTCCTGGCTGATTTGCTCAAAGGTCTGGTCATCGTCACGGGAGATAAACTGCAGAGGCAACCAGTCAACGTCCGCGCCGTCAATGTACTGATACTCGGACCAGCCGGTAATCGAAGTGATGGTCAGGTCGCCGACCTGCCAGTCAATGTTGGCCACAATGTTGGTGAGATCATTGTCTGAGCTGTCCTGGTTTAGGCCAATGCCGATGCCGTCTTCAGTCGATCGGCCAAAGCCATTATCTTTAAAGGATGTGAATTCTCTTCCAGTCTCCTCTGTGAAACTTGGGAAGAAGACATCCATGATGCTGTAAGCAGTGTTCGCAAAGGCGCTACGGTTGGGAACAAACTGATCTCGCTCAGCGCTATTCAAGAATACTTTGGTCGTGGTGTTTGACCCGATGCGCTCATAATCGGATTGGGTGAATTTCAGATTGACGTCGATGTCATCGCTGGGCTGCCAGTTCAGAGAGAGTCGATAAGAGAGTTCTTCAATGGAGCCTTCGGGGCGTCCCAAGAGTGTGTTATCCACAAAGCCGTCGGTCTCGCGGTACTTGACGGCAAGCCGGGCACCCACAGTGTCGGAAAGTCCACCGCCCACATGGCCTTCTACAAGGCGACCGTCGAAGGACTCAGCTGAAACCATCACCATGGCGTCGAGCTCGTCGCCCGCCCGCGCACTGGCGGTCGTGATGTTAACGGCGCCGGCAACGGTATTACGACCAAACAGTGTTCCCTGTGGCCCGCGCAGCACCTCTACGCGCTCTACGTCAAGGAATCCTGCGCGGTACTGACGCCCACGGCCCATGTAGACGCCGTCGATGTACATGCCTACGGATTGCTCAAAACCCTGGTTGTTACCCGAGCCAACACCGCGCATATAGATATTGGTGTTTACCGGCGCGTCCGCAATGTGCAGGTTGGGCACAAAGTCAGCCAGTGCGGCCATGTTCGGAATACCTGCATCCTGAATCTTCTCGCCCTGGATTGCAGACACGGAAATGGGTACGTCCTGAAGGCTCTCCGCGCGTTTCTGTGCGGTAACGATTACTTCTTCGAGTACTTGAGCGCCAACGGCGAAAGATTGAGTAGCCAGTGAGACAGCCGCGAGTAACGGCAGCGTGCGATAAGTCGCAGACATGGAAATTCCCCTTGTGATTTTATATTTATCAGTCGTCGAGCTGAGGTGCTCGCAACCTGTCACCGATCGTAGGTAAATTCCCTGCGTGAAGGCAAGTGATTTAATCCGTAATTTTTACAAGGGCATGCACCATGGCGGTGCATGGGTCTGCGCCGGTAGTAGTTAGTCGTTGTAACCCGGCGGCGGTACAAATGCACGGTGGTGAGTTTCTAGCAGTCGCGCAACCGCAAGTGTGGTTCGGTCACCGAGGTAACGGCTACTGATTTGCATGCCCACAGGCAGTCCATCAGCCGTTGTTCCAAGTGGCACAGCCGTGGCAGGCAGGTACGCGTTCAATGTCAGACCGGCCCACTTCAGAATATCTGTGTAGGGACGGTCTTCACCGTTGACCGGGATGACCCGCGCTTGCATATCCGGGTGATGGTCATGCGGGAAAGCAGGCACGTGTGCACAGGGACAGAGCAGTACGTCGTAGTCGCGAAAGAAAGCTTCCCAGGCAACGCGAGTGTGCTGTCGTATCTCGTGTTGGATGATCCAGCCCTTGTGATCCAGCGCGATGCCGCGCATTTGCAGCATGGGTTCGCTCATATCATCTGGGGCGGCGGCCACCATGTCGCGCGCCATTTGTCGCACTTCTTCGGGCGTGTCAGCGCCAATTACGGACATCAGTAGTTGCGTGTAATTCGCATGATTGGCTTGTGGATCAATCGCGGGCCGCGCATTGCGGTCCACAAACGCTCCCAGGTTCTCAAGCGTGCGCGCGGCACTTTCGATGTGTTCCGCAATCGACGTCTCTACGGGGCAAAAGGCATCATCGGCCCACACGGCAACGCGCAGGTGCGAGGCATCGCGAAAGCTCGGTGTAGGAAGCGCGGGCAGGGGGTGTGCGGTGATATCTGGCGCCGGGCCGGCGAGGAGTGCTAACGCTTGTTCCAGATCATCAACGCAAGTCGCCAGGGGGCCCGCACAGGACAGGTCGGGTTCTGACAATACCTTCTCACCCGGAGGGAGATGGCCGCGCATGGTGATTAATTCGTAACTGCTTTTATGGCCGAAGACACCATTGAAGTGACTTGGGGTCCGAATCGATCCGCCGATGTCGCTACCGAGTTCCAGCGGTGTCAGCCCACTGGCCAGCGCGGCGCCTGCTCCGCCCGATGAGCCACCGCAGGTTCGCTCCAGGTTCCAGGGGTTGTTTGTAACGTCGTAGATCTCGTTGAACGATTGAAGGTCTGCGCTCATAAATGGAACGTTGGTTTTGCCAAACACGATGGCGCCGGCGTCCACGAGTCTCTGCACGGGAACAGCATTTTCTTCGGGGATAAAGTCTCGCCGCTCGGGTATGCCGCCCACGGTTACCAGGCCTTCGGTGCACCAGGCATCCTTGATGGTCATTGGCACGCCATGCAGAGGCCCCCAATCTTCACCGTTCGCCGCAGCCTCATCCGCAGCGACGGCTCTGGCAAGAGCGCGATTTGTATCCAGTGCCACGACGGCATTGATGTCCTGGTTAAAGCGCTCAATTCGGTCCAGGTAAAACTCCAGTACTGTGACTGCGGATAGCTTGCCCGCTTTGATGTCCTGAGCGAGTCCAAAAGCGCTGCGATAGAGTATGCTCATAATTGTGGTTCCAGGCGGGCGGATGCGTGAAGGAGCTGCGTAAGCGAAAGCTTATCGCTTGTGTGCTTTAGGGGCTATACCCCTTTCTTGGCAGTGCGGCACTATCTGCAAAGCATCGTCCGGGGGATTCGACGGTTTTTTGCAAGAGTTGTGCCCCCGCAGGGCCCCGGCGGATGACGCTCGCGCAACCAGGGTCTATCTTGAAAGGCGCCAGGGCATGCCTTTGTTAAGACTGAGTGCCGTCACAAAAAATCTATACAACAGCGATTGAAGTTCACGGGACAGGCATAGCAAACGCGCTCGCCTTACAGCAGTTGGGTTACGGCAGCGTGCTTGAGTCCCTTGATGTGAGCAGTATCCGTCGCTGGCTTGTCTGTGCTCCATCGGTGCCTCCCATAGATTATCCAGATGTCGCCAGTGCGATTGTGAGCTGGCTGTCTGCGGGAGATCTCGGGAGTCAGTCTCAACAGGCCTTGAGCGATCGTTTGCGGGCAGAGGTCATGCTTAGTTGACTCCCGCGCAATAATGAGCGGCGCAGGGTCGTGTTCAAGAAGGCGTAGTAAACCCCTGGGTTGGACGGATCTCGCCAAATACCCAACCAAATTGATCGGGTTTACGTATAATGCGCTATCAACGTAAATGGCCCCACGGACTATGCTCGATAAACATTCCGGAGCTGCGAGCTCGCTCTCGTCGCTGTTTGGTTTTTTCTTTGGTATTTTGGCGCCCGAGCGCAGCTATTACTCGCTGGCAATCGTCTATGGCGTGGGTATTAGCCTGCTGTCATTGGCGACGCCAGTATCGGTACAGATGCTCATCAACACGGTGGCAAATATTGGCCTCACCACGCCATTGGTGGTGCTTTCACTGACACTATTCTTCTTGTTGCTTCTGGCCGGTGGCCTGAATGCTTTGCGCATCTACATAATGGATGTGTTTGGACGGCGCTTCTACGCCCGGATGGTGTCAGAAATTGCTCTGCGGACGATCTATGCGCGAAACCCCTATTTTGATGATCGAGGAAAGAGCGCGCTGTTTAACCGTTACTTCGACATCATTATCATCATGAAGATGCTGCCTAACTTGCTCGTGGGCGGGTTCACGATCGTCTTGCAGACGGTAGTCGGCTTTTTACTCGTCTCCTCCTATCATCCAATGTTGTTGGCGTTTAATTCCGGTATCGTTTTGCTGATGTGGGTCGTCTGGTTAATCTGGGGGCGACGCGGTATTCAAAGTGCGGTTGATTTGTCGCACCGGAAGCACCATAGCGCCTCCTGGCTGGAGTCTTTGGGGCATGCGAACGGCTTTTATAAGAGTGAGATGCACATTTCGGAGGCCTTGCGCCGAACAGATGATGTCACCTCCTCCTACATCGAGCAGCATCGCCGGCATTTTCGACACCACTTCTCACAAACACTCAGCTTCTTGTTTATCTATGCCGCCGCAAGTGCCTCGTTGTTGGGTTTGGGTGGTTGGCTGGTGATGAGTGGAGAGCTCTCTCTCGGACAATTAGTGGCTGCAGAGCTTGTGCTCTCGGTGGTGTTCCTGGGCATTTCGCAGTTGGGTATTTACCTGAGTTACCTCTACGACGTTTGCGGGGCCGTCGACGAGTTGTCATTGTTCTTTCAGATTGAGCAGGATATGCCTAGCGGCGCCCATAAACGTATAGACGGCGATTCTTCGTTGAGGTTTAGCAAGGTAGTGGTCGCGCCGACCATCACTCTGGACTTCAAGATTCCGGCCCTGTCCCGAGTATGTGTTTACGCCGATAGTCACCGTGCCCAGCGTGTCTTTACGAATTTAGTGCGCGGTCATGACGCGCCTGACAGCGGCTACATCGCAGTTGGAGGTATGGATCTCAAAGAACTGAAGGCTTACGAGAAGCGCCAGGAAATCATTATGCTGGATCGGCCTAATGCCGTTGAGACCAGTATTCGTGAATATCTGAGGCTGTCAGCCCCCACGACCGAGCCGGTCGACGTTATGCATGTTTTGGAGATCGTCGGCCTGGCTGAGACGGTCACGCAGTTACCCCAGGGTTTAGACACCGAACTGGTAGGCATGGGTTGGCCCTTGTCGATTGTAGAGACGATGCAGCTAAAGCTCGCTGCGGCCATTATTTCTAAACCCAGAATTCTAGTGCTAACGCAAGCTTATGACGCCATGCCGGAAGTACTCTTGCTGCGAGCGATGGATGCTCTTCAAAAGAATTGTGAAACCACCATTGTGTACTTTACCTACGAGAACATCGATCTGCGTTTTGATCACTACCTGCGTCTCGGCTATGAGCAGCAGGTCATGGTCCGGGACTATCAATCGTTGTGCGAGCTCATGGGCCTCGAAGAGCACCCGCTGCGCAATCCTCTATCAATCTACGGCGAAAACGCCGCAGAATTGAACGAGGACCGCTAGTCATGGCTTTGTTTGATTATCACAACGAAAAGTTCACTGCGCTCAATGCCATCGGAGTGCCTCGAGTGGCTCGAGCAGTTGGAATTGGTTTGCTGTTTTTCTTTGCTGTGGTGGCTTTGTTCTTGACCTTTGTACCCTGGGTGCAGACCGCGAGCGGCCCGGGAAACGTGACAGCGCTGAATCCTAACGACCGCATGCAGGAGATCAATGCGCTGGTCCCGGGTCGAATCCAACAGTGGTATGTCCGCGATGGGTCCCGAGTGCAGTTGGGTGATCCTATTGTTCAGATTGTCGATAACGATCCTCAGCTACTAGAGCGTTTGCAGGCAGAGCGCGGGCAGGTGATGGCAAAGCTTACCGCGGCGGAGACGGCTTTAGAGATTGCTCAGATTGACAAGCGACGCATGGAAAAGCTGTTTGACGAAGGTTTGTCGGCGCGTCGGGAATATGAGCAGGCACGGATCAGGGTCGAGCAGCTGCGTGCAGACGTAGCGCAGGCTGGAGCAGAGTTGAGTCGTGTAGACGTCAATCTTTCCCGGCAGTCCGTACAGATTGTGCGGGCACCCCGCGATGGCACGATTTTGCGCGTAAACGCCGGCGATGCGGCCACGTTTATCAACGCAGGGCAGGTGGTTGCCACTTTTGTACCGGATAACGCTGACCGCGCTATCGAGATGTTTGTTGATGGCCGCGATATTGCGTTGGTTCGAGACGGCGCAAGGGTGCGTATTCAGTTTGAAGGCTGGCCCGTGATTCAGATAAGCGGTTGGCCATCGGTGGCGGTGGGTACCTTTAGCGGCCACGTCATTGCTATCGATCCCAGCGCTCAAAGTAATGGTCGTTTCCGAATTCTTGTCGAGGAAGATGAGGGCACGGGTGTGGCATGGCCGGATCGAAGGTTTGTGCGTTTTGGATCCAAGGCGCGAGGCTGGGTGCTTCTTGATGAGGTCTCGGTGGGTTACGAAATCTGGCGCCAGATGAACAACTTCCCGCCGAATTTTCCGGGTCAGGGTGATCCCATGGTGATGCCACGCCAATGAAAACGCGTACGCTACTTTTGCTTGCGCTAGCTTTTACGCCAGGGGTGCTCGCAGACGTTCCTAATGCAGAAATGCCCCTGTTGCCGGAAGAAGTGTTGGCTGCCTCCGAGGAGCACTTTCCGTCGATTCTTGAGGCACTGGCCCAGCGCCAAGTTGCCCAGGGGCGAGTTACAGAGTCTCTGGGTGCCTTTGACCTGGTTTTTGGGGCTGACGGTTTTGATCGTGTGGACGGTTTTTATGACGGTACTGTCCTTAGTGGCAAAGTGTTGAAGCCGCTGCGTCCACTAGGCGCGCAGTTATACGGCCAGTATTCGCTGTCTAACGGTGCCTTCCCCATCTACGAAGACGACTACTTCACCAATAACGGCGGTACCGCAAAACTCGGTGTTTTGTTCAGTATGTTTCGCGATCGCGATATTGATTCCCGGCGATTTGGTCAGATCGATGCCGAGCTCGCTTTGGTACAGGCTGAACTTGATGTATTACTGACCAAGGTCGGGGTGCAGCAGCGGGCACTGGCGGCCTATTGGCGTTGGGTGGCTGCGGGGCAGGAGCTGGCCGTTTACGACAATTTGCTTCGTATAGCGCTAGAGCGTGAAACGGGTCTTGAGCGGGAAGTCAGTAGCGGTCGTCGCGCGGCTATTTTTATCACCGAGAACCGGCAGAACATCACCCGGCGACAGACGCTTATGACGGCTTCGCGGCGAGATTTTCAGATGGCAGCTAACCAGTTGGCTTTTTACCTTCGTGATGAAGCCGGAGAGCCTCTCATGCCTGGTGTGCAGCGTTTACCTTCCGAAGAACAATTTGGCATATTGCCTCCTTTACCTACGGTAGACTCCTTGGACGTGTCCGCGGTGCTGGAGCAGCGTCCTGAATTGCGGATCCTGCAGACCGGCGCTGAGCGAGCCTTGCAGAAAATTTCGCTCTCCGAAAACGAGCTAAAGCCACGTCTGGATTTGAATCTTGAACTCGCGGAGGGCTTTGGTTCCATCGGTGAAGGCGGGGCGTCGAGAGACGGGACCGACGCTATTGTAGGTTTTACTTTTAGCGTACCCCTGCAGCGGCGTCAGGCAAAAGGCAAGATAATTCAGGCTAGAGCTGAACTGGAGTCCCTTAGGCAAGAGCAGCGTCGTCTGGAAGATCAGGTCGAAATAGAGTTGCGGAATATTCTGCTGGAGCTGGACACCGCGAGACAGCTCATGGATCTGGCAAAGCAGGACGTGGAGTTATCCGAGACTATGCGCCGTGCCGAGGTGCGACGGTTTGAGCAGGGGGCCAGCGATTTCTTTTTAGTGAACATCCGCGAAGAGACGGCCGCCGATGCGCGCGTTCGTTTCTATACGGCCTACCAGAGAACGCGTGTTGCCCAGGCCAATTTTGATGCCGCAACGGTCAACCTGTCACGTCTGGGAATCGACGAGACGTATTGAACACTCAGTTGGCCTTTCCTTGCGACAGGTCAACAACTCTTGCTCGTACAGCATTCATACTCCGTGCCTGATAGGTAACAAGGGTCTTACTGGCTCTGGGGCGAGTTTTGCTTGCTAGCACTCTCTGATAAACGATGGCCGGCCTGGCTGGATTTCGTTCAAGGTTTCACAGGTTTACTGCTGGTCCTTTTTATGTGAGCGCATCTGTTTGCTGTGTCGAGCATTCTGCTGGGAAAGTCTGCGATGTTTCGGGTTACGCGGTTTTTCGAGGGTTTTCTGTTTTTTGATACGTCACAGCCCTGGTTAGTGAGTCTGGTTCCCGCAAAACGCTCACACTCGGCCGCAGCCCAGGGTGGTATGCAAGCAAGCCTTGGAAATACCGCAAAGGGTCGCGGCGACAGCGAGAGCGTGCACTTTGCCGATACGGTGCGAGGGAGTGATTGGGGCGCGGATCAGCAAGTTGTTCGAATGTTCGCAGTAACTGCGCCTAAGGCCATTCGAGAGCTCGCGGCTTGGGGTGTGCCCTGGAATCGCGTGGAGCGAGGCGATCATGAGGTGGTGGTGAATGGTGAGCGCGTCACTATTACGGAGTCCGATGCTGCACACGGTCTGATCACAGCGCGTAACTTTGGCAGCACGGCGCAGTAGCGCGCAAGTTATGTGTCGGATGGCACGGGCCACCTGTATTGCCACTGGAGGATTTGGTCGCATCTACCGCGTGTCCACCAATGCCATTATCAATGAGGGTATGGGGGCGGCCATTGCGCTGGAGAGTGGGCGCGGGGTACTGGGTTATATGGAGGCCGTGCAGCTTCATCCCACGGGAGATCAGGAGGCGACATTGCGTTATGAAGAGGTCGACGTGACGCATATGGAGTTACCTCCGGGGTGGCGCGGCTACGGTGCGCAGGATTTTATTGAGCATCCAGACAGCGCCCTGAGGTTGAAGGATGTCGCGGCGGTTTGCGACCTTCACGCCGAAGGCGAGATGCGTCAGGAGGCATTGATGCCTTTTCGCAGCGAACTTCCGCCGCGTTATCGTAGTTTTAATCAGCGTCCGCAGCTGGGGGATGACGCCCCATGAAGCAAAAGGAGACAAGTTCGATGTTGGCCAGTGACCGGTCCTCCTGTGCCAAGGGCGATCTATTCACTTTGGAAGTATTGCGATGCAATCCAGAGCATCCATCAGAGAAGCCTCATTGGCAGAGTTACTCGGTGGAGCTGACTGAGGTGAGGGTATGACTCTGTTTATTGCACTTTCCGAGATTCGCGAGCAACAGGATCCCTTCTTACAGTTTGATTTTGTGTGCCGAGCCGGGATCTGTGGGTCCTGCGCCATGTTGATTAATGGTCGTCCGGGCCTGGTATGTCGAACCCTTTTATCGAGCTTGCCCGATCCCACACGTCTTGCGCCGTTGCCCGGATTTGCGCTCATTGGCGATTTGTCAGTGGATACCGGCCGAGCTGCGTTTGAATCCCCGGGACGATAGGGACGATGCTGCGTTTTATGAACTCATAGGAGACGACGATGGCGTCTTCGGGTGCATGAGCCTACTCGGCTGTGAGGATGTCTGTCCCAAGGACTTGTCTTTGGGGATTCGGATCACGTATTTGCGTCGGGCGATGCTCCGTGAAGCGTTGTAAGCGCGCACCAGCTTAGCGCGGAGCGTCCCAACTCGATTCGCAAACTTCGGGACGCTGGGGCTTTGGTGGAGCGTTTTTAGCCGCTTAGCGCGTCTATCATTGACTGTATTTCTTCTTCGTGGTCTTCGAGAGTTTGTGCCAGCTTGTCGCCGTCCATTCTTAATCTGGCCAGGGCGTCCAGATCACCGAGTTCGCTCGCTACCTTGACTCCCGCTCGGGCCAGAACGTTGGCGATAAACAAAACGTCACTGACACCTGCTGACGCGATTCGGTCGCGCTCCTTGAGTTCTTGCTCATCAACGCCTACGGCTATGGATTCGGGGAAGTCCCAAGATTCCACGATCGCGCGTGCTACGCCGGTGTGCCACTGAGCCAGTAGCTTGTCCACGGCTTCACGATCCGTGAAAAGTTCCGTGTGATCGGCAGCTTTAGTCAGTATGTAGAACTTGCCCACAGCGTGCAAAAGGCCCGCAAGCATGGCTTCATCGGGGTTGCCGGTAAAGCGACTGTTCTTTGCTAATACGTAGCTCAGCGATGCGACTTTCACGCTGTGCAGTCGAAGCTTGTTGAGGTCTGCAAGAAATGGACCGCCGCTGGGGAAGGTGAAGGCTTCGCGCGCGGCGAATGATACCGCGGCGTTTTGTACCATTTCCATGCCGACCCGAGAGATAGCGGTGTTGATGTCCGTTACTTCCATAGGGCCCCGGCGCATCATCGCCGAGTTGGCCATGCGCATGAGTCTCGCAGCCAGGGCTGGTTCGCTTGCAATAATGACTCCCAGAGAATTGATATCGGAGTCTGCATCGGCCACGCATCGTTGTACGCGCATGGCAGTGTCCGGGAAAGGCGGAAGATCAAATTCGCCGGCTGCTAGCTCTACGCCAAGCTGACGGACAAATTCAAATGCCGGATTACTCATTGTCGCTATTCCTCGGGTTTGTAACTCTTACGAACGTAAAACGCGAATTAGTTTAGCAGTAGCTGTAAGGCCCTGCGGCTTTCGAGCTCTCTAAGCCTTGGCCATTCCCGCCAAAGTCTCATCGGCCCATTGTGTCGCCGTCTGGTGAAGGCTGGCGATGATCGGTGCCGGTATCTCAAATGGATCGAAACTCGAGAGTTCTCCAAGCTCCAGTGCTTTTGCCAGCGCCAGAGACTGGCCCTTAATGCCAAGCTCTTGGCTCAGGGCGTCGCGAAGTTCCTGGGGAATGGCCAAGGTATTAATGACCTCTTCAAGAGGGGCATCCATCAACGCATCAAGCACTGAGAATAGGCCCACGGTAAAAAATGCGTTCGCGTCGTCCTGATTCGCTTCTTGCGCCAACAGTTCCATAAATTTAGCGCGCACGAGTGTCATGGTGACCAGCTCCCCGGGCTTGTCGTCGAGCTTGGCCATGATCAAAAGGGTTACCCATCGTCGGATGGTCTCTCTACCGATGTACACCACGGCCTCACGGATAGACTCAATACGTCGGTTGAGTGCGCCGGCCGGGGAGTTGACGTAGTTCATGGCGCGTACAGAAATAGCCACGTCACGACTCACGAGGTCACTAAGGGACTCGATGTCTGTTTCGGGATTGTTGATTTTGGACATGAGCTGAAGGACTGCCAGTTTGTTCGGCGCAAGTCGCTTACCGCGAACTACCTTGGGCTTAGCAAAGAAGTAGCCCTGAAAGTAGTCGCAGCCGAGAGCTTTTAAGGACTCGAATTCTTCGTTGGTTTCGACTTTCTCTGCGAGAACCTTTACCCCAAGTTTCTTTAGGCGGGTAATTTCAGTGTTCCAATCCTTTGGGGCGATCTGTGGAATTTCGAGTTTCACGATGGCGACGTGACGAAGTGCATTGTCAAAACGAGAGTCGTAGACAAAGTCATCCAGCGCCAGGGTGTAACCACGATCACCTAAGCCGGCCATACCCTCAATGACGGCGTCGTCAATTTCTACATGCTCCAGTACTTCGAGCACCACATTGTCTGGCGCAAATGGCAGGAGATCGGGCTCTACGAGAAACTTTCGGGGTAGATTGATAAAGGCGGGTCGTTTGCCCACCAGTCGTGACAGACCGACTTCTTCGCTGGTGCTCAACACCTGCGCCGTGGCTGCGTCATCGTCCAGGTCTTTTGGCGCAGCCCCGGTGTCTGAGCTGCGAAAGAGGAGCTCGTAGGCAAAGACCTTCAGGTTTCTGTCGAAGATGGGTTGTCTGGCGATAAAAAATTCGGACATGTACAGCGGCTCTTAAAACGACTTATCTGCTTAACCGGCCCGCCAATACGGAGACCGTGATCTCAGCCGTAAGTTTGAAGGCTACGCTGATGCTAGGGAAGGGCGGAAGTCACATTTTTGAAAGAATGCGGGGGGGCTGTGCCTTGGGAGCCAAGTTCGCGGAGAGGCGTTGTGTTGTCCTGCGTACTCTGAGCATCACTGCCCCTGCGACAAGCAGAGCGATACTCGCGGGCGCAGGCACCGTAATTGGGGTTGGAGACAAGGCGCCCCAGGAGCCTGGGCTAGGGCTTTGAGCTTTCCAGTTGCTAGCAATACCGGCGTCTAGCGCGTCGGTAATGAGTTGAAGCGAGTCGCCGAGGCCGTCGGGGCTCCGTGGCCATGGCGCGGTATCGTCATAGCTGATGGACCAGACTTCGATACCTGCCGCGTCCGCGAGCGTGAGCGTCTCACCGCTATTGGATAAGGCACCAGAGAAATCGAAAATGTCTCCCTGGTACTCGGGAAACGCTTCGAGGAACCCGCTGGGGTCTCGAGCAATAAGCAATGATGTTGCCGGAGCTAGTGTTTGCCCCTGTGCGAAGCTGTAGTTGATACCTTGGGTAAACTGCCAGGCGCTGAGATCTAAGGTGAACTCTCCTGGGTTAGTCAGTTCTATGAACTCATCGGGATCACTCCCATTGGCGAGGCCGTTGTAGTGAATCTCAGTGAGAATCGGTCCCGCTAAGGCCGTGTTTATTGCAGCGAGCATAGCCCCAAGTGCCCCAAGGGCCAATTTTGCTTTGCTGGGTTTGAGTCTTTTAAGTCGTGAAGGAATTCTTGCAAGACTGTCTTTTGCGGAGCTGTCTAAAGTCGGATTTTGAGAGGTCATCATGAGCCAGGTTTTTGCCGGAGTGAAAACACAGGATGGCAAAACTTTGCGGTCTAGTGAACGTCATTAGGGATCAGGATTTATCGTATGTGCGCAGGCCTTAATCGCGATGTTTGCCTGCGGTTACTTAAGATCCGAGTACTAAGGATGATGGATCAATAGCCCCTGTGCGGGTGTAGCCAAAGGCTCTGAGACTGTGTCCTGCGAGTTTCCAGGCAAGTGCGGCTTGAGAGCCGGATAAGGCGCCCTGCCATTCGCCGGAGCTGCCCTTTCGAATCTGATGGTTTGCTGATTCGCCAGGAATTCTACCTTGTGTGACTGTGGCAAAATCCGTGGCGTTTTTTACGTTCTCAATGATTTCCGTTGTTGCGTCAAGTCCGAGTTCCACAAATAAAGCACGGCAAAGCGTTGTAAAGTTAGAATGTAGGTCTTCGTAGCGCAGCACTGTAATCTCACCTCGACGCGCATGTTCGGCAAGCTTTGCTGACCGCATAGACCATCCGAGTAAGCGACGCAGGTAACTCGCATTTTGAGCTCGCCAGGGCGCCTCTCGCTTGCGCATCAAGTGCTCGAAGTGTCGCGCAGAAATGGCCGCATCGCGGCCGTCTCGTACAATGGCAATAGTTCGACTACCCGGAGACGCTTTTTTCAAAGCGGTAAGTTGCATCAGTTGATCGGCGGCTTTGGTCGCAATGCGAGATCCCGGGATTGTTTGTGAGCGCAGCGCTTCAAAAAACAGTGTGGGGATTTGCTCGGTTTGGCTGCAGTCTCTTACCGCCTGCATGAGGGTGAGCAGATCGTTATGGCGAAAGCTTTGTACGCCAAGCTTGTCGGTATGGCGTGTCGGGTCTATGAGCGGTGCGGCGCTGGGTCGCAGACGATAGTCACCCAGAGCAAGAAGCTGCTCTAGAAGTGCGCTTAGATCTTGTGGATTGAACTGCTCAATTTGCCTTTGTTTATCTGCCCCCATGATCGGTATCCAACCCCGGGCCAAAAACATCTCCCGAAAAACATCCTGCGGGGGCCGGTTCGCAGACTCCTCACGACGCTGTATCCAAACATCATTTTTGGGACGAGGTCGGAGGTAGTCCAGGCCTGCAAGGGGGAGGGCAAGTGCTCGTCGATGCGGTGCATACACAGCGCGTATTGCATCAAATTCCCGCCACCCAACGACCTGCGGGTGCGCTGCGAGCATGTGTAGTAGCCAGGACGTGCCGCACTTATACATACCCACAATGTGGATCATATCCTTGTGGTCTGGGAGTGTAGGCGCTGTCGTTGTATGTGCACGCATGGAGCTTGGGTGTTCGTTCAGGCGGCGATGGTGCTCATCATACGTGAGCGCGTACCAGGTCTCCCTGGCTTAGATTGCTAACAGAGAGTATTGCGCAAGAATTGCAAATGAGAATCGTTCGCGTTAAAGTGGTTCATCTCGAAGTATCGGAAGGAGAAACCACGATGGATGTTGCCAATAGTAGCAATAGTCTACGCTGTGTACTGAGTGAGCCCCTCGTTACGGCACTTCTCAGGAGCGGGGTGCTGCAGGCAGAGCAATTGGGCTGCCTCGATGCGCCATCGAGTGATCAGCTAAAGCGCATCGTGCTTCGAAGTTGCAATGATGCGGATCGACCTTAGTCTCTTGGCCCCAGAGGTTGACTTGAGCGGGGCAAATGTAGAGAATTCGCGTCCCCCGCAATGGGGGTCTGCAAAACCTTGTGGCTACGTAGCTCAGCTGGTTAGAGCACAGCATTCATAATGCTGGGGTCGGTGGTTCAAGTCCACCCGTAGCTACCAATTTATACTTTGTAAATCAGAGCTCTACCCAATTAGCGGGGGATAGACCGGTTTTCACTAAACACGAGTGATAATGCCATCCCAACCACAATGGGTTAAGACCCGTAGTCGGTCATTCTCAAAGTTTCTAAATCCGTACGCTCTGCGACTGATCATTTCCATCTTGTTATGGAAGCCCTCAGCGATCAGGTCGGGTATGTCACCGGGCAGATCATCGGCGTCGATGGCGGCCCCAGCGCCTGAGGCCGGGCAGCATGCGCTGAACCCGGCTACGGCCGCGCTCAGGCCAGCCAGGCGACAATCAGCAGCGTCACACCGATAAGGCCGTAGGCACAGCGTTTCAGTCCGGGAGAAAGGGGCGCATAAGCCGGTTTGGCGGATTCTTGCGACGTCTTCTTTTGGCCGTCACCGACGAGCTGCCAAAACACGATAAACACCGCTGTAGCCGCGCAGAGCAGTCCCGCCACGATTGTGAAGTGGACGCTGTGCCAACCCAGTTGCGCCGCGATAAATACCAGGGCCGATAAAGCGTGCCCGGTGATCAGGCCGCGCCACGCCGCGTTGGCCGAAATACTCTGATTGCTCACGCCGATCAAGAACACCGCGACAAGCGGCGGCGTCACGTAGGCGAAGGTTTGCTGCAGATAGGCGAAGAGGCCGGAAAAGCGATCAATCATCGGCGCCCAGAGCGCGGCGAGTAACATCAGCCCCAGCGTGCAAAACCGCCCCAGTCGCGCGATCGATCGGGAGCTTATCTGCGGCCGCGCCGGCTTTACGAAGTCCACCATGATCAAGGTTGATGCCGAGTTCAGCGTGGAGTCCACGCTGGACATGATCGCGGCGAGGAGTCCGGCGATCAGCAGGCCCGCAACGCCCGGGGGCGCGAAACGGCGGATCAACTCTGGAAACACCTGATCGGGACTGTCAAGATCCGGAATCAGGAGCACCGCCATAGCGCCGGGAAATACCATGATAAACAGAGGAAGTAATTTTAGCGCAGCGGCCAGTATAGAGCCCCTGGCGGCTGCCGTGATATCCCGCGCCCCGAGAAGGCGCTGCGCAACATACTGATTCATTGTCCAGTAATAGAAGCCGAGAACCGGTAGGCCGATCAGAGTGCCGAGCCAGGGTAGCGACGGGTCGTCGATGGGTCTAAGCAGTGAGAGGCGTTCGGGTCCGAGATCGCGGATGATGCGCGGGAAGTCGAAGTTCAGCTCTGCGAGTACAAGCCAGGTCAGCAATACGGATCCGCCCAGTAAGACCAGTGACTGCAGGACGTCGGTGTAGGCGACCGCGCGCAGACCTCCTGCCGTTGTGTACAGACCGGCCAACAACGCCAGTGCAAAAATGGTTGGCGCTAGAGTGAATCCCGGCACAAAAAGCATTACGACGATCGCTCCGGCGTACAGGCTGCCGGCCGTATCGAGGGCAACGCTCAGGAACAGCGAGCACGCTGAGAGATAGCGCCGCAGTCGGGGATCGAAACGCTGCTCGAGAAGCTCTGGAATCGTCGAGAGTCTCTGGCCAATGAGTCTAGGCAGCAGGAACAAGGCCGTGAGGACAAGCACCAGTGCGGCCATCCACTCGTAGTTCGCGACGGCGATGCCATATTCCCAGGCAGCTCCAGGTAGGCCGATCAGGGTGGTAGACGAAATATTGGAAGCGAACAGAGAGAGCCCGATCACCGCAGGCCCAAGACTGCGACCGGCGAGGAACAGTTCGTCGGTGTCGGGAGAACGCCGCATGACGCGCAGGCAGATAATCAGTAGCGCCGCGGCATAGGCGCCAATTACCAGCCAGTCGATGGTGCTCAGCATGCTTGTCACCTGCGGTAGCTAAGCGTTGCCAGTGAGCGGCGCGCGCTAGTCTATAGTCGCCATTCACTCAGCTGCGCATCCGCACTTTCGCCAAAGCGAATGCTGCTGGTGTTGAAGTTCAGGTCCACGAATAGCTCACAGTAGGCATCCGCGCTTTCCCAGGCCATCGCTACGTTGCTGTCGTTGGAGTGCTGCAGCTCAAACTGCCCATTAAATGCGGCGAAGTTGGAGCGGAAACGCATCAGCGCGAGCAGGCGCTGCACGACCGGTTGTTCCACGGCGTCGGCAAATTCCTCGAGCGAGTAGTAGTGTCGATTGATATCGCGAAGTTCCCCGGTGGATTCCATCAGCGCTTCGTCATTGCAACCGGCCAGCAGACCCACGTAGTACACCTGCGGGATACCCGGCGTAAAAAACTGTATCGCCCGCGCTGCAATGTAGGCGTCGTCGTTGCGCATGAGGGCGTCGTAAAAGGTGCAGGTGAGCTGGTAGATGGCACCGACACTGTGAATATTGGCAGCCGAGCGTCTCAGTATCGGGTCGGCGCTGCGTGCGTCTATGTTGTCGATCAGCACGCGGATTTTATCATCGGGCAGTACATCCTCGACATCTGGAATACAGATGCCGTCGTGCGTATCCAGCACCGTGACCATATTGTCCGGACACATGCGCAGCCAGTTCTTAAGGTAAACGCTGTTGGCGTCGAGCAACGAATACAGCATTAGCGGCGGCAGCGCGAAGCTGTAAGGGCGCATGCCTCGCCTTGAAAGTGCAAACTGATAGCTCCAGTGATCGTGCACTTCGGGCAGGCACTCGGCGCCGTTTTTTTCCGCGGTTTGTCGCACCCAGTCGAGAATTCGATAGACGTCAGGCTCGACCAAAAAGCAGCTGCTACCGACTTTCTTGGTGGTATAGCCAAAGGCATCCAGTCGTAGCAGGCGTACACCTTTTGCGGTGAGAAATTCGATGTAATGCTCGACCAGATCGAAGGTTTCCTGGTTGCGAAAATTCAGATCGATCTGCTTTTCGGTAAAGGTGCACCACACGCGGGTGCTGCTGCCATCGCCAAAGGTGACGTCCCGAAACGGCTCTTTTTCTTTGCGAATATGAATCTTTGCCAGATCGTCCGGTGTCATCGGCGGCAGCTCATCGATATCCACAAACAGCGGTGCATAGGCCGATTGGCGACCCTCTTCGAGATAGGCCTTGAACTGCACTGACTCGTCGGAGATGTGATTGATGATAAGGTCCACGCAAAGGTCGTAGTCCGCCGCCAGGGCTTCGATATCGCCCCAATCTCCAAACCGTTCGTCGACCTCCGTATGCGTGAGTGGTGAAAAACCGGCGTCGGCATTTGACGGATAGAACGGCAGCAGGTGAACACCGCCCACGGCATCGCCACAGTGCTCTGCCAGCGACTTGTGCAGGTCCTTCAGATTTTTGCCGACGCGATCCGGGTAGCAGATGAGCTGAACGGCGTTACGCAGTGCCATGTAGGGCCTCTTGGTGATCGGTTGCTGGCTTTTCTCCCTCGTCGGTCCGGTAGCCTGGCCGCTGGTCGAAGGGGGAGATGAGCGCGGGACTTATTGGGCGCTCTGATCGACAGCCGCCATGAAGTCATCGCTCCATCGCTTCAAATCGAAGTACTGGATGCTTTCAAAGGCCTCGGTGACGCGCCCCGTGGCTTCCTCAGGACTCATGTTCAAGGCCTGGTAAACAGTGCTGACGAGATCGCTCGGGTCGTGCGGATTGGTAAGGATCGGGCCACGCAGTTCCGCGGCGGCTCCGGCGAATTCCGAAAGTACCAATACGCCGTGGCCTCCGGTAAGTCCTTGCACGGCCATAAACTCCTTCGCCACCAGATTCAGACCATCGCGCAGCGGTGTGATCCACATGACATCCGCCACTGAGTAATACACCACCAGCTTCTCGAACGGCATGGCGCGGAAGAAAAACTTAACGGGAGTCCACTCGAAGCGGCCAAAGCGGCCATTGATGTGGCCGACGGTCTGCTCGATCTGGGCCTGCAGTTCGTCGTAAATCGCCATCCCTGCGGCCGCCGGTACGCAAATCGTGACCAGCGTGATCTTGCCGCATAGCGCCGGGTTCTCTTTGAGGAGGCGCTCGTAGGCGCGCAACTTCTCGAGAATGCCCTTGGTGTAATCCAGGCGCTCTACGGCGAGGATCATTCTGGTTTCACCCAGTTCATCGCGCAGCTCTGCCGCTTCGTCTGCGACATTTGGGCCTTTCAGGCAGCTTTGTATACGGTCTAGGTCAAGACCCACCGGATGCGCTCCCAGCCCGACTTTGCGTCCTAGCACCTCGACCTCAGTGACCATCTCCTCAAGTCCAAGGGCGCACCCATAGGTCAGGAAACGCGGCGCGCAATTGGCGCGGCGCGTTATCTTGAGCGGCATCACGCCTTGGGCGACATCGACAAAGTTTTCTGACTGGCGCGGAATATGGAAACCGATGTAGTCGCACTGCAACAGGCTGCCGACAATCTGCTTTCTCCAGGGCAATACGTTGAATGCGTCTGCGGAGGGGAAGTAGGTATGGTGAAAAAACGCGATTTTCAGATCGGGACGCAGCTCGCGCAGAAACGCTGGCACCATCCAGAGGTTGTAGTCATGCAACCAAACCGTGGCACCGGCCGCTGACTCGGCTGCTGCATGCTGGGCAAAGCGCTCGTTGACGGCAAGAAAGGTTTCCCAGTGGTCTTCGTCAAACCGGGCACGCTCCCAGAAGGTGTGCAGCGTGGGCCAGAACGCCTCCTTGGAAAAGCGCTTGTAGAATACGTCGACGTCGTCGGTACTCAGCGGCACATTGGCAGTGCGCAGGTTGGGATAGCGCACCTTGTCCACGATCGAATGGCTTTCTACCGGCGTTGCGTTGTCACTTTCCAATGACCAGGCGACCCAGGATCCCTGTCTGCCCTTGGCAAAGAGACTCAGTAGTGTCGGGATGATGCCGTTGGGCGATGTATGCTGGCGGCGCTTCCGTTGTCCTTCTTCTATGTATTCCTCGAAGGGTAGGCGGTGATACACGATTACAAGATCTGAGGTGCCCGGCGCTGCGCCTTCATTGTCTTCGAGGTACCGCTTGAGTTCGCCGCCGGGCAGCAGGCCGTAGTGCTCAATCGCTTCAATGATGCCGCCTGCGCCAGCGGCGCTGGCGTGATAGGTTTTGGGAGTGCCGCGGGTCACGTCGAGCAACTCGCGCTCCGATTTGCCAACACATACGCTCTTGTAATCCAGGCGCAGCATCGCGAGGTCATTTAGCGTGTCCCCTGCAATCAGTACCTGATCCGAATCGGTTCCCAAATGTTGCAAGAGTTTTTCAAGCGTACTGCCTTTGTTGACCCCTTTGGGCAACACGTCGAAGTACTTGCCGTCTGAGAACAGCATGTCGCAGTCGAGACTGCTGACGATCCGCCGCACTTCGTCGTCGATATGGTGAGCCTCACAGAAGAACGAGCATCGGCGCTCCTGCGGCACTTCCTGCCGGCGTAAGGCGGTGATGTGCTCCAGCGCTTCGGCGACGGCCCATTCTCCGGGCCACAGCATATCTATCGATTCCTGAATCTCCGCTACCGGCTGCAGAGTGCGGCCGTCGACCACGCTCGCACCCACATCGGCAATGATGTAGTGGGGCACGGGGATTGTTGGATCTGAGAGCAGCGGCAGCACCACTTCGATGCCGCGGCCAGTGACAAAAACGAGCTCGATATCATCTCGCGCGGCGATAAGTTGATACAGGCTCAGGCGTGCTTCGATACTGCCGCCCAGAAACGTCCCATCGAGATCGGTTGCAAGTAACATGGTCTTGACACTAGGACACTCGGGGAGAACCCCCGATGACCAAGTGAGTTATCCTCCTAAAAAAATGGTTGTTGTGTGAATGGTTGTTTTGTATGAGATCGCAGCCTAATCGACAGTGACGCCCGATGACTGCCTTAGCTTCTGCCTGCGGGCGCTGAGAGTTAGCAGGCGGAGGAGACAGGCGTACTAGTACTGGAAGCGTTGAAACTGTCTCGGCTGCTATATCGATTGCCACCATCGTCGACACAGCTGTCGAAGAAGTTCCCGCGAGGGCAAACGAATGGGTTTGCTTGCCAAAATATCTCATTGGAGACGAGGGTAGCACGGAGCCCACCCGCTCGCATTCATGCGTACCTTTGCACGTCCCATGGAGGCAGCGTCCGGCAGGCCAGTTGCGGGAGATTTGCGAGAGCTTTCATTTTTGATCGAGGTCAGGGTCGGTGCCGAGCTGCCTGCCCCGCTCACTTTTTCCACTGCTTCTATCAGTTCCCCGATTTCAGCTGCGGAATAATGAGTCGTGATCTGGCCGTTTTTGTGGCCCAGGAAAACCTGCCGTGTTTCATGACTGAGACCTTTGGCCCGCAATCGGCGACCAAACGTATGCTTCAAGTCATGTACTCGCACTTGTGGCAATCCAGCCTCCTCCCGTGCCCTGCGGCAGGCCTTGGTGTTAATGCGATCAACCGGACGACCCTTCGAATAGGTAAACACGTATTCCGCGTTCCCGCCGCGCTGACTATTGAGCAGGCACTCGAATGGAGCATACCCCTGCTGGGCATCTGTCGCGGCACATCGTGGGTCGAGATCTGGACGATTTATGTCAGGCGATCGAGGCAACCGACAACCGACAGATCGTGGGTGTACAGTGGTATCCGGAGTGCCTCTTCTATCTGCCTGCGCAATTCACGCTGTTCAGGCGGCCGCTATCTTCTACACTACAAGGACAGGCGCGGGTTCTATGTCAGTCGTTGTCAGATTGACCGAGCGCAGGCCTGGTTCCAGTGCCCGGGTGTGTGGTGCCTTCTGCTGGCCTGGTTGCCCGTCGGTAGCGACCTAAGAGGGTTAAAGCGAGTACCGTCGGGGATCGCCCCAGGGGAGGATACACAATGGACTACCGCACGGAACATGACAGCCTCGGCGAGGTACAGGTACCGACGGCTGCACTCTATGGTGCGCAGACCCAGCGCGCCATCGACAATTTCACTATCAGTGGCATGCCCATGCCGCGCGCGTTTATCACTGCGCTAGCCTCGATCAAGAAAGCTTCAGCAAGGGTCAATGAGCGCGCGGGTTTGCTGGACCGGGAGCGGGCCGACGCTATCGCTTCGGTGGCACAGGACATTATCGACGGTGGCCACGCGGACCAGTTCCCCGTTGATGTATTCCAGACCGGCTCCGGCACCAGCAGCAATATGAACATGAACGAGGTGCTCGCGCGTCTGGCCAGCGACCTTGCGGGCCGGGACGTGCACCCGAACGATCATGTCAATATGTGTCAGAGCAGCAATGACGTGATACCCAGCGCCCTGCAACTGAGCGCTTGCTTGGAGACATCAGAACGGCTGTTTCCCGCTCTGGAGACTCTGGAAGCAGCCCTGCGCGAGAAGGCCAGCGCCTTCGGGAGCGTAGTCAAGACCGGTCGGACCCATCTAATGGATGCCATGCCCGTGCGCATCGACCAGGAAATGGGCGCCTGGGCCCAGCAGATTGCCGATGCCCGCGGCGACATCAGCCTGTCCCTGCATCGCCTGCGGCGACTGCCTATCGGCGGCAGTGCCGTCGGGACCGGCATCAACGCGCCGGCGGAGTTTGGCGAAGCCGTCGCCCGACAGTTGAGCGAGGACACTGGATATGCCGTCGAGTCGCTTCCGGGCTATCGTAACCTCGGCTGTCAGGACGCGGCAGTCTCCTTCAGTGGACAATTGAACGTCCTTGCCACTGCGCTCATCAAGATCTGTAACGACCTGCGCTGGATGAACAGCGGGCCGCTGGCCGGGCTCGGGGAAATACAGTTGCCGGCGCTGCAGCCGGGCAGCAGCATCATGCCCGGCAAGGTCAACCCGGTCATTCCCGAGGCGGTGGCAATGGTGTGCGTGCAGGTAAGCGGCCTGCATATGGCCGTAACGATGGCGGGGCAATCGGGAAACTTTCAGCTCAACGTGATGCTGCCGCTTATCGCCCACAATCTCCTGCAGGCGATTGAGCTACTGGCCAATGGTGCGCGGGCGCTCGCTGACAGAGCCGTGGCGGGATTAACGGTGAATGGGGACGCCCTTGAAAGTGCCGTCGCGCGCAGTCCGGTGCTGGTAACCGCACTCAACAGCCGCATCGGCTACGAGAAAGGCGCTGCAATTGCCAAGGCCGCGCTTGCGCAGGGGCGCACGGTCCTGGACGTCGCCTGCGAGCAGACGGATCTGCCCCGGGAGGAACTGGCGACTCTTCTTGATCCAATGCGCCTCACGAAAGCCGGCATTCCCGGCGACGACTGATCAGTTCAGGAGCTCGCGCAGCACGTAGTGCAATATCCCGCCGTGACGGTAGTAGTCCCATTCTTTGGGCGTATCAATGCGCACCAGTGCACGGAACTGTTTCTCATCGCCATTTTCGGTTCGCACGGTAACGGCCACCTCGTCACGGTCTTCGCTCGCGAGCTCGACGTCATAGCTCTCGGTGCCCTCAAGGCCGAGGCTCTCACTGCTTTCGCCGTCACGAAATTGCAGCGGTAGCACGCCCATACCGATCAGGTTGGAGCGGTGTATGCGCTCGTAGCTTTGGGCGATAACAACGCGCACACCGAGGAGCCGTGGACCCTTAGCCGCCCAGTCCCGTGATGAACCACTGCCGTATTCCCGGCCGGCAATAATCAGCAGCGGAACATCCTCGGCCGCGTAACGCACTGCGGCGTCATAGATAGTCATCTGCGCGTCATCGGGCTGATAGCGCGTCCAGCTGCCCTCGGTTCCCGGCGCCAGCTGGTTTCGCAGGCGCACATTGGCAAAGGTGCCGCGCATCATGACCTCGTGGTTCCCGCGCCTCGAGCCATAGGAGTTGAAATCACTCACCTGCACCCCGTTCTTCTGTAGATATTGCCCCGCCGGGCTGCCGGGCATGATCGACCCCGCCGGTGATATATGGTCCGTAGTCACGCTGTCACCGAGCATGCACAGCACGCGGGCGCCGGCGACCGGGGCAATGGCATCCGGCGTCGCGCTCATGTCATCAAAAAACGGAGGCATGCGTATGTAGGTGGAGTCCGGCTCCCAGCGGTAGCGCTTGTCCGTGGGTACGTCCAGTCCGCGCCAGGTTGCATCGCCATCAAAGACCTGCGCGTAGCTATCCAGGTACATGGAGGGATCAATCGTGCTGGCGATAGTTGCGGCAATCTCCTGCTGGCTGGGCCACAACTCACGCAGGTATACGCTCTCACCGTCGGCACCGACAGCGAGAGGTTCTTCGAGAATATCTGAAGCCATGTTACCGGCAATGGCATAGGCGAGCACCAGGGGGGGGGAAGCGAGATAGTTCAGGCGCACCTGCGGATGAATGCGGCCTTCGAAATTACGGTTTCCCGACAGCACCGCACACACGGCGAGATCGCCATCGCGTACAGCTTGCGAGATGGGTTCTGCGAGCGGCCCGGAATTGCCAATGCAGGTGGTGCACCCGTAGCCGACGATCTGGAAACCGAAAGCCTCGAGGTCATCGAGCAAACCCGCCTTCACAAGGTAGTCATGCACCACCTGGGATCCCGGTGCCAGACTGGTCTTCACCCAGGGTTTGCTCACCAGGCCCCGCGCACGGGCCTTGCGGGCCAGCAGTCCCGCGGCAACCATCACCGACGGGTTCGAGGTGTTGGTGCAGGACGTGATGGCAGCGATAACCACCGCCCCATCACGCAGTTCGAATTCCTGGCTGTCCAGCACCGTGCCCGCATAGGCGCCCGGGGTTTTAGCGGGCGCGGCTACCCCTGTGCCGCCACCCTCTGCGGCAAAACGCTCAATGTCCCCGTCCCGTGCGAGGGACTTACTGCGCGCGGCCTGAAACTCGTGCAGGCTTTTCGACACGGCGACTGCCGCCTGATCCAGAGCGATGCGATCCTGCGGCCGCCGCGGCCCGGCTATGCTCGCTTCGATACTGTCGAGATTGAGCTCCAGGGTCTGCGAGTATTCAGCAGCGGTCTCCCCCGATATCCGAAAGAGGCCCTGAGCTTTGGCGTAAGCCTCTACACGTTTTATGTGAGGTTCCGGCCGTCCCGTCAGACGAAGATAGGTCAATGTCTGCTCATCGATGGGAAAAATGCCGCAGGTAGCGCCGTACTCTGGCGCCATATTGGCGATCGTCGCGCGGTCGGCGACCGGGAGCGCGGCCAGGCCATCCCCGAAAAACTCCACAAATTTACCCACCACACCGTGCTCACGCAGAATCTGCGTCACGCGCAGGACCAGGTCCGTAGCAGTTGCTCCCTCGCGCAGAGCCCCATCGAGACGGACCCCCACAACCTCAGGAATAAGCATGGACACGGGCTGACCAAGCATAGCGGCTTCGGCCTCGATTCCACCGACACCCCAACCGAGCACCCCAAGACCATTAATCATGGTGGTGTGCGAATCGGTGCCAACCAGCGTATCGGGATATAGAATCGGGCCCTCCCCGTCACTGCTCTCGAACACAACCCGGGCCAGATACTCAAGGTTCACCTGGTGCACGATACCCGTGCCCGGGGGCACCACCTTGAAATCCTGAAAAGCCTGCTGCCCCCAGCGCAGGAACTTGTAGCGCTCGCCGTTGCGCTCGTACTCAAGTTGCGTATTTCGCTCCAGGGCGTCAGACCTGGCGTACACATCCACCTGTACCGAGTGGTCGATGACCAGCTCTACCGGCGCCATCGGATTGATGCGCTGCGCATCACCGCCGAGTTTCTCGATAGCGTCGCGCATGGCGGCGAGGTCAACTATGGCGGGCACACCTGTAAAATCCTGCAGTACGACCCGCGCCGGTGTAAAAGCGATTTCTGCCGGCGGCATCCCGCGGGGTTTCCAATGCACCAGCGCTTCAATCTGCTCCCGGGTGACCGCCTCCGAGGCGCTGTGTCGCAGCAGGTTTTCCAGCAGGATCTTCAGGGAGAAAGGCAGGCGGCCGAGCGCTGCACCTTCAACTACCTGGTCCAGGGCACAGTAGCGGTGCTCGGCACCGTCGAGTTCAAGAATGCGGCTGTAAGGTAGTGAGTTAGCCATGCTGAAGTCCTCCGGTAAGTATCAGGGTTAGCACGCCGCCGACATACAGCAGACGCACCGCGGCACTTTCGAAACCAATGTTACCCACGCCGTGCTGTTCAGGGAGTTGCATCCGCAGCAAAAGCACGCCCACCATCAGGAAAGACAGCGCTATCCAGAACAGTTCTGCGGGGCCCCGCCGCGCGTAAATTGAGCCGCCACGGTAGACGACATCTGAAATGGAGAGAAACAGGATATCGACAGTCGTTCCGCACACTGTATCACCCAGGGCGCCGAGCACGGCCGGGGTTACGTGTTCGAGGACCTGCAGCGTCAGCGGCGGAAAGCGCCGCCGGACCATAGCTACGATAAATCGAAACCAACGCGGCTGTTGCTGCACACGCGAGCACGAATGGCCTGCAGAATGAGGGCCCGGTCCTTCATGGTGCCAGGGGAGGGATTTCCTCCAGCCAGTGATCCACCAGAGCCTTGAGAGGCTTTTGCTTTAAGGCGGTGGGCTGCCGCTGCCGAAAGCCCAGGCCGCGCAACTGGTTGGCGATGGCCGTTCCCGGCCTACCGGGTTTCAAAGCGGCCTTCGTGGCTGTGTCGGCATAACATTTTCAGTTGGCAGTTCAGGTCTCGCCTAGTGCTAATCCATTCGGCGAGTTATCTTTCTCGCACGCTGCGCAATCTGGCGGGTTGCGGATTGGTCAAGCTGCACCGCAGCCCGGATACCCGCGCCGTGCGCCCGGAGGCACTGGCCACCGACTTTATCGGGCTGCTGGATTAACCCCGTATCGCGACTGATCAACAGGAACTATCAATGACCAAAGGCAAAGGTAGGAACAACGTTGGCAAGTCCCAATCGCAGCTGCGCTAGCGCAGGTCGAAGCGGAAGCCCAGGTAAAAGGTGCGCTCCAGTGCGGGCTCAATGCCGTCGTTGCGCACGCGGCTGAAGTAATCCTCGTCCAGCATATTGTTAACCCCACCGTGCACGGTCCACCGATTGCTGGCGCGATACTCAAGGCTGAAGTCGAGGACTTCGTAGGCGGGTATTTCCGCCGCGATTTGGTCGGCACCGCTGCCACGCGGTAAGTTGGAGTCCTGCCAGTACTGCTCTCCCACCAGCGTAGCGGTAAGGGCGGCGGTCCAGTCCTCGTTGTCAAAGAGCAGGCCAGTGCGGATCAGGTAGTCGGGGGAGAATGCGGTGCTGTTGCCCACCAGGCTTTCGTTAAGGCTGGTGTTTATTTCGGCATCCAGCAGAGAGCCGTTGGCGAACAGTTTGAGTGACTGCGAGGCACTGGGCAGCAGATCGTATTCCACGCTGAACTCAACGCCCTGATGCCGGGAGTCGCCGCTGTTAACTCGTTCCACGTCTGTGATATTCACTTGAATCTGTTCGATCTTATCTTCGAAATCAATGCGAAACACACTGACGTCAAAAACCAGATTGTCGATTGGCTGGCTGCGATAACCGATCTCATAATTGACCGCGCGGGACACGCCGGGACCATTGTTACCGGCGAGCTCCGAATTGGGGTTAATCAGATCGTCGAAGCGCTGCGGGCGGTAAGACTCCGAGAAGTTGGCGTACACTTCTGAGCGCTCGCCAGTGTGATACATCAGGCCTAGGCCAAACAGCGTCTCGTTAAACGTGTCGTCGAAGTCGATCGCGTCACGGTTGAGGCTGGCGTTTTTCACCCGTTCTTCAAGATCGTAGTTGACCCGTTCAAAACGTAGCGTGGGTACCACGCTGAGCTTGCCAAAGCGGAACAGGTTTTCGACGAACAGCGCGTTGTAGCTCATGACGCGATCCTGGTCGAAGACCAGGTCCTGCGGGTTCTGGGCGCTGGAGCGAATGTCATCGCCGACATGCCGGGTGCGCGGGCTGTCACCAAGATAGGCGGTGGTGCCGGCGGTGAGCACATGCCGCTCGCCCCAGGACAGCGCATAACGCAGGTCGAGGCCGTAGTTAGCGAACTGCTGTTCATCAATGGCGGTTGTCTCTGGCTCGTTGGCCGGGTCTGTAAACATGGCAGAGCGGCGGCTGAGGCGATCCATCGAGGAGTACCAGACGCTCGCATCCAGGGTGGATTGCTCGGTGATCTGCTGCTCGTACTTCACCGTGGCGATGAGCTGATCGATCTCAATGCGGTTAAAGGGCGTTTTTACCAGATCGCGGTTGTTTGCATATTCCTGGGAAGTGAGGCGGCCCGCTTCGCCAGAGTCGGACTGATAGTAGTCCAGGTCAAAGCCGATGCGGATATCATCGAAAC
>NZ_JBLGBE010000039.1:0-28571 GCF_047617445.1 Congregibacter sp.
CCAAGCTGCATGTTCGTTATATGGTGGGTGGGCTTGCACCAGAAAGCGTTGGCCAGGAACGCGTGTATCGGGTGGAGTTTCCAGAGCGGCCAGGCGCGCTATTGAAGTTTCTGTCAGGCCTCGGGCAACGCTGGAATATTTCGCTGTTCCACTATCGCAATCATGGCGCTGCTTACGGAAGAATTCTCGTGGGTATGCAAGTAGGTGCAAAAGAGCGATCAGAAGCGCGGGCCTGCCTTGACAAGATTGGCTACCGGTATTGGGATGAAACGGACAACGCTGCCTATCGTTTGTACCTGGCTCGGCCAGAAAGCGGGCGTTAATACCGCGACGTCCTTTATGCCAACGGCTTGCTCTGGCAAGTATTCCATGCGATATTTGTGACTTAGTTACAAAAAAGCGGTGGTGGCTTGGACTTTGCCTCACGCAATCGGCAGCTAATTAGTCAGCTGCCCTAGAATTTATTAACAGGATATTGTGTGAAACAGCGCCCTGACATGTTGTTCGTCCTCACCGCGGTCTTCGGCCTCGGTGTGGTGGTTACCTTGTTGCTCCCCATGTCCGCCAACTCCACAGTTGCAGCCCCCGCATCACCATTGCAGGCAGGGGTAATCGGGAATCGCTAGTTAGCGAGCGCCGTAAAACGCATAATCCCGCTTTCTGTAATCACTGCGTTCAGGGGTTGGTCCCAAGATTCTTTCAGTAGATCCAGGGCATCGTCGCGCTGGCAGTCGTAGGCGAGTCCCAAGCGTAGCGCAGCATTGCAATCTTCGTTTCCCAGAAACCGATCGTAGTAACCGCCCCCCATACCTAATCGAAAGCCGCTGGCAGACCATCCGACCGTCGGTAGCAGCAACAATTCCAGAACACTCGCCGCGACAGGGTCTCCCTGGGGTTCGCCAATACCGTACCGGTTGTGCTGTAGGGGGTCCGAAGCAAACCACTCGCAAAACTGCATGCCTGTATCAGCCGTGATCACCGGAAGATAGAGGTGCTTGCCCGCTTCCCACGCCATCTGCGCAATCCTTGAGGGATCTAGCTCCCCATCGTTACAAAGATACAGCGCGATATGCTCAGCTTGCCAAAGTTGATCAGCGCTTAGCTGCACGGCAGCGCTGTGGGCGGCTGCATGAGCATAGGAGGTGGCCAGGCTTCGGCGTTGCTCGCGAAGATGTCGTCGCGACTCATTGCGTGACAAGCCTTCAGTACTCACAGCTCGAGATCCTGTTGTACTGTGGACTGTACTGTGGACTGTACTGTGGACTGTACTGAAATTTGTACTGGCATAGCGGCGGGGGCATACAGGCGTTGAGGGAACACATGTGTTCGTATACGTGTCTTCTTAGGCGCTGTGTAGATAAATCGTGGACATAAAAATCGGTACCCGGAGCACCGCTGACGATACGGCCCTTGAACCCGATGGTTCAAGGTGGTGGCTTCCGTGACGTATCAGGCTTCCCGGTCATGCCGGACTTGCACACCAACGTCAGCGGTCACCCCCGGTTAACGCTTATCGGCTCGAGGACAGAGTGTCTGGCAAATGCACCAGGGACCGAGACTGAGTATAACGTATCTGAAAGACGCTTAACGAATAGCTAACTGCTTTGTTCAGCCTATTTCGAGCTGACGTAACTGATGTAGAGCGTCATCAAGTTTGGCATTCAGGCTTGATAAGCCTGCGGGGTCTGCCATGTCGCTGATCTTAGTCGGAGCCGAGCTTGTCTTGCCAGCACCTTTTTTACCGCCGCTTGCGACACCGTTGCGGGTTTGCAGTAATTCGTGACTGATGTTCAGGGCTGCCATCACGGCAATTCGCTCAAGCCCGATGACCTTGCCTGTTGCGCGAATTGCACGCATTTGTTCATCCAGATGGCGTGCCGATAGAAGCAGCTCTGCCTGCTGATCTTGTGGGCAGGCTACCTGATATTCCTTTTCCAGAATCGTGACCGAAAAGGTGCTTGCGTTAGCACTCATGATGCTGCCTCCATGCTGCGTAGGCGCTGCAAAGTGGCTTCCACGCGGGCTCGAGCCAGATCATTTTTGGCGATCAGGTCTCGGCGCTCCTGCTGAAAACCCAGGTTATCCTTCTTCAGGGCCTGATTCTCGAGGTTGAGTTGGGTGCAAAGATCGATGAGTTGATCGATCTTAACTTCCAGAGTTTTTAAAACATCATCGGACATGCAGACATAACTTGCGCGACGCGGAGGGTTGTCGGCACTATAGGGTCCGTATTCAGGCAGGTCAACGGCGCTAACGCGCTTTGGAAATCACATTGTCTATATTAGAGCCACATCCCGGCGATTCCTTCGGGGGATTGTTTGACGAACTTGCCAACTCCTTGCTCGAGCAAGGCGAAATGTTGTCGCCCGCAGAATTGCACGGTTGCCTCTGTGGGTTGCTCGGTGGAGGCTTTCGCGGTGGCGAAGAAGCGCTGTTGGCAGAGCTGGAGCAGACCCTCGATCTATCTCTACACGGCGCCCTGGCAGACGGCGTGGCTACCTTACGCAGCGCAGCTATCGAAAGCCTGGGTGAAGGCTCTTTTGACTTTCACCCGCTTCTCCCTGAGGAGGAATTGGAGCTCTCGCAGAGGATTGAGGCCATGGCGCAGTGGTGTCGTGGGTTTCTCAGCGGTTATGCCCAGGCGCGGGTCAAGTCCGAAGGTCAGGGTGAGGCGGTACTACCTGATAGCGCAGAGGCGTTGCGTGACTTTGCGGCAATTGCGCAAGCTGTCGAGGATGACGACGAGCAGGATAGTAATGCAGAAGAGGATGCGTACTATGAACTGCTGGAATATCTGCGTGTGGCGGCAATGAACGTGATGTTGGACGCCGGTGTTGGCGGTGATGAGCCCGTTTCTTGAGCAATGACTGAAGCTCAGTCCTTTTCAGATCCCGAGGTTTCAGACCGCGTCGCCAACATCCCTCGCGGTGATTTGCGTCGCCGGCGGCGCCAATTGTTGGGCATGCTCGAGCACAACAGTATCGCCATCGTCACGGCGTGCTCACTCGCTACACGCAGCCGTGACACGGAATTTCCTTTTCGTCAGGACAGTGACTTTCACTACCTTACGGGCTTTCCGGAGCCTGATGCTGTGGCTGTGTTCCTCCCGGGCCGCGAGTATGGAGAGTACGTTCTTTTTTGCCACGAAAAAGATCCGCTGGAAGAACTTTGGAACGGTGAGCGCGTGGGAGCGGATGCGGCTTGTGAGCGTTATGGTGCCGATGACGCGTTCCCACTGAGCGATATTGACGACATCCTCCCGGGGCTGATTGAGGGTCGCGAGCGGGTTTACTACTCCATGGGTCGCAGCCGAGAGTTTGATACCCGGGTTATGGCCTGGGTGAACAGTATCCGCAGCAAAGTTGCCGCCGGCGCTGTTCCACCGGGTGAATTTACAGACCTGGATCATTTGCTGCACGAGCAACGGCTGTTTAAGTCCGCCGCTGAAATACGGCAGATGCGTCAGGCCGCCGCGATAACGGCCTTGGCGCATCGACGCGCGATGCGCCAGTGCCGCCCGGGCATGTACGAGTACCAGCTCGAAGCAGAGCTGCTACATGAGTTTGCGCGCCACGGCGCGCGTCATGCAGCCTATCCCAGCATCGTCGCGGGTGGCGCTAATGCCTGTACCATGCACTACATCAGTAACCAGCAGCGATTAAAGCGGGGCGACCTTGTGCTCATTGATGCGGGCTGTGAGTATCGTGGGTATGCGGCGGACGTCACCCGAACCTTCCCAGTGAGCGGGCGCTTCAACAAACGGCAGCGGGCGCTCTACGATCTTACGCTCGCGGCACAAGAGGCGGCCTTTGATGCCTTGGCGCCGGGGCGAGACTGGAACGCGGCACATACTGCGACTGTCGATGTTATTACCCGTGGGCTTGTGGATCTTGGATTACTGCGAGGTAACGTAAGTCGGCTCATCGAGCAGGGTGCGTATCAAGACTTTTACATGCATCGCGTGGGCCACTGGTTGGGCCTGGATGTGCACGATGTGGGCGACTACCGTCCCGGTGGCGAATGGCGACAGCTGGAGCCGGGTATGGCGCTGACTGTGGAGCCGGGAATTTATGTCTCACCGGACAATCTCGATGTTTCCGCTGCGTGGCGCGGCATTGGTGTTCGCATAGAAGACGACGTCGTCATTACCGAGCACGGCTATGAGTTGCTCAGTGCTGGCTTGCCGCGTAGCAGTGAAGAAGTTGAGGAGTGGATGCAGTGAGCGTACAGGCCCAGCATATTTTGATCGCCGGCGGTGGCATGGTGGGCCTAAGTCTCGCATTGCTGCTGCATGAGCAACTACCCGATTCCGCACGTATTACGCTGGTGGAAGGTCGGGCTTTGCCTGCACCGGGAGATGCCCAGACGGGCTATCACCCCGCATTTGATGCGCGATCTACGGCGCTGAGTTACAGCACGGCGACCTTGTATCGAGAGCTTGGGCTTTGGACGTCGCTGCTGCCAGGCTTGGCACCGATCAATCAAATACACGTGTCGCGACGCGGCCGCTTTGGCAGCAGTCTTCTTTCCAGCGCTGAGCAAGGTTGGGATGCATTGGGCTGGGTTGTCGAAAACCCCTGTCTCGGACGGACGTTGCTGGCAGCCGCACATGACTGTCCGCGCCTGACATTACGCTGTCCCGACCGGGTAACCGACGCTAAACCGTTGGGGCCTGGTGTGCAGGTCAGTTTGGCGGAAGAAAAAATTGAGGCAGATTTACTGGTTATAGCTGATGGCGCAGAGTCGATACTCCGGGAGAAGCTGGGTTTTCTCACCCAACGTAAGACGTATGGTCAAAGCGCTCTCATCGCGAATCTCGCCTTTGAGAAAGACCACGAGGGTTGTGCCTATGAGCGTTTTACCGCTACGGGTCCTTTAGCTTTATTGCCGTTGCCGCCCTCCGAGCAGGCGCCTCATCGTATGGCCTTGGTTTGGACCTTGGCACAGGTGGAGGCCGCTGCGATGGAGCTTGCAGAAGTGGAGGTTTTTTCTCGGACCTTGATTGATACTTTTGGTTATCGATTGGGTCGGGTACTGCGAGTGGGTGATCGGCAAAGTTATCCCCTCGCGCTGACCGAAGCGGTAGAGCAGGTAAGGCGCGGCTGCGTGGTTCTTGGTAACGCGGCACATGCGCTCCACCCCGTTGCAGGACAGGGCTTTAATTTGGCTTTGCGAGATGCGGCAGCGCTCAGTCACGCACTGGCGAAGGCCGTGGATAAAGGCCTTGAGACCGGTGACACTGCGGTATTGGCGCAGTATGCGCAGGACCGGCAGCGTGATCAGGCTCAAACTATTGCTGCAAGCGATGGATTACCGGCGCTATTTATGATGACTGATCCCCTGCTGTCTCTGGGTCGAGATCTTGCTTTGTCGGGGATGGATATGTTCCCGCTGCTGCGCCGGGAGTTTGTACAGCAAGCAGCGGGCATGGCGGCACTGGAGTCCCGGTATGCCTGAGGCAAGTTGTGACAGTGTTGATATTGCGATCGTCGGTGGTGGCATTGCCGGACTGGCGGCGGCCGCTGCTTTGGCGGGTTCCGGCCGCACGGTAGCGGTACTTGAGGCGCGGGAGTTGCCCCAGCCAGCCTCGGTTCAGGGGGATACCCCCAGCGATTATGATGCCCGGGTCAGCGCGCTAACGCCCAGATCTATCGACTTCCTAAAGCAGCTAGGCGTCTGGCCGGCTATCGAAGCTGCGCGATCCTGTCCTTATGCGCATATGACGGTGTGGGATGCAGAGGGTACGGGACGCATCGAGTTTGATGCCCAGGAAGTGTCGGCTGAATCCTTGGGCAGTATTGTCGAGAACAGCGTAATCACTTCCGCGCTTGCCCATAAAGTACAAAGCCTTAACGGGATTCGTGTTTTGGCGCCTGCTCGACTGTCTGACCTGAGTCTTGATGAGCATGGCTCGATATTGAAACTGGAGGACGGTGGGCATCTGCGGTGTCAGCTACTCATCGCCGCCGATGGCGCACGGTCACCCACCCGTGAGCTGTTGGGCATGCGGACTCGAGAGTGGGAATACGGGCATCGGGCCATCGTAACAACGGTAGCCTTCGAGGCCCCCCATCAGCACACTGCCTGGCAGCGATTTTTGCAGACCGGGCCTCTGGCCTTGCTGCCGCTGGCGAGTACGGATGACCGACTGTGCTCTATTGTGTGGTCCATTGAGGAGCATTTGGCCGACGAGCTTTTGGCGATGGATGACGAGGCGTTTGCTGAGGCGCTTGGACAAGCGAGTGAGCACGTCCTTGGGCAAGTAACGGCCTGTGCACCCCGTAAGGGTTTTCCTTTGCGTCAGCGTCATGCGGTGGATTATGTGCTGCCTGGCGTTGCTTTGGTGGGTGACGCCGCCCACACGATCCACCCGCTTGCGGGGCAGGGCATTAACCTGGGTCTTGCGGACGTGCAGGTGCTTGCACAGGAAATTAATACTGCCCTTGCTCGGGGCCTGAGTCCTGGCCGGATGGATGTTCTGGGGCGGTATCAGAGGCGTCGTAAGGGCGATAACCTCGCAATGATGGCTGCTATGGATGGGTTCAAGCGTTTGTTTGAGCAGCATGCGCCGCCGTGGCGTTGGTTACGTAATACCGGTATGCGCACTGTTGCAGGACTGCCGATGGTAAAGCGGCGTATTATTCGTCAGGCAATGGGCGTTGGTTGATCATCATTAACGCATTCGCGTTGAGTTTTCATGCTCCGCGGCTAAAATAGAGGCCGCAATGGACGCGTTTATTCTTATCAGGGGTTAAATCAATGAGTCATGTTCTTCCAGAGTTGCGGTTTGCCCGCAGTCACGAGTGGGCACGGGTGGAAGATGATGGGACCGTCACGGTTGGCATCAGCGATCACGCTCAGGAAGCGTTGGGCGACGTGGTTTTTGTTGAGTTACCCGATGAAGGCGCCGAGCTTGCTGCCGGTGATGAGGCGGGCGTTGTGGAATCTGTAAAGGCAGCTTCTGATATCTACGCACCGATCAGCGGGACAGTGGTCGCCGTTAACAGCGGTCTGGAAGATGCCCCGGAAACCGTCAATGGCGACCCATACCATGACGGCTGGTTTTTCCGACTGCAGCCCCAGGACAGCGAGGAAGTGCAGAACCTCCTTATGGATGCCGAGGCCTATCAAGCGCATTGTGCCGAAGACGATTAACGATCGTTTTACAGCCTCTGGTTTCTGAGGCTGATTTGCGGCCAGCCATGTTCTCTCCCGTGCTGCGCCAGCGTGGGGTCCGGATCTACCGCTACGGGATTGTCGACGATTTCCAGTAACGGCAAGTCATTGTGGGAGTCGCTGTAAAACCACGCGCCCTCCAAGGTCTCTTCCTCGCTGGCCAACCATTCCATGAGGCGTTGTACCTTGCCCTCGCGATAGGTCAGGATACCCGTGGGTCTTCCGGTAAGCAGTCCGTCCTTTATCTCGACGGCACAACCGAGCAGCTCCTCGATGCCAAGCAGCGCAGCGATGGGCCTTGTTACAAACTCATTGGTCGCCGTGATGATAAGCAAGCGGTCCCCCTGATCGCGATGTTTTTGGATGAGCTTGCCGGCTGCAGGCAGTAAGATAGGCGTGATGTAGTCACTGATGAACGCTTCCTGCAGCTCCTGGAGGGCCCGGGGATCGCGTCCAGCCAGAGGTGCAAGGGCAAATGTCAGATAGGCCTTGATGTCCAACTCGCCGCGCTGATAGTCGGCATAAAAGATTTCGTTGGCGGCCCGAAAACTGGCTTCGTCTACCATTCTCTGAACGCAGAGAAACTCTCCCCAGAGGTGGTCGCTGTCGCCGGCGATCAGGGTGTTATCGAGGTCAAAAATAGCGAGCGTCATGGTCATTCCTAAGCAAGGTTATCGCGGTGAGTAGAGCCAGGTCGAACGCAAGGGTAGCGACCTCCCAAATGCGTGGCAATTCTCAGTACCGCGTATTTGTGGAACAATCGGTAACCAGTTGTCATTGTGGACACAGTACTCATGATCGATGCGCAGGGCTTTCGGCCCAATGTCGGTATCGTCATCACTAACGATGACGGTCGGCTTCTGTGGGCGCGTCGCGTGGGTGGGCGCAACGCCTGGCAGTTTCCTCAGGGCGGCGTAAACGATGATGAAAAACCTGAAGAAGCACTGTATCGCGAACTCCGGGAAGAGGTAGGTTTGGCCCCTGATGCCGTAGAGGTTTTGGGTAGTACCCGAGGCTGGCTGCGTTATCGATTGCCCAAGCAGTATCAGCGCAAAGGCCAGCAACCGCTGTGTATCGGCCAAAAGCAAAAGTGGTATCTGCTACGTATGCTTGCGCCTGATAGTGCGGTGAGTTTGGCGCACGATGCAAAGCCCGAGTTTGATCATTGGCAGTGGGTTTCTTATTGGTACCCATTAAACGAGGTCGTGTACTTTAAGAAAGAAGTGTACCGCCGAGCGCTCAAAGAGCTTTCGGTCCCGTTGCTAAACGGTTTGTCCTCAGGCAGGCGGAGCATCTGAGTATGCTTTCGGTCCTGCGTAATATCGTACTTGAGGTTAACGCGGCTGAGTCCCTGGATGAGGTGCTCGGTATTATCGTGTCCCGCGTGCGCATGGCTATGGGTACTGAGGTGTGCAGCGTTTACATTCGCGACCGGAACGAAACACGCTATGTGTTCCGTGCTACCGAGGGTCTTAACGCAGCACAGGTAGGCAACGTGTCGCTTGCACCCGGAGAGGGCCTGGTAGGGCTCGTGGCTGAGCGGGGAGAGCCGGTGAATCTCGAGGACGCTGAGCTACACCCCAATTTCCAGTTGCTCCCCAACATTGGTGAAGAATCTTTCCATGCGTTTCTTGGGGTACCCATCATCCACCAGCGTGACGTGCTGGGTGTTCTGGTAGTTCAGCAGGCCCGCCGTCGGCGTTTCGATGAATCTGAAGAAGCGTTCCTCGTGACCATGTCTGCGCAGCTCGCTGGCGTTATTGCGCACGCCCGGGTCACCGGTGAGGTACCCGATGAAAGCAGCCCTGAGCGTGACAGTGTCTACGCCCGGATAAAAGGGGTTCCCGGTGCGCCGGGCATTGGTATCGGAACTGCGGTCGTTGTGTCGCCTGTGGCGGACCTCTACGCAGTGCCTCGACAGCTCAGTGATGATCGTCGTAGCGAATTGCGAGCGTTTAAGCGTGCATTGTCGCAGGTACGTCTGGATATTGAGTCTGTTGCAGAAAATCTGCGTGACAAGTTGAGCCCCGAAGATCTTGCTCTGTTTGACGTTTACATCGGTATTCTTGATGACTCAAGAATTGGTGGTGAAGTTGCATCGTTGATCAAATCGGGCGTGTGGGCTCAAGGCGCTTTGGCGCAGGTGATGATTGAGCACATCCGCCACTTTGAGGCTATGGAGCACAGCTATCTGCGGGAACGCGCCGTGGACGTGAAAGATCTTGGGGAGCGTGTACTCGGGTATTTGCAGGCGGACCAGCGGGATGATCAGGTGTTTCCCGAGAAAACGATTCTTGTCAGTGAGGAGCTCACGGCTTCGATGCTAGGAGAGATACCCAGAAGCCATCTTGCCGGGCTTATCTCGGTGCGTGGCTCCAGCAACTCTCATGTGGCGATTCTGGCTCGCGCCATGGGCGTTCCCACGGTCATGGGCGCCGTGGATCTGCCCTATAAGCGCCTTCGTGATATGTCTGTGGTCGTCGATGGCTACAACGGCAATGTTCACCTCAATCCCACCAAGGCCGTGATTCGCCGTTTTCAGGAAATTGCCGATCAGGATACCGAGCTCAACAAAGGTCTTGAGAGTCTTCGGGACTTACCCTGCGTCACTCTCGATGAGCAGCGTCTTACGCTCTGGGTGAATACTGGACTGATGGCGGATGTCGCCCGGTCATTGGATCGCGGTGCTGAGGGCGTAGGTCTGTATCGCACCGAAGTGCCATTTTTGATGCGCGAGCGCTTCCCCTCAGAAGAAGAGCAACGACAGATTTATCGCGAGCAGCTGGAGGCCTTTGCGCCGCGCCCGGTCACCATGCGTACCCTGGATGTGGGCGGTGACAAAGCGCTGCCGTATTTCCCTATCGAAGAAGCCAATCCGTTTCTTGGTTGGCGGGGCATTCGCGTAACACTGGACCATCCGGAGATTTTGCTCGCTCAGGTGCGAGCGATGCTTAAGGCCAACGAAGGCCTGGGGAATCTGCGCATCATGTTGCCAATGATCAGCAACATACCCGAGCTGGAGGAAGCGCTGCAGCTGATTTATCGCTGCCACCGGGAGCTGGCCGAAGAGGGCCTGGAGATGCCGCTGCCACCGATTGGTGTCATGGTCGAAGTGCCCTCAGCGATTTATCAGGCCCGAGCACTGGCGCGTCGAGTGGACTTTCTGTCCGTGGGAAGTAACGACTTAACGCAGTACCTGTTGGCGGTGGATCGCAACAATGCCCGCGTATCGGATTTGTATCACGCCTTTCACCCGGCGTTGCTGGAGGCCTTGATTCAAGTGGCCGATGGCGCCCACGCCGAGGGCAAACAGGTGAGTATTTGCGGCGAACTGGCGGGCAACCCGATGGCAGCAGTGCTGTTGTTGGCTATGGGTTACGACATGCTTTCCATGAACGTCACCAGCTTGCCTCGGGTGAAGCATGCGCTCCGCTCCATCACTGCTAGTGACGCCAGGGTTCTCCTGGACGAGGTCCGGCAGATGGAAAGCGGCCAAGCCATAGAGGAGCGTATCAGCGCGTTTTTCCATGCGCGGAACCTACAGCAGATGATGCCCGCGCCCATCGATTAGATAGTCTTTAGGGTATCCAGCTCAAAAGCGTCGATGCCCAGAAGCTGTCCCCGGGGATCAAACCGTTGTTCCTGAAATTCCAGCTGGCCATTTTCGTGCTGACGCAGTGTTGTGCAGCAACGGGTACCGTAGCGCTCAGTGACAATGAACTGTGCAGAGAGTTGTCGCGCCATTTCGCCGGATAAATTTTGTTCCTGCAGCGCCTGGATGTCAGCAAGGCTCCGGTCGCTAAGGCAGTCTCGCAGTTCATGGTGCGTGGGTGCTTCGAAGCCCCTGAGCTTGCTCTTGAGTTGCTTGCGAGCCCGGTTCACTTTCGGCCAGGGCACATCCAGAGCTGCGTTACTGAGGCCATAAACTCCTGGGACCAACGATCTCGGAGCTGATCTTTCTGTCGCGCTGCCATGCAGATACCAAAGGCTCCCCCGATCACCCACCAGAAGATTGAAGCCCTGATAGTCCTCAATGACTCTGGTGATACCCGTAAGATAGTCCTCGGGTGACTGGCCGCCTGCGAGAAAGTTGTGCGTGAGCTCTCCTCGAGAGCGACGGGCGCTATGCTCCCCCGCTGCTGGGTCTCGAATGTTGGTGATCGCGGCGAAGCGACCGCTGCGGCTCACGCCAAGCCATGTGCCTCCCGCTTGCAGGTCCCGCCCCGCCAATACCTGGGGAGTGTCCTCCCAGTAAGCCGCGGCAGACGCAGGGCGCTCATGAAACTCGTCACGGTTGGCTGCCATTAGCAGCGGCATTGCCGGATGTTGCTGCCAGGCAAAGACGATCAGACACATGGGTCAATTACTCAGTCGGTTTGTACATAGCTCAACGCTGCCCGATAATACCGACCTTGCGCGGCGCCACTGGTTGCGCTGCATATGTAACTGCAGATTTTTGTACATTTCTGTACATAGTACCTTGCCCTGGCTTCCTGGAAGCGCTCACCACATGCTGACCTATCCTGAAATTGATCCCGTAGCCCTTGCCCTGGGCCCAGTGCAAATCCATTGGTATGGCTTGACCTACCTGGCAGGGCTTGCCTTTGCCTGGGGTCTGGCCGCTCGCCGAAGCACGCGGCCGTATTCGCCCCTAGGGCGACAGCAGGTGGACGATCTGTTGTTCTACGCAGCGCTGGGCGTCGTACTTGGTGGTCGCATGGGCTACGCCATTTTTTACGGCGGGGAGCGTTTGGCTCAGGACCCGACCTGGTTGCTTCGGGTTTGGGAGGGTGGCATGTCATTTCACGGCGGCATGCTCGGTGTCATCATTGCGACCTGCTGGTATGCGCGCAGCCAAAAAATAGCCTCCGGGCCTCTGCTGGACTTTGTGGCTCCCCTGGCTCCTCTGGGGCTTGCGCTAGGGCGCCTGGGTAATTTTATCGGACAAGAACTTTGGGGTCGCGCAGCGGATGTGCCCTGGGCGATGGTGTTCCCTCGGGACCCTCTGCAGATCGCTCGCCACCCGTCACAGTTGTACCAGTTCGCTCTTGAGGGGCTACTGCTGTTTGTCATTCTGTTCTGGTTCAGTCATCGGATGCGACCTACTTGGGCCGTGTCCGGCGTGTTTGCCCTGGGTTATGGTCTGCTGCGCTTTGTGGCGGAGTTTTTCCGGGAGCCCGATGCCCATCTCGGGATTCAAGCCTTTGGCTGGATGACCCGGGGCCAAATACTTTGCGTGCCCATGATTCTTTTGGGACTTTATATGCTCTGGTACGCCTACGGGCGCACCGGTGCACGTTCATTGAAAAACTAGGGAGCAGTCATGCGGCAATATCAAGATCTGCTTAGGGATATTCTCGATAACGGCGTGCGTAAGGAAGACCGAACCGGGACCGGCACTTTGTCAGTCTTTGGTCGGCAGTTCCGACACGATCTCGCTGATGGATTTCCCTTGCTGACCACCAAAAAACTGCATTTGCGCAGCATCGTCAATGAGCTGATTTGGTTTCTCAACGGCGATACCAATGTCGCCTGGTTGCAGGAGCACGGTGTCAGCATCTGGAATGAGTGGGCAACCGACACCGGTGATCTTGGGCCGGTCTACGGCAAGCAGTGGCGGGCTTGGCCAACCAAGGATGGCGGGGAAATCAACCAAATCGAATATGTTCTTGATTGCTTAAAGCATCGGCCGGACAGTCGACGGATTCTGTTTCATGCCTGGAACGTCGAATATCTTCCCGATGAGTCCCTAAGCCCTCAGGAGAACGCCAAGGCCGGACGCATGGCCCTGCCGCCTTGTCACCTGCTGTATCAGTTTTACGTTGCTCAGGGGCGTCTGTCTGCGCAGTTGTACATTCGCTCAAGTGACACCTTCCTGGGTTTGCCCTTCAATACAGCAAGTCTCTCTGTGTTGGTGCTGATGCTAGCTCAGCAGACGGGGCTGGAACCCGGCGAAATAATCGTGAGTACCGGTGACTCTCATCTCTATCTAAATCACATGGAGCAAGTGCAGGAGCAGTTGTCGCGAGAGCCTCGGCCACTTCCCAGGCTCGCGCTCTTACGCAAGCCCGACAGCATCTACGAGTACCGCTTTGAGGATTTTGAGCTCAGCGACTACGACCCGCACCCGCACATCTCCGCTCCGGTGGCTGTGTGAGTGACTTCCCCATTGCCCTGATCGTGGCCGCTGCGGACAACGACGTGATTGGTCGCGACAACGCGCTGCCCTGGAAGCTTCCCGGCGATCTTGCGCACTTCAAGCGTACAACCATGGGTAAACCGATACTTATGGGACGGCTTACTTACGAATCTATTGGCAGACCCCTGCCCGGACGCGCAAACATTGTTATTAGCCGCAATCCGGGCTATTTCGCTGACGGCGTGAGCTGCGTGGAAAGTCTCGACAAGGCGCTGGAGCTCGCACAGGACATCGCGTCTATCGACGGCAGCAGCGAGCTAATGGTTATTGGCGGCGCTCAGATCTACGCACTGGCGCTGCCCAGAGCGAGTCGAATCTACTTAACGCGTGTGCATCTAGCGCCTGCAGGGGATGCGTATTTGCACGGTATTGATTGGAGTCAGTGGAAGGAGGTGGCGCGTCAGGAAAATCCGCCCGAGGCCCCGGCCCCGGCCCACACGTTTCTTGAATACACGCGCCGCACACCTTTAGACCCGGTTAACCCCCCAGAAAACGTTACCCAGTGAGGAAATAATGTTACCGAACTACCCAGATGACCCTTGGCCTGAAAATCGCTACATCAGTTGTTTGAAATGAGTCATTTTATCTGCTTATATCTCTCGCCCGGTCTACGACTAATTCAGTTGGTCCAAGCCCGAAATTTGGTCTCGACTGCAATCAAAAAGAACAGTTCATATTTCTCTCGACACAGGAAGCACAATTCCCATGACTAGCTATCGACTGAAGAATGTGCTGCTTGTCGCCGTAGCGTCACTGTCCGCCCTCGTGGGTCTGGCAGCGTCGGCTCAGACAAGCACACTCGACGACATACTCGAGGTGAGTGCCCAGAAAACGCAAGCGGCACGCCAGTCCCAGGTGAAGGTAGATCGTCTTGCAGACGAAACCCGCAATCTGCTCGACGACTACAAAACAGTCATGAAGCAGATTGATGGTCTACGCGTCTACAACACACGTCTGCAACGCCAGATTGATAATCAGGTTCGACGCATCTCAAACATCGACGAATCCATCGACCAGGTTACGGTCATCCAGCGTCAGATGACGCCGCTGGTGATTCGTATGATCGACGGTTTGGAGCAGTTCGTTGAAATGGACGTGCCTTTCAACCTGGACGAGCGCCGTCAGCGAATCGAATTCCTTAAGACCAACGTGGATCGTTCTGATCTGACCGTTGCCGAGAAATTCCGACAGGTGCTTGAGGCTTACAACATCGAGCTTCAGTACGGGCGCGGCTTTGAGACCTACAGCGACACCATTGATTTGGGCACTGGCCCGCGGGATGTAGACTTCCTGCGTATCGGTCGCATTGCCTTGGTATACCAGACATCTGACGGCCAAGAAGCCGGCGCCTGGAACAATAACACCCGCAGCTGGGAGCTCCTGGCAGCCGGTGATTACTCTGCGGCCATCCGCAAGGGTGTTCGTATCGCCAAGAAAACGGCCACCATCGAACTCCTTAACATGCCCATCGCTGCACCGGAGGCGCAATAATGAAATCGCTTAACAATATGGTTTCCGCCCTCGTACTGGGCGGTTTGGTTGCGATGAGCAGTTCTGTCTTCGCACAGGACGAGGCCGCTCCAGCCGCTCCCGAGCCGGATCTGCGTGCGGTCGCCGCCGAGAATATGAGTCAGCTGCTTGATTTTGTTAAGCAGGGACAGGTTACTGACGCATCAGCTAACCGCGAACGCGAGCAACGTTTCGCCGGTGCTAAAGCTGACCAAGAGGGCATGCTCCAGGATGCTGAAAACGAGCGTACTCGCGAAGAGCGTCGTTCTGCACAGCTCGAGGATACTTTCGAATCGAACGAGCTGTTGGTTGCCGACAAGCAAGAGCAGTTACGCGAGCGTCTGGGTGCCCTGACAGAATTGTTCGGACACCTGACAGCCGCTTCGGGTGACCTTAAGTCCAACTTGGACGTGTCACTGGTGTCATCACAATATCCGGACCGTGGCCTGTTCTTGAAGGACCTCATCGACAAGATGAGCACGTCTGACCGTCTGCCGAGCATCGAAGAGATAGAGCGTGTGTGGTACGAAATGCTCCGTGAAATCACTGAGACCGGCAAAGTCGTGTCATTCACCACGGAAGTTGCAACAGCGTCGGGTGAACGTGCTCAACGTGATGTAATTCGTGTCGGTGCCTTTAACGTAATCGATACCGAGGGTAACTACCTCGCTTACAACAACGACAGCCTGGCTGTACTGCCCCGTCAGCCTTCCGGCAGCTACACAGGCTGGGCCAGCGAATTGGCCAATGCTTCTGGCGGCCTGCATCAGTTTGGTATTGACCCCACGGGCCCCACAGGCGGTTCATTCCTCGCGGCAATCATTGATAGCCCGAATCTGGAAGAGCGCTGGCACCAGGGTGGCTACGTTGGTTATGCGATCACTGCAGTCGGTGCATTTGCCTTTATCCTCGCCATCTTCCGAACACTGGTTCTGACCGGCGTTAGCGCCAAGGTCAGCAAGCAGCTCAAGTCTGATAAGGCAATGGACAACAACCCACTGGGTCGCGTCCTGAAGATTCACGAAGACAACCCGAGCATGGATCTGGAGACTCTCGAACTGAAGATGTCCGAAGGTGTTATGCGCGAGACTCCCAACTTGGAGTCAGGCTTAACACTGCTCAAGATCATCGCTGCAGTAGCCCCGCTCATGGGTCTGCTGGGTACGGTGACCGGTATGATCGTGACCTTCCAGGCCATCACCATCTTTGGTGCCGGTGATCCGAAGGCCATGGCTGGCGGTATTTCTGGTGCATTGATCACCACGGTTCTCGGTCTGCTGGTAGCTATCCCGACAGTTCTGCTTCACACGCTGGTAAATGGTCGCGCACAGCGCATCATCCACGTGCTGAATGAGCAGGCGACGGGCATCGTTGCTGCGCACTCCGAAGCCAGCTCTAAGTAAGCGGGAGGCTGCTAAGCATGGGAGGCTTCCTGGACACCATTCTCGCCTTTATGGACAAAGGCGGGAATGTGCTCTGGCTAATCGCGATCCTGGTCTTTGTGATGTGGACCCTGATTTTTGAGCGGCTATGGTTTTTCACCTTTGTGTGGCGCAAAGAGGTTTTCGAGACCATCAGTGCCTGGGAGGCGCGCACCGAGCGCAAGTCCTGGAACGCTAAGCAAATCAGGTTTCGTTCACTCTCTATCAGCCGCGAAGACATTCAGGCCAACCTGCCTATCATCACTACTCTGGTCGCTCTGTGCCCGCTACTGGGCCTGCTGGGTACGGTTACCGGCATGATCGAGGTGTTTAACGTGATGGCGGTGACCGGCGGTGGCGATGCCAAGTCGATGGCCGGAGGTGTTGAGCGAGCCACAATTCCGACGATGGCGGGCATGGTTGCCGCGCTCTCTGGATTGTTTGCCAACACCTACATACAGCGTGTCGCAGATCGCGAGCAGGAATTGCTCGAAGACCAGCTGACTTCCGACCACTGATTTTCAGATCACTGAGCCGGACCAACAGGTACTTATTACATGCGCAAATTTGTCAAGAAGCAGGAAGATGAGGGGGCTGAGATCGATCTCACGCCCATGCTGGACGTGGTATTTATCATGCTCATCTTCTTTATTGTTGTCGCTTCTTTTATCAAAGAAGCGGGTATCGAAATCAATCGTCCCGATAACACCAACTCAGATCCTTCGGACGCCAGCAGTATCTTGGTGCGAATTCAGGCCGATGATCAGATCTGGATGGAGAATCGCCGGGTAGATGCTCGCGCAGTGCGAGCGAATATTCAGCGACTCCTCGCAGCGGATCCTGAGCAGGCGGTGAGTATGAAAGTGGACAAAGGCGCCACAGCCAATACCGTTGTCGATGTCGCTGATGCGGCGCGCGAAGCGGGGGCCGGGGCGGTCAACTGGGCGAGCGGGGAGCGTAAGTAATATGAGCTTGCAAGAGAGCGCTGCCAGACGAAAAGCCTCCGACCCCGAAGCGGGGCAGATTGATCTGACGCCCATGCTGGACGTCGTATTCATTATGTTGATCTTTTTTATCGTGACGTCTTCCTTTGTGAAGGAACCCGGTGTCGAGATTTTCAAGCCACAGGCAGCGACTACGCTGGCTTGTGAGCGGGGCACAATCATCTTTGCCGTTGATAGCAAGGGCGATATCTACTACAACAAGAACAAGGTGCCTATGGAACGCGCGTCCCAGACGGTTGAGATAGCCAAAAAGGAAGCACCACAGGCAAATATGGTGATCCAGGTAGATCAGGATACGCCGGCCTATGTGGTTGAGGACCTGTATGACGCGGTCCGCGATCAGCTGACGTCTCCGCCCTGTATCTCCACGGATGACGAGGCGTAATCGTTATGGGTAATTCTTTTGTAAGAGCGTTTATTGGGGCACTGGTTGCGATACCAGTCGTATTCGGACTTTTCTTCCTGATGCAGAGCCTTATCGACAAAGACTACGAGCAGAACGACGCGAAGGGTCGCAAGATTGCTGATATCGTCGTGCCAGAACGCGAGATCGAGGTGAATACCAAAGAGATTAAGCCCGAGAAGGTGGAGGATCCCGAAGAGCCACCACCCGAGCTCCAGCCCTTAGAGCTTGATTTTGATACTGACATGGACGTTGCGAATATCGCGCCTAACGCTGGTGTACAGCTACAAATAAACAGCAGCGGGATGTCTTCTGGTGACGGCGAATATCTACCGATCGTGAAGGTCGCGCCGATCTACCCGCGCCGTGCCCAGACTCGCGGCATCACAGGCTACTGCATCGTTGAATACACCGTCACGAAGAGTGGCTCGATTAGAGAGCCATTAGCGGTCGATTGTTCACCTTCAGGTGTATTTGAGCGTGCATCCTTAAAGGCCGCCGAGAAGTTCAAGTATAAGCCTCGCGTTGTAGACGGGGAGCCGATTGAAGTGGCAGGCGTACAAAACAAGTTTACCTATGAACTCGAGCAGTGATCAGCGAACAAGCGAAGGCATGTTTATGAATTTCACAAAACGCGCAATGAATGCTGGGGTCAGAAGTTTTCTTCTGGCGCTTCCATTAGTGGCGGCACAGTTGGTTGTTTCACAGACGGCTCTTGGCCCGGCCTTAAGCGGTATTGCCGCGGCACAGGCGCAGGATAAGCAAGAGCAAGAGACTCGGCGCACGCCGGCTTTGCGAAACAAGGTTTACGAGAAGTTGGCGGAGGCGCAGGAAGCGGCGGAGGCCAAGAACATGGCGGGCGCGGCTCAGGTTCTGGATGACATGCTCGCGGGTCGTCGCGATAACGAGCTCAACAGCTACGAGTTGGCTAACGTGTACAACCTTTACGCGTTTATTCACTACTCGAACGAAGACTACACCTCGGCGCTTCAGTCCTACGAGAACGTCATCAAGCAGCCAGATATTCCTCTGGCGATGGAGATTAATACTCGCTTTACCGTAGCGCAGTTGTACTTTGTGCAGGAACGCTGGGCGGACGGCATCGACGCACTGCAAAAGTGGTTTGATATGACCGAGATACCCAATGCGTCAGCTTACGTGTTGATGGCACAGGGTTACTACCAACTCAAGGATTACGATAAGGCGCTAGAAAACATCAATGTTGCAATTGACGATTTTGACACCAGGGGCAAAATACCCAAAGAGCAGTGGTACAACCTCTCTCGGTTCTTGTACGCCGAAAAGAATATGATCGACGAGGCGACGGTGACGTTGCAGAAACTGATCACCTTCTATCCCAAGAAGCAGTACTGGGTGCAGTTGAGCTTTATGTATTCTGAGCAGAACAAAGAAGCGCTTCAACTCGGGGCCATGGAGACGGCTTATGTTCAGGAAATGCTTGAGAAGGATGGCGAGTACCGCAACATGGCCTCGCTCTTCTTAAACGCTGAAGTGCCTTACAAAGCGTCGCTGGTTTTACAGAAGGGTTTGAAGGCGGAAATTGTTCAGGACAACACGAAGAACTGGGAGTTGCTTGCCGGCGCACTGCGTCAGGCGCAAGAAATTGATGAGGCGATCCCCGCTATGGAGAAGGCTGCTTCAATGTCCGACGACGGGGATCTCTACGCCCGTTTGGGAAATATCTATCTGGACGCAGATCAGAACGAAAAGGCTATAGAGTCGATCAACAAGGGTTTGAATCGCGGCGGTGTTAAGCGCGCCGACAATGCCCGTCTTGTTCTGGGTATGGCCTATTTCAACACCAAGCAGTATGCCAAGGCGAAGGAAGCCTTTCGTGCTGCGGGCCGTGATGAACGTTCTAAAAAGTACGCCGAGCAGTGGACGAAGTACATGAACTCGGAGCTAGCGCGTCAAAAGAGTCTGGCCGCGGAAGGCTAATACCATCCTTCTTTCGCCCGATCGAAGAACCCCAATGGGGATTTCAAAGCGCGCAGCAAAAAACCACCCCTAAGGTGGTTTTTTTTTGGTCTTTGGTCCCGGGGGAGTAGCTCGTGCACGCAAAAGATCCACAGCAGGACCTCGACAAACGTAGCGCTGGGCAGGAGCAAGCCTGGCCGAGGCCCCTTTACGCCTGGTTTGTCGTTGGGGTTTTGATGCTGGCCTACATGAATTCTTTCATCGACCGGCAAATTTTGAGTTTGTTGGTGGAACCGATTCGCCGCGATTTGGGTGTCACTGATACTCAGGTCAGTTTGTTAGCCGGCTTGGCGTTCTCAATTTTCTACACATTGATGGGTGTACCCTTGGCACGTCTGGCGGATCAATCGCACCGCCGAAACATCATCGCGGTGGGAATCGGTAGCTGGAGCGTTATGACGGCTATGTGTGGGGCAGCACAGAACTTCTGGCAGCTTTTCTTGGCGCGTATAGGCGTCGGAGTGGGTGAGGCAGCACTGTCCCCTGCGGCTTTCTCGATGATCGCGGACTACTTCCCAAAGCAGCGCCTGGCGAGGGCGATCAGTGTTTACTCGATGGGCGTTTACTTGGGTGCTGGGCTCGCTTTAATGATCGGTGGGATCGTCATCAGTATGGTTTCAAAACTTCCACCGGTGGAGCTGCCACTGGTGGGCTCCGTTTACTCCTGGCAGTTGACCTTCTTGTTTGTTGGATTCTTAGGACTCCCAATCTTACTCCTCGTGTTTTTGATTCGTGAACCGGTACGGCGTGGAGATGCTCGCGATGTTGATGGCTCTGACGGTGCGTCCTTTACCGAGCTTAAGGTCTTCCTCCGCGCTAATCGCTGGACGGTGATTTGGCACTTCGCGGCGTATTCGTTCATCGGAATTGGCATCATTACCTATTTGACCTGGGCGCCTACGCTGTTCATCCGCACATATGGCTGGGATGCACCAAAGGTTGGACTGATCTACGGCGCTTTAACCTTTGTGCTTGGAACTGCGGGTGTATACACGGGAGGTTTTGTCGCGGACTGGCTGCATCGCCGAGGTCATCCGGATGCAATTCTTCGCGCCACCCTGTACGGGGGTATCGTCGCCTTGCCGGTGGCTGTCGCAACTCCATTGGCCCCGAATGAAAACCTGGCCGTAGTGGGGCTGGCTTTCACAACATTTTTGCTCGCTTATCCTCAGGGCCTGCCGGCTGCAGCGTTGCAGGTGATAGCGCCGAATCGTCTTCGCGCACAAATGACAGCGCTGTATTTTTTGGTGGGTAACCTCGTGGCTTTGGGTCTTGGTCCCACCATTGTCGCGCTAGTCACTGATTATGGTTTTGGCGATCCTATGATGCTGCGGTATTCGATGGCCATTGTTTGCGGCGTTGCAATACCTTTGGGGATTGTCTCAGTGTATCTGAGTCTAAAGCCCTACCGGGCCAGTGTTGCTCGTGCTGAAGCGGCGGACGAAGCTGCGTCTGCATCGGTCTAGACTGCGGCGAGATGGGTGTTAGTTAAGCGTGATATCGACGCTATAAGGCTCTAGCTTTTCGTCACAGTGATCGCAGCGAACCACGCCATACAGCGGCGAACCGCAGAGGCTGTGTTCAAGAGACATCGGGCGCCCCTTGTTCTCTTCGTCACACCATTGATCACCCCATTGCAGTAACGTCAAAAAGTAGGGAAACAAGTCCCATCCCTTTTCCGTTAAATAGTATTCAAAGCGGCGAGGACGCTCCTGGTAGGCACGCGCACCGAAGACACCCTGTTCCTCAAGGACTTTCAGGCGATCACTTAGGATATTTGTGGCGACCGGTAGTTCTCGATGAAACTCGTAGAAACGGGAATACCCGTGGTAGGCCAGCGCAATCACATTCGCCGTCCATCGGTCGCCCACAATATCTACAAGATTGCGGTAGATGCTTCGATCACTGGGCACGATCGATGATGATATTGATGACCTGCGCCGGACCTTTTTTATTCGAGTATCGCGTGTTGCGCCAACGCCGGGGCCATAGCTAACGTGGCGCCCGTCCACGGCGGCATCGCACTCGCGACAGCGCATACTGGGGGTAAAAACGTGGCCACAAGGCGTATGTTTAAGTTTCACTGCGTCCAGTGTCGGTGTACGGAAGTACCTCCGTTCCCAGGCGATTGCCATCATGGCGGTGGCATGTAGGCCAATGGATTTTCGCGTGAGATGATATTCGCCGCCGCGGCGGCCCTTGATATCCGGGGCCTTGCGAAGGCAATCGATTTTTTGCAGCCACTTAAGTCGTTCCGACAGCACGCCCCGCGATACGCCGGTGGCTTCGAGCATGCCATTAAAGGTGTTGATACCCCAGAAAACCTCTTGGATGATTAAGAGGCACCACTTATCCCCGACCTGATCTAAGGCTCTAGTGATAGAGCTGGCGCGGGTGAGCATCGACCCAGGCGAGCTGACTTCAGCGGGTGTTGGTGGTGAAGCGTCTGCGCTCATGGTCTTGCAGGCTATCCGGTTACATTCATTTTTGCGTACTCATTCGTGTTGACATTATCGCATACGGAACATAATCTCGGCTTATAGGTTCGATAATGCAAGTCTATTGAATCTTGTTGATGGATGCCCTGCCAAATAATCATACAAAAAAAGGAAGCACCTGATGAAAAGAACAAACCCTGCTAGAGCGTCTCGCCGGGATCAATTGTTTAAACTGACGCCCTTAAGCGCTGCGTTGATGGTGATGCCACTGACGATGGTGTTGTCGCCACAGCATGTCGGCGCGCAGTCCTTGGAAGAGGTCGTGGTAACTGCTCAGCGGCGTGAGATCGGCCTGCAGGATTCGGCACTCTCAGTATCGGCGTTTTCCGGCCAGCAGTTAGAAGAAGCCCAGGTGTTTAATGCTGGCGATCTTGCCCAGACTACCGTAGGCCTGTCTTTTACCAATCCAACCCCATTTGATATGGAGCTGAACATCCGGGGTGTCATGAACACTCGTTTGGATGCCCCCAGTGCTTCCCGCTCTATCGGCGTATTTTTTGATGAGGTAGTGGTTGGCCGAATGGGGCTTATGAGTATGGACTTCTATGACCTTGAACGGGTCGAGGTTCTGCGTGGTCCCCAGGGCGTACTCCTTGGCAAAAACGTCGTCGGAGGCGCGGTAAACATCATTACTGCCAAACCAGAAATGGAAACCTCCGCGGCCATTCGTGCGCAAGTCGGCAACCTCGGCGCAAAGTTGTTGTCCGGTCATGTGAACGTTCCGATCACTGATAAATTAGCCGTGCGCGGTTCTATGCAGGTGCGCCAGAACGATGGCTTCGCTTCTAATGCTTATACCGGTCGCGATCTTCACAACCTCGATAGCACGCAGGCGCGTTTGTCATTCCTGTATGCCGGCGACAATGATTTTGAAGCACGACTCACCTTCGAATACATGGAAGATGAGGGCAATGGCACCTGTGGTATTGGTGAGGGCGGCAACCCCTGGTCTGTCGTACGCGACGGTCTGGGTCTCACGGATATTCGCAAGTGCGCGCCAGAGCCGGTGCAGTACTCCACCATTCCCGGTGATTCTTTGCAATTCTACGAGCGTGAGGCAACCAGCCTGACCTTTAGACTTGAAAAGGGTTTCCAAAATTCTCGATTGGTTTCTATCACAAGCTATCGTGACGGTGACGGTCAGAGTCAATATTCTCAGACAGGTCTGGGTCCCGACGCACCGGGCGTGATAGACGAAGTGGCCTCCGGTGGCCCCAATGCGTTTTCTTATGCTTTTGCCTTCGACTTTCCGGTGCGTGAAGCAGAAGACCTGAGTCAGTTTACGCAAGAGTTCCGTTTGGTCTCTGACAACGACGAGAGCCCCTTTGACTACATCATGGGTGTTTACTATCAAGAGGATGACGTTCAGAAGAACGACCTATTTTGGTCTGAGATTCTCTTAGGCGTCCCATCGCTCAACGGTGAAAGTGAGTGGAATAACGAAGCTACTACTGAAAGCTATGCAGCCTTCGGTCAAATTGGCTACGAACTGACGGACGACCTGAAGTTTACCTTCGGTGCGCGTTATACCGAAGACGAAACCTCGGGCCAGGTGCGCGGTCTGGTGCGGGCCTTGGGTGACAAGTTTAATCCCGGTGACCAGGTACCGCTGACGCCGTTGAATGGTGAACCCGATGGTGCGGGTGGCATCAACTTTTTCCCATTGGGTGGTGGTTTTGACACTGCCTACGGTGATACTTGGGACGAACTGACTTTCTCTGGCATCGTAGAGTATTCAATCAATGACGATGTGTTCCTCTACGGTAACGTTTCGCAAGGCTATAAGAGCGGTGGTTTTCAGGATACCCCCAGCAACACCGCGGGGGCCACGCTGGCCTACGATCCCGAGACCGTGCTCAGTTATGAGCTAGGCGTAAAGTCGGAGTTTATGGATCGCCGTTTGCGAGTTAACGCGGCCGTATTCATGATGGACTATGAGAACTTACAGGTAGAGTTCACGAACGATGTGTGTCTTTGCAACATCGTGTCCAACGCATCCGACGCGAAAATTCAGGGAATGGAGCTGGAAGTTGACTTTGCAGCCACCGAAAACTTGCTTGTGTGGTTCAAGGGATCTTTTTTGGACACCGAGTATGAAAACTACGTGATCAGCACGGGAGACTTTTCGGGTAACCAATTGCAGCGTACGCCAGACAATCAGGTAAACACGGGCTTCGAATACACCACAGGTATGGGCGACTGGAGTCGTGCTCTGAAGTTCCGGCTCTCGTACACATGGCAGGATGAAATGCCCTGGGCCCACACCAACGTTTCCTATGAGGACGCCTACGGTATGCTCGACGGTCGTATTGGCTTGAGCCCCGAAGGACAGAACTGGACGCTCGCGCTCTGGGGTAGAAACATCACGGATGAAGAGCCTCGGGCTAACGTCATCGAGTTCCTCGGGGGCACCATCAGCCTCTACAATCCACCTCGCACCTACGGCCTTGAGGTCGGGTATCGCTTTTAGAGGAAACGCGCTTAAAGCCTTGTTACAGGGCTAAGCTTCGGAAGTGTTTTGAGACCGCTGAGGTTATCCACAGCGGTTTTTTTGTTTTCGAGCTGCGTACGGGTGTTGCTGAAGGGCGGAACTTAGTCATCCATTTGCTGGACGCCCATTGCACTGAGTAGAGATGCTTTGTCGTAATACTCACGCCATTCTTGAACCTTGCCGTCGCGGATGTCCAGTACACAGGCCACGGGTACTTGTCCTTCTTTGCCCTTGTAAGTAAACACATCCAGCCGCTCGATGAACACCGAATTGCCCGATACGCTGACGTTGCGAAGTTGCAGCTCAATCTCACTAAGGCCGGCGATGAGCTTTCCCCATTCTTGACGTATCACTTCCCGACCTTCCCGAGCCTGGGGTGGCTGCGTCATGCTCAAAAATCGGCCGTCCTCTGCGAATAGATCTGCAATAGCATCCACATCCCGGGCATTCCAGGCGTTGACCATCTCGTGGGCCACGACAATAGGGCTCTTTTCCTCCGCCTGAACTGATGCCACATTGAGGCTGGCACCGAGTGAGATAGCAGCGAGCAGAATGAAACCCTTTGAAATTACTTTGTTCATAGCTTTAGTCTCCTAAGAGTATTGGTACAGTGGGTGCAGAATGTTCTATGGAACGAACGGTGGCTTTGACCGTGCTTAGCGATCAAAGCGCGTTCGTTTAAGAGTGATTCCCGCAGCCTCCCGATCCCAGCTATCGGCCGTTACTCCTTGCTCGCGTATCTCTACCTTGCGAACCTTGTTAGTCGCGGTGCGGGGCAATGTCTTCATCGCGCGGAAGTATCTGGGGACCATGAAATGGGGCATTCGTGGAATGAGAAAGTCCGCTAGCTCTTGGGGGGAGACCTGGGGAGCTGTGGTGCTGACATAGGCCAGGAGGATTTCATCTTCCGCCAGCTCACTGGGTACGGCTACGGCGCAGACTTCACCTACACCGGGATGCTGTAGAGCCTCGGCCTCAACTTCCGCGGAAGAAACGTTTTCTCCCCGACGACGAATAGCGTCTTTCTTTCGGTCGACAAAAAAGTAGTTCCCGTCGCTATCTCGGCGGACCAGATCCCCCGTGTGAAACCAGCCGTTCTGCCAGGCTTTGGCGGTTGCGTCCGGTCGATTTAGATAGCTGTGGAAGAACGTCCAGGGGTGTTCACTGCGAACCAGCAACTCTCCGGGCTCACCGTCGGGTACGGGAATATCGTGGTCATCGACTACTCGACAGTCGCAGCCGCTTCGGGGTCTGCCGAGGGATCCAGCGATTCGGCAATTGATGTCAGCTATGAGCGGACCCGATAGTTCCGTCATGTTGAATCCGGAGAGATAGCTGAAATCAAATCGCTCACTGACTCTTATGGCCTGCTCAGTGAGCATCAAGGTCATCATGCGCAGCGTGTTATTGCGATCCGATGGTGAGGGCGGTGATTGCGCCAGGAAATCTGCCATGGAGCCAATGAGCCCCGAGGTCGCTGTCGCACCTTCTCGTGCAATACGTTGCCAGAACTCCTGGGTGCTAAAGCCCGGGTACAACGCGAGACATGCATCGTTACACAACGCCGCGACAACTGATCCGGCACCACCCACATGGAAAATCGGGAGCTCCGTGAGCATCGTGTCACCGCTATTGAGGTAGCCGTAAGTTGCCTGCGCCGTACTGTAGATATGGCCGTAGGGGCAGAGAACGCCTTTGGATGGGCCGGTGGTACCGGAGGTGAATATCACCGTTTGCATATCCCAGGGAGCGAGTTCCGCTGGCGGAGGAATGACATCCGGCTTTTGCGGGAGCTCCTCGATGCATATTGAGTTGTCCAATGAAGCTGAGGCGCCCTTGGCGGGTCCACACAGGAGCAATAAATCTGGCGCGCTATCTATGCCGCTTAAACGGTCAGCAAGCTGTGGATGCAGAATGAGAAGCCGTGCGTCGCATTCGCGCAGTACATGCGCAAGAATACTGCCGCGAAAGTCAGTGTTGAGCGGAACAAAAATCGCTCCGAGGTAGTTACAGCCAAGCCAGGCCTGTAGTAAGTCGGCGCTGTTTGGCATCCATACCGGTACATAGTCGCCCCGGCTCACGCCGTTTGCGGCCAATAACTCGGCCATTGCCTGCATCCGCAGCAGCGTCTGTGCAGCGGTCCAGTGTGTGCCGTCCGCAAAGCTAATCATTACTTTATCGGATTGTTGCGCTGCGCGACGCTCGATAACCCGCGGCAATACACAGTCATCAGTACTGGCGGTGCGACCGTCGAACCAGGGAGGGTGATTCGGCATTGCGGTTTCCATGACGATGTTAGTTCTGGAGCGCGGCGACTTGGGATGGATCGAGATATTCTTCTAGCTTGTGGATGCGCCCGTCTTTTACGGTACAGATTGCACAGGCGTACAACTCTACTGCTGTGCCATCTTCCATCTCTCCACGGAGAACATGCTGTTGGAGGTAGCCGTCGGCAAGTGACTCCAGCCGAACAATGTTGTAGCTCAGTTTTGGCAGCTTACGGTGCATCCAGTTCAGCGTCTTAACGTTGTCGTCGATACTTTGATAACCGCCGGGGTGAAAGCTGTGCCAGATAGTTGCGTCGGGGTGATACACCGCGCGCACTTCATCTCCATCGTTGTTATTCAGTGCGTTGAGGAATCGTTTGGCGACCTCAAGATGACTATCCGCGTTGCTCATAGCAAACCCTTTATTAATATTTAGAATTAGCAGGCCTATCCCTGCCGATCACCGACAGTTGCATAACAATACCTATAGTTCGTAATATAGCCAGTCAGCGTTGCCAGCGCCAGTTTTTACGGAGACACCGAATGAGTGAAGTACCTGCTATTGACCCCCAAAAACTTGCCGACATGATGTCTAAGCAGGAGATACGCGATGTTTTGTCGCGATATGCCCGGGGGGTTGATCGCGCTGACGGTCCCCTTCTGGCAAGCTGCTATTTTGACGATGCTATAGAAGAACACGGCCCGAACTACAGCGGTAACGCCATGGAATACATTTCCGGGGCGATGGAGCGTCTCAAGCAAATGGGTGAAATGGCGCACTATGTGTGTAGCTCACACATTGAGCTTGAAGGAGATGTAGCCTGGGTTGAGAGCTATGTGCTTACTTTCGCGCGTTTTGCCGGCGAGTCTGGGGATGTCGATACGCTTACCGGTGGACGCCTATGTGATCGCTTCGAAAGACGAGCAGGGGACTGGAAGATAGCCCATCGTCGTATCACCTTCGATTGGAACAACGATATACCCAGCAATCAGGGGTGGTGCCTTGGTATGTTTGATACAAAGTCACCGGGCTTTCATTACGGGCGCAAGGATCGCGACGATCTAAGCTACCAGCGACTGTAGCCATGCAGGTAGTTCTTCGCCTTGTTTTACCCGATTGATAAGGCTCGCATCTGCATAGTCCCGCCAGTGGGACACGAGGCCGTTGTGAAACTCAAAGGCGCCCATATAGGGATAGCAAATATGCTTGCCGTCAGTGGCGAGATAGTCGTCTACGCCTTCTAGCAACAGTGCATTGCCGCTCTCGGCACTTCGGGTAATTCGCCAGTGGTTGGTATCACTGATGTCCTTAGCAAATTGGTTCAGGAACTTGCGAACCCACTCTTTTCCGATAAGCGGACGCTCGCCTACTAAATAGTGATACTCGACATCATCGGTGAGCTGAGCCAGCACAGCTTCAACGTCTTTTCTCTTCCAAGCATCGATTATGTTCTGTACGACGGCGCGCTTGTCGGCAAGACCGGAGCTTTGGGCCATAGGGGATTCTCCTGGTGTATTACGCGAAGTTGGCTTCGCGCTGATCTGGATTTGTCGGCGGGCTTTTCTTGCCACACTACTACCAAGATAGTATCTTTCATAACAAGA
>NZ_JBLGBE010000040.1:0-28406 GCF_047617445.1 Congregibacter sp.
TCATGATCACCGGGGTTCAGAAATGACGCTGGTGCTTCAGGGCGGTTTTAGTGACGATCGGGGTAGCTACTATCCGGGCGATTTTATCTACCGCAGCAAGAACGACGTGCACGCACCGCGAGCTTTTGCTGACGAAGACTGCCTGTGTTTAGCGGTTATCGATGCGCCCTTACGATTCACTGGCTGGAAGTATCGCTGGATGAACCCCTTTCTTCGGCTTCAGGCAGGTTAAGTAGAGGCTCGAAAGCACTCATAAGGGTCTTTCAGAGTCACTTTACGCACAGTAAATTTTCACCGCTATTCGGCGTTCAGCTGTCGCAGCGCACTTCGTAGCCTCCTCTCCCTGTGCTAAAGTCTTGCCCCCTCAAAAAATGGGGGCTTTGATGGCGCTAGGGAGTCGATCAGCCAGCGCACCGAGAACTGACCGAAACAGGGTGGAATAAACATGCAGTTAGCTGTCCCTAAAGAACTCTACCCGGGCGAGAACCGGGTGGCGATGACCCCAGACACCGCAAAAAAACTCGTTCGATTGGGTGCCACCATCCAGATAGAAAAAGGTATGGGTGTTGGTAGCGGATTTCAAGATAGCGAGTACAGCGAAGTGGGGGCAGAGATCGTTACTGATCGCGCTGCTCTCATAGGCTCTGCCGATATGCTGCTGCGCTTGCGCAAGCCAGCGCTGGATGAAATACCGCAGATGAAGCGCGGTTGCATCCATATCAGCTATCTCGACCCCTTTAATGAGCATGCTTTAGTCCGGGCATTTGCCGAAGCTGGTGTCACCGCCATCAGTATGGAAATGATCCCTCGCTCGACGCGCAGTCAGAAAATGGATGCGCTGAGCTCTCAAGCCAACCTCGCCGGCTACGTGATGGTTATGCTGGCGGCGATGCGCCTACCGCGCATATTCCCCATGATGATGACGCCCGCAGGCACACTTAAGCCTGCCAAGGTATTCATTATCGGTGCCGGTGTAGCGGGTCTGCAGGCCATCGCAACGGCAAAGCGCCTCGGCGCCAGGGTTACGGCCTTCGATACCCGCCCGGTAGTTGCTGAGCAAGTGCAGTCACTGGGCGCGACGTTTTTAGATATTGACTTGGGTGACACGGGGCAGACCTCTGACGGCTATGCGAAGGAGTTAACTCCCGAACAGATTCAGAAGCAGCAAGATGCCCAGGCGGCAGTTATCGCTGAGTCAGACGTGGTAATCACTACGGCGCAGGTGTTTGGTCGAAAGCCGCCAGTTATCGTATCCAGATCTATGGTCGAGGGCATGCAGCCCGGAGCCGTAGTGGTCGATATGGCAGCAGAGACGGGCGGTAACGTCGAGGGCTCGGTCCCTAACGAAGTGGTAGATATCAACGGTGTAACGGTAGTGGGTCTTGGAAATTTGCCCAATTATGTGTGCCGTGATGCCTCGGTGATGTACGCAAACAACCTGTTTAACCTCGTGGAAGACACTTGGGATAAAGAGACTGGCGCATTTGTGCTGAACATGGAAAACGACATTTTGCCCGGCTGCGTGATTACGCATGACGGCGCTGTTGTTAACGAGACTATCAAGAACATTCTGGCGGGGGATGCCTGATCATGGATGCGATATTTCTGACGTTTATTTTAATGTTGTCGATATTTCTCGGCTTCGAACTGATTACCAAAGTACCCGCAACGCTGCATACGCCGCTTATGTCTGGGGCAAATGCGATTTCGGGCATCACCGTCGTTGGTGCGATATCGCTGGCAGGTACTGGCCAGCAAGATCTCGCCAATTGGCTGGGCGCCGGTGCTGTGGCACTGGCCTCAATCAATGTCGTCGGTGGTTACATGGTGACCGACCGCATGTTGGCGATGTTTAAAAAGAGAGGAGGCTGATTGTGGATGTTTCTTCTTTTGTAACTGAGCTGACTTATGTTGTCTCGGCAGCATTGTTTATCTATGGGCTGAAGCTTTTAGGCTCCGCCGCGACTGCGCGTCGAGGTAATACAATATCTGCCGTTGGTATGCTTTTGGCCATCGTTGCTGCACTCCTCGATCAGGGGATTGTGGAATATCAGTGGATTTTTGCCGGCTTCCTCGTAGGTGGTGCCATCGGTGCTGCGGCTTCGCGGCTGGTTCAGATGACCTCTATGCCTGAAATGGTGGCACTGTTTAACGGTTTTGGTGGTCTGGCGAGTCTTTTAGTCGGTGCTGCCGCCATTACGGGCGATGCAGGTTTGTTCACCTTGGTGACAATTGTGCTCTCCATCCTTATTGGTGGTGTGACGTTTACCGGTTCATTAGTGGCCTATGGCAAGCTCAGCGAGAAAATTGGTAGCGCTGCAGTGCAGTTCCGTGGGCAGCAGGTGGTGAACAGCATCATTGTGGTCGCGATTTTTGCAAGCGGGTACATGTTCTCGCTGCATCCCGAGACGCCCCTTTGGCTGTTTGTGATGATCGGCCTGTCGCTTGCCTTCGGTATCATGGCTGTGATTCCAATTGGCGGTGCGGATATGCCGGTTGTGATCTCGCTGTTGAACTCCTATTCAGGCCTCGCTGCCTGTGCTGCGGGTTTTGCGATCAACAACAACATTTTGATCGTTGCGGGCTCACTGGTCGGCGCTTCGGGCATCATCCTGACGCAGATTATGTGTAAGGCGATGAACCGCTCACTTTCGAATGTGCTGTTTAGTGGCTTTGCTACTGTGAGTGACGAAGAGAGCGTTGTAGAGGGCGAAATTAAGCCGATCTCTGCCGAGGATGCTTACTATATCCTCGAAGCGGCGACAAATGTCGCGATCATTCCGGGTTATGGAATGGCTGTTGCACAGGCGCAGCACGTGGTTAAAGAGCTCGCTGAGCTGCTTGAAAAGAACGGCGCGGAAGTGAATTTTGGTATTCACCCAGTGGCAGGTCGTATGCCAGGTCACATGAACGTGCTGCTTGCTGAAGCAGATGTTCCCTATGACCAGCTGTTGGAAATGGACGATATCAACCCCCGCATGGAGAACGTGGACGTAGCGATCGTTATCGGGGCCAATGATGTTGTGAATCCTGCAGCGCGTGATGTGGAGTCGTCTCCCATCTACGGTATGCCGGTAATCAATGTTGATCAGGCCCGCACTGTGTTTGTGCTTAAGCGGTCTATGGCGTCTGGTTTTGCTGGGATAGAGAATCCGTTGTTTTACAAGGACAACACGCGGATGCTGTTTGGTGACGCTAAGGAATCTATTGCCAGCCTCGTTCGAGAGTTCGCAAGTAAGTGATTCTTCTTGCAGCTCCCGGACGTGTTCCGGGAGCTTGCTTGCCTGCGTTGTCCTCGCCCGTTAGGCTTGCCCGCTCAATCTTCGGCTAGTGGTAACTTTCATGGCGGCCAGTCAGGCTCGATCGGCATCAGCCAAATCCCGCAGTAAGACTTCCGGTCCGGTACCCATGGACCTTCAGGCCTTTGCTGACCAATACCAAAGTGACGTGTCAGAGGCGCCTATGTTGGTGGCTCTGCGTGCAGAGCACCGCCACATCGCGAGTGTTCTCGCGCTTTTATCCGATCACTTGAATGCCATTGAGCGAAGCGAGTTGGTCGATACCCATGTGATCTATGAAATTATGGACTACATGGTTACCTGGCCGGATCGCTTTCATCATCCTCGGGAAGACCTGATTTACAGCTATGCGGCTGATGTTGATAAAGGGCTTGCGGAAGACCGCCGACGTCTCGAGCAAGATCATGATCATCTGTTACGTAATGGCCGCGACTTACTTCAGGCTGTTGAGGATTGGCGCCGGGGTGAACTGGGCGGATCCAAGCTGGTGCGCCTGGGTCGAGAGTATGTTCAGGCATCCTACGGTCATATGAGTTTTGAAGAGCAGGAAGTGTTCCCGGTGATCGATGCAGTTCTGAGTCATGCTGACTGGCGCGAGTTGTCCGCAGATGATCAGCTTAAGCCCGTGGGTGACCCTGTGTTTGGGCGCCGCGTGCAGCGCGAGTTTCGGAACATGGCACGCAAGCTGCGGCGGAGTCTGCGACGTGGTGTGGAGCGTCAGGCCGTCGCTGAGTGGGTGAGTATTGAGTCCCTCTTTGAAGCCTATGAAGTTCTGAGCATGGCGAATCAAAGTGGCCGTACGATCACCCGGGATCAGTTTGTTACCGGACTTCGGGAAGCCAGCTACATCGTCCTTGATGAGCCGCTTAAAGCGCCTTTTCTATGCGCGGCAAACAACATGCGGCTTACCCTTGATTGGTTTGACGATTTACAGAGCGTATACCGAGATGCGGTGTCTGACCTGTTGCGGGTTAACCGTGAGCGCAAAGATCGCCTGCGCCTGCTGCGAAGAGCGGGACGCCCCGGATAGTCTTACCCCAGGGAGTTTGGCTTGGGGCGGGACTAGTACAGGTCGGCGTGGTCTGTAAGTACCGGTGCTGCGTCCAGGTCCTCGGCATCCATCATTCGGGCGATACGCTCCAGCGACGAAACTAACTGAAGCTGTTCCCAGCGGGGAAGAGCCTCAAAGCGTCGGGAAAAGCTCTCCTGCAAAGGCTTGGGTGCCTGAATGAGAACCTCACGGCCCGCATCATTGAGCGAAACATGTACCCGCCTCTTGTCCACACTGCTGCGTTCCCGTTTAAGCAGGCCCCGATCCTCCAGTTTCGAGACGATCGCTGTGATCGTGGCTTGGCTTAAACTCACGGCGTTGGCGACCTCGGTGGCAGTTAGGCCGTCATTCGCGTTCACTGCTCCGAGCACCATCAACTGCGGCGAGGTGATGCCTACAGACCGTCCCAGCTTGCGGGAATGAATGCTGGTCGCGCGTAATATGCGGCGAAGGGAGACGAGCACGTCGTCGAGTAAATCTGCCATAAAGGAAATCCAATGTCTTCAATACGCCTCGTGGTTGAGTGCGCTCTTGAGTGGCTCTAGCCACGGTGCGTAATTCTGCCATTGCTCCACAGAATCGCGAAATAGTGGTTGGCGAACTTGTTCTGACGAGGGCGTGCGAACCGGGCGGTCATTTTCGTAAAACCGCAGGCAGCTCTCTTCGAAAGGGAGTTCCAGAAAATCAAGAAGTCCGCGAAGTTCGCCTTCAAAATCTCCCAGCAAAGCTTCGTGTTGTAAGCGATACACGCTGTTGGGGAGGACCGAGTCCCAGTGTCCCATCAAGCGTTCGTATTGGCGGCAATAGTAGCCCAGGTCTGCAAGGTCGTAGCTAAACTCCTGTCCTTCGGCGAACAGCTGCTTGAAGTTGCTGAAGCAGCAAGCCATGGCTTCTCGCCGGGCGTCGATAATTTTTGCCCGGGGGAGGATGAGTTTGATCAGGGCGATATGCCGAAAGTTGTTTGGCATCTTGTCGATAAAAAAAGGCGCGTCACCTCTATGGACCTGAGTTTGCTCAATAAAGTCTTTACCGAGTTGTTGAAGTGACTCTGTGCTGAGGTCTGCAAGGATTCCCGGATATCCTGGCGTCTCGCCCTTGTCATTGCGTTGTCGGCGCAGCCGTTGGGCAAGGGAGAGTATGTTGGGGAGCTCCCGGGTGCCATCAACTTGGCTATGCGAAGCCAGTATCTGTTCAAGTAGCGTGCTGCCAGCCCGGGGCATTCCTACAATAAATATGGGGTCGGCAGCATCGTGACCCAAACCCCCCTGGGCGTGCATAAAATCGCTAGTGATCCCGTTGCACTGGGCGTCGACCTCGCGTTTAAAACCTTCGCTCTGATAATTCAGCTGAGCTCGTTTAAGACCATTACCCATCGCGTAATGGTCAAAAGAGCGCTGGTAGTCACTACGATCTTCAAAGGCTTTGCCTAAGGCGAAGGCAAGATAAATGCGATCAAGCAATGGGGGGTTATCGGCCAGCTGCGCCCCCATTTTTTGGATTTGCGTGTCGCTGAAGTTATAAGTCTTTAGGTTGGCCAGGGCATACCAGGCCTCTCCACCGCCTTGGGCAGTGATACTTGCGGCCTCATAAGAGGCAATTGCCTTGGCGCCCGCACCGAGGGTCTTTAAGGCGTGGCCTTTTGAAGTCAGTGTGATTGCGTCTCCCGGTAGCTTTGTGAGTATCCCGTCAAAACCTTTGATGGCCTCTTCGTAGTGGCCTAGTTGCAGCAGCTCGATGGCTTTCAGTGACTGAAACTGAAGGTTCTGTGGGGCGCTGCGAAGGAGTGAATCGGCTTGCTCCAAAGACTCCTCAAAGCGCTGTCGTTTACTGAGCACGCGAATCAAATCAATCTTTAGTGCCGTGTCCGAAGGTGCCAGTTCGCAAGCGCTCTCCAGGAGAAAATTTGCCTCTTCCAGGGCGCCCAGACGAGAGCCAATATCCGCGAGCAGCCGCATGCCCTCGGTGTTGTAAGGGGACTGCATGAGAAACTGTCGGCAGAGCTGCTCGGCTTTGAGAATGCGGCCCTGAGCTAGTAAATCGGTGACCCCTAGCAATGGCTTTGGCAGTGCTTCCACGCGTTGCAATTGCGCCGCGGTAATGTTCGCTTCCTGTTCTCTCCCGGCGTCGCGAAGCAGTGTCAGGCGCTGCCGGTAGCTCGCTACAAGTGCGGGATTGGCGCGCAGTGCCTCACCGTAAGCGTCTATAGCTGCGGCTGCGTTTCCAGTGTCTCTGTAGAGGTGGGCTTGTTCCTGAAGCCCTCGGCTATTGCCCGGCTCCCTAGCCAGAAGGGTGCCCAGATACGCCTGTGCCGATGTGAATGAACGGCCCGTGCGCGCGCACACTGCTGCGAAGTACAGTGCGTCGCTGTTGTCGGGGTCTTGCTGTAGTTGGTTTTGGAGCAGGCTCAGCGCTTCGGGGATTTTCCCGTTGCGCATGAAATTCTGGGCTTGAGTGGTGATGGACTCCGCTGTGCTAGCTGTGTCAGACGTGAAAGTGGCGCCCGGCGATGCCGGGCGCTTGGGCTCACTCAAAGTTCCAGGTAAAGCGCACACCACCTGTGAGAGGGCGCGCCAGAGTGACCCGGTTTTGGTCGTACACAAAGTTGCTGGACAATTCCGCAGCCTCGTCGGTGAGGTTGTCGACGTACACTTCTGCCGTCCACTGGGTGTTAGAAACACCGGCAGTAAAGCCCAGCATCATCCATGAGTCCAGCGTTTGTCGATTGATCGCGATGATGTCGCTGAAGGAATCGTCGGAGTAGGCCAGATGTGGCATCACATGTGCACGGAGACCGTTATTTAGCTCCCAGTTGTAGCGGGCGCGAATGGTGGCCTGTAGCTCCGGTGCAAAGGCCAGTGAGTCGCCTTTGCGCACATCGTTCGTGGGCGTAAGGACTTCAGTGATCTCCGTGTCGAGCATAGAGAAGGACCCAGTCACTATCAGTCCGGGCATTGACGGCGGAGCCCAATCTACCGATCCCTCAAGTCCGAATACCTCGGCATTGGCCGCGTTGTCCGAGAAGAACAGGTTGGTAATGCTGGGATCAAAAATTGTGGTCTGGAGTCTTTCAATATCAATAAAGAACAGGCTGCCGTTCAAGCGCAGAGATTGATCCAGCAGGTCGAGCTTCCAGCCCAGTTCGTAGTTGGTTACGTCGTCGGTATCCAGGGCAAAGGGCACCTGGTAGCCGTTGGGCCCCGCTGCACCACCGGGACGATTCAGCAGTCCGGGACGGAAGCCCTCGGACAGCGTGACGAACCACAGTTGATCCTGATTGGGTGTATAGGAAAGACTGACTTTGCCGATTACACCGTCGGTTTGCGCCTTGCTAGGTGCATCGCGCAGTGCTGCTGCAACCTGATCTGGCGCCTCATCGATATTGTCCAGCGTGTAGGTAAGCTGTGCATCGGGGTCGCAGGTGCCGCGCGAGGTGATTTGACCGTCACCGTTGTAAAGGTCCGAGATGTCAGTACCAAAGGAGTTCGAATCCGGTTGGAACAAGTTACAGAAGGAGGCGTTGGCGCTGCCTTCGAGACCTACTTCGATGTCATACCAGCGCGCACCTAAGGTGAGTGCAAAGCTGTCGCTTAAATCCATGGTGACTTCACCGAAGACACCCATTTGCTCATCCGTGCGGCGCACGTCATTACGAAATATCACGCCGTCGGGGAATGGGCCGGGATCCGAAATGTAGCCGGTGGTAAAGGGGAAGTTCGGTGAGAAGCCTGTTTGTGAGCCGTAGCCGTCGATGCGCGAGGAGCCGGGATAGGTAAAATCATTGCGCTCAGTAAGTGTTAAATCACTGTAAAAAGCGCCAACGGTAGCTCGAATACGACGATCCTCGGCCGTGTTGAGTCGAATTTCATGGGTGGACACTTCGGTTTCGGTCTTGCTGCTTACAAATAGATCGGGTGCCTGGCAAGTGCCGCTGGGCGCCGCATCACCGGGATAGGATACGGAGCTGTCACAGATGTAGTAGGGCAGATACTGTCCCACGAACAGGTAGTCAGAGTAATCAACCAACTGATCTGTTTGACGGTCTGTAAAGGCGCCGGAGTACAGCACTTCCAGCTCACCAACTCTTCCGGTGAGCGTCCAGGCAGTGTTGCTAAATTCGTCAGTGATGTTGTCAGGTTGAAAGCGCGTTATCTCATAGTCATCAAGGTCCGGGTCCGAGAAAAACACGCCATCGGAATCAAGCTGTTGTTGCATGTGTGAGAGCTGAAGGTCCCAGTCAGCGTTGATGGTGTAAATGCCGGAGAGGCGAAAGCCCGCGTAGGTGGCGTCGTTGAAGTTTTCTTCGGCTCTGGTGCTGTTGTCTGCGTCAATAAAGTTAACGCCAGACAGATCTGCGCCGGCCTGAAACCCTGTGCGCTGGGCACTGACGGGTACGCCATTAGCGCGCACGGTGCCTTCGGGCCGGAAGCGCGCGCTTTCGCGGGTATTCAGGGTGCCTGCCACGTTGTCGATGTAGCCGCCCATGCGATCCACATAGACTACGCCGCGCAGGGCAAGCTTGTCAGTGACCGGGACGTTGATCATGGCCTCGACGCTGTTACTCATTTCACCGCCTTGCGTAAAGGCCGTACCCAGTTTCATTTTTCCGTAGGTGCCGGCAAAATCGGGCTTGTTGGTGATCAGGCGAACGGTACCCGCCTGCGAGCTTGCGCCAAACAGGGTGCCCTGGGGGCCGGCAAGGACCTCGATGCGGTTCATGTCTGCTACATACACATCCAGGTTACGGCCCGGTTGCGCCAACGGCTGCTCGTCAAGATAGAGGGCGACGTTGGGTGATAGCCCGGCAACGCCAGCGGTGGTCAGGTTTGGCGTCGTGGAGGCCACGCCACGAATGTAGATAGTGTTCTGCCCTGGGCCGCTGCCGCCAGCTGTTACGCCGGGCAGTTGCACAAGGTAGTCCTCGAAGTTGGTAATCCCCATGTCATTAAGGGTGCTCTCACCCAGTGCTTGTACGGAAATGGCAATGTCCTGAGTGCTAGCTGATCGCTTGGTAGCAGTCACGATGACCTCTTCGATCTGAGCGGCGGCGTTGCCGCTGGCGAGGCTTCCGCCGGTGACGCTAGCTATGACTGCTGCGCGAGTGGCGAGTTGAAGTTTGTTCATGGATCGCATGTTGTCTCCCCGACAAAATATTGCGTTATAAAACCTAATAAAGTTTAACACAAAAGTAATTATGCTGCCCGGAGCTACCCAGAAATTCTTTAAAACATTGATTTAACTACCTATTTTATTTGTTTGTGACAAAAATAAAGGTTAGTACACATTATATTAATACTTTGCTGACATTGAATAATCTGCGTACCCTTCAGTCTTTAACTTTTTAAGCAGGGATTGAGATGAGTGGTTCGGCCAACGACAAGCCGCCTGTGAGCGAAACCTTTATGGGCTTTAGCGTTGATCGTGGGGTGTTTTTGCCGGCCACGGGCATATTGCTATTGCTGGTGCTTTGCGCGGCGATTGCGCCTGATGCGAGCAACGCACTCTTGCAAGAGGTGCAGGCTGCAATCGTTATCTATGCCAGTTGGTATTACGTGTTGGTTGTGGCGATTGTCTTACTTAGCGTTCTGATCTTCAGTTTCTCTCGCTTTGGTGACATCAAGCTCGGGCCCGACCATTCTGAGCCCGACTACAGTGCCTTGAGCTGGTTTTCCATGCTTTTCGCGGCGGGCATGGGCATCGGTCTGATGTTCTTTGGTGTCGCTGAACCGGTGATGCATTTCCTGAAGCCGCCACATGGAGACGGCAGCACCGTAGAGGCGGCGGGTCATGCCATGACGCTGACCTATTTTCACTGGGGTCTACATGCATGGGCAATCTACGCAATTGTCGCCCTGTTACTGGGCTACTTTTCTTATCGCCATGGACTGCCATTGACCATGCGCTCGGCCTTTTATCCCTTGATCGGTGAGCGAATCTACGGGCCTGTCGGCGCGGCTATCGATGTATTTGCCGTCGTATGCACCGCCTGTGGTATTGCCACCAGTCTGGGTTTTGGCGTTCTGCAGATCAACGCGGGGCTCGCGTATCTTTTTGATATTCCGGTGTCTCCCGGCGTGCAGGTAGTACTGATCATTGGCACCATGGCGTTGGCGAGTATCTCCGTAGCCATGGGCCTCAATGCAGGCATTAAGCGGCTGTCGGAGCTCAATATTGCTCTGTCAGTATTGCTGTTAATCGGCGTGCTCATTGCTGGGCCTACGATTCTCATTTTGGGTGCAACCCTGGAAAGCCTTGGCATCTATATCAGCGAGCTTGTCAGCAAGACCTTTACGCTCTATGCCTATGACCCGACTGATTGGCTAGGTGGTTGGACTATTTTTTACTGGGGCTGGTGGCTCAGTTGGTCACCCTTCGTCGGATTATTTATCGCGCGTATTTCTCGGGGCCGAACTATCCGTGAATTCACACTGGGAGCAATGCTCGTGCCCTGTGGGTTCACTCTGTTGTGGATGGGCGTGTTCGGTAACAGCGCAATCAACCTGATTCTCAACGAAGGCGCTCAAGGGCTTGGGGAAGCTGTTTCTGCCAATCAGGCCGTGGCTCTCTTCCAGTTTCTGGAGTACCTGCCGTTCTCGACGTTTTTGTCCGGCGTTAGCTTGCTGATGATTGTGGTGTTTTTTGTAACCTCTGCCGATAGCGGTGCTTTGGTGCTTGATATGTTGTCGGCTAACGGTAGGGACGATACACCGGTACTTCAGCGGGTATTTTGGGCCGCTGTAATTGCTGCTATCGCAGCCGTACTGTTGCTGGCCGGCGGCTTGTCCTCGCTGCAGACGGCTGCGATAGCCAGTGCGCTGCCTTTCTCCTTGGCGCTGCTGGGGGCAATTTGGGGTTTTGCGCGGGCGCTTTCTTTGGATGCGTCGCAGCGCAGTGCGCAAAGTGTTTCTCCGGCCTCTGGCGCCGATGGCGACTGGCGTAGTCGACTGTCGAATCTCCTGGATTTTCCCGCCGACAGAAGTGTGCGTCAGTTTCTTAAGGATCAGGTGACACCCGCGCTACGGGAATTTGCTCAAGAGTTGCAGAACCATGAGGTGGCGGCGAGAGTTACCGAGCAATCTGATGAGCAACCTTCCGTGCGCATGGAGGTACTCAACGGCGGTGAGATTGACTTTGTGTATGAGGTGCGAAGTCGCGTTCATGACATGCCTGATGAGCGCCTCGCGGGGGAAGCGATTTCATCGATGGCAGAAGGCGATCGCTACTACCGGGCCGAGGTGCATTTGTCTCAAGGTGGTCAGGACTACTGCATTATGGGGTGGACTCACGAGCAGATTTCTCATGATGTGCTGAGCCAGTACGAGAATCACCTTCACTTCTTGACGACCCTGCGATGATCCTCAGGAATGCCGCTTAAGCGCCTTCGTTGCGAAACTGTAGTTTCGCCAAGCGAGCATACAATTCAGAGCTTTTTAGTAGCTCGTCATGCGTACCCGTGGCAACCACTTTGCCCTCGTCCAGTACAGCGATGCAATCGGCATCCCGGATGGTTGCCAGGCGATGCGCGATAATTACCGTGGTGCGTTCGTGCATGAGTTCATTGATGGCCCGCTGGACTTGGTGTTCACTCTCTGCATCCAGCGCGCTAGTGGCCTCATCAAGCAAGAGCACCTTGGGATCCGTGAGCATGGCGCGGGCTAAGGCAATGCGTTGACGTTGACCTCCGGATAGCCGCACACCCTGTTCTCCAAGATAGCTGCCATATCCCTCCGGCAAACCCTCGATGAAGTCATGGGCATGCGCTCGGCGGGCCGCGGCCTGTATTTCTTCGTCGCTGGCGTCCGGTTTACCGTAGGCAATGTTGTAGCGAACGTCCGCACTAAACAGCGTGGGTTGCTGGGGCACGACGGCGAGGTTTGAACGTAGCTGCGCCAGAGACATCTCTCGAAGATCGATTCCATCGAGAAAAAGTGCGCCACTTTGCGGATCGTAAAACCGCTGGAAAAGCTCAAACAAGGTGGTCTTTCCCGCACCCGATGGCCCTACCAGCGCCAGACTTTTGCCCGCTTCAATGTTCAGCGATACGTGATCCAGAGCGAGCGTGTCGGGACGCGAGGGATAACTGAAAGACACATCGCGGAGCAACATTGCGGGATTTTTGGAGATGGACTCCCGGTCGCCGGTATCCGAGAGCAAGCTGTCTGTTTCTATGAGCTCCAGTAGACGTTCTGTTGCGCCGGCAGCTCGCTGCACATCACCCCAGACCTCTGAAAGCGTTGCAAAGCCTGAGCCGACCATCACCGCATAGAACATAAAGGCCGCCAGCTCACCGCCGGTCATGGCTCCGCTGATCACGTCTTGCCCGCCGGAGTACATCATCGCGATCATGCCACCGGAGAGGATGATGATCGCGAAAGCGATCAGTAAAGCCCGCTGCCGTACCCGGGAGCGAGCAATGATAAAGGCTTTTTCTACTTCTGCATCAAATGCTGTCGACTCTGCGCTTTCGCGGTTAAAGCCCTGAACCGTCCGGATATTCTGAATAATTTCTCCGGCGTAGGAGCCGACGCTTGCCACACTATCCTGGCTGCTGCTGGAGAGCTTGCGAACCCGGCGACCAAAAATCATCACTGGCAGCAGCACCATGGGTACCGTGGCAACAATAAACAGGGTCAGTTTGAAATTGGTGATCAACATCATGACCACAGCGCCGCTGAGTGTCAGAGAGCTGCGCAGCGCCATGCTCATGGAGGAGCCGATAATGGTCTGCAAAACTGTGGTATCGGCGGTTAAGCGCGACATGATTTCCCCTGAGCGATTCTCTTCAAAGAACCCGGGGTGCAGGCGCACGATGTTGCGGAAAACGGCGCTCCGAAGGTCGGCGCTGATGCGCTCGCCCAGCCAGGAGACAAGATAAAAGCGGAAGAAGGTACCGATCGCAATAGCGGTTGTGATGAGCATCACTACGCGCACCGCATCCCCCAATGCCCCGGGGTCATCACCGCCAAAGCCGCGATCGATGAGTATCTGAAGACCCTTTCCTAAGGTGAGCGTCGCGGCTGCCGTAAAAACAAGCGCAACTGCCGCTGCGACAAGTCGCCAACGATAGGGCGAAAGTCGACTAATCAGGGCCCGTAACGGCCCCATCGTAGAGCTGGCGTCGGTCTTTGAGGAAGTCAGGACTTTTGCTCCCGCGTCGGCAGTTCTATAGCACCGCGCAATGCCGCTTTTTCAGCCACGGTGTAATCTGGAAAAGGTAGCTTCTCTTCGCTTTTCCAGGTCTCGAGTTGCGAATGAACCTCTGCCATTTTCTCGTCCGATGCCTCATAAAAGTCACGAACCTGTAAGACCTGACCTGGGCCGCTGAATACCGCACCGGCAGCGTGTACCATTTCGATCATTCGAAGGTTTAAATCCTCTGCCGTGGTGAGAAAGCACTGGTAATCCGTGGTTCTGACGCCTGCGTCGATTCGAATTACCGCGGTAGCCGCGGCTACCTTTGCAAGACGAATGCTGACGGTTTCCTGCATGACATCAGCATGGGATAGAAACAGTCCTCGCAGTCTTCCAAGGATTACCCTGAGCTGATCGGCCGTGACCATCTGCAGTTCGATATGTTGGTAATAACGTATTCGATCGCGATGGCTAAAGTTCTCCACCTCTACGGAAGAGAAGACCGAGTTGGGTACCGCCAACATCGTACGGTTTAAGGTCCGAATCATCGTAGATCGGAGTCCGATTTCCTCGACGACGCCGACGATGTTGCCGAAACGGCATAGATCACCAGGGTTTACTGGTCTTGCCGTGTAGAGCGTGATCGCGCCAATGACATTTTCGAGCGTTTTTTGTGCGGCCAGCGCAACAGCGAGAGAGCCAACGCCCAGTCCGGCGATGATGGTCGACATGTTGTAGCCAGCCCGCTCTGCCCAGATGAGTCCTATGACCAGGAGAAGCACAAGCTTCACGATGGTAGTAAAGGGCTTGAGTAAGGCGACATATTGCAGGTTCCCGGCTCGCTCCAGGCGTCTGATGTTGTAGTCCCGAAGCAGAGAAATAGCACCGAGAAGAAGGATTGAAAACGCGACGTAATCAAGACCGGAAGAGTTGAGATATACCCTAGCGGTCAAGGACAAACCCAGCTCGTCCATGAGCAGGCGGAAAAACGCCAGAAACAGGAAGATTCGAAGCGAGCCTTTGAAGAAGCTTTTTATGCCAAGAGGGAAGCGATTGGGGATCAGTAGTACCAGGCGCATGAGTAGATAGCTGGCTAGTAGAGAGAGGTACCAGGCGGCAACCAGGAAAATAAACCCGGCGATGAGCTGCCAGGTTTCCAATCCGGCGACAGTGCGGTTAGGGAGATTACGTTCAAACCATACTGCAACGGGGCCATACCCCAGGTCGTCCCAGAGGTCGGGTATCTGGGCAACGCTGGCGTTGGAGATTTTCCAGGTCTTGTCACCCTGACCGTCAGGGATTCGCTGCAGGTAGATAGGTACAGCTTCACCGTTGTCCTTTGTAATGAACCCAAGGAGGTCTCGGTAGGCGGGGAGGCCGTCATCGGACATGCCCTCTGGCTTGTCGCTCAACTCGGTGATATCTATGATGTTCTGCTGGTTGAAAACAATACGCAGCGCGTTTATTAGATGGGTCGCGGGCCAGTCTTCAAGGTCCTCGGGTAGGTAGCGCGTGTCTAGATAGCTAGCGGCCCTTTCCATGTTTTGGCGCTCAAAGGCATCCACCATGACGACCACTAACTGCAGCGGCGTGCGAGGGAGTCCTTCGTTCCCTGCAAGCTCTGCGGTTGTTTCCCTGATGAGTTTCTCGGCCTTCTTTTCAGATTCCAGAACTTCGCGGATATTCGTATGCTCGCCCGCTTCTTCTGCAGAGCTTGGGATCTCACCCTGCGCCCAAAGTAGCTTTGGACTGAGCGCCGTGAAAAGGAAGGTCAGAAAAATTGCAGATAAAAAGGTGTTCATCGCGATGTGTCCGGAAGCAGTGGTGACAATGGTGAGCGACAGTGTAGCGCCCAGAAGGCTGCGCTCAAGCGCTTAGATTTACTCGGCTTGTTGTGACTTTCGCTTGAGTAATAGACGGCCAGCGATCACGCCGGCTTCAAAAAGCAGCCACATAGGGATTGCGAGTAGGGCCTGTGAGATGACATCTGGTGGCGTAAGAAGCATGCCGAAAACGAAGCAGCCGACAATGATGTACGGCCGTTTGCGGCCCAACTCTTCCGGCGTTGTGATGCCCGCCCAAATGGCAATAAGTGCAGCGATAGGTATTTCAAAGGCCAAACCGAAGGCAAAGAACAGTTTGAGAACGAAATCCAGGTACCGATCGATATCCGTCATGATCGCGATGTCGTCCGGGCCCACGCTGGTGAAAAAGGCAAAAATCAGAGGGAACACCACGAAGTACGCAAAGGCCGCGCCGAAGTAAAACAACAGCACAGAGCTTGCAAGTACCGGCAACGCAAAACGTTTTTCCTGACGATACATACCGGGCGCAATAAATGACCAGATTTGGAACAGTACATAGGGAATGGCTATAAATAGCGCGGTAAACAGGGTCAGCTTGAACGGGGTAAGAAACGGGGATGCGACGTCCGTGGCGATCATGGTCGCATTTTCCGGCAGCAGCTCCCGCAGAGGTTTCGAGACAAACCCGTAGATATCGTTGGCAAAGGGAAACAGCACAATGAATACGATGAGCACCGCAAGAATCGAGCGCAGGAGGCGGTCTCGCAGCTCAGTAAGATGCGCGATAAGCGGTAAAGGCGTGTCCTCTTCGGTATCAGTCACCGGGTTTGCTATCCGCTTTTACTGTGTCGTCGGGGTCTGTAACGTCCGCGCTTGTGCTGGCGTCACCGGTCATCTCTGGCTGGTTAAGGCTGTTGCTAAGATCTGAACTCAAAGATTTGGTCTCTCTACGTAGATCGTCGCCGGTATCACGCAAAGCCCGCAGATCCTTCATCACTTCGTCGTTATGGAGTTCTTGCTGAACTTCCTGTTTGATATCGTTAAAGCCACGCCGAATGCGGTTTAGCCAGGCGCTCCCTGTGCGAATAGCATCGGGCAAGCGCTCCGGACCTATTACGATCAGGGCAACGACACCGATAATCATTAGTTCGGCAAAGCCGATATCGAACATACGAGGCTACTGCTTTGTTAAATGTATGAACCTGCTACGAAAAAACTAAACGTCGCTCTTGTCCTTTGCAGCTTCACTGGCGTCGGACTCGTCGCCGTCGCCGGCCTTTTCGTCCCCCGCGTCCTGCATGCTGCTGCGAAAGCCCTTCACGGCGCTACCCAGATCTGAGCCCAGGCTGCGCAAGCGCTTGGTGCCAAAAAGCATAACCACAATGGCGAGAATAATAAGTAACTGCCAAATACTGATTCCACCCAATCCCATGACTATCTCCTTTTACCGCAGTCGGCGGCTTGTGTAATTTACCGGCTGCTTGTGTAATTCGTGATTCTGTTTGTACCTTTGCCCGCTAGCTTCGCGCGGCTTTTTCAACATGGCCAGACAGTCCGAAGCGTTCGTCCAGAATGCCCAGAACATCCGATGATGACAGGCCCTGTTGCGCGAGCAAGACCATTGTATGAAACCAGAGGTCTGCTACTTCGCCCAGCAAGGCGTCCTGGCCTTCTTCGCCGTCGCAATCCTTAGCCGCGATAATAACCTCTGTCGCCTCCTCGCCAACTTTCTCGAGGATCTTGTTAAGGCCTTTTTCATAGAGGCTGGCAACATAGGAGCTGTCGCCGGACGCAGCCCTTCTCTCTTGAAGAACGCCATCTAAGGCTTTAAGAACGTTGTTGTTAGCTGCCTGTTCCATAAATCTCTTTCGGGTCCTTGAGGACCGATTCTATAGTTTGCCACTCACCATCTGTAAGCTGGCGATAGAAACAGTGCTCCCTGCCCGTGTGGCAAGCCATTCCGCCTAGCTGCTCGACTTCCAGCAGGAGCGTGTCTCCATCGCAGTCCAGACGCAGTTCTTTGAGCTGCTGGGTGTTTCCGGAGCTCTCACCTTTGCGCCACAGTGCCTGGCGGGACCGGGACCAGTAAACCGCGCGGCCTTCTTCTACGGTGCAGCGCAGGGACTCGGCGCTCATCCAGGCCATCATCAATACTTTTCCGGTCTTCCAGTCTTTTGCTATGGCTGGAACGAGGCCATCTTCGTTCCAGCGAAGTTCGTTAAGGTAGCTTGGACTGTTTGATTGAGTCATTAGACCTAGGATTATCGCACAACCGAGCGCGGACGCCGCGATCTAGACGTTCTGACTTGGCCAGGCAAGGCCAGCGGCAACCGCCAGCAAAAGCCAACTGACCGGGGGCGCCTGCTCGAGCATCTGCCTAACCGGTGGGAGTGCCGCTCCGGCAGCGACTACACACACCATGGCAGCGAGATAGCGACGTCGTGCCCGGGTGTCCTGTTTACGGCGACTTTTGCGTTCCGCGGTGAGCAGTTGCTCACTACGCTTGTGGTTCTCTCGCTGACCCTGCAGGTTCTCCATGAGTGCCTCTGGCAGCTGCGGAAGCTGTTCCAGCCAGGTCGGAGCGTGCTGCTGCAAACGCTTGATCATACTTTGAGGGGAGTAGCGCGCATTGACCCACTTCTCAAGGAACGGCATGGCGGTATCCCAAAGATTGAGTTCGGGATAAAGCTGGCGGCCAAGCCCCTCAATATTGAGGAGAGTCTTTTGCAAAAGCACTAATGAAGGCTGAACCTCCATATCGAAGCGAGCCGCGGTTTGAAACAAGTAGACCAGCAATTGCCCGAAAGAAATTTCTGCGATGGGGCGTTCAAAAATCGGTTCGCAGACCGCGCGCATTGCGGACTCAAAGTCCTGCACTCTAGTGTCTGCGGGTACCCAGCCACACTCGACATGCAGCTGCGCGACCTCATGGTAGTCGCGACGGAAAATAGCCAATAGATTCCGTGCAAGATAGTACTGATCAGCTTCGCTTAGAGAACCAATGATGGCGCAGTCGATAGCGATATAGCGCGGGTCCTTGGGGTCTGCGGCATCAACAAAAATATTCCCCGGGTGCATATCGGCATGAAAGAAGCTGTCACGAAAAACCTGGGTGAAGAAAATCTCTACGCCGCGCTCACCCAGTACCTTCAGGTTCACCTCTTTGGCGCGCAGAGTGTCCATATCTGTAACGGGGATGCCGTAAATACGCTCCATCACCATGACGTTACGGCGGCTGTAGTCCCAAAAAACCTCCGGTACATACATCAGGCTGCCATCGGCAAAGTTGCGCCTGAGCTGCGAGGCGTTGGCGGCCTCACGACCCAGGTCCAATTCGTCGAGGATGGTCTGTCTATAGTCGCGTACGACTTCGACCGGGCGCAGTCGCTGACCATCCCGAAGCCAGCGCTCAATAAAGCGCGCAATCATGGCCAGCAATGCCATGTCTTTATGGATTACCAGTTCGATGTCCGGGCGAATGACTTTGACTACCACTTCTTGGCCTTCGCGAGTTCGTGCGCTGTGCACTTGCGCTACCGACGCCGAGGCCAGTGGGTCGCGATCAAAGCGCTCGAATAGGGTGTCTACATCGCCGCCCAGCGCTGCCTCAATGATGTTCACCGCCAGTTTGGCGTCGAAGGGAGGCACTTGGTCTTGCAGGATCGCAAGTTCGTCAGCGATATCGGCAGGTAGCAAATCCCGGCGAGTCGATAGCATCTGCCCAAACTTGATAAACACCGGGCCGAGGTCCTCCAGGGCGCGTCGTAAACGTTCACCTCGCGTACCTTCGCAGGGGCTGAGACGCCAGGGGTTGAGGCGCAATAGGGGGCTTAGCAGGCGATGTTGAGCCTGTTCAGGAAGTAGTTCGTCCAACCGGTAACGGCCCGCTACACGTATGATTTCGACGCTTCGGATGAGGCTGGACATCAGGCTGGGCGCAGGCGTTCAAGGCGCAGTCGCAGGCGTTCCACGCGTTGCTCAAGACGCTCACTGCGTTCACTCAGTTGCTGCACATCCTCGTAAAAGTGCTCGAGAGCGAGTTTGGGCGGTGTCACACGGGCCTCTTCGATGGCGAACTCCTCTAGCTGCCGCCGGAAGTTGTCACCGGATTGTCGTGACCAGTGAAAGGCAGCGCTGAGCATGCCCGCCAGCTGATGACCCGCGACGTCGCCAAGACCTGACACCAGCGGCGCTTCCCAATCAATATCCAGATCGTTGAATACGCGCTGCATATCAATGAGCGTGCTGCTGTTGCCCTCTAACTGAATGCCGCCATTGATGAGCGCTGCGGCCGGATCTTTGGCTTGAGCTAGGCTCGCAAAATCCTGAGCTGTGCCAGTCACTCGCGTTGTCACGGGGCCATCATGTACGCCCTGCAAGCGCAGCTCACCATTCGCTTCACTGTAAAGATAGAGGGTGATCGCCGGGCGAGTGCACTCCAATGCCAGGATTCGCCCCGCAATAGATTTTAGAGCTTCGACGCTGTGAGGCGACAGGCGCAGTGCCGCATTGGCAGCAGCTTCCGCGGCGGCCAATCCTGCTGTATGTAGCGTGGGCATACGGATGTCGGACATGTTTAGCTTTTGAAGCCGCGATGAACCGCGACTACGCCGCCGGTCATGTCGTGGAAGTCACAGCGGGTGAAACCCGCGTCTTCCATCATTTGCTGCAGTGTCTCTTGATCTGGATGCATTCTGATGGACTCAGCCAGATACTGGTAGCTCTCGGCGTCACCGGCAACCAGTCTGCCCATGAACGGCAGAACCCCGAAGGAATAAGCATCATAAGCTTTGCTGAGCAGGGGATTGCGAGGCTTGGAAAACTCGAGAATAAGTAGACGGCCGCCGGGCTTGAGTATGCGCAACATCGAGCGCAGGGCCAGGTCCTTGTCCGTCACATTGCGCAGGCCAAAGGCGATGGTGATGCAGTCAAAGTGACCGTCGGGGAAGGGCAGATATTGAGCATCGGCTTGTACATAATGGAGGTTGCCGCGTACACCCTTATCCAGCAGTCGGTCCCGCCCCACGCGAAGCATGCTCGCATTGATATCCGCCAATACGACTTCGCCTTCGTCGCCCACCATGGGCGCGAATTTGGCAGCCAAGTCACCAGTGCCTCCAGCAATGTCCAGCACACGATTGCCCCGGCGCACACCGGAGAGCTCAATGGTGAAGCGCTTCCAAATGCGGTGTATGCCCGCAGACATCAAATCATTCATGACGTCGTAGCGGCTGGCTACCGAATCAAAGACGCCGCGGACCATGTCTGCTTTTTCGTCGGCCTTTACGTCACGGTAACCAAAGTGGGTAGTGTCTTCTTCGCTCATGCTCTGCATCCCAATTGCGAGGGCGCATTGTAGCTTGTAGTGTCTTGGGAAACAGTGCTTCGGGCAGATCACTTGCCACGTTTAGCTGTGGGAGAGGATCTCGCCGATTCAGGGCTCGAAGTGCACAACTTGAGTGTCGGGATCCCTAGACTTGCTCGCTTCAGCAATATCATCTAGGTAGGCCTGCCAGAGCTCGGCCTTTTGAGAACACAGGCGGTAGAGGTAGTCCCAGGAGTACAGGCCGGTATCGTGCCCGTCATCAAACACCAGCTGCAGTGCGTAATGTCCCACAGGCTTGATATCGACGATCCGCACATCCCCCTTACCCACCTGCAGCACTGCCTGAGACTTGTGATGTCCGCGCACTTCCGCCGAGGGGGAGTAAACCCGCAGATACTCCCAACTCAGGCTGTAAGTCTGGGCGTCGGGGTAGTCAAGCTCCAGCACGCGCGTTTGCTTGCGCAAACGAATATTGAGCGGGCGAGGGGCATTCGTCATTGGAGAAGCATCAGAGAATAAACCTCGATAGATCTTCGTCCATCACCAGGTCAGACAATTGCGAATCTACGTACGCGGCATCTACCGCCAGAACACTCGCGTTGAGGCCGTCATCTGCGGCGCTAAAGGACGCCTCTTCCAGGAGTCTCTCGATGACGGTGTGCAAACGGCGGGCGCCGATGTTTTCGGTGCTTTCATTAAGTTGCCACGCGAGTTCGGCGATGCGCGCAATACCGTCCTCGGTAAACTTCATAGACATGCCCTCGGTGGCGAGCAGCGCCGTGTATTGCTTTGTTAATGCAGCATCGGGCTCCACTAGGATTCGGCGGAAATCTTCCGGCGATAGCGCCGCAAGCTCAACGCGAATCGGCAGGCGCCCCTGCAGCTCTGGAATCAGGTCTGATGGCTTGGAGAGGTGAAATGCGCCGGAGGCGATAAACAGAATATGGTCTGTTTTGAGCATGCCGTATTTGGTGCTCACCGTGCAGCCCTCAATAAGTGGCAGTAGATCCCGTTGCACGCCCTCACGAGACACATCGGCGCCGGCGGTTTCTCCGCGCTTTGCGACTTTATCCAATTCGTCGATAAATACGATACCGTTTTGCTCGGCCGCTTGGAGGGCGTTTTGCTTAATGTCGTCTTCGTTAACCAGCTTGGCCGCCTCTTCGTCACAAAGAGCGGTGAACGCTGCTTTGATGGGGAGGCGACGAGTTTTTGGCTGCGAGCGGGCCATGTTCGAAAACATGCTTTGCAGCTGATTCGTCATTTCTTCCATGCCCGGCGGCGCACTGATCTCGACATTGCTGGGCGTTGTTAGGTCGAGATCGATTTCTTTCTCATCCAGAGCACCCTCGCGGAGTTTTTTGCGCAACAACTGGCGTGTACCGTCACCTTGACTCGCAGTGTCGCCCTTGGGATCTCGGGCGCCGGGTAACAAGATGTCAAGGATGCGTTCCTCGGCGGCTTCTTCGGCCCGAAAACGCACCTTTTCCATCGCTTGTTCGCGCAGCATCTTCACGGCCATTTCAACGAGATCGCGGACGATAGACTCAACATCGCGACCCACATACCCAACTTCGGTGAATTTAGTGGCTTCTACTTTTACAAAGGGTGCGTTTGCCAATTTGGCGAGGCGCCGAGCAATCTCGGTTTTGCCGACACCCGTGGGACCGATCATCAAAATATTTTTTGGTGTGATTTCAGCGCGCAGAGTTTCTTCTACCTGCATTCGACGCCATCGGCTGCGCAGGGCATTAGCGACGGCGCGTTTGGCGTCCTGCTGGCCAATAATGTGCTTGTCCAATTCGTGGACAATTTCCCGGGGAGTCATATTCGACATGTTATTGGTCCGCCTCGTAATCAAGCTGCTCGATGGTGCGCTGCTCGTTGGTGTAGATGCAGATGTTCGCGGCGATACCCAGGCCTTTTTCGACGACATCTCTGGCGCTCAGCTCAGTGTTGTCCAGAAGTGCCATAGCCGCGGCTTGGGCAAAAGAACCCCCGGAGCCAATAGCAATGAGGTTGTTTTCTGGCTCGATGACATCGCCGTTGCCGGAGATCACCAGGGAGGTTTCTTTGTCAGCAACGGCCAGTAATGCTTCTAGTTGCCGCAAGGAGCGCTCGGTACGCCAGGCTTTTGCCAGCTCGACTGCCGCACGAACAAGTTGGCCGTTGTGTTTTTCCAGCTGCGCTTCGAACAACTCAAAAAGTGTGAATGCGTCCGCTGTGCCCCCCGCGAAGCCAGCCAGCACCTGGTCTTTGTAGAGACGACGTACTTTTCGCGCGTTGCCTTTCATGATGGTGTTGCCCATGGAGACCTGGCCGTCTCCGCCGACGACAACGCTGTTGCCCCGGCGCACACATAAAATGGTGGTGCCTCTGAATTGTTCCACGGTGTTTTCCTTCGCGCGTGAACTAGAGTAATGGGGGCGTGGCGCCTAACTTCAAGCGCTGATGCCTTCTCGAACTGCACCAAGCAGCGCGGTGTTAGCCTCGATTGCGCTGTATCAGGAGCGTGTCGATGTCTTGCTGGGCCGTCATGCTGCGCGCTTTCGCCATAGCCGAGCGGCTGTCAAAAGGGCCTAGGACTACGCGAAACCAGCGTCCGGTGTCGCCCTGAGTATCTTCTACGCGGGGATCAAGCCCCAGAAGTAACAGTTCACCGCGACGCCGGTCGGCATCGGCAGCCTGTCGAAAAGAGCCCGCCTGAAGTAAATACTGTTTCCCGGTTCCTGCGCTGCGAGGTTTGGGAATGTCTGCCGGATCGACGTCAATAGTCATTTCCTGATTAGGGAGCACCTCAAAAAATTCGTACTCAGGCTCTGCTGTGGTCAGCCGAGGCCCTGCTGCGGGCTGAGGACTGGCATCCGGCCCGCCCTCCGGAGGTAAGGTCACGAGATACAACATGAATGCGAGGAACAGGCCGCTGGCCACACCCGCTCCGTACCATCGCAGACCGCTGCCGCTTTGGGTGGGCATGTTCTGGCGGCTTGCGCCGCGACTGCTCTTTCGCTGCTGTGCCACGGGAGCTTACATACTCTCCGGCGCGGAAACGCCCAATAAGTCCAGGCCATTAGCAATCACCTGGCCCACGCCTGTGGTGAGTGCGAGTCGGGCGCTTCGCAGCTCGTCATCATTATCAATCAGCACTTTATGCGCGTTGTAATAGGCATGGAACTCACCCGCAAGCTCACGAAGATAGTTGGCGATTTGCTGGGGTTCGGCGCTGGTCCCGGCCCTGGTGACAATCTCCGGAAAACGAGCAAGTTGCTTGAGCACTTCGATTTCCTGGGACTCCACCAGACGCTCCAGAGCCAGTGTTTCTAGATCCAGATCAACGGAGAGGCCCTGTTCAAGAAATTTGCGTCGAACACTGCAAACTCGCGCGTGGGCGTATTGGATATAGAACACAGGGTTGTCATTGGACTGCGACAACGCGAGATCGATATCGAAGGTTAGCTGGGAGTGCGGCGAGCGGGCCACCAGGAAGTACCGCGTCGCATCACGGCCGACTTCGGTGATCAGATCCCGGAGAGTGAGGTAGCTGCCGGCGCGCTTGGACAACTTAACCTCCTGGCCCTCGCGCATAACCGTAACCATCTGATGGAGAACGTACTCTGGCCAACCTTGGGGAACACCCTCGCCAAGGGCCTGCAAACCTGCGCGCACGCGGGTCACGGTGCTGTGGTGATCTGCGCCCTGCTCGTTGATGACGCGCTCGAATCCGCGGCGCCATTTGTTGAGATGGTAGGCAACGTCGGGAAGAAAATAGGTGTATCCACCATCTTGCTTGCGCATAACCCGGTCTTTGTCGTCGCCAAAATCGGTGGTGCGCAGCCACAGAGCGTCATCCTGCACGTAGGTGTTGCCGCTGGCTACCAGGCGCTCGACGGTAGATTCGACCTCGCCGGATTCGTACAGTGACGACTCTAGGAAGAAGATATCGAATGCCACGCCAAAGCTCTGCATATCCAGGTCCTGCTCCCGGCGCAACCAGGCCACTGCGAAATCACGAATCGCAGTGAGATCATCAGCATCGCCGGCAGCAGTGACCGACTTATCGCTAGCCTCCACGCTTTCGCGCGCAAGATAGGCTTGAGCGAGTTCGGTGATGTAGTCCCCGCGGTAACCGTCATCGGGCCAGCCTTCGTCATCCGGGTTCAAACCCTTACAGCGAGCCTGTACCGAGAGTCCGAGATTATTGATCTGGGCTCCGGCGTCGTTGTAGTAAAACTCGCGGACCACTTCCCAGCCACAGGCGTTCAAAATGCGCGCGAGACTGTCGCCTACAGCGGCGCCTCGGCCGTGTCCCACATGCAAAGGTCCGGTGGGATTGGCAGACACGAACTCTACCTGAACCTTGCGCCCCGCCCCTGCGTCGTTGTGCCCAAACTTGGCACCCTGGCGGAGTACGTCTTGCAGTACGGCGGCCTGACTGTCTTTGGATAAAAAGAAGTTGATGAAGCCCGGGCCAGCTATTTCTGTGCGATCAATCGCCGTATTTTCGGGCAAAGCCGCGCAAAGCGCCTGCGCAAGCTCCCGGGGCGGCATCTTTAGCAGTTTGGCCGCAGCCAATGCGATGTTGCTGGCAAGATCACCGTGAGCTGGATCCCGGGTTCGCTCCACCTGAATCGTGGGCGCGGTAACCTCGGCTTGTCGAGCGCTGATGATGCTTTCTAGTGCCTCACTCAGTAGTGTGGCAACGGTATCTTTCATGAACGGGTTCCGTAGGCAATGCGCCGCAAAGGGCGTGCGTCGGTATTATCGCGTTTCACTACCGGCTTTGCTAGATTTGCCGCGTTGTCTGTTAAAGAACGTCGCTGGGGTCCACATCGATAAACCAGCTGAGTTCCCGAGGCTTCTTGAGAACCTCGGCGCGGTCGACCAGCAGGCGGGCCGCCGCGATAGCACTCCGCCTGGATGCGGCAATACACCACAATTGCCACCTGAAGCGGCCTGCGCGACGCGGCATCGCCGAAGGCAATGGGCCAATCAGCTGACAATCTTTAGGTAGGTACTGTTGGGACTCTCGCTTCACCGCGCGCAGGAAGGCTTCACCATCTTGTTCGTTTCTCGCGTCGCTGCGTAGAAGCATCAATTGTCCAAAAGGCGGCAAACCTGATGAGCGACGCTTCTCCAGCAAGGAAGAGGTGATGGCTTCGAAGTGCCCGTCGCGTAGTAGTTCGAACAGTGGATCGTCCGGATAATGCGTTTGTATCAGCACTTTGCCGCCAGCGGATTCCCGTCCGGCTCGCCCGGCCACCTGCACGACTAACTGCGCCATGCGCTCCTCACCGCGAAAATCTGCGCTGTAAAGCAGGGCGTCTGCGTCGATAACCCCCACGAGCTGGACCGCCGGAAAGTGGTGACCCTTGGTAAGCATCTGCGTTCCGAGGATGACACAGGGTTTTTCACTTTGGGCCACCTCCAGCAGCGACTGCATGGCGTCCACGCCGCGCATGGCGTCGCTGTCCACGCGATGCACGGGGCAGCGAAGCACCGTGTTTAAAAATTCTTCGGTTTGTTCGGTGCCAAGGCCATGGGTGAGCAGTGATCTGCTCGCGCAGTCCGGGCACTGTGGCGGCAATGCGCGCTGCGCTGCGCAATGATGACAACGAAGGCAGCGCTTGCGCAGATGCACCGTGAGCCTTGCATCGCAGTGATCGCAGTCGGCGACCCAACCACAGTCGTGACATTGAAGCGTCGGCGCAAAGCCCCGACGATTAAGAAACAGCAGTGCCTGACGACCTTGGGTTTCTACGGTGTCTCGAATTGCCGCGAGAAGGTAGTCACTAATCCCGGCATTGAGATGGAGGCCCCTCAGGTCCACGGTCTGGAGCATGGGGAGCTCCCCGCCACCCTGCCGCCCGCGAAGAAAATGGTGCTGGTAGCGCCCACGCCTCGCATTCTCCAAAGACTCCAGAGAGGGCGTCGCGCTCCCGAGAATCACCGGGCAAGCCTCCAACTGCGCGCGTTTGACTGCAACATCCCGTGCGGAATACCGAAAGCCATCTTGCTGCTTGTAAGAGCCATCATGCTCCTCATCCACAACGATAAGCCCGGGGCGTGCAAGGGGTGTGAAAATAGCCGAGCGCGTACCCATGACGATGCCGGCGCTCCCCGATTGTGCTGCCTGCCATGCGGCGAATCGCTGGCCATCAGCCATGCCGGAATGCAGCACAGCGACGGGTGTTTTGAATCGCGCTTCAAAGCGTTCAACAGTTTGTGGTGTCAGCCCGATCTCGGGGATTAACACTAGCGCCTGATCCCCGCGTTCGAGGCAGGCCGTGATTAGACGTAAATACACCTCGGTTTTGCCGCTGCCGGTCACGCCCTGGAGCAAATGGCAGTTAAATTCGCCAAGCTTCACGGCGGCCAGAGCTTCTGCTTGTTCCGCTCCTGGTGTGGGCCCGCTCTCTTTGAGATCTGCGTTGGGCTGCTCTGTCGTGCCGCGGCAGCGCTCAATAAGGTCCTTTGAGGCAAGCTCACGTAATACGGCACTGGAAACACCTGCTTCACTCAGTACGAGGGGTGGCTGCTCGCCGCGCTGCAGTGCAGCAAGAGCTTTGGCCTGAGAAGGTGCCCGGCTTAATGCGCCTTCCGGCAGGCCCTTTCCTCGGGTCGTGAGGCGCCAGTGAGTCTGTGAGAGACCCCGGCCATCGCGAAGTGCTTTGGGCAATGCGGCACTGAAAACCTCGCCCACCGGGTGTTGGTAATAATCTGATGCCCAGCTACACAGGGCCATAATACTGGGGCTAAGCAGCGGTTCTTCGTCCAGAACGCTGTTCGCAGCGCGGAGTTGCTTTTGATCGACGCTGGCCTCATCGACGGTTTCTAACAGGATGGCGGTAATTTCCCGGCTGCCAAAAGGCACGCGCAAACGCACGCCCGGACTGAGCGAGGGGAGGCTCAGGCCCTCGGGGGCGAGGTAGTCGAACGCTCGGCGCAGGGGCACGGGGGCCGCTAATCGCAGAACTGTAGGCTTTATTAATTGGGTCACGGTGAGGCGAGCATAGCAAAGCGCCGACCCTAGCCAAGCGCTAATCTGTATTGCTTTAGATGGTTGCCATTACCTTATTGCGTCACCGGCTGTTTCTGCTAAACTCCGCGCCCCGTTTGCCTCCCTCAGGGGCGGTGACTCCCGGATGCGGTGCCTGGCATAGCGCGACATGGTCCAACAAGACCTGCGTGTGGGTTCGGGTGGCGGCATCAACATACTGGAGATACACATGAAAGCTGAAATTCATCCTCGCTACGAGGGCGTTAAAGTGTCCTGTAGCTGTGGCAACACAATACAGACCCGCTCTACCTTGGGCCAAGACTTCAATATCGATGTCTGCTCTAACTGCCACCCGTTCTTTACGGGCAAGCAGAAGACCGTAGATAGCGGTGGCCGTGTAGATCGCTTTAAGAAGCGCTTTGGTTCGCGCGGAACTACTACTCGATAGAAATCGTGTGGCGGCACCCATGCGGAACTCCTTATGCTCCTCATGGCTGCCGATGATCCAGAGACGACCCCCAATCAAACGTGTGTAAACAGTGACTCCTGAGTGGCCGTCCCTACGGCATCCTGCTGCCGTAGTTTAAGGTCGCTTACCTTGGAGATCCCTCGGGCACGGTTACACTACGGAACGCAGAGTCCAGGTAAACATTCGGTGGGACCGTTGTTAGAGCTTACCTAGCTGATCCAGTCGTAGTGTTCTGCCGGCATAAACGGCACGTCCGTATCGCCGGGGAGAACACCTGCCGCCGTGAGCATTGTATGGACTTGCCCTCTGTGGTGAGTCCCGTGATTGAAC
>NZ_JBLGBE010000041.1:0-27957 GCF_047617445.1 Congregibacter sp.
CATATCGATGTGTGTATTCTCGGTGCAATGCAGGTTGCGCAAAACGGTGATCTGGCGAACTGGTCCACCGGTGCCGAAGGTGCGGTGCCCGCCGTGGGCGGGGCGATGGATCTGGTCGCCGGGGCGCGACAGGTACTGGTGATTACCGATCACATTACCTCCAAGGGCGAGCCGAAACTCTTTGAGACCTGTAGTTATCCTCTGACCGGACTTGCTGTGGTCAAGCGCGTGTACACGAATCTTGCGGTCATCGATATCACCGAGCAGGGCTTTGTGCTTCGGGAGTCGGCTCCGGGTGTCGATATCAAAAAAATACAGGAGCTTACCGCCGCTCCCCTGATTGTAGACGAGCACTGCTCGGTCATTGAGGCCCCTGATCTTTAGGGTGCGTCGACGGCTTCGGGCAGCTAAAGGAGACTCTGTGAAAACACTTGTCGGGCTTCGTTCGACCTTTGTGGGCCTTATGTTCTGTTGCCTTGGCTTTTGCCTGAGTATGGGCTCCAGCGCCACGCTGGCCGCAGAGAGTGCGTCTTCCTACCCCGCGCTTCTCGAGCTCTATGACGAGTTTCGCAGTCTTGCAGTTCCCGAATACCGCGACGGTGTGCCGGACTACTCGGCCCCCGCGATGCTTGTGCAAGCTGAGCAACTCCGTGCACTGCGCGCGCGCCTGAATGCCATCGACGAGGCTAGCTGGCCCATTCCCCGGCGAGTGGATTACATGCTGGTGCTTGCAGAGATGCGCGGGTTGGACTTCATGCATCGGCTTATGCGGCCCTGGGAACGCGATCCCGCGTTTTACAGCAGTACCAATCTCGGCTTCGGCCCAAAGATGCACGGCGCCATGGCGGTACCGTCGTTGCCACTGAACTCAGCGGCGCGCAATAAATTGATAGCGAAGCTGGCGGTGGTTCCTGAGCTCTACCAACAGGCACGCGTGAACCTCAGTGATCCGCGCGGTGATCTGGCGCGCCTGGGCATCGTGCAAAAAGGTATCGAGCGCAACGTGTTTTTACGCCTGAGCGCTGAAACTGCCAGCAGCGATCCCGAACTGGCCGGACTGGCGCAGGAGGCCGCCAAGGCCACGGCTGGTTTTATGGCCTGGCTGCAAGAGATTGAGGCGTCGCTCCCTCCCCATGGTGGCGTGGGCAAGGACGAGTACAACTGGTACCTGCGCAAGGTCATGTTGTTTCCCTACGACTGGGACAGCCTGATGACGCTGGCCGAGCGAGAATACCAGCGCTCAATGGTGTTCCTGAAGCTTGAAGAGCATAAGAATCGCGGTATTGAAATGATCGCGCCGGCTGAATCGATGCAGGAGTTTGAGCGTCGTCGTGCCGAGGCTGATGCAGAACTGCTGGCCTTCCTGCGCGATGAAGACGTGATGACAGTCCCCGATTATCTTGTGCCCGTGGTGGGGGAGGGTCCCTACCTGCTACCTGCGGACCGGGATCCGGCAAAGGCGGGCCCTTTTGACGCACCGATACAACGACACTTCTTCCGGCAGACAGAAGATCGAGATCCCCGGCCGCTGCGGGCGCACAATGTGCCAGGCCATCTTTATGACAGTTTACTGCTTGCCCGCGATGAGCGTCCCATACGTGGCGACCGTCGCCTTTACTTTATCGATGGTATTCGCGCGGAAGGCTGGGCCTTTTATCTGGAGGAGATGATTCAGCAGCTGGGTATGCTCGATGCGCGACCCAAGGCCCGCGAGATCAATTACATCCTCCAGGCAAAGCGCGCCGCGCGCGTAAAGCCGGAACTTATGATGCATGCCGGCCAGTGGACCTACCGCGAAGCGCTGCATTCACTGACCAGTCGCACGCCGTACTGGATGGCCCCTGATGACCCTATTGCCCGCTTTGACCTCGAGTTGTATCTGCGCCAGCCCGGTTATGGGATTGGTTACTACATGGGTAAGGTTGAGCTCGAGAAGCTGTTTGCCGAGTTAGCGGTCGAGCGGGGCAGGGACTTTGATCTAAAAATATTCCACGATGAGATGCTGGCGGTCGGTCGCATACCGCTGTCGCTGATCCGCTGGGAACTCACCGGGCGTGAGGACGAAATACGTTTGATGCGCGAGGATTAGCCGCGCGTCACACCCGCTCAAGCAAAACGGCGATTCCCTGTCCGACGCCGATACACATGGCGCACAGTGCATAGCGCCCTTGCCGTCGCTGTAACTCTTCTGTCGCCGTAAGGACGAGTCGCGCCCCGGACATACCCAGAGGATGCCCCAGAGCGATGGCGCCGCCGTTGGGATTGACATGCTCGGCATCATCCGCGAGCCCCAGTGCCCGGGTGACCGCAAGCGCCTGGGCCGCGAAGGCCTCGTTCAATTCAATAACATCCATTGCCTCAATCCCGAGGCCGCTGCGCTGCAGGACCTTGGTGACCGCGTCTACCGGACCGTAGCCCATGATGGAGGGCTGCAACGCACTGACCGCCATTCCGACCACGCGCGCGCGAGGCTCCAGGCCCTGTTCAAGCGCCATCTTCCCGGAGGCGAGCAGCAGTGCGCAGGCGCCATCGTTAATGCCCGAGGCGTTGCCGGCGGTCACCGTACCGCCTTCGCGGAACGGGGTTGGAAGCTTTTGCAGACCCTCCAGCGTGGTGCCGGCGCGCGGGTGTTCGTCGCGCTCAACGATGATCGGATCACCGCGCCGTTGTGCAATCGACACGGGGACAATTTCTGCTGCCAGGCGGCCATTGTCCTGAGCCAGCACCGCGCGTTGCTGACTGCGCAGGGCAAACGCGTCCTGATCCTCTCGGCTGATGGCGAAGCGCTCTGCGACATTCTCTGCAGTCTCGGGCATGGTTTCTGTGCCGTAGGCTTTTTGCAGCGATGGATTGATAAAACGCCAGCCCATGGTGGTGTCCTGCAGTTCGGCGCCGCGGGAGAAGGCCGCGCTTGCCTTGCCCATGACAAAGGGTGCACGGGACATGGATTCCACGCCGCCTGCGATCAGCAGTTCGGCCTCACCCGCCTTGATCGCGCGAGCAGCCGTACCGACCGCATCCATGCCCGAGCCGCATAAGCGGTTGATCGTCGCTCCGGGTATTCCCACAGGCAGTCCGGCCAGTAACAGGCTCATGCGCGCGACATTGCGATTGTCTTCGCCGGCTTGATTGGCACAACCCATAAGCACATCGTCGACTCGCGTCCAATCGACCTTTGTATTGCGTTCGAGTAGCGCTCGCAGGGGGATGGCCCCAAGGTCGTCGGCTCTCACCGCTGACAGCGCCCCGGCGTAGCGACCAATAGGCGTGCGCGCAGCGTCGCAAATGAAGGCTTCAGACATGGAATATCCTTGTGATTGAAGGGAGCCCTAGTTTAGCGCTTAACTATCGAAAGAGCCGCGATCTTAGTGACTAAGAGGCATCACTGGGGTGGGCAAGTGGACCTGTCCCGCATCGTACCTGTAGATGAGGCTGCATCATGTTACCGGTGCTAAATTGGGTTCATCTACTTCGTTGCCATCGCTGACAAGATCGACATTCTCAAGGACGGATCCGTCAGAGAGTCCGACAAAAGCTCCAGAAAGCTTAAAGCTTTGTATCCTCGGCCGGCAGTGTGGCTATCGTTCCCTCACGCCGGGGATCCACGCCGCCCTCCAGCTGTCCATCGTCATGTTTGAGGATAACGCTCAGTCCGGAGTTTTCTCCTGCGGACTCTTTGATCGCAAATCCAAACTCTCGCATAGCGGCAAGCATCTCTGGCGAGGCTCTTTCGCTCTCGACCCGAACGGTGTCACCGCGGGCCACAACATTGGGCAGATTTACCGCCTCCTGGGGAGAGAGGTTCCAGTCAATAACGCCCACGAGCGTTTTTAGCGTGTAGGCGATGATGGAGTTTCCGCCGGGGGAGCCCGTGGCCATGCGAAAGCTGCCATCGCTGTTGAGCACGATAGTCGGTGACATGGAGGAGCGGGGGCGCTTGCCCGGCGCGGGATGGTTGGCCACCAAGACCCCGTCGACATCGCGGGGCTGTTTGGCAAAATCCGTCAGCTCGTTGTTCAGGAACATGCCGCCGGCCATGCGGGTGGAGCCAAAAATACTCTCCACCGTCGCGGTCATCGACACCGCATTGCCCCACTGATCCACGACTACAAAATGCGTGGTTCCGGCGTAGTCGATGGTGGTGTCCTGTCCGTAGAGAGAGGCGGTGCGTTGGGGCTCAAATGCCCAGGGGTCGCCGTGGGAGATTTTTTCTATGGCAGGCCGGCTGATCAGGGCTCCGCGCTGCGCTAAATAGTCACGATTGAGCAGGCCGGTCATGGGGACCTTAACAACCGTATCGTCAGCCACATAAAAGTCACGGTCCGCGTAGGCAAGACGCTGGGCTTCGGTGAACATGGCCCAGTCCGTCATTTCGTCTCCCGTGGGGAAATCCGTGGCCTCGAGCATTCCCAGTGCCATTCCCACCGCCACCCAGGAGGAGGGCGGTGGCGGCCCACAGAGCGTGAGGTTCCGGTAGTCCATGCAGATAGCCTCGTGCTTTCTCGCCGAATACTCCGCGAGGTCTTCCAGACTCAGGCTGCCTGCCCGGGGGGAGTGGCCCGCCGCGGCGACTATGCTCTCTGCCAATGGGCCGCGGTAAAAGTCGTCGGGATCGTTGGCGATCAGATCAAGGGTATCGGCGTACTCGGTGTTGACGATGCGATCCCGGAGCGTGCCGCTGTCGTCAAAAAAGTAGTTGTAAGCATCAAGAGGACCTTGCTCCAAAGTGGTGGAAACCAGTCGCTTACCGTATTTGTCGAAATAGGAACGTAGTCGTTGCGATACCGTGAAGCCCTCGATGGCGAGCTTTTTGGCCGGCTGGAGTAGCTCGCTCCAGGGCAGGCGTCCGCGATCCGCGTGGGCCATGCTCAGCATCGACACCATGCCGGGAACGCCTATGGACAGGCCACTGTTCTTGGCCTCGAGGTAGCCGTACACCGAGCCATCCTCTTGCAAAAACATGTCGCTATGGGCGCCGCGAGGCGCTGTTTCTCGTCCGTCATAAACCTCCAAACTCTGGTCCGCAGCGTGGTAATACACCATAAATCCGCCGCCGCCGAGGCCAGAGCTTTGCGGCTCGACCAAGCTCAGTGCCGCCTCAATAGCGATCGCCGCGTCCACCGCAGTTCCACCGGCGCGGAGTATTTCTTCGCCCACGCTGGTCGCAACAGGGTTTGCCGTGACTACCATGGCGGTGCCCTGGGTCGCTTTTGGGGCCGGCGCCTCTACGTTCGGTCCAGGGGCGCAAGCCGCGGCTAAAGGAGTGAGAAGAAGTAGGAATCGCCAAGACTTGAAGGTAGAGGTCATAATATTTTCGCAGTGAGTTATCGGAAGGCCAGATTTATCTGCCCGAGTGTCTATGATACTGCCTATAATCGCGCTCCGCGCGGTTTGCCAATTTCGGTTTGAATTCGCGTCACCGGTCAAGGAGTACCCCATGTTAGGCAGGCGATGGTTGTTTGGAGTTGTGTGTTGTTTGGCAGTTATTGCCTGCGATGACTCCAACGTCACTGTCGGCGCGCGGCGTTCTGCGACCGCTCCTGTGCTTGTGGAGACGGCAGTTGCCCAGCTCACGTCCATTGCTCGGGATGCCGAGTCGGTGGGGACGCTCATCGGCAACGAGTCGGTGACCCTCACCGCAAAACTGACCGAGCAGGTCAGTGCCGTTTATTTTGAAGGTGGTGAGCTGGTTAAGGCGGGCGACGTACTCGTTGAATTGATCGACGTAGAGCAGCTCGCCCTGCTGCGTGAGGCTGAAGCCAAGCTGCGAGAGACGCAGCTGCAGCTGAACCGGTTGCTTACCCTTGGTAAGGATATCGCCACCGCCGCAGAGATTGATGTTGCCAGAGCCCGGGTTGATGCCAATGAGGCACTTCTTGAGGCGCTGCATTCGCGGATCAATGATCGAACCATCAGAGCGCCTTTCGATGGTGTTCTTGGCTTACGGCGTATTAGTGTGGGGGCTCTCCTCACTCCCGGGACCGTGATTGCGGAGCTGGACGATATTAATCCCATGAAACTGGATTTCACGCTTCCTGAGCATTACCTGTCACAGATTAAGATTGGGGAAGTTGTGAGCGCCGCAAGCACTGCCTGGGACGGTGAGGTTTTTTCTGGCCAGGTCACGCAGATCGGCAGCAGGGTAGACCCGGCTACCCGGGCCTTCTCTGTGCGGGCATTGATCGACAACTCGGATGCCCGCTTGCGGCCTGGCATGCTCATGGCAGTCAAGGTGGCCCTGGGTGAGGCGCCGGGGATCGTTGTTTCTGAGACAGCGCTAATACAAACCGGTGCGCAAAGTGCGGTCTTTGTGGTTGATCAAGATTTGATGGCACGTCGGGTTTCAGTGGAAATTGGTCGGCGAATGCCAGGGCTTATCGAAATTCGTTCCGGGCTTTCGCCGGGGGATCGAGTCGTGATCAACGGACAGCTGACATTGCGCCCGGGCGAAGCGGTGCGCGAAGCAGAGGCGAGTCCGGTACAACAGCCGTTTGGCGGTAGCGGGGAGTAAGCGAATGAGGTTGCCTGAAATTTCCGTGCAGCGGCCCGTGTTTGCCACGGTTATCGCCCTGTTGCTGGTGTCTTTTGGAGTCATGGCCTTTCTCCAGCTGTCGACTCGAGAGTATCCCGATATGTCGCCGGCACAGGTATCCATCGTTACGGATTATGAGGGCGCTGCTTCCGAAGTGGTGGAAACCCGGATCACCCAGCCGATAGAAGATGAGATCGGTGGTATCGAGGGTATTCGAACCATCCGCAGTAGCAGCAGCGACGGACGCTCCACCATCACCGTTGAGTTTGAGCTCGGCCGGGACATCGATGCGGCAGCCAATGATGTGCGGGACCGCGTGTCTCGTGCGAGCCGGCGTCTTCCCGAAGAGGCAGAGCGTCCTCAGGTAAGCAAGGCCGACAGTGAGACTACGCCGCTGGTGTATATGAGTGTCGGTGGTGAGGGCATGTCCCCCATGGATATCACGGATTACGCCGAGCGCTACATCGTAGACCGATTTGCGGTGCTCCCCGGCGTTGCTTCGGTAAGAGTCTTTGGGGGCGCGCCACGCTCCATGCGTATTTGGCTGGACCGCCAAAAGCTCAGCGCGCGTCAGCTTGCGGTGAGCGATGTTCTTGAGGCGCTGCGTCAGGAGAACGTGGAATTACCCGCGGGCCGTCTGGATTCTGAGTATATGGAGCTGCCCGTGCGCGTGGAGCGCAGCTATCGCAGTGCCGAGGATTTTCGTCGCCTCGTTTTGAGTCGGGGAGGAGACGGTCACCTGGTGCGTCTTGCCGAAGTGGCTCGTGTGGAGGAGGGTCCGTCAACAAAGCGCCGTCTGTTTTACTCCAATGGTGAGAACAGTGTTTCTGTGGGCGTGGTGAAGCAGTCTGACGCCAACACCGTAGAAGTGCTCGATGCGGTGCATAAAGAATTACTCGCCGTGGAAGCGGATCTACCCGAGGGAATGGGTGTTGCCTCGTCAGGAGATGCCTCCGCCTTTATTCGTGCAGCGATCAACGGGGTTTACACAACAATCGCTCTGACGATAGCTCTGGTCTCCATCGTTATATTGCTGTTTCTTGGGACAATTAGGGCAACGCTGATACCGGTGGTGTGTATCCCCGTGTCTCTATTGGGTGCTGTGATCGCATTACAGGCGATGGATTACTCTTTGAACCTCATTACCCTCCTTGCGATGGTCCTGGCCGTGGGGCTGGTGGTTGATGATGCCATCGTCGTGCTGGAAAATATTTATCGCCGTGTCGAAGAGGGAGAGCCGCCCTTGCTTGCTGCCGTGGGAGGCGCACAGCAAGTAGGATTCGCTGTGATTGCGACCACCGCGGTTCTTCTCGCGGTATTCAGTCCCGTGGTTTTTCTTCAGGATGCGTCGTCCCGATTGTTCGTGGAACTTGCAGTCACTATCTCGGTGGCCGTGTGTATATCGTCGGTCCTCGCCCTGTCTCTCGTGCCCATGCTCTGTAGTCAAATACTGCGTCGCAAAACCACTAAAAGCATTCTGGACAGAGCTGTAGAGCGCGGTATGCAGGGCCTCCGGTCCGCTTACGAGACAAGTCTGCGCTACCTTCTTGGCCACGCTTGGCTGGCGTTAGTGATGGTGGCACTGGCATTCGTGGCGTTGCCTCTGCTGTTCCAGCAGTTGAAACAGGAATACGTACCTGTGGAAGACCAGGACTCGGTGATGGCGATTATTAATGCTCAGGAAGGGACGAATATTGATGCCATGCGCGAGATAATCGAGCGCCTCCAGCCTCCTTTGTTGGAACTCGAAAAGTCAGGATCCCTGACGCGCGTACTGTTTGTCGCACCGTTTCGTAACTCCACATCAACGGCCACGGCCTTTTCGCGAATCTCCATGGTGCCCTGGAACGAAAGAGACTACAGCGCATTTGAGCTGCGCGATCAAATAGCAGCTACTTGGCGAGATGTCCCCGGCATTCGGGTGATGACTTTTGTCCCCGCCGGTTTGGGACAGCGGGGGCCAAACACGCCGGTGCAGTTCGTGCTGCAGGGCCCGGACTACCAGACGCTCGCAGGATGGCGGGACGTCGTTATGGATGAGGCACGAAAAAGCGGTCTCTTCGGCATGCTGAACTCGGATCTCAAGGAAACGCAACAACAGGTGCATCTGCGTATCGATACGGCCCGGGCGGCATCACTGGGGGTGAGTGCTCGAGATGTTGCTGAGACTCTGCAGGCCCTCATGACCGAGCAGGAGATAACCACGTACTCGGTTGATCAGGAAGAATACCCGGTGATCGTGCAGCTACAGGATGATCAGCGTGCTACGCCGGATGACATTGGCAACGTGCGGGTTCGCAGTGCGAGCGGCGAGCTCATTCCCTTGTCCAACCTCCTGCAGGCAGACAATGTCGCAGGCATAGCAGAGCTTCAGCGGTACAACCGCTTACGGGCGGTCACGATCAACGCGACCTTGGGCCGGGATGTGAGCCTAGGTGACGCGCTTTTGTTTTTGGAGCGAACGGTGGATGACAATCTCCCTACGAATGCCAAGGTCGACTACAAAGGGCAGTCACTGGACTATAAAGACTCTACGGGCGATATCTACTTTGCCTTTGGCCTGGCACTCCTGGTGCTGTTTTTGGTTATGGCCGCGCAGTTCGAAAGCTTTGTTCACCCGGCAGTGATTATGGTGACCGTACCCCTGGCTTTGGGTGGCGGTCTGTTGGGTCTGTATTTGACGGGTCAGAGCTTTAATTTGTTCAGCCAAATCGGCTTGCTCATGCTCATTGGTATTGCCACCAAAAATGGCATCTTATTGGTGGAGTTCATTAATCAGGTCCGCGATGAGGGCCTGGAGTTTGTCGAGGCGATTGTAAGAGCATCAGTGTTGCGATTGCGTCCGGTCCTCATGACTGCTGTATCCACAATAGTCGGCACCCTGCCTTTGGTGCTGATGGTGGGTCCTGGATCTACCAGCCGTAATGTCTTGGGTATCGTCGTATTGTTTGGCGTGAGCGTAGCAACACTCTTCACCTTGTATCTGGTGCCGGCTATCTACAGCATCGTTGCCAGGCACACAGGTTCACCCGAGGCCATCGCAAGAGAAATGCGCACACTGGCCGCCAAGCAAGCTGCCAAGCCGCCGACAGAGGCTTAGAAGATTTCCTGAATAAGCTCGTCGGTGCCCGTAGGCCCGGCATTCACGCCTTCTCCGGCGTCGGGAAGATGTTCATTGCGGAAGTACTCAAAAATAGCGTTGCGCTGATCTGCCGGAGCAAGGAGCCCGGTTTCCGGATCTATACGTACGTAGCTGATTCCCGGAGGCAGACGGCGAGTACGCTCAGGAACACCCTTGAGAGCCTCGCGCATGTAATTGATCCAGATAGGCAGGGCGGCGGTGCCACCGAATTCTCGTCGGCCCAGCGGTGTGTAGTTGTCAAAGCCGACCCAGGTCGTTGTTACTACATCCGGGTTGTAGCCTGAGAACCACGCGTCCATAGGTCCGTTAGTGGTTCCTGTTTTGCCCGCAAGGTCGTCTCGTTTGAGAACCAGCGCACGTCGTCCGGTCCCATCCTTAATAACGTCCTGCAGGATGCTGTCGATAATGAAGTTCACCCGCTCATCCATGGTGCGCTCCGCGCTCGGCAACGGGTCCTGCTCTGTCGCAGAGAGGATCTCCTCCATAGACAGCTCTTCAGGCTTAAGTGGCTGGCCGGCGCTGTGCTCGCAATCACGACAGACGGTGGGGGGGCGTGCTTCGAAGACCGTATCTCCAGAAATAGTTTCAATACGCTGAATCAGAAAGGGCTCTACTCGGTAGCCGCCGTTGGCAAGAATGGCATAGGCAGCAGCGATCTCCAGAGGGTTCATGGCGTGCGTGCCCAGCGCGAGAGATAGATCCGGAGCGAAGTCCTCAGTATCAAATCCCAGCTCTTTCGCATAATTGATGAAGCGGCGGACACCCAACTGCTGAAGCAAGCGAATGGATACCAGGTTGCGGGATTTGGTGAGTGCCCAGCGGAGTCGGGTAGGACCGAAGAATTGGCCACTATCGTTCTCTGGCCGCCATACACCCTCCAGTGAGCGATCCTGCATAACGATCGGAGCGTCATTAATGATGCTCGCAGCTGTGAAGCCGGAATTGAGCGCGGCGCTATACAAAAATGGTTTCAGGTTGGAGCCAGGCTGACGCTGGGCCTGGGTGGCGCGATTGAATTTACTCTTCTCAAAGCCAATGCCCCCTACCAGGCTGACGATGGCTCCGTTGTTGGGATTGAGTGATACCAGTGCGGCTTGTGCGTCCGGCACCTGAGCAAAGCGCCAGTCATCACTATCACCGGGCTTTAACCGAATGAGATTGCCCAGAGCAACAACATCTGCCGGTGCTGTGGGTGCTGAACCCATACGGTCTTCACTGATGTAGGGCCTTGCCTGGCGGAGCCCGTTTTCCCATTCGATTCGCACTTGCTGGCCATTGGCGAGCAAAACCTGAACCCCGGTGTCATCGATAGCGGTAACTACCCCGGGCTCGAGGCCCGCAATCACCGGGGTGCTATTGAGCACTGCGAGCCATTCCTGGAGTGGTAGAGCGGCGTCTGGTGGCAGATCGGTTTCCAGAAGTTGTTGTTCCGGCCCACGGTAGCCATGACGGCTGTCGTAGGTAAAGAGCCCGTCGATTACCGCCGCGCTGGCGACCTCCTGCAGTTCGCTGTCCAGCGTTGTGTAAACGCTATAGCCCTCGTTATAGGCGGCGATGCCGTAGCGCTGGACCATCTGGCGGCGGGCCATCTCGGCGGCGTACTGGGCCTCCAGCGTAATCCGCGCGCCATGCTGTGTTGCAAGTACCGGTGCGACCGCTGCCTTCTCGTAAGTGTCCTGGTCGATGTAGCCCAGCGTGACCATTCTGCGCAAAATCCAGTTGCGTCGGTCCTTGCCGGCCTCCGGTCCGCTGATGGGATTGTTTCGGGAAGGTGATTTTGGGATTCCTGCGAGCATCGCATGTTGCGCAAGACTCAATTCGGCGATGCCTTTTCCGTAATACACCTGAGAGGCTGCTTCAAAGCCATAGGAGCGATGCCCCAGAAACACCCGATTGACATACAGCTCAAAGATTTCTTCTTTTGATAGTCGGCGTTCAATCTCAATAGCCAGGAGCATTTCGTTGAACTTGCGCATGAAAGTGCGCTCGAGCGTCAGGAAGTAGTTCCGTGCGACCTGCATGGTCAGCGTGCTGCCCCCGGATCCTTTTTCACCCGTGAGTACCAGTTCAGACACGGCCCTCAGCAGGCCCCCAAAATCGATGCCTCCGTGACGAAAAAAGCCATCGTCCTCTGCTGCGAGGAGGGCCTGAATAAATTGTTGGGGGATTTGCTCGTAGCTCAGCGGGTTACGTTTTTGCTCTCCAAACTGGCCGATGAGATCGCCGTCTTTGGTATACACGCGCATAGGCGTTTGCAGTCGAACGTCGCGTAGCGTCTCTACATCCGGAAGATTGGGACTGAGATAGAGGTAGATGCCGGCGAATAGCCAGCAGCCACCAAGAAAACCCAGAACCGCAAGGCGCAAGGGCCAGCGCAGCAATTTCACAGTTTCTCCGGAGTTGCATTGCTTGCTCGAGATCGCGAGTTGGCGCCGGTTGCGGCGGTGCTTTCAGCGGATTTCGCACAAGACAGTGGATGTTTGTTGATGGTAATTATAAGCTTTTTTTGTGTTTTGATTGCAATGTAGGCTGTCTTAGCGCTTAATATTGAAGTATAAGAACATAAAGTAAAGCTAAGTCCGTGAAACTTATAGGAAAACGACTTGCTTGAGTTGCTAGGAAAACGCAAACAGACGCCGCTGCTGGGGATCGATATTAGCTCCACAACGGTCAAGCTGCTGGAGCTCAGTCGCACTGGGGATAAGTATCGCGTAGAGAGTTACGCGGTGTGTTCGCTTCCCCAGGACGCGGTAGTTGAGAAAGCCATAAACGATGTCGATGGTGTGGCTAACGCTGTGCGCAGCGTAGTGGCTCAATCTCGCTCCAAACTTAAGCTGGCATCCACCGCGGTGGCCGGCTCTTCAGTCATTACTAAACTGATTGATATGCCTTTGGGCCTCTCCGATGACGAGATGGAGACGCAGCTCACTCTTGAGGCAGATCAATACATTCCCTATCCGTTGGAAGAGGTCGCGCTTGATTTTGAAGTGCAGGGCCCGTCGGCGGAGAGAGAAAATATGGTCGAGGTTCTTTTGGCAGCCTGTCGCCGAGAGACTATTGATCTTCGCGTTGAGGCCATCGACGGAGCAGATCTCGAGGCCAAAGTTGTCGACGTCGAAGCTTACGCCATGGAGCGTTCCTACGCGCTTATTCGCGAGCACCTCGAGATTAAGGAAGACAGCGTTGTCGCCATCGTAGATATCGGCGCGACTATGACGACGCTCAGTGTTCTGAAAAAGGGCAATACTATCTATACTCGGGAGCAATTGTTCGGTGGCAAACAGCTCACCGACGAAATCATGCGTCGCTATGGTTTGCCCCTCGAAGAAGCGGGTCTGGCTAAGAAGCAGGGTGGACTTCCCGATGATTATGAGCCTGAACTGCTAAATCCATTCCGGGAGGCGGTAGTGCAGCAGGTCACGCGGTCTTTGCAGCTATTCTTCTCTTCCAGTCAGTACAATGATGTGGATTACATCATTATGGCGGGTGGTGTTTCCTTTATGGACGGTCTTGCAGATCTGGTTCAAGAGCAGTTGGGAACGCCTACAGTGGTCGCCAATCCGTTTGCTGAGATGACGATTTCTCCCCGTGTGAACGCGGTCGCTTTGGGTAGTGACGCTCCTGCGATGATGATTGCCTGCGGTTTGGCGCTGCGGAGCTTCGACTAATGGCGCGCATTAATTTACTCCCCTGGAGAGAGGCACGACGCGAAGAACGCAAGCGCGCTTTCCTCAGTATTCTTGGCTTGGTAGCGGCGGTCGCGGTCGTTATTGTGATGCTTGGTGATCGGGTCGTTAACTCGCAAATTGACAGCCAGAAAGCTCGCAACGATTACGTCACCACAAATATCCGCGAGCTCGACAAGCAAGTAGAAGAAATTAAAGACCTGCAGCGAAAGCGTAATCAGCTGATTGAGCGCATGCGGGTTATTCAGGAGTTGCAGGGCAATAGACCTATTATTGTTCGAGTTCTTGATCAATTGGTTCGAACCGTGCCCGACGGCGTTTTTTATACCAATGTCAGTGCCCGGGGTATTGATCTGAATGTTAAGGGCGTTGCGGAGTCAAATAACCGCGTATCCAGCCTAATGCGTCGTTTGGATGCGTCGGACTGGTTGAAAGAGCCCAATTTGGATGCAGTGCGTGCTGCACCAACCTACGGCGATCAGGCCAACACCTTTGATTTGAGTGTAAAGGTGGACTTGCCCTCTAACGATAACGAGTCGGGGGATTGATCGATGGCGCTAGATGACACGCTGCGTTCGCTCCGAGAGTTTGATATCAACGATATTCACCTCGACAACATTGGCAGCCTGCCGGTGGTGGTCAAAGTTATTCTCTGTGTTTTGCTGTTTGCGATGGTTCTGGTGGGCGGCTACTACTATCACGTTAAAGATTTGCAGGTGCAGCTTGCCGGCGTTCAGGTCCGAGAAGCGACCTTAAAGCAGGATTATGAGAAGAAGGCATTCCAGGTTGCGAACTTGGACGCTTACCGTCGGCAAATGGCAGATATGGAAGAGTCCTTCGGCGCTTTGATCAGCCAGCTTCCTTCGGATACCGAGGTACCGGGTCTTCTGGAGGACATTACTAATAAGGGCTTACTTAACGGCCTGGAAATTAGCACCATTGATTTACAACCCGAAGTTAGTCGGGAGTTCTATGTTGAGCTGCCCATTGCCATCGTTGCCAGTGGGTCATATCACGACCTCGGTGCCTTCGTGAGCGGCATGGCGGGTTTGCCGCGGATTGTTACGCTGCATGACTTCAGCATCACCGCAAGCAGTAATAGTCCTGCGGCGCTGAGCATGAGTATCACCGCCAAGACTTATCGCTACAAGGATGGGGAGAGCTGATGGTGGCAGTATTTGCACGCTTGGCGTTCCTCTTACCTCTGCTTGTGCTGGTGGTGGGTTGTTCTTCTCGAGATTTTTCTGACCTAGATACCTTTATGTCAGAAAAACGTGCTCGCCCGGGTGGCATTATCGCGCCGATTCCTGCGTTTAAGGCCTACGAAGCATTCGCCTACAGTGCGACACGCTTACGAAGCCCTTTTGACCGTCCCATTGAGGTTCGAGAAATCACTCAGCTGCAGTCGATCAGCGCCATCAAGCCTGATGACAATCGCGCCAAAGAGTTTCTAGAGCAATACACCTTCGATTCTATTGCGATGGTGGGCAGTCTGGAGCGCGGTGCCAATAACTGGTCCCTCGTGAAGGATCCGGAAGGGGGCATTCATCGAGTACAAGTCGGCAACTTTCTTGGCCGCAGTCACGGCAAGATTGTCGAAATGACGGATACGTATTTGGCCGTGGTGGAAATTGTAACGGACGGCACAAGCGACGGTTGGGTAGAGCGACCGCGCACCATAGAATTGAGCGGCTTGTAGGTCGCCCTGGGTGAAGACCATGAATGGAAAGCAAACCGCGAGGGCCCTGACGCCTGAGAGCGCCGCGGAGCCTGTGAGCGCCGCGAAGCGTATGAGCTCCAGCCCCCTGGCTTGGGGTAATGGGCTGCGCCGTCCTGTACTGCGCATCGCCGCTGCGATGTTTGCCTTGTGGGGCAGTACTTCTGCGTTCGCTACAGCGGTGACAGATATTGAGTTCAGCTCACGTCCCGGCAGCAAGTTTGAAGTGCGTCTGGACTTTGACGAAGCCCCTCCGGCCGAGTTGCAGTCCTACACCATCGAAAAGCCCGCACGTATCTCCATTGATTTCCCTAACACTACCTCTCAGCTTGAGCGTCGACGTTATAGCCTGCCCTACGGCAATGCTACGGGCGTGTTGGTACTGGAATCTGGTGACCGCACACGTCTGGTGCTGAATCTCGTAAAGCTTGTCCCCTATGAAACCCGTGTTGAAGGGAACAGTCTGTTCCTCACCGTTGGGCAGGATACAGACGCGGAGTACTTCAAGCAGGGCGGTGATGCTAACGCGGTAAAAACCAAGATCGAAGCTGTCGCCGACGCGCGCTCCAGTATTTCGGATCTGCAGTTCCAGCGCTCTCCTGCGGGTGAGGGTCGTTTGATTCTGCAGCTCACAAATCCTTCTGTTGATGTAAATGTGTTCAGTGAGAGCGGTGACATCAAAGTTGAGTTTCTGGATACCGATATCCCTGAGCGGCTACTGCGTCGTTACGACGTGACTGACTTTGCGACACCGGTAAACAGTGTCGACGTGAATACCTCAGAGCGCGGCACATCCATGACATTGAAGACAACAGGTGAGTTTGATTACCTCGCCTACCAGACAGATAACGAGTATGTCGTCAGCATCAAGCCTCTGAGTAAGCAAGAGGCCGAAGAGCGACGCAATGAGTTCACCTACGTAGGAGAGCGCATCTCGTTGAACTTCCAGGACATTGAGGTTCGTGCTGTTTTGCAGTTGATAGCCGACTTTACTGAACTGAACTTGGTGGCGAGTGACACCGTAGCCGGTCGTATTACCTTGCGATTGAAGAACGTCCCCTGGGATCAGGCATTGGAGTTGGTGCTCAAGACCAAAGGTCTGGATAAGCGTCAGATCGGTAACGTGCTGATGGTTGCTCCGGCAGCCGAGATCGCCGAGCGGGAGCGTCAGGAGATTGAGGCTAACAAACAGATTGCTGAGCTCGCACCGCTAAGCAGTGAGTTCATTCGTATTCGTTACGCCAACGCCGGAGACATTGTAAGCCTGTTCCAAGCCGGGTCCGAAGATGGCGGAAGCCTGATATCAACGCGCGGCTCGGTAATTGTGGAGGCTCGTACTAACTCCTTGATCGTGACTGAAACATCGTCAAAGCTGGCGGAGATTCGCGAGCTTATTGATCTGGTGGATATACCTATTCGTCAGGTAATGATCGAGTCTCGTATTGTGATCGCACAGTCAGATCTTGAGAAAGAGTTAGGTATCCAATGGGGTGGTGGATATCTCGACCCCAATGCGAACGGTAATATTTTGTCCGTTTCTGGCGATGCCGCTAACGCCTCAAATCTCAACAACTCTGTCATTAATGGCACGACGCCGGATCTTTCCTATCCCGGCGCACTTCTGGTGGACTTGGGTTCGGGTAGTGCTACCAGCGGGTTTGCTGTGGGCTTCACCTCTAACAGTCTTTATCTGACGGCTGAACTGTCAGCTCTGGAAGCGGCTGGTAAGAGTGAAGTGGTTTCTCAGCCAAAAGTGATTACCGGTGACAAGCAGCCAGCGACCATCAAGTCGGGTACAGAGATCCCGTTCCAGCAGGCTGCGGCGAGTGGCGCGACTGCGGTACAGTTTAAGGAAGCGGTATTGAAGTTGGACGTGACGCCAAACATCACGCCTGATGATCGTATTTTGCTCGATCTGGTTATCAACCAGGACTCGGTTGGTGATCTGGTTCCCTCGGGTCAGGGTGGTTTGATTCCAGCAATCGATACCACCCAGCTGACCACACAGGTACTTGTGGGTAACGGCGAGACCGTGGTTCTTGGCGGCGTGTTCCGCACAGAGAATCTTGAGACGACCAGTAAGGTGCCGTTCTTCGGTGACCTCCCTTATGTGGGCGCCCTGTTTCGCAACGACTCTAGCCAGCGAACCAAGACCGAAACACTGATCTTTATCACGCCACGGATCCTCGCCGACACATTACTCGATTAATGCGATCTCAGTGTTGGACACGGGCGACGGCACAGGGCTTGTGACTAACTACAGCCGTGTTTTTCTCGTAGGGCCCATGGGCGCGGGGAAAACGACAATTGGCAAGTTGTTAGCACGCGGCCTCAAGCTGGGTTTTGCCGACAGCGACTCTGAAATCGAGAGTCGCACGGGAGCCGACATAGCCTGGATCTTTGATGTCGAAGGCGAGGAAGGTTTTCGCGATCGCGAGGAATCAGTCATCGATGAGATGACGCTCCTTGATCACACGGTCCTTGCTACCGGAGGCGGTGTAGTGATGCGCGAAGCTAACCGCCGAGTGCTCTCTTCTCGGGGCTTTGTCATTTACCTGCATGCCACGCTCGATGAGCAGATACGCCGGACTCGCGGAGACCGCAGCCGTCCTTTGCTTAATGGTGATGACCCGGAGGCCATTCTTCGCGACCTGTTCGCCGTTCGCGATCCCTATTATCGTGCGATTGCAGATCATGTGATTGATACCGATAGTAGTAGTCCAAAGGTGATTGCGCAGAGACTACTCACGCAGTTATCTTAGCGCGCCACCCTCAAAGCGCGGTTCATAGGTACATGAATACACTCAAGGTCCAACTTGGTGAGCGTAGTTATCCCATCTACATTGATAGCGGGGTACTGAGTGATAGTGCGCGATTGAATCGCCACATCAAGGGCAGGCAAGTGCTTGTTATCAGCAATACCACAGTGGCGCCGCTTTTAATGGACCGTGTCTGTGCCAGCTTGGATCCGTCTCTTAAGGTGTCACAGGTTCTGTTGCCCGATGGAGAGGAGCACAAGACCCTGGGGGTGCTTGAGCAAATCTTCGATAAGGCACTGGAAGACAATCACAATCGCAGTACAACCTTCTTAGCGCTAGGTGGCGGGGTAGTGGGTGATATGGCTGGCTTCGCTGCGGCAAGCTATCAGCGGGGCGTGAATTTTCTGCAGATACCTACAACGCTGCTTGCACAGGTTGACTCCAGCGTGGGAGGAAAAACCGGTGTGAATCATCCCTTGGGCAAGAATATGATTGGCGCGTTCTACCAGCCCCAAGCGGTTTTTATCGATCCGGATGTACTCGATTCCTTGCCAGATCGTGAGTACGCGGCGGGACTTGCCGAAGTTATCAAGTACGGCTTGATTTGTGATCCTGCCTTTTACGAGTGGCTTCAGCATCATCGTGATGACTTTGTTGCTCGCGATAAAGCCGTACTTAGCGAGGCGATCAAACGCAGCTGTGCCGCTAAAGCGCGGGTTGTTGCAGAGGACGAGCGTGAGGGTGGTGTTCGTGCCATCTTGAATCTGGGGCATACCTTTGGGCATGCTATCGAAGCGGCGCAAGGTTATGGCAGCTGGCTCCATGGAGAAGCGGTTTCGGCGGGTATGGTTCTCGCCGCCCGGCTTTCGGTGAATCAGGGCTGGATTACAGATGCTGAAGTCGCGCGTCTCGTACAGTGGCTTGAGGCGATGTCGCTTCCGACGTCCCCTCCAAAGGATATGTCAGCTGCCACCTGGACCGAACATATGCTGCGGGATAAAAAGGTTGTGGATGGTCGCCTAAGGCTTGTCCTCTTGGCGCAGATTGGTGAGGCCCGCATTGTTGATGATCTACCCCGGTCTGAACTAGAGGCATTTATGGCCACTTTCTCGTCTGCCTAAACAGGTTTGTTCCGCTTTTCGCATCTGTGTAAACTTGCTCCCCCCCCGCCTGCAATAAAAAGCGCGCAACAGCAGGCATTGGCTAGCATAATTTACCACAAGCAACTGTTTTTAAAGGAATAAAAACCGAGTATGAGTGCAGGCCTATACAGTCCTGAGGAATTCCGCGACAACTGCGGATTTGGCCTTATAGCACACCAGTCTGGCGATGCGAGTCATCGGCTGTTGCAGGTGGCTATCGAATCTTTGACCTGCATGACCCACCGTGGTGGCATTGCGTCGGACGGACGCACCGGCGACGGCTGTGGTTTGTTGATGCAAATGCCCGAAGCGTTCATGCGTGCCTTAGCCAAAGAGCATTTTGCTATCGACCAGATCGGTCGCTTAGCAGTGGGACAAATTTTCCTCAATCAGGATGCGGCTGCAGCCCAGGCAGGCCGCGAGGCCCTGGAGACGGCTTTAGCTGACCGCGGGCTCACCGTTCTTGGTTGGCGGGAAGTGCCTGTAGACACCGCAGTCTGTGGTGAAATCGCCCTCGCGGGATTGCCACGCATCGAGCAGGTCTTTGTGGACGCCGGTGAGCTGACTCAAGATGAGCTGTCCACTGCGCTCTTTGTGGTGCGACGCAAGACCGAGATGGCTACAACGGATGACCCTGAATTTTATATTTGCAGTCTTTCTTCCCGGGTAATTGCCTACAAAGGTTTGGTTATGCCGGTGGATTTACCGCGCTTTTACCATGACCTCTCGGATGAACGGCTGTGCACGGCGATATGCGTGTTCCATCAGCGCTTTTCTACCAACACTATGCCCCGGTGGCCCCTCGCGCAGCCTTTCCGTTTGTTGGCGCACAATGGTGAAATCAACACCATTGATGGCAACCGCAACTGGGCAACCGCACGAACGGCCTTGTTCGAAAATGACCGTTTGCCTGATATTGCTGATATCGCCCCCTTGGTAAACCGCAGCGGTTCGGACTCTTCAAGCCTGGACAATATGCTGGAGGTTTTGCTCACGGGTGGCGTTGATATGCCCCGGGCACTGCGCATGCTGATTCCACCTGCGTGGCAGAATATTGAGTCTATCGACCCGGATCTCAAGGCCTTTTATGAGTATCACTCCATGCATATGGAGCCCTGGGACGGTCCCGCAGGGATCGTACTTACTGATGGCCGCTATGCGGTGTGTTTGTTGGATCGAAATGGCCTGCGCCCGGCGCGCTGGGTTCGCACCACCGACGGCTTTATTACCGTGGCGTCTGAAGTGGGTACTTATAGCTACCGCAACGAGGATGTCATTGCCAAAGGGCGGGTGGGTCCAGGTCAGTTGTTGGTCATTGATACTCAGACCGGTGAATTTTTGCAGACCGACGAGATCGACAATCGACTTAAATCGGCTCATCCCTATAAGCGCTGGCTCAAAGAGAGCTCCCAACGCATTGTCGGTAGCTTTGACGGCGAGGTAACACAGGGTATCGAGCCTAAGGATCTTCAGGCATATATGAAGATGTTTCAGGTGAGTTTTGAGGAGCGGGAGCAGGTTCTTCGCCCGCTTGCGGAGTCGGGTAACGAAGCCGTGGGATCCATGGGCGACGATACGCCCATGGCCGTGTTGTCTTTAAAGCAGCGCTCGCTATACGATTATTTTCGTCAGAAGTTTGCTCAGGTAACTAATCCACCTATCGACCCCTTACGGGAGGCGATAGTGATGTCTCTGGAGACGGCGATTGGCGTCGAACGCAATCTGTTCCATTTGGGGCCAGAGCACGCCGACCGCGTTATATTGACCTCTCCGGTACTCTCCCTGGGCAAGTTCAACACACTGATAAACCTTGATCGTCCGGGTTTTCATGTGGCGGATATTGATTGTAGCTTTGACCCTAAAGAGACGAATCTTCGTGCTGCTCTTGAGGCGCTCACGGAGCAAGCCGAAGCGGCGGTGCGTGAGGGCAGCACCATTTTGTTGCTTTCGGATCGGCGTATTGAGGATGACCGGCTACCCATACATAGCCTGCTAGCCACCGGGGCGGTGCATCACCATCTGATCCGCACGGGTTTGCGTTGTAATTCTAATTTGGTCGTAGAGACCGCCAGCGCCAGGGATTCTCATCAGATCGCCTGCTTGCTGGGTTTTGGTGCTACGGCGGTCTGTCCCTATCTTGCCTACTCCGTGTTGGAAGACCTGCTGCGCAGCGGCGAGCTGCTGGGTGAGCCCGGCGCCTGTTACAAAAACTATCGCCGTGGTCTGAACAAGGGACTCCTTAAGATCATGTCCAAGATGGGTATCTCCGCGGTGAGTTCTTATCGCGGCGCGCAATTGTTTGAGGCCGTCGGGCTGGCACGCGATGTTACAGATTTGGCGTTTTGTGGCGTGGCCAGCCGAATCGAAGGCGCGGGCTTTGTCGATCTTCAGGAAGATTCCGAGGCCTTGGCGCGACTTGCAAGAAGTCATCGAAAAGGTATTAGCCCGGGCGGCCTCCTGAAGTATGTCCATGGACAGGAGTACCACGCCTTTAACCCTGATGTAGTGACGACGCTGCAGCAGGCTGTGTCTACTGGCGAGTATTCGCATTACCAGCGCTACGCAAAGCTGGTTAATGAGCGACCCGTGGCGGCTCTTCGAGACCTCCTTACGCCGGTCGCGAGTGACGGGCCCATTCCTATAGATGAGGTTGAGCCGGTCGAGGCGATTATGAAGCGCTTTGATTCCGCGGGTATGTCGCTGGGTGCTCTGAGCCCCGAGGCACATGAAGCCCTGGCGACCGCTATGAATCGCGTGGGCGCGCGTTCAAACTCGGGGGAGGGCGGCGAAGACCCAGCTCGCTTTGGAACCGAGCGTGTTTCTAAGATCAAGCAGATAGCATCGGGTCGCTTTGGGGTAACGCCGCACTATCTGGTGAACGCCGAAGTTTTACAAATCAAGATCGCTCAAGGCGCTAAGCCAGGCGAGGGCGGACAGCTGCCCGGCGGTAAGGTCAATGAACTGATTGCGCGCTTGCGTTACTCCGTTCCCGGCGTGACCTTGATTTCGCCACCTCCACATCATGATATTTACTCCATCGAAGATCTTGCCCAGCTCATTTTTGACCTCAAGCAGGTCAATCCCACAGCGCTGGTGTCCGTAAAGCTCGTTTCTGAGCCTGGCGTGGGTACCATTGCTGCGGGTGTGACCAAGGCCTATGCAGACCTGATCACCATCAGCGGTTATGACGGTGGCACTGCGGCAAGTCCGCTGACATCGATCCGTCATGCGGGCTCACCCTGGGAGCTCGGTCTTGCCGAAGTCCAGCAGACGCTGCGCGGTAACGGGCTGCGGGGCAACGTTCGTCTTCAGGCAGACGGTGGTATGAAGACCGGACTTGATGTGATCAAAGCCGCGATTCTTGGGGCCGAAAGCTTCGGGTTTGGCACGGCACCGATGGTGGCACTGGGTTGCAAATACCTGCGTATCTGCCATCTGAACAACTGCGCCACTGGCGTAGCTACTCAGAACGAGCAACTGCGTGACGATCATTTCAACGGTACTGTCGAAATGGTGGTGCATTTCTTTACCTTCGTCGCGCAGGAAACCCGCGAGTGGTTGGCGAGTCTGGGAGTGAGATCTCTCCAGGAACTTATTGGCCGCACGGACCTGCTACACCGGGTACCGGGTGATACCGCGAGACAGCGATCTCTGGACCTGGCGCCCATTTTGCACAAGTCCGAAGATGCCCGGGGGCAGCCGGAGTTTTGCATAGTTGCCTCCAACGATCCCTGGGATCGTGGCGAGAAAGCCGAGATGATGTTTAGGGAAACGCTCTCTGCCATTGAGTCCGGTAGCGGCGGCGAATTTGCGTTTAGTGTTACCAATTGCGATCGGTCTATTGGTGCTCGACTGTCTGGTGAGATTGCACGGCGTTACGGCAATATGGGGATGGACGGTTCGCCGATCACGCTCAGATTGACCGGGACGGCAGGTCAGAGCTTCGGTGTTTGGAACGCCGGCGGCCTGCATATGTACCTCGAAGGTGACAGCAACGATTACGTGGGTAAAGGCATGGCTGGCGGCAAGCTGGTTGTCTATTCGCCGGCAAACAGCCGGTACGCTTCGCAGGAAACGACCATTATTGGTAACACCTGTTTGTACGGCGCCACCGGCGGCGTGCTTTACGCTGCGGGCACTGCCGGTGAGCGTTTTGCGGTGCGCAACTCCGGCGCGCATGCGGTGGTCGAGGGAGCGGGGGATCACTGCTGCGAGTATATGACCGGCGGCTGTGTCACGGTCCTTGGTGATACCGGGGTGAACTTCGGTGCGGGCATGACCGGTGGCTTTGCCTTTGTACTTGATCAGCAGCGGCAGTTTATTGATCGCTACAACAGCGAGTTGGTGGAAATTCATCGTGTGAGTTCCGAATACATGGAAGCTTATCGGACCCACCTGGGCGATATTCTCGCTCAGCACGTAGCTGAGACAGGCTCTGCATGGGGTCGCGAGATTAAAGAAAATTTTGAGGATTATGTAGGCAAGTTCTGGCTGGTCAAACCTAAGGCCGCCGATCTTCAGCAACTGCTGAGTCGCTTGCGAGAAACAGACTAAGGCATACGCCGGAGCAACCTCTATGAGTGGACGCGTTAGTAACAATTTCCAGTTTATCGATGTCGGTCGAGCGGACCCCAATAAAAAACATCTGCCTTCTCGTAAGACCGAGTATGTAGAAATCTATGACCCGTATACCAAAGCACAGGTAGAGGATCAGAGTGATCGCTGTCTCGAATGTGGCATTCCCTATTGTGAGTGGAAGTGCCCGGTACACAATTTGATTCCTAACTGGCTAAGGCTGGTGACGGAGGGCAATCTGTTCGAGGCGGCAGAGCTGAGTCATCAAACCAACACGCTGCCCGAAGTCTGCGGACGCGTCTGCCCGCAAGATAGATTGTGCGAAGGCGCTTGCACCTTGAATGACGGTTTTGGCGCCGTGACCATTGGCTCCGCTGAAAAATACATTACCGATACCGCGCTGGCCATGGGCTGGCGTCCGGACCTCTCGAACGTTGTTCCCACCGATAAGCGTGTGGCGATCATTGGCGCGGGCCCTGCGGGTCTGGGCTGTGCCGATATTTTGGTACGCGCGGGCGTAAAGCCAGTGATCTTTGACAGGCACCCCGAGATCGGCGGATTGCTGACCTTTGGCATTCCGGAGTTCAAGCTCGAGAAGCAGGTCATGATGCTCCGCCGGGAGATCTTCACGGATATGGGTATGGAGTTTCGTCTCAATACCGAAGTGGGTCGGGACATCAGCATGGAAACGCTGATGGAGGAATACGACGCGGTGTTTCTTGGCATGGGCACCTACACGCCTATAAAGGGCAATTTCCCGGGTGAAGAGCTTCCCGGCGTTTACAAAGCGCTGGATTACCTCATTGGCAACGTCAACCACAACCTGGGTTTTGAGCAGCATTCTGATGCCTACGTAAATCTTAAAGGTAAGCGTGTGGTAGTGCTTGGTGGCGGAGATACCGCTATGGATTGCGTGCGCACTGCCGTGCGTCAGCAGGCAGAGCACGTGATTTGTGCTTACCGTCGTGATGAAGAAAACATGCCGGGTTCTCGCCGCGAAGTGAAAAATGCCCGGGAAGAAGGCGTAGAGTTTTTGTTCAACCGCCAGCCGGTGGAAGTGGTGGAGTACTTTGGTGATGCCTGCGGCGTCAAGTCTATCGAGACGCGGCTGGGTGAGCCTGGGCCCGACGGACGCCGCCGTCCCGAAGCGATTCCAGGGAGTGAGCAGGTTTTGGAGGCCGACGCCATTATCATGGCCTTTGGTTTTCAGCCTAGTCCTGCGCCCTGGTTTGAGGACGTGGACGTACAAGTTAACGATTGGGGTGGTGTTGTTGCCGCAGAGCATCAGACCTTTGGCTTCCAGACGAGCAATCCCAAGGTGTTCGCCGGTGGAGACATGGTGCGCGGATCTGATCTTGTGGTGAGTGCGATCTGGGAGGGCCGCCAGGCTGGCGAAGGTATTCTTGATTACCTGGAAGTCTAATTGTTGGCTTGCGGCTAATCGTCGACACATTGAGAATTTGAAACGCCGGTCTTTGATGACCGTTTGAGGAAACAAAAGTAACGATGAGTGAACTGAAAAACGACCGTTTCTTGCGCGCATTGATGCGTCAACCTGTAGACCGCACTCCCCTGTGGATGATGCGGCAGGCGGGGCGCTATCTCCCGGAGTATCGTGCCACGCGAGAGCAAGCCGGATCGTTTTTAGACCTGTGTAAAAACACTGAACTTGCCTGTGAAGTGACTATGCAACCCTTGCGTCGCTACGCCATGGATGCGGCTATTTTGTTTTCGGACATTCTGACTATTCCTGATGCTTTGGGTCTGGGTTTGTATTTCGAAGAGGGCGAAGGGCCAAAGTTTCGCAAAACTGTTCGTAGCGCCGAGGATCTAGCTGGGCTCAATACGTTCAAAGCGGATGATGATCTAGGTTATGTAATGAACGCCGTACGGACAATTCGACATGAGCTTAATGGTTCGGTACCGCTTATTGGTTTCTCAGGATCGCCCTGGACACTAGCGACTTATATGGTTGAAGGTGGATCTTCAAAGGATTTCTCCCGGGTCAAAACCATGGCCTACGATCAGCCGGAACTGATGCACGAGCTGTTAACACTGCTGGCTGATGCCGTTGCCGATTATTTGACAGCCCAGGTTGAAGCCGGCGCTCAGGTGCTGCAGATCTTCGATACCTGGGGTGGCAGCTTAAGCGCTCCTGCTTATAAAGAATTCTCACTGAAGTACATGCAGCGCATTGTGTCGCGTCTGCCCAAGGAAGCCGATGGCCGGCCGGTCCCCGTTATTGTGTTTACCAAAGGCGGCGGACAGTGGCTGTCAACGATTGCGGATTGCGGCGCTCAGGCAGTCGGTATCGATTGGACGACTGATATTTCGACCGCCAAAAAGTTGGTCGGAGATCGAGTGGCGCTGCAGGGCAACATGGATCCCATGATGCTGTTCGCATCACCAGTCCGTATTCGCGAAGAAGTGGGCCGTATCCTTGCGGGCTTTGGGCATGGCAGCGGACACGTGTTCAATCTCGGTCATGGCATAACACCCGGCGTAAACCCTGATCATGTCACGGCTTTTGTTGATGCTGTGATTGAGTTGTCGCCGCAGTACCATCGGGACTGATCTAGCGAGTAGGTCTACTCGTCGCAGCAGGGCCAGCCGTGATCCATATCCAGCGCAGGTTGATCTGTGGAGGGTTTGCCGACCACCTTTGAGGGTACGCCGGCGACCGTTGTGTGCGCAGCTACGTCTTCAAGCACGACGCTACCGGCGCCAACTTTTGCACCTTCGCCAACGCAGATATTGCCAAGGATTTTGGCGCCCGCGCTGATTAGCACTCCGTCACAAATCTTTGGATGACGGTCGCCATTTTCTTTGCCGGTGCCGCCGAGGGTGACCGACTGAAGTATTGAGACGTTATTGCCAACACGTGCGGTCTCTCCAATAACGAGGCCGGTGGCGTGATCGAGCATGATGCCCTGACCGATGTGTGCCGCCGGATGAATATCGACGGCAAATTTGGTGCTCACACGGTTTTGGAAAAACAGGGCAAGCGGTTGACGGTCCTGCTTCCACAGCCAATGGGCGACGCGATGAGCCTGAAGTGCATGGAAGCCTTTGTAGTACAGAAAGGGAATGTACATTTCATGGGTCGCCGAGTCGCGGTCCAGCACTGCCAGCAGGTCTGCGCGCACCGCATCGAGAATCTTCGGGTCCGCCTCAAAGGTCTCCAGCATCACCTCGCGCAGGAGTAGCGCCGACGCTGCCGGACTGTCTAACAGGTTCGCGAGCAAGAAGCTCAGTGAACGCTCGATTCGCTTATGGTTAAGAATCGTGGCATGCAGGTAGCTCGCAAGAATGGGCTCGTCCTGAGAGTGCTTCTGCGTTTCTTCGCAGATTCTCTGCCAGATCGGGTCGTTGATTCCGGGCATCATAGGATTGTTCCTTTTGTCATACTGCTAAGAGTAGCCCATTGCTGCCAAGTCTTCATGGGGTGCTAAGGGTCTTGGTGTTTTTGTCTCACGGCAGCGTGGCTGTCACAGACCACAGTTGATGCCCGCTCTCGCGGTATTTGTGTTCGAACAGGGTCAAGGCTTCTTGGTCCCCGGGTACTACTGCAATGCGCGATGGCTGCCCCAAGAGATGCAGGGCCACACCACACTCCTCAACATAGACCTGCCAGTTGCTGCGAAGTTCTACATAACCTCCCAAAGCCAGAATTAGCGGAAACGCCGGGTGCCCATGAACCCTTCGGCTAAGATGCCCCGGCTTGGGCCAGGGATTGGGATACAAGAGGTAGTGCGCCAGAAGCTTTTGCTCCCGGGCGACCAGATGGCGCCAGATGGCTTCGCAGTGCGCCTGTAAAAACAAGCTGTTGTCGGGTGCTGCGTGCCTGCGATCCAGGCGATGACTGGATTTGTCGACACCAATGACCAGAGCATTGTCGTAGCGCGCCGCCAGTATGGCTGTGCTCTGACCCGTGCCGCAGAAAGAATCGAGCACCACTGGGCCACGATGCTTATCCAATGCCTTATCAAGCAAATCCAGTGCCGGCAGATCTACCTGCTGTGCAGGTTTACGCCAGCTGCTGGACGCATGTCGCTTCACAAGTGCGGGTAGCCCCGGATGAACACCCGCTTGGCTGCTATGAACTTTTGATGATGATGCCTGCATGTTCTGCAATCGCAATGGTGGGTGACTGGTCGGGGATGATACGGTTAGCGCTTCAGAAGTCGCAAATTTGCTCCCTCGCCATGCGTGATGATTTAAGGCCCTACTGGGTTAAAAAAGCCTATCTTCGCTACCGTCGGTGGTATGTGGATTATTTTCTGCGCCCCGAGTGCTCCAGTTTGGGTGATTTCTCGACCTTTATGAAGCCGCGCTATGTGATTATTTCGGGCCCCAATATACATATCGGCGATTGTTTTACCGCAGTGGCAGAACCCATGCATC
>NZ_JBLGBE010000042.1:0-27944 GCF_047617445.1 Congregibacter sp.
CTTTCTAGGCTCCCTACCATGCGCCCTCATCAGGCGCTTGAAGAAACGCTTAGCAGCAGCCCGATCCCGTTTGGCTTGAAGATAGACGTTGACCGCTTTGCCATCCTGATCAACAGCCCGCCACAGGTAATGCTGCTTGCCGTTGATCCTGACGAAAACTTCATCGATAAAGAATGTATCGCCATACCCTCGGTGTTTACACTTCAAACGGCGACTAAAAATGGCACCGAACTAGATACACCAGAGACGGATTGATTTTCGGGTGACTGTTATTCCACGCTCCGCCAACAGGTCTTCGATGTCGCGGTGGCTCAGATTGAAGCGATAGCAGAGCCAGACGGCGTAGGAAATGATATCGGGAGGGAATCGGTGCCGTTTGTAGGTATCAATCGCCCGATTCTATCAATGTTGCTGGGTTAACTTGTCAGTATGATCGCTACTTATCCGGTCCTGTTTGAGTTGTGCAAATGATCAGTCTGTTGAAGAACTGATAAGCTGATAACGGACATTTTAACGGACTGCGCCGAAATTCTTGGATGGGAGCTGCTTGGTTCGGCGAGAGTTACAGGTAGGGACAGTGGCCCTGACGCCAGTCTAGTTGGTGAAATTGGAAACGGTGGAAATTAAATGAGACTCGACCTTTCGGGAAAAACAGCGCTCATAACAGGGGCCGGCCGCGGCATTGGGGCTGGTATTGCCGATGTGTTCGAAAAAGCGGGTGCCCGTGTTGTCCGTGCGGATATCCATGGCGGGACCGATTTTCGGCTGGATGTAACCAAAGAAGAAGACTGGAAGTCTGCAATTGACACCTTGGTAGAACACCATGATGGTTTGGATATTCTCGTTAACAACGCTGGAGTCATGTTCGGCGAAGCCATTGAAGATTTAGGGCCGAACTCGCTCGATTTACTACCCGCTGTGAATATTCGAGGGGTGCAACTGGGCATGAAGTACGCCTTTCTGGCAATGCAGCCGGGCGGTCAATTCGGGAAGGGTGGCGTCATCTTGAACCTTTCCTCCACCGCCGCCTACATGTCGGCCCCCGGGTTCTCTGCCTATTGCGCCAGTAAGGCCGCTGTCGAAAGACTCACCAAAGTAGCCGCAATGGAAGCGGGCCGCGCCCACTATAATATTCGTATTAACTGCATCTACCCCGGCAATATCGATACGGCCATGGCGTCCAGCTTAGCGCAGGAAATTGTTGCTGGAGGTGGTGCTCCTACCGAGGACGCAGCAAGGGATATCCTCCGCAAGGCTGCCGCACTTGAGCGCCTAGGCACCGTTGAGGACGTCGGCAAAGCTGCACTGTTTTTATGCTCGGATGCGAGCGGCTTTATTACAGGGGCTGGTCTGACTGTTGACGGAGGAACGGGCTTGGTTTGAACGCCGCAAATAATTGGCTTTTCATGCTGGCGCAGCGCGAGGAGGGGGTGTTAGCAAGTTAATAACTCCCGACCGCAGAAATCTGTGACCTGGTCTCAAACCACTGCCCTGCTCAACTCGCTAAACGCACTGACCCTGAGATCACGATAATGCTGCGCCCTTACAAGATGCCGTCCCAGGTTGAACAAGTTTAAAACCTCAGCTTGAGCGCTCAAAAATCGCTGAGTCTGTTTCACTGATTTGAATCGCCTCATTCCCAGCTCTCGAACTCTGGTCGCTTCATGCGATTGCTCTGCGCGGTTATTGGCATACCGATCCGTTACATGGACTACTTCAGGCATTACTTCGCGGTGAGCTACCGGATAGCTCCACAGTAAACGCTTGAAGAACCGCTTTGCAGAAGCACCATCACGCTTGGCCTGAAGGTATACATCAACAACATCACCGTCCTGATCCACCGCGCGCCAAAGGTAATACTGCTTGTCATTGATCTTGATGGAGACTTCATCGATGTAGGAGGTGTCGCCGTAGCATCGGTGCTCTCGCTTCAGTCTCCGAGCATACAGCGCGCCGAATTTGATGCCCCAGAGGCGGATTGCTTCGCGACTAACCGTGCCTCCCGTTCAGCGAAGATATTTTCGGTATCACGATGGCTGAGATTGAATCTACAGCAGAGCCGGACGGCGTAGGCAATGATATCGGGCGGGAAGAGATGACGTTTATACGTGCTCATGGGTCAAGCTTACCAATTTCAGCCTGTTAACTTGGCGATACCGTCGAAGCCTGAAATTTTTGTCCTAGTAGTCCAGCGGAATCATGGTTGTGGGATCAAGTTTTAAGTCGATCAACAGAGGACCGTGACGATCGCTCACCGCCTGACAGGCAAGCTCGAGCTCGGCCAGATTGCGAACCGCAACACCTGAGCCACCCAGACTTCTAGCCAGCTCCGAAAACTCCGGCCAGCCAAACAGAGACAGTTCCCGGCTGATGTTGCGCGCCTCGTATTGCACGTGCTCCGAGCCATAGCTCCCGTCATTACAGACGATGACAATAAGATCTGCACCCTCGCGCACCGCGGTATGAAACTCCGCCACGCCGCCGAGCATAAAACCGCCATCGCCTACCACCAGCACCGTCGGTCGGTCGGGCGAGCCTATGGAAGCACCGATCGCGTAACCCGGGCCGAGCCCGATGGAGCCGAAGTTCACGGTATGAATGAATGACCCGGGGCGAGTCACGTCCAGCGCCTTCCAGGCCTGTCCTACAAAGCGGCCGATATCCGTAACGACGATACGGTCGCCGGGAATGACCTCGTTCAGTCGCAGCAAGGAGCGCGTCAGATCAACCGTATCCTGCGTTGCCGTGTTTGCAAGACCTGCGAAAGTATCGCAGCTCGCGATTTGCTGACGAATCTCTTCGCTCCTGAACGCGCTAGCCGGTATTTCTGCCTCATCGAGCCAGTAGAGGATCTCTGACACGGTGCTCACAGGATCCCCCATTAGGACAGCATCCGGAGAGCAGTGGACTCCCAGATCCCCAGGCTCAAGGTTGCATTGGATGACGCGCTTGCCCGCAAGGAGAGAACCATTAGCCGATGTCCACTTATTGAGGCTCGCTCCGAACGCGATGACGCAGTCGCTTTGTAGGATCAGCTCATTAGCCACCGGCGTGCTCAAACCACCAAAAACACCCAAGTTGTAGTCATCGCCGTGGAACAGCCCCTTTCCCTTGAGTGTCGTGGCTAACAGGGCACCGGTTCGTTCCGCGAGCCTGAGCAGTGCCGCTTCGCTCTCAGCGGCAATCGCGCCACGCCCGGCAAGCACAATAGGACTGCGGGCCGCAGCGATTATTCCTATCGCATTATCCAGTTGCTCACCCGCGCTCTTGAAGGGCCCCTGGTATCCATAATGCGCCAAGCTCGGGACGTAACTACAGGTTTCCCAGCCGAGGTCCGCGGGGATATTCAGAACCACCGGTCGACGTTCAAGATGGGCTGCACGCAACGCCTGCAGCAGATCCTCCACCACAGTCGCAGCGGAACGCACCTGAACAAATCCTGCCCCGGTGGCCAGCACCAGCTCTCGCTGATTCACATTCTGAAAATGATCTCTGGCTTCAGCGGCGGTATCACCGCAAAGCAATAGCAGCGGTATTCGCCCTTTTACCCCATCGATCAGGGCCGTCAGTGTGTTGCTAAGACCGGGGCCATGCGTGACGCTCGCCAGGCCGGTTTTCCCAGTAATCAACGCGTGTCCGAGCGCCATAAGCACAGCACCGGCCTCATGCGTGGCGGCTACAAACCTTCCCCCACAGTCGTCAACAAAGCTCTGCGCCATGAAGAGATTGGCGTCTCCGAGCAAGCCAAACATGGTGTTGAGATTGTTTTCGACAACAGCCTGGGCGATGGCCTTGTTCACAGAGCAATTCACGTAGTCACCTTTCGCAATACCTATGGAATCTATCAGCAGCCGGAGCATGAATCACCCTGCAGCGACAGGTTGTGGTGTCCCGGCCAGGACAGCATCGTTATACGTTCTTCACTATGGCTTAGGAGATCCGTCAGGAGTTCTGATGCCAAGTGTACCTTTCGCGATACGTTCGCCGGGATCGAGGTGTTCTTTCAGTGCCTCAAGTAGTGCCAGCTGCGGCGTCGCGAGGCGTCCAGCGTACTCGTAGAAGCGGCCGAGCTGAACGTGCTGCCCACCCAGTTGGTCGAGTTCTTTTGCCAACTCCGCACGCAGTGTCTGAACGGCGCTATCGCGCCTTGCCGCGTCGTCACAGGGATCGACCTCGGCTTTCGGAACGACTTCCTTGTGCAAAGGATAGAGAGCAGAGGGCCAAAGGAACATCGGTTCGACGACCAGGTGATCGCCCCCGGTACTCAGCGCAAGAAAGCTTCCTTGCAATCCGGGCACGTCAGAGGAACGGCAGCTGTCTTCCAATGCCTCTGCGGCACGACTCAGAACACCGTCGGCACGGGACAAATCAAATACGGCGCTCACCGGTGCCCAGCGCTCGTAGTGCTGACCCAAAACGCCGCGTACTGAATAAGGACGGGTCGCCATTGCCTCGGCGACCGTCGTGGTCAGTGCCGCCCACCCCTGCCCTCGAGCAAAGCGGGACGCCCTCCCCAGTAATTCAAAAACCAGCTCGGGACTATCGGACTCAAAACAAACATGCACCGTCCAGCTGTCTCCCGGATCCCCAGCACCGCGGGAAAGCGCGGTCAGGACCAGGTCAGATACACCGCGAAGGCGAGAACGGAAGCCTCTCTGCCCGGCGAGAATCCGCAATGCGACAGACATGCTTTCACGCCAGGGTTGCGACCTGAGCGAGCGCCCACGACCGGGATCAAAACAGTAAGCGCGAAGGGTGCCGGGCGGCGCGGCGAGCTCGACAACAAACTCTCGGAAGTCCTCGGGGCGCGGCAAGGCACAGGCAAAGAACGCACGATGCCGCGGGATCTTCTCCAGCTTGATCCAGGCACGTGTCAGTATCCCGAATGCACCGCAATCACCGATAAACAAGCCGGTCAGGTCCGGGCCCTGACCCCGCCACAACGGAGAAAAATTCATATCCGTTGCGAGAGCACCAGTCCGCAGTAGTTCGCCCTCGGCCGTGACAATTTCCAGAGCGCAAACACCCGTCATGTCGCTGGGCATGCCTTGGCGTATCGACGCTGCGATGGTGGAGCGACTGCCGGATATCGGCGCCTGCAGGCAGGGGCGCATGCCCGAACCGGCAAGCGACTCATCCAGCGCCTGCCAGGTCACACCGGCCTCGACACAAACCACGTTGCTACTGCCCACATGCGCACTAATGCTGCGCAGCACAGACAGATCAAGTACGACAGAATCCGGGCCCTGCGCCAGGTATCCCCCACTGTAGGAGAGCCCCGCACCGCGAATTTCAACGGACAGCTCAAGCCGGCGGCAAACCAGCGCCAGGGTCTGCACTTCCTCGACGGACGTCGGTCGCAGAGCCGCGAAAGGTCTGTATGCCCCGGGCAGGACCAGATCACTGGAAAAAAGCGTCAGCGTGTCCGGATCGACGACTAGCCGCTCGGCGAGATCGTATTCCTCCAACAATCCTCGCAGTCGATCCAGCATCTTGTCCGGTGCGGCGGCCACGGTCACGACTCAACCAGGCGTGGCCAGGCGACGACCCCTGACTTATCAGCTGCGATGAATAACCGCAATGGGCGTACCAACAGCCAAGTCCTCACCCGTTGCGCAGAGGTCGTTAATGACACCATTGAACGGGCTCTCCACTTCCATGGCAGTTTTTTCCGTTTCGACAGAATACAGCGGCTGCCCCTCGCTCACATGGGCTCCCTCGGAAACCAGCCACTCGGAGATCGACCCCGAGCGCATGGACTGTGCGAGCTTAGGTAACTTGAGCGTAACTTTCATAATGTCTTAGGCTCCAACAAGCCGTGCGGCACGCTCGACCACGCCGGCAGCGTTCGGGAAGTGCTGGGCTTCCAGCACCTTACTAAAAGGTACAGGCGTGTAGGCGGCGCCGTATCGCGCCACCGGCGCCTTCAACTCGGAGAACAACGCTTCACTCACCTGCGCTGCGATCTCCGCACCTACGCCGCAGAACTCGACGGCGGGGTGCGTGATGAGAAGCCTTCCGGTCTTGCGCACGGACGCGAGCACCGTATCCATATCCATGGGCAACACACTGCGCAAATCAATAACCTCAGCGGAGACCCCCTGCTCAGCCAGTGTTTCGGCTGCAGCGGCCACCTCGCCCACAGCCCAGCTGTAGGCGAGCAATGTGACGTCTGAGCCCTCGCGCAACACCTTGGCCTTACCAAAGGGGATACGGTAATCACCCTCAGGAACGGGGCCTGGCACGAAGTAACAGTTCATCGGTTCGATGATGATGCAGGGATCAGGGTCATGAATGCTGCTCAGCAGCAAACCCTTTACGTCTGCCGGGGAACTTGGACATGCGATTTTCAGGCCGGGAACATGAGCGAACCAGGACTCCAGAGACTGGGAATGCTGAGCGCCGAAACTACCGGTACTGCCGGCGGTGAGCATGCGCAGTGTGATGGGCACGTTCGTACGACCGCCAGACATGTAGCGCAACTTTGCTGCGTGGTTGGCAATCTGATCCATACACACCATCGCGAAATCAACGATCATGATCTCCGCTATGGGCTTCATGCCCGCCAGGGAAGCGCCGATGGCAGCCCCGACGATGGCCTGCTCACTGATCGGTGTGCCGCGGACGCGCGCGTCGCCATGCTTCGTCGACAGCCCTGCGGTTGCCTTCACGATACCGCCAGCGGGATCCATAATGTCCTCGCCGAGGAGCAGCGTGCTGTCGTCGGTGCTCAACGCCAGGTCAAGCGCTTCGTTGACAGCTTCCGCATACGTGATCTGGCGTTCGACGTTAGACAGGTCCGGCTCGTCGAAAGCCTCCGCATGATAATTACCAGGCAGCAGTGACGCGGACTCGTACACATCCTCGAAGAATTCCCCCGACTCATGCTCCGGCGCGCTATCGGCGGCCTCCTGTGCAGCAGAGACCTCAGCCGCCGCCTCCTTTTCAATGTCTGCGAGCAACTCCTCTGTCGCCCAACCTTCCTTGAGCACGCGCGTTCGGAAGCGCGCCAGCGGCGGATTGGCCCGGCCCTCTGCAAGCAGCTCTGCATCCATGTGCCCCTCGTCAGATCCGAAGGAATGCCCTTGCAAGCGCGGTGCCACGCATTCGAGCAGCGTCGGCCCTTCACCGGACCTGGCCCGCGCGATGGCCTCACTGGCCGCCGCGTAAACCGCCTCCGGGTCCGTGCCATCCACGGACGCACTCGCCATGGCGTAGGCAGCACCGCGATCGGCAATAGACTTCACTCGGGTCGATGCGGAGAAATCCGTGTATTCGGCATACAGGTTGTTTTGGCAAACAAACACCACCGGCAACTGCCACAGGGCCGCCATGTTCAGAGCCTCGTGAACGGCACCGATATTGGCCGCACCATCACCAAAACTACACAGCGTTACCTTGTCGGAATCGCGAATCTGCTCGGCGAGCGCCAGTCCGTTTGCAATGGGCACGCCAGCACCGACGATCCCGGTGGTCACCATCAACCCGCTATAGGGGTCCGAAAGGTGCATGGGGCCGCCTTTACCCTTACTGGTACCCGCCGCCGTGCCGTACATCTCGGCGATGACCTCGGACATGGGCGTGCCTTTGGCGATGACGTCGTGGACGCCACGATAAGTGGTGACAAAAAAGTCATCGCGGTTGATCAGCGGCGCCATGGCGGCTGGAATTGCCTCCTGCCCGCCGCAGGGGTAGTACTGGAACTGCAATGCGCCGGATGCGAGACCGCGCTGAATAGCCTTATCGCAGGCCTGAATACGCACCATATTACGAAAAATGTGAACCGCCAGTTCGGCGTCGAATTGCGGGCTAAACATGAGTCTCTCCTGTGTCTGCATAGGACGATAAAACCGAGGCCGCGCTAAGCGGTCGGTCCCATCACGCGCAGGTCTTTCTTGAGGATTTTTCCCGAGGCGTTGCGCGGTAGCTCATCTAACAGCGTGACACCCCGGGGCACCTTGTACGGGGACAATAACTCCCTACAGCGGGCGACAGCGCCATCTATGTCCACTGTTTCGCCCGGTCTGGGGACGATAAACGCATGTACGCGCTCACCCCATTCATCGTCGGCAAAGCCGACCACAGCCACCTCGGCCACGCCGTCTTCGGCGGCAATGATTTCTTCGATCTCCGCTGGATAAATATTGATACCGCCGCTGACGATCATGTCCTTGGAGCGTCCGACAATAGAGATAAACCCGCGCGCATCACGAACCGCCAGATCCTGCACAGTCACCCAGCCATTCTGAATGGCATCGGCTGTTTCCTTCTCGCGGTTAAGGTAGCCAATGAAGGTATAGGGTCCCCGGGCATACAACTCCCCCACTTCGCCGCAATCGCACAGCGATCCGTCCAATCGCCGAATCTCGATTTCCATTTCAAGAAACGGCGTGCCAACGCTCTTCGGCAACTCCAGTATCGTGTCTGGACGCATATTTGTGACGATTCCCCCTTCCGTGGAACCGTAGGTTTCGTGCAGTAGACCAGAACCAAACCGTGCCACGGTCAGTTCCTTGAAGCGCGGCGACAGTGCAGCGGCATTGGAGATGATTGCGCGTAACGCATGGCGCTCCACAAGTCCTTGGAAGCGCAATTCAGGTAGATCATGGATCCGCTTGAAGTGTGTCGGCACCATAAAAACGCCGTGAATATCCCCGTGTTCAATGCGTGCCACGATGCTTTCGGCATCACTTCCGTCGTGCATGACACAGGTGCCGCCGTGACTCACCGCAGCTAGCGCGAAGGCAAACCCGGCACCGTGATACAGCGGCGCCAATGACAGAAAACGGTCGCCAGGACCGAAGCAGCCATACTCAATGGCGCTCGCCAGACACACCAACGCCCTGCTGCGGTGCGGCAGCATCACGCCTTTCGGGCGACCGGTGGTCCCGGACGTGTAAGAGATACTGAAAGCCGCATACTCATCCGCCTGCGGTGTCTCGGCGTCGGGCGCCCGCGCCAGCAGCGCCTCGTATCCATCATCTAACAGCACCACAGGCACAGCCATCGTCTCGGCCAGCAATTGATGCTGGTCGGTCAGCGCCGGGTCAATGAGTGCCAGCGAGGGGCGGCAGTCTTCAATAATGTCTCGGAGTTCGGCGTCACGGAGCCCGGGATTCAGCGTCGCCACCACCATTCCGGCCTCAGACAAGCCGGTGACGATCTCAAGATATTCCAGACGATTGGGTGACAGCAGCACCACCACGTCGCCAGCGGCCAGCCCAAGCTCGTGCACCGCGGCAGCACCTACTCGGCGCAAACGGGAGGCCAGCTCCGAGTAGCTCAAGCTGCGGCGCTGCGACTCGACCGCAATAGCATCGGGAAAGCGCTGCGCAGCGTTCAGAATTCCACGCGCTACCGTAAGCGGCGCGCTGGCCGTGGCCCGCTGCATCACTCAGTCGACCTCGGCCGGGAATCGGTCAGCGAGGGGCGGAAACACGCGAAGAGCGTTATCGCGCAGCACTTGCTTGAGAGCCCCGGGGCGAAGATTGTGATCGGCCACCTCGCGCATGGCTCGCCTAGGATCAATCACCGGCCAGTCGGTACCAAACAAAACCTTATGGCTGCCATAGCTATTCATGTAGTGCACCAGCGACGCAGGGAGGTGCTTAGGTGCATAGGCGTCGATGCCGATAAACACGTTCTCGTGCTTCCAGGCCATGGCGATCATTTCGTCCGCCCAGGGTGTACCCACATGGATTCCAATGAGTCTTAATTCGGGAAAATCGATGGCGATCTGATCCAACAGTATGGGACGCGCCACCGAGGGTAGTCGCACATCCTTCTGGTAAATCAGGTTCTGCCCCACCTGCATCATGATAGGGATATCCAGCTCGCAGCATTTAGCGTAGATGGGGTACCACTGCGGTGCATCCGGAGGCAGTCGGAACCAGTGCGGGTAGCAATGAGCGCCGACGAAACCCAGCTCTTTAACCGCGTATTCAAGGTCACGCAGTTGCTCCATACCCAACCACGGATCCACTCCCGCAAGACCGGAGTAGCGCGTTGGCATTTCGCGGCAATAGCCTGCGACCTGCTCGTAGGGTATTTCGATGTTGTATTTCATTTGCCGGCCGCCGGCGCGCACGGCGATAAGAAGAGAGTGGTCTACCCCCGCCTCATCCATGATGCCGGCGTAGCGTTGGATATCCACACCGCCGCGCATGTCCTCGGGCATGCGCACCTGCTCCATAAAGTGCTCGTCGAAACCATTCTGCTTGTTAACGATCTCGGTGGCCGTGAATGGATTCACGACAATATCAATAGCTCCAGCCATCCCTGACACTCCGTCTTAAAAAGCAATCATTCGCTAACTAACCGGGACGCACGCGGACAACGACATTCATCGTCTGCCTGAGCCCAAGGTTCTGTGTTCGAAGCGGCGTCACCCGATAGCCTTCGGGCCTTGCCTGCATCTGTTTAGAATGTACCTTTGCTTCCAGATATGTAAACCTATGGTTCACATAGGTGAATACAAGAGCAGCACCATGCCAGGCAGTCCGGTCAAATCAGCCGCCCGTGTCGCGGAAATACTTGAGTTGTTCGCCGAAGAACGACGCCCTCTCTCAGCAACTCAAATCAGCAAAACACTCAGCTACCCGAAGTCGTCTGCCAATCTGCTGTTACACACGCTCGTCGAATGCGGCTGGCTATCCCTGAACACAGAGTCCATGCTTTTTTTCCCGACGCTGCGTGTCGCTGCGCTCGGCGACTGGCTGCCCTCTGCGCTTTTCGGAGGCGACTCAACGGAAGCCCTGGTGAAGGAGCTATGGGAGAAAAGCCAGGAGACATCAACACTGTCGATTCCCAACGGCGTGCGCATGGAGTTCGTACGCGTGCATGTGGGCACATTTCCAATCTCTTTGAACCTGCCCGAGGGCACACACGTGCCGATGTTCGGCACAGCGGTTGGCACCGCTTACCTGCAAACTCACCCGGATGACGCCGTTGAAAGACTCTATAGCCGCGCTGAAGCTGAATCTGCGCTGACAGATCCAGACCGGAATTTTTCTGACTATCTCACCGAGATTCGACAGGCGCGCCGACGTGGGTACGCCGTTGGCTACGACAGACTGCTCTCGGACACGGGCGCCCTCGGCGTATGCGTTTTTGCCGGCGGCCCAGGAAACACGGTCGTCATGGGCGCCGGAGGCCTGAGCAGTCGTATCGCAAACAGCGAAGTAAGGATCTCCAAACTGATGCGTCAACTTGCCGCGAGAGCGCAAAAACAGGCGACGGCAGGTTGGCGGCGCAGCGAGTTACGCTCGCGATAGCTGCAGGCCATCAGAAAGGCTGACGCCTCAGGTAACTTCACCGAGGAAGAAATGCGCTTGCCGCAGTGCCAGAGCCACGATCGTGAGCGTAGGATTCTCTGCCGTAGAGGTCGGGAACAGACTTCCGTCGGCGATAAACAGGTTCGACACCTCGTGGCTGCGACCGTACCGATCCGTCACACCGTCCTGAGACCGCAGGCTCATACGCGCCGTACCAAGATTGTGCGTAGCCGATGGAGGAATACCAAAGCGAACGTCCTCTCCTCCCAACGACGCAAACAGGGCCTTGGCGCGCCCGCGGAAATGCTCGCGCATCCGGTCGCAGTAAGAGTGCTCGTCTACATGCACATTGGCCACGGGCAGACCAAACTTGTCTCGCTGGGCCCCATCCAGGGTGATCCGGTTACCCGGTCTGGGCATTTCCTCTCCGTTCATGAGAATTCCGGCGAGATGATCATAGGACGCCATGAAGTCGGCGAAGTCCTCCCCCCAGGCATTACCTCCCACCAGCATAGCTAGGGAAACCGGCGCGAGCGCGAGCGCTTCCATGAGATATCCGCCGGCAAAACCTCGCGCAGGATCATGCACGTCTTCGTCGAACACCGTCCCGGGGGTGACAATTCCACGGTGCATATTCACCGGTCCGGGCATGCGGGCAAATGCCAGCGCGTTCACATGCCGCATGTAGTGACGCCCGACATGGCCATGGGTATTGCCAAGGCCGTCAGGGAATGCCGCACTGTCCGACAACAGAAGTAAGCGGGCGGTCTCGATCGCGTTGCAGGCCATAAACAACCAACCCACGCGCTGACGCTGCAAAGCGCCCTTCGGGTCCCGATAGATCACCGCCTGCGCCTTCCCTTTCTGGTCCACCTCTACGCGTACCGCCTGACAGCCACTGCGCAAATCGAGGTTCCCCGTCGCCTCCGCGCGGGGAATCTCGGAGGCCAGGGTGCTCCACTTCGCGTTGATCTTGCACCCCTGGTTGCAAAACCCCATTTGCAAGCAGCCGGGGCGTCCGTCGCGGGCCACCGAGTTAATCGCGATATGACTGTTGGACACGCGTTGGTAACCACAACGTTCTGCAGCGGCACGCAGTACCTTGAAATTATTGTTGGGAGCGTGCACGGGAATGTCGTGAGTACCCGTCACACCGAGCCTCTGCTCGGCGACCTCATACCAGGGCTCAAGTTCTTCAAAATCGAGGGGCCAGTCCGCGAGGGAAGCTCCATCGACAGCACCGTAAACACTATGCGCTCGTAATTCATGCGCCCTGGCACGGTAGGCCAGGCCATTCCAGTGCAGTGTCGATCCACCGACTGCCTTGACGATCCATGCCGGCATTGCCGGCGCAATTTGGGCAGCAAGGTAGCTACCGGAGGCAACACGCGGGTCCAGCCAACTTAGCTGTGTGTAGGCCTTCAGGTCATCCTGATGCCAGGCGCCGGCCTCGATACGCTCCCCCGCCTCCAGCAAGACGACCCGCTTCCCCGCCGCCGTGAGCCGCTCAGCGAGGGTGCCTCCGGAAGCGCCAGAGCCAATGACGACAATCGCCGGCTCGTCGAAATCAACGTGCATTACGCTTCGCCATGGGGTAGCCAGTCGATATCGTCGAAACCGCGTGCCAGGTAGCCACCATGCTGAATTGATGCCCCCTGATAACCAAACTCCCGGGTCAGAGCAAGATCGTTATAGAGCATCATCAGCGCATGAAATCTGAAAACCAGGAAATCCGGCGTGTGTTCGATCCTGCCAAGCAGGGTCTCGCGCCTCGACGTGGGCCCAGAGACAAAATCGGCCGAGCCAAGGACGACCGCCAAACGCTCAGCCTGAGATGTATTACTTGTAAGAAATGCGGCGGCGACGATTTGATAATGTGCAAGCGAAACATTTTTATGCGGAAAAAGTGTGTTCGCCGCCAGGGCAAGCACCTCGGTCGCATCGAAATCCTCCGTTGCTGCGGATGCCGAGACAGCACCACGCCAACCCAGCGTTGCGAGCAGCGCAAATAATGAGAAACGTCGCCGGTCCAGCCTCACCCGAAGCTCCGCAGCAAATCCTCTCCGCGGAAGTCCTGCGCCGCCTGACGCATTTGGTCGATCATGGCACGAACGGATTCATCAAGCGTGACCAGCTCGGTGAGCAGTCCTGTTTCAGGGCGGGTATCGAGCATCGCGATAGGCGTACCGGTCGGGAACAGCCCGCGCATGACGAGCTGGTGCCGATTGCCCTCCGCATCGAGATAGTCGTCAATATCGTTAACCAAGAGAGCGACATGGTGCGCCGCAGGCGCAGGGGTCGCCGAGAACAACCCGGTGGAGTCATCCGACACACGGATCAGCTCGATCATCGTGTCGCCACTGTAGCCCAGTAGAATACTCAGGCGCGGAGATAACGCACCCACTGGATACAGCATCTCGCTAAACTCAAAATCATCAAAACAATAAAAAGGACCCGCACCGCGACGGCACCAGTCGCTAGCGGCGGCCTCCAGATCATCGACGAGAAACGCCATCTGGTAAACGGTGCCTTCTTTATACATTGCGCTCATGTAAAGCACTCCTTTGCCGATCACCCGCACAGCGGGGATCGGCTGTCTCTCAGACTTTATTCAACGTCCGGCTGATCCTGTGCCCGCTATAGCGAGACCTCAAATTCAAGGCTGAAGTAACGAGGCTGTCCGGGGTATGCAGGCGCAAAGCCCAAGCCAGAGAAATCGAGCAGACTGTGATAATACTGCTCGTCAAAGCAGTTTCGACACCGCGTCATTACCTTGTAGCGCTGACTCTCGCTCTCCCAGCCAAACGTTGCGTTTGCAAGATCGTAAGACGTCTCCGAAATAGGCACGTTGGACGGCGCTACGTAGTGGTCGCCAATCATGCTGTAGTCAAAGTTGGCGATAAGCGACCCTCGCCCGGAGTTCAGTGGGAACACACCCGAGACGCCAATCTTTCCCTGGAACCCCGGGAGACGCTGCAGATCGTCGCCCAGTGCATCATCCAGACCGGGGGGTAGATTGCCAGCGTATTCACCTTCCATGAATGCAAAGTTGGCAAAGAGGTCTATGTAACTGTTGAGCCTGAAGGTGCCCTCAGCCTCGACACCATAAATTTCGGCATCCGTTGTGGCGCCGGAAAATCCGCCATTCACATTGGTAAAAGTGTTGAAGAGATCCTGGAAGTCTGTGTAGAAGGCTGCGAAGTTCGCGCGCGCTCGGTTATCAAAGAATTGCATCTTTAACCCCGCCTCGTAGGAATCGACGATTTCCGCCGGGAAATCCGTGAGTTCATCGGGGTTTGGGAACACCAGACGAGCCAGCCAGCCCCCGGACTTAAAACCGCGCGAGTAGCTCGCGTAAAGGTTAAGGTCGTCGGTTGCTGCCCAGTTCACACCAACGCGCGGCGTGAACTCGTTGAAGTCGATTGTTGACGGCGTGCCAAAGCCCTCAACGTCGGTCATATTGAAGAGAAGAAAGCGTTCATCCTCTCGGGCGGGAAAGCTACCGGGCGAAGGCGCGGTGTAGAATTGCACGTCAATGTTCTTCTCTTCCGTGGTGTAGCGACCTCCGAGGAAAACAGATACCGATGGGCTCATGTTCCAGGTAACTTCTCCGTACGCTGCGTAGCTTTCGGAGTCGGTCTGCAGGTCCTGCTGGAAGTACAGCGGCGGCAAGGTAATAAAGCCGTCGCCACCTGGCACACGCAGATTAAACTCATTGCCGAGTACCGAGTCGCTCTCTTCCTTGAAGTAAAAGAGGCCCGATGTGAAATCGAACTTGCCGTCTGCAAACGAGCCCGACAGGTTGAATTCCTGGCTTATCTGATCCGAGTCGTTGTCGGTAAATAACTCGTAGATCGGCGTGACGCTGTCAGAAAGGTCGAGGTTATAAACCTGGATCGTCTCACGCACAGCGGTCACAGACTTAAAGGTCATGTTCTCATTGATGTCCCAGAAGGCTGTCAGCGAGTAACCCGATCCTTCGCCTAGGTTTCTCTGCTCCGTATCCGAGTAGAGATCGTACAGACCGATGAACGCCGGCTCGGAGGGCAGTGGCGTAAGGTTAGCCGGATACACAGAGTCGCTATCATCTTCCATGTAGTCGGCGGTGAGGATGAAACGCAGGTTATCGGAAGCCTGCCACAGTGCTGAAACCCGCCAACCATAGAAGTTCGTTGTGTTCACATCCCGGCCCAGAGTCAGGTTACTCGAGTAGCCATCATCCTCTTGCGACATCGCATTAACCCGAATTGCCAGCGTGTCATCGATGAGGGACGTATTGAAACTGCCGCGGACAAACTGCTGTCCGAAGTTACCGATCCCGCCGCTGAGCTTGCCTTCGGTCTCAAAGCCCGGCTCCTTGGTAATGACTTTCACCGCACCCGCGGATGAGTTCCGTCCGTACAGCGTGCCCTGTGGCCCACGCAGCACCTCGATGCGCTCAAGGTCGTACAACGCGAAATTGTTGACTCCCTGACGGGCGATGTAAACATCATCAACGTATACGCCTACAGCCGGGTCCACTGTCACAATGGACTCGGTAGTACCTATGCCGCGTAGAAAGAACGTAACGGCGGTGCTCTGGCCAACGTTGTTGGAGCCGATCAGGCCCGGAACCTCGGTAAAGATGTCCTGGGTAGACAAAATCTGGCGGCGATCCATGGCGCTTTCATCAAGTGCAGTTACGGCAATAGGTACCTGCTGTAGGTCTGCCGAACGCCGCTGTGCGGTTACCACAAGTTCTTCGAGCACGGCCGGCCCCGAGTCCTGCGCGAAGACCATAGGTGCTGTTATCGGTGCGACTATCGCGGCCGCAACCGCCGTTACAAGGATGTGCTTAGCATTCATCTTATTATCTCCAGCAAGAATCGACCCGAACCCACTTCACCAATTATTTTATTTTCCTCTCACCCGTCTAGACCCTCTAAGAGACCAAAAACGACCGAGCAAAATTTACTCTACCCGAGAATCACGCGTTTTTCATCGACTGATAACGTCAATACGGCATGATTGCACGAGCACGACTCTACGCGCTGATCCAGATATGTAAACGGGCCATTCACGTATATGAACAACGCTTCACCTTATTCGTCGCCTATATCTACACTGCCAACCTTCGGCCAGTAGTGAGAGACGTTATGGAATTGCACAAAAACAAGGCAGCTTTGATTGTCATCGATATGCAAAACAGTTTCTGCAAGGCCGATGGTCAGGTCGCCGCTATCGGCTTAGACACCAGCGCCTGCCAAGCGGCGATCCCAGACTGCGCTGCGGTGCTGGAAACCGCGCGGGCCGCCGGCATTCCAATCTACTTCACGCGCTATGTTTACCAGACAGACTATGCCGACGGAGGAGTCATGGTCGACCACATCATGCCCGAGCTGGCGCAGGTCAGCGCACTGCAGGCAGGGTCTACAGACGCGGACATCGTTCCCGAGCTGACGCCGCGCGAAGGCGAGCAGGTGATCGACAAAAACCGCCCCAGCGCGTTCTACAAAACCAATCTTGAGGCACAGCTGGCAGAAGCGGGCTGCGAGCAATTGGTGGTATGTGGCGTGACCACCAACTGCTGTGTCGAGAGCACGGTTCGCGACGCCAGTCACCGCGACATGCAGGTCTTTGTGATTGGGGACGCCTGCGCCGAACTGGATGCGGAGCGCCATGCAGTGTCGCTGAGAAGCATGGACATGCTGTTTGCCGATGTCATAGACAAAGCGTCATTTCGGCAATCCATGTCGTGAGTGACGTAGCAACAGAGACACCATCAACGAAAAACTACCCGGCCGCAGGAGTTGCCTGGTACTCCATCAGCGTACTGCTTATCGTATACACCATTGCCTTCGTTGATCGCACAATTCTTGCACTACTCGTGGGGCCAATTCAGAGAGATCTCGGCATTTCCGACACCTTGATGGGCCTGCTGCACGGCATAGCCTTTGCGCTTTTCTATGCCGCACTGGGCATTCCCATCGCACGACTCTCGGACCAACACTCCCGTCGCTGGATCATTCTCGTGGGTATGGTCGTATGGAGCGCAATGACGGCCGCCTGCGGTGTCGCACGAAACTTCTGGCAGCTGTTCATTGCTCGAATTGGCGTTGGTGTCGGCGAAGCGGCCCTCTCCCCAGCGGCTTATTCGATGATCGCCGACATATTCCCCCCCCACCGTCTGGGTCGCGCCCTGAGCATCTACTCTTCGGGCGTGTTTTTCGGCGCAGGCATCGCCTTCATGCTGGGCGGCGCTATCATCGGCGCACTCGAAGCCGTGCAGACGATCGTGCTGCCTGTTGTGGGCGAAATACGCTCCTGGCAAGCCGTGTTTTTCATGGTGGGCATACCCGGCGCGCTCTTTGCTCTGCTGATGCTCACAGTACCCGAGCCCGCGCGTAAATCCCTCATACCCACGACCACTCGAATGGCACTCCCGGGCCTGTGGAGCTACATAAAAGCAAATCGACGCGTAGTCGGTGGGCACTTTCTCGGCTTCTCTCTTTTAGCCGTGGTTTTTAACGGCTATATAGCTTGGGCGCCGACCCAACTTATCCGCGATTTTTCAGTGAGCGCCGGCGAAGCGGGACGCGCGCTGGGGGCAGTGATATTCCTGTTCGGGGGTTCAGGCATCGTAGTCGGCGGCATAGTTGCAGACCGGCTTTCCAAGCACGGCTACAGTGACGCCAACATGCGGACGGGCGTCATCGCCGCGGTGGGCTTGCTGCCCGCCTGTGTGCTGGCCCCCCAGATGTCGAGTTTCGGCGGCAGTATCGCTGCTTATGCGGCGTTCTTCTTTTTCTCCAGCTTTCCCTACGGTGCCGCCGCAGCAGCTCTCCAGGTGATGGCACCCCACGACCTGCGCGCAAGGCTCTCCGCTATCTACCTGCTTGTACTCAACCTGATAGGCATTGGCCTCGGTCCACTTACCATTGCAGCTGTTAGCGACCATTTTTTGGGCGGCAAGGCCTACCTTGGAACAGCCATGAGCATCGTGTCGGCAGTGGTGGTTCCGGTCGGCGCACTGATCCTGCTGCTCACACTTCCCGCTTTCCGACGCCTCGTAAAAGGGAGCTGAAACGGACCGCGCCTTGGCAACGGCGGCGGAACAGCTCTCCAGGTGCTGCAACAGCTCCTTGGACACGCGGGACTCAGTGCTATGCTCACATGAGTACTCAGACGCTGCGCGATACCTGTGAACTCCCCCGAGATTTCGTAGTAAAGGCAGTGCGGGCAATCAAACCCATCCCATAAGCTTCCAGGTCGTCCGCAAAATGCGGCAGTGGATTGCATCATCACCATACCAATGTTCCAGCGTGATTGAACGATACGCCACGGCCTCTTAGCTAGCCCTAGCCAAGGTTGAGTCGGTGTTCGATGGTTTTCAAGATCATCTTGTCCCCATAGGCACGCGTTTCGTTATCAATGCCCAAAAATTGCGCGAGTAACTGAGTAGCCCTAATTTTTTTACTCTATCCCAGGATCAAGGAGTGAACAAACCTTAAGGGCCAGCAGGAGAGTGATGAAGGACTCTAGATTGTTATGAGCTACGGTCCTATCTACATACTGCTAAAAGTAGTTGCAGAAAACCGGAAGCTGACAGTGCCTAACAAAGGGGCACTATCCTTGGGGTGTGGGTAAGGTGTGGGGGTGCTGGACTTGGGCCTCGGAAGGTCCCATAAACACTAGAAATATGGCGGCTGGAATGCGCGCGGCACCTCTGCTGTAGAGATGCAGGCATTTGGTCCTGAGTTTTTAGATTCCTACGAAGCTGACATACGCGGTGACTGGATGGACAGCCGTCTTCGCGTCAACGCTACGGTGTTCCTCGCCGAGTACAGTGACTACCAGGTAACTTCGGTGTTTCCCGGTAGCTCAACGTTCCTGACGCTCAACTCTGGCGAAGCCAAAGTGTCCGGGCTGGAAGTAGAGAGTGTCTTCGCACTTGCCGCCTCCAGCAACGTTTTCCTTAACCTCGGCCTGATGGATTCAAAGTACACGAAGCTCACAGACAGCGCTCAAGCTGCAGGCATCGGTCTTGAACTCCAGCGCGCGCCCGATGCCTCCGCTCAAATCAGTTTGAACTCAACCATGGATCTCGGAGCGTCGGGTAGCCTGGGCTTCTCGGCAGACGCTAAATACACCTCGGACTTTGACACAAGCCCAAGTAACGATCCCGAGGGTTTTGTTGAGTCATTCACCTTAGTGAATTCACAAGTACGCTGGACAAATCCATCGGACTCAGTTTCGGTGGTTGCCGAATGTAGCAACTGTTTTGGCAAGGAGTATCACGTGCACAACCCGTTTGGCATGGTGTATCCCGCCGAGCCAATGTTGTGGAACTTGCGCGCTCAATATCGTTGCTAGAGATTATGTACACGAGAAGGGCTACAGTTTGCAGCCCTTTTTTTTGGCCTAAAACTCGACCGCCGCCGCAGGTATTCGGGCTCAACGTCATAGTATTACGCGTAGGAACAGGCGTGAAAGAAGGTACGGTAAATAGCTTGAATTCCTGGCCTCGATTGAACATCTTTCAATCGCAGGGGCGCCCGTCGCGTCGGCCTCAGTTTTTATCGAGACTGCAGCGTCCGATGCTATATTCACCCCCCTTCCTCCCGGCAAAAAAACCACCATGAATAAGGCTGTTTTTGAAGCACTTGGCGACGACATTTACTGCATCGATGCCCTTTACATGGCGCCAGACATTGCCTGCTGTTACTTGGTGGTTAGCGGCTATGAATGCGCCCTCATAGAAACGGGCACAGCTAACAGCGTAGAGAATATTCTTGCCACGCTCAAAGCCTTGTCCATCGACGAGGCGCAATTGCGCTACGTTATACCCACGCATGTTCACCTGGATCACGCTGGGGGCGCCGGTGCGCTGCTGCAACACTTCCCTGATGTAGAACTGCTGATCCACCCCAAGGGTGCGGCGCACATGATTGATCCGACGCGTCTTATCGCCAGCTCACAGAAGGTGTATGGAGACGAGCTGTTTGCCAAGCTATATGGCGATGTCTTACCGTTGGATGCTAATCGTGTACGAGTATTGGACGATGGCGAAACGATTTTGCTGGGCAAGCGGCGACTGCGTGTACAACATACCCGGGGCCATGCCGATCATCACTTTTGTCTTTTTGATGAGCAAAGCCGAGGCTGGTTCAGCGGCGATATGTTTGGCGTAAGTTATGCACGGCAGCGCTATGCCCAAGGCTCCTATGTGATGCCAGCGACTACGCCCACTCAGTTCGATCCTGCGCTCTACCAGGACTCTGTTACTGCCTTGTGCGAGGTGAAGCCAAGACTGTTCTACCTGACCCACTATGGCGCACTGGTCTTTGAAGAAGCGCAGCGCGAGCGATTGCTTCGGCAACTGGACCGCTATGCCCTACTAGGTCGTGAATTTACGGGTGATCTCAAATCACTTGAAGCGTCGGTGCTCGATGCCACCCGCGCAGAACTCGCGAAGCTAATCCCTGAATCACAGGCAGAAGCCGAAGCGGCAGCCCTGGGCGTAGACGCGACACTCAACGCTCAGGGAATTGCCTGGTGGGGAAACAAGCTGTCTTTACGGCGCACAGCGTAAGTCGTCTGCCCGCTGTCTCTCCCCACGGCTGGACATTGAGGAACTCAACAGGCAAAAACGAGGTGCCCAGTGACAAATAACAAACTACTGCTAGGCGTAGACCTTGGCGGTACCAAAATTGAGGCAGCGCTACTTAACCGCGATGGTGAGGTTGTGCATCGCAAGCGCAGCCCTACTCCCATCGACAGCTACGCCGGACTGTTATCGAAGATCAGGCGCTTGTGTGAAGATTTGGAGAGCTCGGCAGGACTTTCAAGGCCGCTGCCTCTGGGGATCTGCACGCCGGGCTCGCCCTCCCCTGCCACGGGCTTAATGCGTAACTGCAACAGCACCATCCTCAACGGTCAATTACTGCGAGCAGATCTGGAGAGCCGTTGCGGTCGCCCTGTGCGCATCGCCAATGACGCTGACTGCCTAGTGCTCTCTGAGACAAGCGATGGTGCGGGATCTTCAGCGCGCAGCGTTTTTGGCGTAATACTTGGCACTGGAGTCGGCGGCGGGCTTTTTATCAATGGCGCTCTGTTGCAAGGGCCTAATGCGGTGAGCGGTGAATGGGGTCATAACCGTATGCCTCTGGAGCGATTACCGGCACTGCCTGATCAGCTTCTCAAGCCCCGCCCCTGCTACTGCGGCAGGCTGGACTGCATCGAAACGTGGCTCAGTGGGCCGGGGCTAGCGCTAACGCACGAGCGACTGCATCGCGAACCGATTAACGTAGAGCAGCTACACAGTCAGCAACTCGATGCAAAGCACCGCGAAACACTATCTGCATACACGCAAATGCTTGCCGCCGCATTAGCAGGCGTCATCAACATTGTAGACCCGGAGGTTATTGTTCTGGGCGGCGGACTCTCAAACATTGATGTCATCTACGCATCGATGCCAGACCTACTGCAGGCGCAGGTTTTTTCAGATATCAGCCTCACTGAGGTTCGTGCAGCACAGCACGGCGACAGTAGTGGCGTCCGCGGGGCGGCGTGGCTCTGGTAGCGCCGCGACGCCTTGGCCCAGTGCTGAAAAACCCCTCATAGACACACGGGGCTCGCTGTGCAAAATAGCGTGGGCAATAATGACAATAAAAATTCCTGGAGAAGCACATGCTTCGAAGAAAACGACCTAACACCGCAAATTCGTCGAGTGTTAAACACAGTGCAGATTCTCTTTTAAATCAAAGTCTCAAAATGTCGGCAGCGTGCATCCTGTCTCTGCTCTTTGTCGGCAGCACCCTCGCGACCGTCGATCAGCCGGATGCCGACGATTTACTGGAATACGCACAAGACATGCAGGGTCATGGCTTTGACTCCGCCGCGTTTCAGACCCTATCCCGCGAGATTGCGGCACTCCCCTTTGCAGAACAACAGCAACGGGTTTTCGACTGGGTAGACACTCAACAAAACTACGAGGTCACCGTACGAAAAGGACCCTACGGGGTCCCTCACATTCTGGCCGCTGAATACGGCGCCCTCGGCTACGGCGAAGCCTATGCCGCAGCAGAAGATCATATTTGTAACATGGCCCTTAGCCTTGTCCGGGCCAGAGGAGAAAGTTCACGATACCTCGGCGCTGGCGCCAAACAGAGCAATATTGCACTGGATGCCGTTGTGCGCGGCTTAGACATCCGAGGTCAAGCCAGGACCGCGCTTGCCGCGCAGGACGATGAGGTTCGCGCTTGGCTTACTGGCTACACCGCGGGTTTCAATCGCTATCTTCGCGAACACCCCGGCTCTCGCAATAACTCATGGTGTAGCGGCGCTGACTGGCTGCGTGAAACGACACCCCTGGACTTGATGAGTCGGATGGTGATCGCGGCTCAAACCCTTCCGCGCATGAGCGCTGCGATAGCAAGTGTTCAAGCACCCTCCAATGAGAAAATCGAGGTTTCCTCACTCGACAATGAAACTCTACAACTCGCTGCGCTTGACGCAGCAGCGCTTGAGGGCATGGGTTCAAACGGTTGGGCCCTTGGCAGCGAGTACACCGAGAATGGGCGAGGCATGCTTCTCGCTAATCCGCATTACCCCTGGTATGGCGAAAGCCGTTTCTGGGAAAAACATCTCACAATCCCCGGCAAGCTGGACATTTACGGCGCCCAGCTTTTGGGCAGCCCTGGCGTCGCTATTGGCTTTAATTCGGCACTCGGCTGGACGCACACAGTCTCAGCCAGCCAACGCATCGTCTTTTATCGTCTGCAACTCGATCCAGAGAATCCATTGCGCTACCGCTATGGAAACGAATGGCTGGACATTGAGGTGCGCACTCTAGAAATCCCCGTCAGCGGTAAAGACGGGCGTATCAGCCTACAGCCGCACACGATCTATACGAGCATCCACGGCCCGATTCTGACAATGCCTGGCATGGCCTGGGACAAAAAATACGCCTATGCCGCCAAGGATGCGAATGTTGGAAACCACTCGCTACTCGCTCAATGGAAAGCCATGGGTGAAGCCAGTTCCTTGGATGAATTTATTGGGGCACATCGGCAATACAATGCAATGCCCTGGGTAAATACCATAGCCACAAGTGAAGATGGTCGTGCTTTATACCTCGACAACTCAACCGTGGGTAATTTGAGCGCTAGCGCCGAAACGCAGTGGCAAGAATCCTTAAAAGACGACCCCCTCGCGGCACAGCTGTACGCGGGACGACGGATGATCCTTCTAGATGGCAGTGACCCCCAGAACACCTGGATCAATGACCCGAGTGTACCCATTGCAGGCACGGCACCCTTTCAAAATCGTCCAAAAATAGAGCGCAAAGACTACGTTTTTAATTCCAACGACAGCTATTGGCTAAGTAGCCCGCGGGAGCCGCTCACAGGCTACTCTGTGCTCTATGGCCCCACCCAATCCGCCAGATCTCCGCGCACAAGAATGAATGTCCGAATGCTGGAAAACCAATACGGTGATGCCGGTGACGATGGTCTTTTCAATATCCACGAGATACAGCGCGCACTGTTTACTAACCGCGGTCTAAGCGCTGAGCTTCTGCTACCTGAGTTAGTCGATGTCTGCCGCACCGGGGGCGAGGATCTCACGGAAGCTTGCGATGTACTCCAGGCCTACGACGGCAGCCTCAACCTTGATAGCCCGGGTGCGCCGCTGTTTCGCGAGTGGCTAACTCGCTATGACCGACTCGATACGGTTAACGCCGGCAAGTTGTTTGGTGAAAGTTTTGAGGTAGACCGTCCTATTCTCACGCCGGCAGGTTTGGGCGAATCTGACCTTGCGCTGCAATCATTGCGTGATGCAATAGCGGTGCTTCGTGCAGCTGAACTGCCCCTGGACACCACACTGCAAGACACTCAATTCGCTTGGCGCTCAGGAAAGGCCATTCCAGTGCACGGAGGAAATGGCTACGAGGGCGTCGCGAACTTGCAAATGTCCGGTAATCCATCGGCGTCGCCCATAGCAGGCGTGCGGGCCACAAAAGTCGCTGACAGCCGCTACCTCACCGATAATGGCTACGCGGTGGTACACGGAAGCAGCTTTATTTACACCTTAGGCTTTGACGATAACGGACCGGTCGCCGAAGCACTTCTGACTTACAGCCAGTCCGGTAATCCTAATAGTCGTCACTTTCGCGATCAGACCCCACTCTACGCCGACAAAGAGTGGCGAGAGGTGGCATTCCACGAAAGTGACGTCGCGCAAAATGTGCTGTCGATTCGCATTCTGCGCAGCAGTGACAATCGTTAAGTCGCGGCAAGGGCGGCGGTAGAGTTAGTCGCCAAATCCATCAGGGTTTTGCGACTGCCATCGCCAGGCATCCTCACACATACGCTGGATGCCAAAACGCGCCTCCCAACCGAGCTGTTCTCGCGCACAGTTGGGGTCTGCGTAACATTCCGCGATATCGCCGGGCCGGCGAGCCACGATTTCATAGGGCACTTCTCGGCCGCTTGCCGCTTCAAACGCCTTTACGAGCTCTACAACACTGTAGCCCCTACCCGTACCAAGATTAACAATGAGAGGTTCAGCGACCGTTCGATTCTCTAAAGCCGCCAACGCGCATACATGCCCTTCTGCTAAATCGACAACGTGTATGTAGTCGCGAACACCGGTGCCATCGCGAGTGTCATAGTCGCCACCAAACACGCTCAGATTTTCTCGACGTCCCACAGCTACCTGCGCGACAAAGGGCATCAGGTTATTAGGAATGCCCGAGGGGTTTTCGCCAATAAGACCACTGTCATGCGCGCCCACAGGATTGAAGTAACGTAACAACGCGATCCTCCAAGCGGGATCCGAGCCCGCTAGATCCATCAACATATCTTCCACGATGAGCTTGCTGCGCCCGTAGGGGTTGGTCGCGCTGCGTGGAAAATCCTCTGTAATGGGCACCGACGCGGGATCGCCGTAAACGGTTGCCGACGAACTAAACACCAACTGTTTCACTCCGACAGTCTGCATAGCACGAAGTAGGGACAAAGTGCCCGAGACGTTATTGTCGTAGTAGTGCAGGGGTAACTCCACGGACTCACCTACAGCTTTCAGACCAGCGAAATGCACCACCGCATCGGGACGCGTAGCTTCGAGAACGCGCTGAACAGCTTCTTCATCACGTACATCCGCTTCATGAAGCTCCGGTCGATAACCCAAAATCTGTTCTAAGCGCTCCAAAACTACCGGCGAGCTGTTGCAGAAATTGTCCAACAAGCTGACCTGATAACCGGCTTCGCTAAAAGCGAGACAGCTGTGCGACCCTATGTAACCCGCCCCACCCGTAAGCAAAACGCGCTTGCGTTCGGTCATTAGCCCTTCCCTCTATGTCAAAACCCTACGCTAACAGCCCCAGCCCCGGCTGAATAGACTGATGGTTGGTCAAGAGTGTTTGCTACCATGTAGGTCTGATTATAGGAGTTCTCAAAAATGCGTGTTCTTGTTACCGGCGCGGCCGGCTTTATTGGATCCCACCTCAGCCAACGGTTGCTTAGTGATGGCCACGAAATAGTGGGTCTGGATAACCTGAACGACTATTACTCGGTACAGCTCAAAAAAGATCGACTCGCACGACTTACAACGCGAGACGGCTTCACCTTCGTGGAGCTGGATCTTGAGGACCGCAAGGCCATGGAAGAGCTGTTTGCTAATCAGGCGCTCGATGCGGTTATCAACCTCGCAGCTCAGGCCGGCGTCCGCTACTCGCTTGAGAACCCTAGAGCCTACATTAGTAGCAACATCGACGGCTTTATGAACATTCTCGAATGTTGCCGCCATGCGAAAACGTCACACCTGATTTACGCATCCAGCAGTTCGGTGTATGGCATGAACACCAGCATGCCATTCTCAGTACACGACAACGTGGATCACCCGGTCTCGCTTTACGCGGCGACTAAAAAGTCCAATGAACTCATGGCACACACCTACTCGCATCTCTACGGACTCCGAACAACGGGCTTACGCTTCTTTACGGTTTATGGGCCTTGGGGCCGTCCCGACATGGCACTTTTTTTGTTTACTAAAGCGATTCTTTCCGGAGAGCCCATTAAGGTTTTCAATCAAGGTCAAATGCGCCGCGACTTTACCTATATCGACGATATCGTAGAGGGCATCACCCGCTTATTGGCCAAGCCTCCACAAGGAGATGCGCAATGGGACTCTGCCCAGCCAGACCCAGGCAGCAGTTCTGCACCTTACCGTTTGTTCAATATCGGCAACAATCAGCCCGTGGCCTTAATGGACTTCATCTCGGCAATTGAGTCCGCCTTGGGCCAGGAAGCGCGCAAGGAATTTTTGCCTCTTCAGCCCGGAGATGTCCCTGCCACCTACGCTGACATCGAAGCCCTCGCAGACTATGTGGGTTATCGGCCAGGAACGGATATCAACGTAGGCATTCAAAACTTTGTGGACTGGTTCCGGGACTATTACAGACAGCCCGCCTGAGCTTAGATAAGCTGACGCTTCTTATTATTGCTAGAACAGGAAACAAAGCGTAGATGAATGTCGTGATGATCGGAGCGGGTTATGTCGGGCTGGTATCAGGGGCCTGTTTCGCTGAATTTGGCGCTATGGTCATCTGCGTAGACAAGCAGGAAGACCGTATTACTGCGCTTCAGCAAGGTAAAATTCCGATTTATGAACCTGGCCTTGACGATTTAGTGCGTAAAAACGCTGAAGCCGGACGATTATCCTTCACCACGGACGTGGCAGGCTCTGTCGCCAATGCAGACTTGATATTCATCGCCGTTGGAACCCCCACGCGCCGCGGCGATGGACACGCCGATCTTAAGTACGTTTACGCTGCAGCCGAAGAAGTCGCTCCGCATTTGCAGGACTACACCGTTATCGTCGACAAATCGACGGTTCCCGTAGGCACTGCCAGAGAAGTAGCCCGCGTTGTTCGCAAAACCAATCCTGATGCTGACTTTGATGTGGCGTCGAATCCGGAGTTTCTGCGGGAAGGCTCAGCAATCAGTGATTTCATGCGCCCTGATCGAGTGGTTCTGGGTGTAGAGTCAGAGCGTGCGGAAAGCCGACTTCGAGAACTGTATCGGCCACTCAATCTTATTGAAGCGCCAATATTTGTTACCGGACTGGAAAGTGCCGAGCTCATTAAATACGCCTCCAACGCCTTCCTGGCGACCAAGATCAGCTTCATCAACGAGATGAGTCAGCTTTGCGAAAAGACCGGAGCGGACGTCAATGCAGTTGCCAAAGGCATGGGCATGGACAAGCGCATTGGCAACAAATTCCTCCACGCAGGCCCCGGTTATGGTGGATCTTGCTTCCCCAAAGACACTGTGGCGCTTAACCGTATGGCGCAGGAACATGGTGTAGGAAGTCGTATTGTGGAAGCCGTTGTTGAGGTGAACGCATCGCAAAAGGCGCGCATGATTTCCAAGATTCGCGAAGCCCTGGGCGGCTCCGAGGCGGACAAACGTATTGCGGTGCTCGGCCTGACGTTTAAACCAGAGACGGATGACATGCGAGACGCCCCGGCCCTTGCAATCCTTCCTGCTCTCATCGATCGCGGTGCAGTCATTTGCGCCCATGATCCTGAAGGTATGGACGAAGCCCGCCCCCTGCTTCCCGACAGTGTGGAATATGCCAACAATATTAATGAAGCGGTCAAGGACGCTGATGCCGTTGTGTTGATGACCG
>NZ_JBLGBE010000043.1:0-26910 GCF_047617445.1 Congregibacter sp.
GTTGCTGGTTGCGTTTCTGATCAACCTGTCCGCGAACAATATGATCGAAGGTGTAGCGTCGGTGCTCGACTTTATCAAGATTGGGGGTATCGTTTTGTTCGGTATCGTCGGCGTAATGGTGGCTGACACAGCGGAAGTGAATTTCTCAACAGTGAGTCTTGACGCATCAATGACCCGTTTTATTGGTGCAACGGCACTTGGTATTTTGGCCTTTCAGGGGTTCACCACGATTACCAATAGTGCCTCAGAGTTGAAAGACCCTCACCGAAATGTGGGCAGAGCCATCATAATCTCCATCGCTCTGTGTGTTGTGATTTATACGCTGGAGAGCTTTGCTGTCGCAAGTAATCTGTCACTTCAGGCAATCATCGAAACAAGAAATTACTCTCTGGCCGCAGCTGCGAGGCCTGCACTGGGCAAATACGCCGTCTGGTCCCGCGATACTGAGGCTGCGCTCTCGTCCGGTAAAATACCCGGATTTCAGTAGCGCTGGCAGGTCCTCTGAGTGGTCAGTATGGAAATGACTTAGACCTATAAATCGAGGTCCTCAAAGCTGGCCGCAGCTTCGCCAAAGCATAGGAAAGTACCGCCCCCGGCATCAATCAGTATTTTTGTTTCTCCGTTTACCCAAACGATATAGCCAGTTGATGCTCGACCGTCATCGGCAATAGGACCACCAGAGCCAAGCACCTGTAGTGCAACGCCCTTTTGCGGTGGGCATTGCCCCGCTGTCCGAGCATACGCGTGTACTGTAAGAAGCACCCCAAGAAAAGTAAGAGCTATTTGGTTTCCGTATCTCGGCACTGGTGCTTCGTAGTTCTGTAAAATTTATGAGGTGGTGATATGCCACTGATACGCACTACTGAGGTTGGGGATTGTAGAGCTCTGTCTCGGGATAGAATGCGATCCATGCGAACCGATAGATTGAAGTATTTGGAATTTCATTACCCTCAAGATCCGATACTTTCGCCGTAGACGAAGTCTTATTCCCACTCAATAGTCGCCGGCGGCTTAGAGCTAATATCGTAGGTTACCCGGGACACACCACTAATCTCATTGATGATGCGATTGGAGATTTTTTCCAGTAGTTCGTAGGGAAGATGTGCCCAGCGCGCTGTCATAAAGTCCACGGTCTCCACAGCTCGAAGAGCAATCACATACTCGTAGCGCCGCGCATCGCCCACTACACCCACAGACTTCACGGGGAGAAAAACGGCAAAAGCCTGACTAGTTTTTTCGTACCATCCGGAAGCGTGAAGCTCTTCCATGTAGATGGCATCCGCACGTCGAAGAATTTCGGCATAAGTATGACGCACCTCTCCCAGAATTCGAACGCCCAAACCCGGCCCTGGGAACGGATGCCGAAATACCATGTCATGAGGCAATCCAAGCTCCAGACCAATCTTGCGAACTTCGTCTTTAAAGAGCTCCCGCAGCGGCTCCACCAATGACAGCGCCATATCGTCGGGCAGTCCGCCGACGTTATGGTGGGACTTAATGACATGCGCTTTACCGGTTTTCGCACCGGCGGACTCGATAACATCCGGATAGATCGTGCCTTGAGCAAGCCAGCGGACACCATCGATGCGCGAGGCTTCTTGATCAAACACTTCAATAAAAGTGTTGCCGATGACTTTGCGTTTTTGCTCAGGATCGCTAACGCCAACCAGGCGCTCAAGAAACATCGTTTCTGAGTCACTGCGAATGACTTTGACACCCATATTCTGGGCAAACATCTCCATGACCTGATCACCTTCATGCAGTCGTAGTAAACCGTTGTCCACAAACACACAGGTAAGCTGCTCACCGATAGCGCGGTGCAAAAGTGCGGCCACAACGGACGAATCAACGCCACCAGACAATCCCAGGAGGACGTGATCACTCCCCACGGTATGCTTGACCCGCGCAATGGCGTCTTCGACGATACGCGCCGGGGTCCATAATGCTTCACAGCCGCAGATATCGATCACGAAGCGCTCGAGAATGCGCATACCCTGCAGGGTATGCGTGACCTCAGGATGAAATTGAATACCAAACCACGGGCGAACATTGTGTGCCATCGCCGCTATGGGACAAGAATCCGTCGACGCTATACAACTGAAATCATCGGGCAGCGTAGTGACTTTGTCACCGTGACTCATCCAAACGTCCAGTAGACCATCGCCGTGATCCGTCATGTGATCGCGAATATCGTGCAAGAGCGCGTTATCACCCGAACTTCGGATCTGCGCGTAACCAAACTCGCTGGCGTCTGAGCCTTCCACGTCCCCGCCAAGCTGCGCCGCCATGGTTTGCATGCCATAACAAATACCCAGCAACGGCCATTCCTCGGCGAACAGGCATTCGGGCGCCCTAGGTGATCCCTCGGCAGTGACTGATTCAGGCCCACCAGACAGAATGACACCGCTAGGCGCGAACTCTCGAAGCTCCGCTTCACTGATATCCCAGGCCCGAATCTCTGAGTACACACCGACCTCACGAACGCGCCGGGCGATGAGCTGGGTGTATTGGGAGCCGAAGTCGAGAATCAGAATTCGGCTGGCGTGGATGTCAGTCATAGATGGATTCGCTGTTTAAAAGGCCTCGGCCGCATCAGTCTCAGGCATAGCCGCGGCCGTAGATTTGAAGCTAACTAACGGGATAGTTCGGCGCTTGCTTGGTAATCGACACGTCGTGAACATGCGACTCGGACATGCCCGCCGCCGTAACGCGGACAAAACGCGGTCGGCTGCGCATAGTCTCGATGTCTGGACTGCCGGTATAACCCATGGACGAACGCACTCCCCCCATGAGCTGATGAATAATCGCTGTCGCGGAGCCCTTGTAAGGCACTCTGCCCTCAATTCCTTCAGGCACGAGCTTCTCGGCCCCCTGACTCGCGTCCTGAAAATAACGATCTGACGAACCTTGCTTAGATGCCATCGCGCCCAGCGAACCCATGCCTCGGTAAGACTTATAGGTCCGCCCCTGATAGAGCTCGACCTCGCCTGGTGCCTCTTCTGTGCCGGCGAGCATACTGCCCACCATCACCGCATGCGCGCCTGCTGCAATCGCCTTGGCAATGTCGCCAGAAAAGCGAATACCGCCATCAGCAATCACTGGGATATCGTAGCTACCCTTGAGCGCAGCGACGGCGTCAGCAATTGCCGTGACCTGAGGCACACCGATACCGGTGACAATTCGTGTGGTGCAGATGGACCCGGGGCCAATACCCACCTTCACTCCATCAGCGCCCGCTTCGGCTAAGGCCAGTGCCGCCTCGCCCGTCGCGATATTGCCCCCAATGATCTGAATGTCCGGGTAGTCGGCTTTAATCATTCGAATTCGCTGCAATACGTTGCGAGAGTGTCCATGCGCAGTGTCAACGACCAACACGTCTACACCAGCCTCTATCAGGGCAGCAACACGCTCTTCCGTATCTGCGCTGGTACCTACCGATGCGCCCACACGAAGTCGACCAAAGCTGTCTTTGCACGCTCGAGGGTGGTTCTCGGCCTTGTCGAAATCTTTCACGGTGATCATGCCGCGCAGATCAAATTTGTCATCGACCACCAGTATCTTCTCGATACGATGTTGATGCAGAAGCCGTTGAACCTCGGCTGAATCAGCGCCCTCTTTAACGGTCACGAGCTTTTCCCTAGTGGTCATCAATGACGCCACCGGCTTGTCCATCTCTGTCTCAAAACGCATATCCCGCCGCGTAACGATACCGACCAGATCCTCGCCAGCCAGGACGGGCACGCCCGAAATGCCGTTTGCAGTCGTCAACTCGATCAGCTGCGCCAGCGTGGCATCTTGCTGGATGGTAATCGGATCTTTCACTACACCGCTTTCGTACTTTTTAACCCGCAGAACTTCGACAGCCTGCTCGGCAATGCTCATGCTTTTATGGATAATGCCGATGCCGCCCTCTTGAGCCATAGCAATCGCAAGTCGGGCTTCGGTGACTGTGTCCATTGCAGCAGACACGAGGGGCAGATTCAGACTAATGTCTCTGGTTAGTCGGGTCTGTAGGGAAACATCGGTCGCTACCACCTCAGAATATCCCGGTAGCAGGAGTACATCGTCAAAAGTCAGCGCTTCCTGATCGATACGCAACATAGTGTGTCCTCCAGACGCTGTTTGGTCGAGTAAACTCGCTATTATAAAACCTTAGAGCTCTCGACGTAATACCGGAGACGTAAGCTAGTGCAAATAGTTGTAAAAGGCCGCTCAAGCCCATGAGTCAGGCCGAAGCTGAAACACTCACCCCCAGCCAGCTCAATCGACAGGTTCGTAGCCTGCTGGAGAGCCACTTCAGCTATGTCTGGGTCGAAGGCGAGCTCTCAAACCTTGCTCGCCCATCCTCCGGTCACTGGTACTTCACGTTGAAGGACGATAAGGCGCAAGTGCGCTGCGCAATGTTCAAAAACTATAATCAGCGACTGCGGTTTAGCCCTGCGAACGGGGATCAGGTCAGATTGAGAGCACGGGTGTCGCTCTATGAGGGTCGGGGAGAGTTTCAACTCATCGGTGAGTTTATGGAACCTGCGGGTGCCGGCGCACTGCAGGCTCGCTTTGAAGCGCTTAGAGACCAGCTTCGCCAAGAAGGTCTCTTTGATGCTGCTATCAAACAGGCCCTACCCCGCTCCGTGGCGCATCTTGCCGTCATCACCTCACCGACCGGCGCAGCCTTGCAGGACATCCTTCACGTACTTGCACGACGAAATCCATCCATACGCGTCACGATATTTCCGGTGTCTGTTCAGGGCGAGAGCGCTGCCGGGGAGGTCCGTCAGGCACTTCTCGATGCCAATGCCTATGCCCTGGCCAGGGACGATTGCGATTTTGATGCCGTTATTTTGGCTCGCGGCGGCGGATCACTGGAGGATCTCTGGGCCTTTAATGACGAAGCATTGGCGAGAGCCATCGTTGGGAGTGAGCTACCTGTGGTCTGTGGTGTGGGTCATGAGGTGGACGTTACCATCGCAGATTTTGCCGCCGATGCCCGCGCGCCTACACCCAGCGCTGCCGCGGAATTGCTCAGCGAGGATCGGGAAGAGCTGCTTGCGCAGCTCGAACAGTCACGTCGTCGGCTGAATAGATCTATGCAACATCGTTTGGAGCGCGCCACGCTGCAAGTTAAGCAGCTCCGGGCGCGCTTGAGACATCCTGGCGACCGGCTTCGGGAACAGTCCCAGCGTCTGGATAACCTCGAGGGCCGCCTCCGCCGATCCATAACTCTGCGTATGGATCAACTTCGTCGAGACCATCATGTGCGCAGCGAGCGTCTACTGGCGAACTCCCCGCGACGCCGCATCGAGCAAAGTCGAGACCAGGTAGAGCGACAACGCGTCGCACTGGATGTTGCCATTGGACAAAAAATTGCATGGCAAAAACAGGCGTTGGAGCGCCGAGAGCAAGTCCTGGCAAGCCTCAACCCCTTAGCCATTCTGGAACGGGGCTACTCCATACTGAGCGACGAGCAAGGTTCAGTCATCCGTAGTGACGATGCTGTCACGGTACAGCAGACGATCTCTGCCCGACTGGCGAAGGGCAGGCTTCTACTGCGTGTGGAAGGAATAGGCGGTATTGATGACGGTGCCGACCGCGAAAAGCCTGCAAAGTGACCATACACGGAACAACATTACCCAGAACAACAATACACAGAACAACAATGGCCCTGAAAGCCCGTCTACGCGATTAACTCAGTACTTAGCCGGCAGTCGCGTATTGATAATAATGTGACGACCCTCAAAACGAATGTACTCGCCAATCGTAAGGTCTTTCAGGATACGGGCCACCATCTCTCGAGACGCCCCAACACGGTCAGCGATATCCTGCTGAGTGAGCTTCTCACCGATATACAAGGTGCCGTCGCCCCGCTCTTCGGACAGATCCATGAGCACGTTCGCTACGCGACCATACACATCCTGTAGTGCCAGGCTTTTCACGTCCGCAGTGAGCTTGCGCACCCGCGACGCCAGATTCGCAATCAATTTGCGAGAGATGCTGGGATTCGCTTCCAGCACCTTGCTAAAGTCTTCTTTGTAGATAATGCAAAAATTGCACTTTTCTACGGTTCGCACCGAAGCCGACCGCGTGGAATCATCCAGCAGGGCAAGCTCGCCAAAATAGTCGCCCTCGCCTTGCGTGTTCATGATGAACTCTTTGCCGTTCTTGTCGCTGCAATACACCTTCACCTTTCCGGCTTCGATGATAAACAGCGAATCCGCCGGGTCATTCTCATGAATGACCACGGTATTCTTTGGAAAGGATCGACTAGTACTGCTCTCGGCAAGTGCCGTCAGCTCGTCGTCGGAAAGACCCTGAAATATTTCTACTTGCTGCAACATGGACTACGCTTCGGCCACCCGTACTTGTCTGCTTTCGCGATACGCTCATGTTACCTCAAATTTTCGACCGCGCGCATCTACTACGTTGAACTCTCTTCCCCGGAGATTGCCACGGTCGCTATACTCGACACAATCAGAACGACAGGAATCGATAGGCATGCGAACTATGCTGGACCAGATCACGGTCTTCAGGTGTGAGTGACAGCACACCCCTAGAAGACGCCGGAACGATCGAAACTGCCGTGCAGTCCGCCGTATCTGCGCACAGTATTCGCGTAACTCTTCAGTCCGCGGTCATTGAGATTGGAGCCCTCTGCGCCTCAGATCTACCTGAGCTTGATGCAGACGCCGAGCAGGATTGGTTGGCGCTTGCCGCCTGTGCCGCAAATATTGCCCCACTCCTTGAAGAGGAGATCCCGGACAGCCATGAGCTTCGCAATCTGGCGGGGGCTCTGCGCGGTTATGCTGAAATGCTGGGCGAAAGTATCTTAGAACCAACAGCGGCTTTACAAAGCGCTATCGATCATGTGCTCGAGGGCACCGCCGAGGCCGCACTGTCAGGCGCCGGCGATGCCGAGGCGGCACAGCAAATTGCCGGACTCACCGGCGAACCAGGATTCATTCTCGCCGTGGATGATCGGAAAGAAAACCGAGAATTACTCGCGCGCTACCTGACTCGTAGCGGCCACTTTGTCGTTACTGCCTCCAGTGGCGCCGAGGCACTGGAAATGCTCGCTAACGCTGATGTTGACGTCGTGCTACTCGATAGGATGATGCCCGGCATGGATGGCCGAGAAGTACTCCGACGTATCAAAGCCGAGCCCAAGCTACGCTCCACCCCAGTCATCATGATCTCTGGGGAACAGGACATGCAGGGCATTGTCGAGTGTATTGAAGCCGGTGCAGACGACTACCTGTTCAAACCCTTCAACCCGGTCTTGCTTCAGGCCCGCATTAAAGCCGGCATCGAACGCAAACAATGGCACGATCGTGAACAGTTGTATCGCGACCAGCTGGAACGCAACGAGCGATTCATCCGCGCGACTTTCGGGCGCTATCTCTCCGATGACATCGTCACCGAGATTCTTGAGGGTCCAGAGGGTCTGGAACTCGGCGGTGATCTTCGGGAGGTCACGATCATGATGTCCGATATCCGGGGCTTTACGACGATCAGCGAGCAACTCCCCCCGGACAGGGTAGTAAGCATGCTCAACCGCTATCTCGGCGCTATGACTGACATCATCCTTGAGTACGGAGGCACTATTGACGAGTTCCTCGGCGATGCCATTCTCGCCGTGTTTGGGGCTCCTCGACGTCACGATGATGATCCTGATCGTGCCGCGCGCTGTGCATTGGCAATGCAGGCGGCCATGGCGGAGATCAACACCGCAAATCGAGATGACGGTTTGCCGGAACTCGAGATGGGCATCGCCTTAAACACAGGCAACGTCATCGCCGGAAACATCGGTTCAGAGCGGCGAAGCAAATACGGCTTTGTAGGTCATGCAATGAACGTGACCTCTCGCATCGAGGATGTCGCAAAACGCGGCGAGATACTGATTGCCGAGTCCACCCGCCAGGCACTGGGGGCCGCCTATGCGTTGGGGCCTAGTCGCGAGGTGCAGGCACCCGGCCTTGATGAACCCCTCGTGGTTCATCCCTTGGAGCAGGAACTCCTATGAGCGAAACACGACTCCTGCTGGTAGAAGACAATGAGCTTAATCGGGATATGCTCAGTCGGCGACTAAAGCGTGCTGGCTTTGACGCGCTCATTGCTGAGGACGGCGCCAAAGCCTTAGCCAGTATAGAGTCTGAGCGACCGTCCCTGGTGCTGCTGGACATGAACCTTCCTGTGATCAACGGCTGGAGCGTATGCCGTGCGGTGCGCGCAAACCCGGAAATAGCTCATACGCCCATCATCGCGCTCACTGCCCACGCTATGGCAGAAGATAGAGACAGAGCTCTAGAAGCGGGCTGCGACGATTATGCAACCAAGCCCGTCGACTTTCCGGCCCTTTTGGAAAAAATACGCCGGTTGCTCGAACGATGAGTCTTCGCAGACGCCTCACACTCTCGCTATTTACGATCCTCATTCTGTTTGCAATCAACGTGGGCACACACTTCTGGGGCAGCTACGCGCGAAGCGAAAGTATGGTGGCTTACCGTCAGGCCGTGACCGCCGGACAGCTGTCCGGAGAACTCGCCAAACAGCTGGAAGATCAGCGACAAAAGATTCTGGTGCTGTCCACACTCCGAGAAAACACCGACGACCGGCTGGCGGAAGAAGATCAACGCAGCGCTTTGAGCAGCATTGCCGCGACGCGCAGCACTGTGGAAGCTCTGGGAGGCATGGGCAGCGATGTCACCGCTTTGCAGTTCAATCTTCTGCGTGAGAGCAGCGCAGCTTTACTCAGCATTTGGAGAGACTTTTACGACAATTACAACGATTCCAAGTGGCAGTCAGATGTTGATGACCCTATCCCCTATCTCGAAGCCAGCCAACGGCTGAAGGAGCTTGAGCAGCGCCAGGCATTCATCGCCGTGCAACGGGCCAATGTCATCGACCGCACCATCGCACTCACGGATCGCATAACGGTACTGGGATTTATTGCCTCGATTTTTCTCACCGCCACCCTGGGCTTCTTTTTGGTTCGCTACACCAACGACAATCTTAAACGTCTAAAGCGAGGTACGCAGCGTCTGGGCGCCGGAGAGCTTGACTATCGCATCGAAGACATCGACGACGATGGAGAACTCGGTGATCTCGCTACAGCATTTAACAGCATGACGGACAAGCTGCGACGGGCCATCGATGAGGAGAAAGACGCTAAGCTCAGCGCCGATGAAGCTAACGCAGCAAAATCGCGTTTTCTCGCCAACGTGAGCCACGAACTAAGAACACCGCTGAATGCCATTATCGGCTACAGCGAAATGCTACACGATGAACTGGACGATCAAACGCCCATAGATCGTAAACAGCACCAAAATGATCTCGACAAAATTGTTCTCTCGGGACGACAGTTACTGGCACTCATTGATGACATTCTGGATCTCTCAAAGATTGAGACAGGCAAGATGAGCCTGGTACGAGAACAGTTCCACCCGGGTGAAGCCCTCACTATGGCGGTAGATGCTCTCGCCCCACTCCTACGTAGAAACGGCAACGTGTTGCAGTGCGAGGACTTTAGCGCCCTTCCGATGATCAACAATGATGCGGTGAAGTTTCGCCAAATCATTGTCAACCTTTTGAGTAACGCAGCTAAATTTACCCAGCAAGGCATTATTCGAGTCAGTGCCTCATTTTCAGAGGCAACACAGCAGTTGGAAATTGCAGTCAGTGATACAGGTATCGGCATGACCGATGAACAGCAGGCCGTCGTCTTTGAGGCTTTTGTTCAGGCTGAGGATTCAACCAGCAACACCTATGGCGGAACGGGATTAGGACTGGCCATCTGTCGTGACTTTTGCACCCTGATGGGCGGTGAAATCCGTATCGACAGTCTTCCCGGAGAGGGCTCTACCTTTACCGTCAGTCTTCCGGTTGACCTAGAGTCAACTCTCGAAGACGCTTAAGCGCCTGCTCACGCTTGTCCAAATCCTCTTGCAACATGCCGGCTCGACTTTCCAAGTCCCAGATATGGCGTTCCATCAAGACAAAGGACTCAAGCGCTTGCTGCATGAGTACGATGCTGTGATGCTTGTGACCATCAGGTTCCCGCGATTGTAGGTCGGTGTACGCTCGTAACGCAGCATCCACATCGTAGAAAGGACTACTGGGCAGCATGCTCACGTAGGCTATCGCAAGATCACCTTCCCATTGCGCCATAGGCAGCTGCTCCAACCGCTGATAACGCTGAAAATACTGCACGGCCTCTATATAGTCGCCGTCCGCAAGGGTTTCCATACCTCGTTCGAGAAACGTCCGATCGTTCTCTGCGGCCGTCTGGCACACACAGTTATCGGACTCCTCGGGTAAGTTGAGCGTCAACTTAACGTCCTCCGGCGACCTTTGCTCTGGAGGAGCCGGCTCCGGAGGAGCGCCTGCACAAGCCGCAAGTGCCGCGGTCAATGCCAGGGTAATGAGCTTCTTAGGCATAGTAGTAAATTCGCAATAAGTCGTTAGCCGAGTGTAGCACCAGCACGGGAACGAAGATCACTCGGGTCGCATATGGGGAAACAGCAAGACGTCGCGGATAGACGGTGAATCCGTCAACAACATCACAAGCCGATCGATGCCTATCCCCTCGCCCGCGGTCGGAGGCATGCCGTATTCCAGCGCCCGCACATAATCCGCATCAAAGTGCATCGCTTCTTCATCCCCTGCATCCTTCTGCTCTACCTGCTCTTTAAAACGCTGGACCTGATCTTCGGCATCATTCAATTCACTAAAGCCGTTGGCCAACTCCCTACCTGCGACAAAGAACTCAAAGCGATCGGTAACAAAAGGATCATCGTCATTACGACGCGCCAGCGGGGATACCTCTGTGGGATACGCGGTAATGAACGTAGGTTGTTCAAGCCGGTGTTCAGCCGTCTTCTCAAAAATCTCGATTTGAATTTTACCCAGTCCCCACGCTTTACGGACGTCAATGCCTAGACCCTCTGCAACGCTCTTGGCCAGTTCCCTCTCAGCGATGTCAGCGGCACTCAGTGACGGGTTGTAAGCGAGTATCGCCTCGATAACCGTCATGCGAATGAACGGCTGAGAGAAATCAAATACCTGTCCCTGATAGTTCACCTGCTGAGAGCCCAAGACTTCTTCGGTCAGGCCCCGGAGCATGCTTTCTGTGAGATCCATGGCATCCTGGTAGTCGGCGTACGCCCAGTAATACTCGAGCATCGTGAACTCAGGATTGTGCCTGGTGGACAAGCCTTCGTTTCGAAAGTTTCGATTGATTTCATACACACGCTCAAAGCCACCCACAATGAGGCGCTTGAGATACAACTCGGGTGCAATACGCAGATACATCGTTAGATCCAGCGCGTTGTGGTGCGTGACAAACGGCTTTGCCGCAGCGCCACCCGGTATCGGTTGCATCATGGGGGTCTCTACCTCCATGAAGTCCCGCGAATCCATAAATCGTCGGATGTAGCTAATCACCCGGGAACGTATTCGAAACACCTCGCGAGAACTCTCGTTAACAATCAGGTCTACGTAGCGTTGACGGTAACGGAGCTCCTGGTCGGCGAGACCGTGATACTTGTCGGGAAGTGGTCTTAGCGCCTTGGTAAGCAAACGCGCTTCGCGCATATTGATGTACAAATCGCCCTTGCCGGAACGATGCAGAGGCCCCCGAGCGGCGACGATGTCTCCGAGATCCCAGCTCTTGATACGGGCGAGCGTTTCTTCACTGAGGCCTTTGCGATCAACATACAGCTGGATCTGGCCCTCACCGTCCTGAATAAGCAAAAACGCGCCCCGGTTGCGTATCAAACGACCCGCAACCGCAAACTCCTCGTTTCGCTCCTCCAGTGCAACCTTCTCCTCCTGGGCGAAATCCTGCTGCAACTGGCCCGCCGTGGCGCTGCGCCGAAAATCATTGGGAAAGGGGTTGCCTTGTTCACGCAGATCATCGAGCTTGCCGCGCCGCTCGGCTATCAGCTTGTTCTCGTCTTCGGGTGCACGAGGCGTGTCACTATCTGTTTTAGTCATAATATATTTCCGATCACAGACCGCTTTTCAGCGAGGCTTCGATGAATTGATCGATGGCGCCATCAAGCACCGCCTGGGTATTGCTGGTTTCAACATTGGTACGTAAATCCTTGATTCGCGAGGCATCCAGAACATAGCTGCGGATTTGACTGCCCCAACCGATATCAGCCTTGCTGTCTTCCATCACTTGCTTTTCGGCATTACGTTTGAGAATTTCCATCTCATACAATTTGCCACGAAGCAGCTTCATGGCGTTATCGCGGTTCTGATGTTGCGAACGCTCAGTCTGACACTGCACCACAATGCCCGAAGGATTGTGAGTCAAACGCACCGCTGAGTCTGTCTTGTTGACGTGCTGGCCCCCCGCACCACTGGCTCGATAGGTATCTACGCGAAGGTCCGCGGAATTAATCTCGATTACAACATTGTCATCAATCTCCGGCGCAACAAACACAGACGCAAAAGATGTGTGCCGGCGATTACCCGAATCGAAGGGTGATTTGCGGACCAATCGGTGCACGCCGGTTTCGGTGCGCAGCCATCCAAAAGCATACTCACCACTGAATTTAATCGTGGCGCTCTTGATACCAGCCACGTCGCCACCTGATGCCTCAATGAGCTCAGTGGTAAATCCTCGAGACTCTCCCCAACGCAAATACATGCGAAGGAGCATTTCCGCCCAGTCCTGTGCTTCGGTGCCTCCGGAGCCGGATTGAATATCAAGGAAGGCGTTATTAGCGTCCATCTCACCGTTGAACATACGACGAAACTCAAGCAGCTCCAGCACTTTGAGAAGCTCCTGAATCTCCAGCTCAAGATCGCTCACCGCTGCTTCGTCATTTTCCTCAGAAGCCATCTCGAGGAGATCAAGACTGTCTGCCGCACCCGTATCCAGAGCATCAATGGAGCTTACGATAGCTTCTAAAGATGCACGCTCACGACCCAGCCCCTGTGCTCGCTCGGGGTCATCCCAAACGCTGGGCTCCGCAAGCTCGAGCTCTACTTCAGAAAGACGCTCTCGACGCTGATCGACGTCAAAGATACCCCCTAAGCACGTCAGTACGTGCCTCGATATCCTTGAGGCTTTGAACAAGAGGGTTGATTTCCAGCATGGGAATGGCTCTTCAAAAAAAGGTGTTATTCTACCCTAGCAGGGCCCAAAAGAGGCGTCCTCAGGCAGCCTCGATTTGCTCCACCAGCAGCTGTAAACGCCGCTCACCGCGAAACAGATTCACGTCCAGCCGGTAGGCAAGCCTGACCCTCGTCACCGCCTGATCCGGCCAGCGCTCAGTGTCTACACCAAAGGCGATCGCTTCTAAAGGTGTGCCGTCACCCGGTTTGGCGAGGCTCATTTTAAGGTGCCGCTCTCCTACGATGCGTTGGCTGCGCAACTCGAAAATCCCGTCAAACAGGGGCTCCGGGAATAGCTGCCCCCACGGACCCGCACTGCGGAGCATTTGAGCTGTCGCAAGATCAAAATCTTTTGGGGCCAACTCTCCGTCACTGTCAATCACCGGGTCCAGAGACAGCCCGCCCGCGTTTTGAACGGCATCAGTAAATGCTTCGGCAAACTTGTCGTAGTGCGCTTCGGGCAAGGACAATCCTGCGGCCATAGCATGGCCGCCAAAACGGTCAATGAGACCCGGATGCTGGGTCGCCACCCAATCCAGAAGATCACGTAGATGCATTCCCGGAATACCGCGTCCGGAGCCTTTCAGCTCGCCTTCATCACTGCGCGCAAATGCTATCACCGGCCGGTGAAATCGGTCTTTGATTCGGGATGCCAAAATACCTACAACGCCCTGGTGCCAGCCTGGATCGTGTAACACCAGCGCCGCAGGCAAGTCGGTTTCACGTAGATCGAGGCTGGCCAGGGCTAAGAGCGCCTCTTCCTCCATACCTCGCTCGATACGTTGGCGATCACGATTCATGCTATCCAACTGCAGCGCAAGATTTCGCGCCTGCCGAGGATCCTCACACAACAAGCACTCTATACCCAAAGACATATCATCCAGGCGCCCCGCCGCATTGAGCCGGGGGCCGGCTGCAAAACCCAGATCGCTTGCCACTACAGCTGCCGGGTCACGTCCGGCAACACTTAGCAATGCATTAATTCCCGGGCGGGCACGACCGCTGCGTATGCGCGCGAGCCCGCCTTCCACAAGAATTCGATTATTGTGATCTAGAGGTACTACGTCTGCCACGGTGCCCAGTGCCACCAAATCGAGGAATGCCCCCAGATGTGGTACTTCCAGACCCCGGCTAGCAAACCAATCCAGATCCCGGAGGCGAGTTCGCAAAGCGAGGAGGAGATAGAACATAACCCCGACACCCGCCAGGGCTTTGCTCGGAAAATTGCAGCCTGCCTGATTAGGATTAACGATTACTGCCGCATCAGGCAGCTGCTCACCAGGAAGGTGGTGATCGGTAACAAGTACTTCTATTCCCGCCACGTTCGCCGCTGCGACACCGTCCAATGACGATATTCCGTTGTCGACGGTAATGATTAAGTCGGGCTTACGCTGCTCGGCGAGACCGACAATGCCGGGGGTCAGTCCGTAGCCGAACTCAAAACGATTAGGCACCAGGTAATCAAGCTGTGTGGCTCCAAACTGGCGTAGCGCGGCGATCGCCAAAGCCGTACTCGTCGCACCATCGGCATCAAAATCACCGACAATGAGAATTCGCTCATTTTTCTCCAGAGCCTGCTGCAAACGCTGTGTCGCTGCATCCATACCCGCGAGTAAATCAGGCGGATGAAGCGCAGCAAAGCTAAGATCCAATTCCTCAGGCCCCCTCACACCCCGAGCGGCATACACCCTCGCAAGAATCGGCGATAACTCGCTAAAGCTCTCTGCTCCGTTGCTATCGCGTCGCCGAATACTGCGACTTGGGCGTGACAATCAGGCGCCCAAATGCGCAGACATGAAGCGTTGTACTTCAGCCATATCGTTAGGGAGCACATCGAAGTGCTCATCCAAATCAAAGAGATCTGATAAATGCGCGGGCAGCTCGGGCGAGGCATCAACCTCAGCGCGCTCGATGGCGCCAGGGAACTTTGCAGGATGTGCTGTCGCCAAGGTCACCCAGGGTACGTCGCGCATTCCTTCTGGTAATTTGGCCGCCGCATAACCAATGGCACTATGTGGGTCTAGTAAGTAATGGCTCTTCTCCCAAACCTTGGAAATACATGCCAGGGTGTCGGCGTCGTCAACGCGATGACTGGCGAACATCGCTCGTGCATTAGCCATAGCGCCCTCAGACAGAGCTATATCACCATCATCAAGAGCGTTCATAAGCCCAGCGACTGCTGCTGAATCTCGTTCGTAAAGGTCAAACATCAGTCGCTCAAAATTGCTCGACACAGTGATGTCCATACTGGGTGATAAGGTCTGCTCCAAGGCCTGACGTGCATAGTCACCGCTACTCAATAAACGGTGCAGTACATCGTTTCGATTGGTGGCAATCATTAACTGTGCAATCGGCAATCCCATCTTCGACGCGAGATACCCTGCGAAGATGTCCCCAAAGTTTCCGGTAGGCACCGAGTAAGCCGCCGCGCGATGCGGAGCACCCAGGGCCAGACCGGCATAAAAGTAATAGACGATTTGCGCCATGATGCGCGCCCAGTTAATGGAGTTAACCGCTACGAGGCTGCGTCCATCGGGGAGAAAGCTCTGATCTCTAAAGCTTGCTTTGACCATGGCCTGGCAATCATCGAAATTGCCTTCGATCGCAAGATTATGAATCGTAGGGCCACTCAAGGTCGTCATTTGTCGCCGCTGCACTTCAGACACTCTTTGATGAGGATGCAGGATGAAGATATCGATGTTCTCGCAGCGCTGACAGCCCGCAATCGCCGCGGAGCCGGTATCCCCGGAGGTCGCACCCATGATTACTACTTTCTCGCCGCGCCGTTTAAGCACCGCGTCCAGCAGCCTACCCAGGAGCTGCAAAGCAAAATCCTTGAACGCTAATGTCGGGCCGTGGAACAGCTCAAGCACCCATTGATTGTGCTCAAGCTGCACTAAAGGAGCGACCGCCGAATGACGAAACACCGCATAACTGTCATTGATGATCTTCTGCAGTTCCTCACTACCGAATGCCTCCTCCACGAACGGTAGGAGAATACGATGCGCCAGAGTCGGATAATCTAAAGACGCCATTTCCTCAAGCTCTGCCGGGCTAAAGCTTGGAAGGCTTTCTGGCACATACAGACCGCCATCACTAGCAAGACCGGTGAGCAAGACGTCTTCAAAGCCGAGTATCGGCGCAGTGCCGCGGGTACTGATATAGCGCACAGGATTCCCTCTAGTTCAGCGATTCGATACGAATGCAGTGTGGTGTTTGAGTCACCGCGGGGAGTGCGGCAATTGCCGTCACCGCGCGGCGCAGCGCATCTTCACGCGCATTGTTAGTGAGTACAACAACTGGGACTGTGGCCGCTGCGTCTTTGGGCGGCTTCTGAATAAGCGCCTCAATGCTAATGCCCTCAGCGCTCAGACAACTTGCCAGCTGCGACATAACACCGGGCCGATCTTGCGCCTGCAATCTCAGATACCAGGCACAGCAGACCGCATCCATGGACAGCACCGGTTTAGGTTTTAGCGTCGCAACCGGAACTCCCAGACAGTGCACAGGCTTACCGTCGGCTCTGGCGATATCCACCAGGTCCGCCACCACCGCAGAGGCTGTGGGTAAGCGCCCCGCTCCGGCACCAGAGTACACAGTCTCGCCCGCAGCATGGCCGCGAAGCCGAACGGCATTAAGTACGCCATGGACATTGGCAAGTAGTGCATCTTTGGGAAGTAAGGTTGGATGTACGCGCAGTTCCACGCAATCGGCATGCTCTTTGGCAATACCCAGGTGTTTGATTCGATAACCCAATTCATCGGCGAACTGGATATCCGCAGGAGTCACTCCACTGATGCCTTCACAAAACACGGCAGAAAAATTAAGCGGCGTCGCAAAAGCCATTGCGGCGAGAATACTCAGCTTATGTGCAGCATCAATGCCCTCTACATCGAAGCTCGGATCAGCTTCGGCATACCCTAAAGCTTGTGCCTCCGCTAACACTTCATCGAAGGGCCGTTGATGGGCGCCCATTTCGGTCAGAATGAAATTACCTGTACCGTTGATAATGCCTGAAAGCTCGGTCACTGAATTAGCTGCCATACCGTCACGCAGCGCTTTAAGGATCGGCACGCCCCCGGCCACAGCTGCCTCGCATAGCAAACTCTGCCCGCATTCTTCGGCCAGCGCCAACAGCTCATTACCGTGTTCTGCAATCAATGCCTTGTTAGCAGTGACCACAGATTTCCCCGATCGCAAGGCCGTCTCTACAATCTCTTTCGCGAGGGTCGTACCACCGATACTCTCAACGACGACATCGACGTCTTGGGCGCGAGCGACTTCCAGAAGATCGCGATGTACCGGCACATCCTCAGCAGCGCAATCATCCCGATCACGACGTGCGCCAATGCGGGTCAAACACAGCTCCCGCCCCGCGCGGGCGCTCAATAGCGCAGCCTGACTGCGGAGCAGTTCGATAGTGCCCCCACCGACCGTGCCGTTTCCGCAGACCCCAATCCGCAATGCGCTCATCCTGTTCAAATTCCCCAACAGTTATTTACAGTGACTGACGCGAATCAGTACTAACGAAATCTCAGGCCGTTACCAGCCCATCCTCGCGAAACATGCGCTTTATATTACGCAGAGCCTGACGTGTTCTGTGTTCGTTCTCAATCAGGCCAAAGCGCACGTAGCCCTCGCCATACTCTCCAAAACCGATACCCGGTGACACGGCCACCTTCGCATCCGCCAGTAGCTTTTTGCTGAACTCCAAAGAACCCATAGCCTGATAAGCATCAGGAATTTTCGCCCACACAAACATCGTCGCCTTGGGCGGCGTGACCGGCCAGCCCATTGTATTCAAGCCATCGCACAATACATCGCGTCGCGAGCAATACATGGCATTGATCTCTGACACACAGCTCTGGTCGCCTTCCAGCGCCGCTATAGCTGCCACCTGTATCGGCGTAAACATGCCGTAATCCAGATAGGACTTCATGCGTGCCAGCGCACCCACCAAGGTTGAGTTACCGCAGCAAAAGCCTATGCGCCAACCCGGCATATTGTAACTCTTGGACATGCTAAAGAACTCTACGGCGACCTCCCGTGCTCCTTCTACCTGCAGAATCGACGGCGCCACGTAACCGTCAAAGCATAGATCCGCATAGGCAAAATCCTGCACCACCCATATCTGATGCTCTCTGGCGATCTTCACAACTTTTTCAAAAAACGGCAGTTCCACACAATCTGTCGTGGGATTTGAGGGGAAATTCAGCACCAGCATTTTTGGCTTGGGCCAGCTGTTGCGGATCGCGTTCTCGAGTTCCTCAAAGAAATCGCCCTCATCACGCATCGGTACATGGCGAATATCCGCACCTGAAATGACGAAACCGTAGGGGTGGATCGGGTAAGACGGGTTGGGAACCAGTATTGCATCGCCGGGACCTGTAGTCGCCAGAGCCAGATGCGCAAGGCCCTCTTTCGAGCCCAAGGTCACAATCGCTTCGGTGTCAGGATCCAGCTCTACTGCGTAGCGAGTGCGATACCAGTCGCATATGGCTTTGCGTAAACGGGGAATACCCTTGGATTGAGAATACCTATGCGTGTCAGGACGCCGGGCCGCTTCCACCATCTTATCGACAATATGCTCAGGCGTGGGCTGATCAGGATTGCCCATACCGAAGTCGATGATGTCTTCCCCTGCAGCACGGGCGGCTTGCTTCAAATCGCCAACGATGCTGAATACATAGGGAGGGAGGCGCTGAATGCGCTGAAATTGCTCTTCCACGGGAACTCACTGTACTAAACTAAAGATCGCCTGCCAAAAGCAGGCGCGAACGGGCGAAGACACTAAAGCCCGAGCCCATGACTGTCAAACCAGGCGTCAATCCTTGCTCGAGGACTCTATAGGCATAGCGTCCTTCGCTACTTTAAGCCCAGAACCCCGATTAGGTCGTCGGCACTTTTATAGCCAGGGATCAACTCCCCATCAGGAGTGATGATCGCTGGCGTACCACGGACGCCTAGTTGCTGACCCAGCGCAAACTGTTCTGCGATGGGATTTCCTGGACAGACATTTTCTTCAAGCTCTTCACGATTTTTGAACGCTGTCAGCGTGGCCTGGCGATCGTCTGCGCACCACGCACTAGCAAGCTGCCGGAACCCAGGAGATCCAATGCCCTGCCGCGGGTAGGCCAGATATCGCACCTCGACACCACGACGGTTCAATTCAGGAACCTCTTTATGTAGCTTCTGGCAATAAAAGCAGGAAACGTCGGTGAACACCGTGATGTGACTCCGGGTCTCACCCTCTGCAGGAAACACAATGGTATTAGCTTCGGCCACAGCTGCTATCGCTTCTTTACGATCATTGGATCGCTGCAATTCGCCCATATTCACCAGGCCCGTGAGACCGACGCTGTAAAGGTCGCCGACAATAAAGTAATCGCCATCTGCCGTGGAATAAATCGTGGGACCCTGAACAATATTCACCCGGTAAAGACCAGGCAAATCACTGGTCTCTACACTGCGTACTTCCAAACCGATTTGCGGCGCACCCAAACGCAGGCGCAGCTTCTTCTCAACAGCCGGATCAACGCCTTCTGCAGCGAAGCCGGCTTGCGCCAACGCCAGAAGACAAAGTCCGAGCAAGGCAATCAAATGACGGCCCGGGCGGCTAGTAGAACTACGATTCAGGTACATGAAGATATTCCCATTGTGTGCACCGCCTACGGCGATTTACTGCGTTCTAATTGAATGCTCCGATGATACCAGTCTTGAATAGTTCACTGGGCAACAGATCACTGAGCAATAGTTCACACTGCGAGCGCTTACTCAGCCCCGGGGATGATGTTTGGCGTGAAGGCTTTGCAGGCGCTGACGCGCAACATGCGTGTAGATCTGGGTGGTACTCAAGTCGCTATGGCCCAGCAGAAGCTGAACTACACGCAGATCGGCGCCATGATTCACCAGATGGGTCGCAAAAGCGTGGCGCAGGACATGCGGTGAAATTGATTTCTGAATACCCGCCGTCATCGCGTGCTGTTTGATCCGGTGCCAAAAGGTCTGCCGCGTCATCATTTGAGCCCGGCGACTGGGAAACAACACATCGGATGGCGTCTCCCCCAGCAACGCTGGCCTGACCTCCTTCAGGTAGCGTTGCAGCCAATGCAGCGCCTCCTCGCCGACGGGCACCAGGCGTTCCTTGCCGCCCTTGCCGCTGATTCGCACAACGCCCTGATTCAGGCTGAGCTGAGACAAGGTCAGTCCTGTCAACTCGGATACGCGCAAGCCGCAGGCATAGAGCAATTCAAGCATGCAACGATCACGAAAACCGATGGGGTCCTCGAGGTTCGGGGCCTTCAGCAGGGCATCAACATCCGTCTCTGAAAGCGTCTTGGGCAATGGCCGTCCAAGGCGCGGACTTTCAAGATCCAGGGTGGGGTCCTCCCGCAGCTCTCCACTTCGAAGGAGGTACCGATAATAGCCTCTCAGACAGGACAAGGCCCGGGCTGCCGAGCGCGGTGATCGCTTGGCCTGCAGGAGATGTGCGAGATAATTCTCAATATCAGCGCGGCTGATGTCCGTCGTTTTTTGATGACGCAGCGAAGCCCAACGTGCGAAGGCCTGGAGATCCCGCCGGTAGGCGGCCAGGGTGTTTTCGCTAAGCCCCTTCTCCATCCAGATCGCGTCGAGATAAGTCTCAAGAATAGGGAAATCTGTGCTTGTTGCGGACTTTGGCATATTCAGAGCTTAACAAACCGCAGACACAAAAAAGCGGCCATTCCCAAAGGAAGGCCGCTCTTGGGGTTAAACGAGCCGCATGCGCGGCTCGACAATTAACCCAACTTTTCTTTGATTCGCGCAGACCGACCTGAACGCTCACGCAAGTAGTAAAGCTTCGCCTGACGTACGTCACCACGGCGCTTCACCGTGATGGACTCCAGCAAACGAGAGTAAGTCTGGAAAGTCCGCTCAACGCCCACACCGTGGGAAATCTTACGCACTGTGAAAGCAGAATTGAGACCACGATTGCGCTTACCCAGCACAACACCCTCAAAAGCCTGAAGACGCTCACGGCTGCCTTCTTTCACTTTAACCTGAACAACTACGGTGTCACCGGGCGCAAACTCCGGCAGCTCCTTGTCCATCTGCTCAGCGTCAAGCTGAGAAATTATTGCATTGGTGTTCATTATCTTGCTCCCAAACTACCTGCGATCACCCAGGGGACGATCATGTATAAAATTTCTTTTACTATTGCTAGCGTCACGTTCAACACAGACACCACCACCTAACTTCTAACTCGGGTCACTCTGATATTCGGCGAGAAGACGTTGCTCCTCCGCCGACAGCGTTCGACTCCGCTGCAAATCTTCGAGTAAATCAGGACGCCGTTCCCAGGTCCTACCCAAAGACTGCTTCAATCTCCAGCGTCGGATTGCTGCATGATCCCCGCTAAGCAGCACGGCGGGGACGTCCTGCCCTGCATACTGCTCTGGCCGCGTAAAGTGCGGACAATCCAACAATCCTTGAGCAAACGAATCTTCTGATGCCGAATCTTCGTGACCCAATACTCCAGTAAGGAGCCGCGCAACCGCGTCTACGACTACCAGCGCGGCAAGCTCACCACCGCTTAAAACATAATCCCCGATGGAGAGCTCCTCATCCACCGCTGTTCTCACAAGCCGTTCGTCGACACCTTCGTAACGCCCTGCGAGCAATACCAATCCCGGCAGTTCCGCCAGTTCCAGCGCTCTAGCGTGATCGAATTTGCGACCCTGCGGCGACAAATATATGACCGGTGCGCCGGCACCTGCATAATCCTTTCCTGCCGCCAGAGCAGCCGCGAGAGGCTCAGGCCTCATCACCATTCCAGGACCACCTCCGTAAGGTCTGTCATCAACACTACGATGACGGTCCTCAGTGTAATCCCGTGGGTTTATCGCGCTGATGTGCAGCCGCTCATCGCGTACCGCACGCCCGGTAACACCTATTTCACTCACCAAGCCGAGCGTCTCCGGGAACAGCGTGACCAACGCGACCCGCATCAATCTTCCGGGTGCCAAACTACGGTCATGCTTCCCGCCTCTTTATCTATCCCCAACACAACATCATCGAGTAGATAGGGGATAAGGCGCTCTCGCTCATCAATACTGCCATCACAAGGACACAGTACCAGTACGTCATTTGCCCCAGTCTCAAGGAGGTGGTCTACCACGCCGAGCAACAAGACCTGCCCTTCGTGTTGACTCCACACTTGCAAGCCCTGCAACTGGTGCCAGTAATAATCGCCGGGATCCAATGCTGGTAGTTCCGCTTTCGGAACCCAGATTTCCGTACCCCGGAGCAGCTCAGCGTCAGTACGGGTATCCACCCCTACGACTCTCGCCACCAAACCTTTGCCCTGAATCCGTCCTTCAGCGAACTGAACAGACTCCGGGCGCCCCTGTCGCGTCATCTGATGTCGACTAAAGGCGAAAAAATTCTCGGGCGGATCCGTAAAAGCGTGAAGCTTGACCCAGCCCTTAATGCCATGTGCGCCGGTGATCTTTCCGGCGAGAAGCATTTGATCCTCGGGCGAACGCATGCCCGAGAGGCCTTTAGGCCGCGTCGGCGGCTTCGCTGACTGACTCAGCAACGCTGAGCAGCTTCGCTACACGAGCAGACAATTGCGCGCCCTGGCCCTGCCAATATTCAATGCGCGTGCGATCCACGCGCAGACGCTCTTCCTGACCGCGAGCAACAGGATTAAAGAATCCTACACGCTCGATAAAACGACCATCGCGGGATCTGCGACTGTCGGTCACCGTCAGGTGGTAAAAAGGACGTTTTTTTGCGCCACTACGTGAAAGCCGAATCGTTACCATTACCTTGCCAACTCACTCCTGCGAAAACCCGAAAACCAGTGTCACGATTGACGTTTGGCCACAAATTATCGACACATACTCAATTATTTCGGGTAACCGTCAGGCTGCTGCCTTCTGGACCCCTGCGAAAGGTGGCGCATCATACAGAAAATAAGGGGCTGATGAAAGCCCTCTAAACAGTGATTTTTCTAGTAGCTGCGGGCGCTTAGAGAACCTTTTGGGCTTTAGCGCATGGGCGGCAAGCCGCCGCCCCCGGGAGGCATCATCCCCCCCATGCCGCGCATCATCCTCTCCATGCCACCGCCTTTCATTTTCTTCATCATTTTCGCCATCTGTTTGTGCTGCTTCAGAAGACGGTTCAGGTCCTGGACCTGGGTGCCTGAGCCCTTGGTAATTCGTCGTTTCCGGGTACCCTGAATCAGCTCTGGATTGCGACGCTCCCGGGGAGTCATAGAGTTAATCATCGCCTCCATGCGGGAAAAGGACTTGTTATCGATCTGGGACTTCGCAGCCTGCGCCATGCCTGACATACCCGGCATTTTTTCCAGCATGCTTGCCATGCCACCCATGTTATTCATTTGTTGCAGTTGATCCCGAAGATCTTCTAGATCGAATTTTTTGCCTTTCTTGACCTTTCGAGCCAGCTTTTCAGCCTTAACCCGATCAACTTTCTGCTCAACCTCTTCGATGAGCGACAGTACGTCCCCCATGCCCAGAATACGGGACGCCAATCGATCTGGATGGAAAGGATCCAGAGCCTCGATTTTCTCGCCCACGCCCAAAAACTTGATTGGCTTACCCGTGACCTGGCGAACGGACAAGGCCGCACCGCCACGACTGTCGGCATCTACCTTGGTCAGAATCACACCGGTCAGCGGCAGTGCTTCGCCAAAGGCCTTTGCAGTATTGGCAGCATCCTGCCCTGTCATAGCATCAACGACAAATAGCGTCTCAACCGGCGTAACGGCTTTTTCGAGTTCCGCAATTTCGGCCATCATGGCTACGTCTACGGCCAAACGTCCTGCCGTATCGACAATCAGTACGTCGCTGAACTGGATTCGGGCATGCTCTCGAGCTGCCAGGGCAATATCCACCGGCTTTTGATCCACCGTCGAGGGGAAAAAATCTACGCCGATCTCTCTCGCGAGGGTCTCTAACTGCTTGATCGCCGCCGGACGATAGACATCGACACTCACGACAGTGACTTTCTTTTTGTCGCGTTCCTTAAGGAGTTTCGCGAGCTTTGCTGCTGACGTGGTTTTACCCGCGCCTTGAAGTCCGGCCAACAAAATGACCGCCGGGGGCTGCGTCGTTAGGTTCAGCCCCTCGTTCGCAGAGCCCATCACGGACTCGAGCTCAGCCTGTACGATTTTCAGGAAGGCTTGCCCCGGGCTAAGGCTGCTCATCACCTCCTGCCCCAGGGCACGCTGCTTGACGGATTCGACAAACTGCACAACCACAGGCAACGCGACGTCCGCCTCCAGCAATGCCATGCGCACTTCTCTCAAAGTGCCCTGAATATTCTCTTCACTGAGACGCGCCTTGCCAGTAACGGCGCGAAGGCTTTGGGTTAAACGCTCGGAAAGATTCTGGAACATGTAGTAAAACGTCCTCTTGGGGGCGCATTCAAAGGAATTGCGCTATTGATTACGCAGTAACAAGTCGGTACAAAGGTGCGCAAGTATACGCGCCGCGGAGCCGGCCCCCAAATCCATGTCCATTGCTTTTCTTGCTGTTATTGCTGCACTGCTATATCTCGCCGCGGCGGGTCTTCAACTAGCAAGCGCTTTACAACACAGCGGCAGCCTTAGTCGCAGCCTGATTGTGATCGGTGTCTTCGCGCTAGGCTGCCATGCGTACCTCACCTGGCACAATATTTACGGTCCTAACGGCATAAACTTCGGTTTTTTCCGGATTTTTTCGTTGATTTTTCTGGGTATCAATTGCGCGTGTCTACTTGCTTTAATAAAGCGCCCTTTACAAAACCTTCTCATCATTCTGTTTCCACTGTCCGCAGTCGCTGTGCTTACCGCTACGCTGGGCCCTGACACCGCCGCTGGGGAGCAAAAAATACCCCTGGGCGTAGCGGTACATATCGGCAGTTCCGTAGTCGCCTACTCAATATTGACGCTTGCCGCCATCCAGGCTGCCTTGCTTGCCGCTCAGGATGCACAGCTAAGGCGACGTCAAATGGGCGGTTTCCTGAGTGTGCTTCCCCCTCTACAGTTAATGGAAAGCATGCTATTTGAGCTGATCTGGGTGGGCTTTATGGGCCTAACCCTGTCTATCGGAACCGGCGTGATCTTCATGGACGATATATTCGCCCAACACCTGGTTCACAAAACCGTTCTTAGCATTGCTGCGTGGATGCTGTTTGCCGTATTGCTCTGTGGCCGTCATTGGCTAGGTTGGCGCAGCCAAACTGCCGTAAGACTTACGGTAACCGGCTTCAGCGTTCTCATGCTGGCATTCCTTGGCTCCAAGCTCGTGCTTGAGCTAGTACTGGAGAGAGGCTGACTTGAACGACGCACCGCTGGGCCTGTTGTTCGCTGTGCTGGCAGCTTTGATCATTCTATCCGGTTTCTTCTCGAGTTCTGAGACGAGCATGATGTCGCTCAATCGCTACCGGCTAAAGCACTTACGCAAACAAAAGCACAAAGGTGCCCTTCGAGCGAGCAAGCTCCTGGAGCGCCCGGACCGACTCATCGGCCTGATACTCATCGGCAATAATCTGGTGAACATCGCCGCGTCAGCAATCGCAACGGTGATCGCGATTCGACTCTACGGGGACGCCGGAATTGTGATCGCGACGATTCTTCTGACCTTGGTAATACTGATCTTTGCTGAGGTAACACCCAAAACCATCGCGGCACTGTACCCAGAAAAAATCGCCTTCCCCGCCAGCGTCATTTTGCTGCCTTTAATGCGATTACTGATGCCGCTTGTCGCCACCGTGAACTGGGTGACTAATGGCCTCTTGCGTTTGCTGCGCGTTGACATGAACGAAGCCGGTGAAGAGAAAGTGTCCCGAGAGGAACTGCGAACCATCGTCTCCGACCCGGGTGCGATGATTCCCCAGCGTCACCGGGGCATGCTCGTTAATATTCTGGATCTGGAAGGCGTGACGGTCGATGACATCATGGTACCCAGAAACGAGTTTTACGGAGTTGATCTGGATGCGAGCGACGATGTTATTTTGGAAACAATCCATCAAAGTAGCCACACCTTGCTACCGGTGTGGCGCGAAGACAGCAATAATATCGAAGGGGTACTCCATCTACGCAATGTGAGCCGCATTGTTAATCGTGATGGCTTGTCGCGCAGCGGCTTGCTGGCTGCACTGGATAAGCCCTACTTCATACCCGAGAGCACCCCTTTGCATACGCAGCTGCGGAACTTTCAGCAAAAGAAGTTTCGTTTGGCGCTGGTTGTTGATGAGTACGGGGATGTTATCGGCTTGGTCGCCGTCGCCGACATCCTGGAAGAGATTGTCGGTGAATTTACGTCGAACCTGAATGACAACTCGGACGAAATTTATCCCCAGCGCGATGGTAGCTATGTCTTTGACGGTGGCGCCAGTGTTCGGGACATCAACAAAGCGCTGAAATGGGAATTACCTACCGATGGGCCCAAAACGCTATCAGGACTCGTACTTGAGTATCTTGAGTCATTTCCAGACGCCAACGCCGGACTGCGCATAGGCAGCTATTGCTTTGAAATCCTGGAGCTGGAGGGCAATGTTGTCCGCGCCGTTCGAGGCAGATCTCCCGATTAAGCCCTGAAATTTACTCGTTTCAACGCTATAGCAAGCGAATAGGGCTATCGGCTTCTCGTCGGGCTTTGGCTCGCGCAAGGACCTCCAATTTAGCTGCCCTATCAGCCATGAACCAATCAGTGATTTCGTCGGAGCTGCGATAGCAGCCCATGCAAATATCGTTTTCGTCCAGGGCACACACAGAGATACAGGGCGACGCAGGCTCTTCGC
>NZ_JBLGBE010000044.1:0-26619 GCF_047617445.1 Congregibacter sp.
AGACGCGCAACTCGATCTGAGTGACCAGCAGGAGCTTCTACCGCGTTTACTGACTTCGCCATCTTGCTCAATTTTCGAGCTAGAGATTTGTCACTTTTGCCGGCTGTCATTGCTGCCTCGGCAAGATCCAGTGCTGAACGCAGCTCCGCTTGCATCGAATCTGGCAAGCCATTGTCACGTTGCAATTGGTCTAGATAGGCGAGCGCAACAACCGGTGCGTCTGGCCAGCTGACACTAAACTGTTGTTGTGGGTTGAACAGGGCGCCCTGATCCGCAAGACGGGCCGCAGCGATTTCATGCTCGCTGAGCTGCTCGCTTGGCAGAAGTGCGAGTACATCCAGTCCTCGAACAATTTCGGTGCCGTAGATGAAGCCCTCGTACCAATACGCCGACCAGAAGCCACCAGTAATGATTTCATTGGCGAAGTAGGGGCCTCGATCAAAATAGGCAATTTCAAACGGATTCTTCGAGTCACTAAAGTCGATTATTGAAATGCCACCTTGGTACCAAGCCTGCACAAAAATATCGCGACCCGGTACAGGAATGATAGAACCGTTATGCGCTACGCAGTTCTCTGATTCCAATTGAGGAGCGGGCATCTTGAAATAGCCACCAAACACCAGTTTTCCATCGACAATGTCGTAGATCGCGTTGGCACCCCAGGTCAGGGGATCCCATGCGCGACAGCGCGCCCGGGCGCCTCCACCCCATTCATCCGTGAATAGCACTTTGCTGCCGTCGTTGTTGAACGTGGCCGAGTGCCAGTAAGCAAAGCCCTCGTCGGTCACCACATCAATGCGCGTTGGTTTGGCAGGGTCACTAATGTCGAAGATGATGCCATTGCCGGAGCAAGCCCCAGCGGCGATGTTCGCTTCCGGAAACACCGTGATGTCGTGACACTGATCTGTTCGCGAAGTGTCTTGCGTGCCATCACCGTGATCGCCGCCGCGCCACAATCCTCCGGCAACACCGCTTTGTGGGTCTGCAAATACGCGAGGACTGTCGACTATCTTGGCCGCCGCTGGATTGTCGACAGGGACTTCGATGACGTCGATACGGAAGAGGGCCGTGCGCTCGTCTCCGGGAGTATCGCCGATGCAGCCCGCTAGTTCTTCTTCTTCGCGAACCGATGATGTTCCAGAATTGTAGATGGTGATGATGCCGTCTTTATCGGGTCCTGCAACTACCGAGTGCGTGTGTGAGCCCCGACAAGTTTGTACGGCACCGACCTGTAGTGGCATGGTCAAGTTGGAAATATCAAAGATGCGCAGTCCGCGAAAGCGTTCTTTGCTGACATCTTCAGTGACGCCTTCGAGTCCGCAATCAAGGCGGCCGCGATTTTCCTGGGCGGACATAAATAACAGGTCACCGACGATGGATACGTCACCCTGGCCGCCGGGGCATACGATAGAGGCCATTAAGTCCGGGACACCGTCTTCCTGCAGTTGGTATACGTTAAAGCCGTGATAGTTACCTGCGACAAGCACATCGTCGCGAAACGCCATATCGGTGTTGGCGAAACTGAGCATGGGGCGTCGAAGGCTGGCGCTGTCTTCTTCGAGAGTGATAGATCGTTCATCTTTACCATTTGCTGCGTTCGTATCACGCGCATCGCTTTGTGCGTCTTCTTCGTCCAGAGCCCTTGCGCCACGCTCCGCAGGGTTCGCAGGATCAAAGAAGCCTGCAGGCTTACGTAGACTGGCGACCAGTTCAAGGTTGCTTACGGCCTGCTCGGCGTCAAAAACGCCAGGCTTGAGGCCTGAGCGCGGATCCTCAGATAAGCCGACCAACATGCCGTTCATCCGTTCGATTTCGACTGCCTGATCGTTGCTAATGTCGTTGGTAAACTCAAATAGCACCGGATCATAGGCGGAGCCGGGCTGGTCCATTAGGTCCTCAACCATGGTAATCGCACCATCGTGATGGCGGATCATCAACGTGAGGAAAATGCGATCGAAATCGGTTCCTTCTGTTCCTGCCAGCTCGGCCATTTGTTCTGGTGTCGCCATGCCGGCCATGTCGTGATGCATGTGCATGGACTGATGGTTCGATGGCTCAGTCACGGTCTCGCCACGCTGTGCAAGCCACTCTTGCATGAAGGCAATTTCGTCCGCCTGGGTGCCGTTGATTCGCTCAGCTAGATTCACTAGTGCCGGGTTGTTTGTACGATCTTTCACCAGCGCTGCCATCTGTGTCGCCTGATGGTGGTGCGGGATCATATCCTGCATAAATGTCACATCAGAAGGCGAATAGGAGGACTCTGCTATGGCTACAGCCTCGTCAGCCGTGAGCGTTTGAGTGGGCTCTCCGGGTGCTCCAGGCTTAACGATAGGAACTTGTGCAAAGGTCAGCGCTGACAAGTAAATGCTTGAGAAGGCGAGCAAGAGTGCTAGCGGGCCGGCGCGCCTAACGGCGTCAAAATGTGCGTTCTTCATTCGGTGGAGCGCTCCAAATTACGGGTTCTTCATACGATGCAGGATCATAACGCAGGGAAGACAAAAAGGCTGCGTAGTCTAGAAAAGGTGAGCGCTGCGATTTACGGCTCACCTTTGCTAGGAGGACATCTCCCTGGAAAGTAAACATGCGAGCCTCAGGGGCTCACAACAAGGGCTTCAAGGAAGCTTGATGGTCGATACGCCTCGTTGAGTGGCTATCCGATTAAAGCTGTTTAACTCGTTCCCACGAATATCGCCTAGTTGGACTTCGTAGCCTGCCCACACCTTTAAGTAATCCCCAGTGACGTCTTTAAAGCCATCGGTCAATGGCAATTGAGAGTCGTGCATGCGTCCCAGAAGATCCTTGATCTTTATGAGCAATCTACCCTCATGCTGATACACGTGTTGGAAGGTCTTTAGTTCTTTCTGCAGGATAAGGTCGATCCATGTATCAATACTTGCCTCGAGTTCCCTGCCTTTTTGCGTTACGGCCTCGGGTGCCCCTAGTTCATTGATCAATGCGAGTTGCTTCTTGATGAGTCTCAGGTCCCTCACACCTTCGCTCATGCCATCTGCGGCGGCCATCAGAGACCTGGATAAAGCGTCTATGTCTGCGTACTGACGAAGGTTCTCTGGTGTCTCTCCACCTAGACGCGGGTCGACGCGGACCCTAAACATCTGCTCCTGAACGTCGCTGCCCATGGTCATGCGTACTTTGTATTCCCCGGGGGCCGCGGTATAGGCGTCCATGCTGCCCGACACACTGTAAATTTCTGGAAGGCAGTCGAACTCACCCATTTGTAACCGCCAAACCCAAAGGTTGTCCCCGGTGTTCGCAGAGATGGTTTCTGGGCGGGGTATTTCTGCCTGGCCGCGTCCGCAGATACTGCCTTCCAGGTCCGAGCGGTCGCTGTACACAACCACGCCGCCACTATTAAGTATGTCAAATTGAATGGCTTTGTCGGTTTCTTCATTCAGTACGTAATGGACTTGCAGGCCCCGAGGTGGGTTTTCTCCTGGACCGGCATCGGGGTAACCATTGGCTATTGTACGAACGGGATCACGGGGTTTTAGCAACACGGCAGCCGTGTCCGGCAGCCCATCAAAGATCTCCTGTAAGGGCGTGAGATCATCAAGAATCCACAGGGAGCGTCCCTGGGTGGACACTACGAGATCATTTTGCTGAATGTACAAATCGGTAATTGGCACTTGCGGAAGATTCTGCTGCAGACTTTGCCAGTGATCGCCGTCATTGAAGGAAACAAACAGCCCGTTTTCTGTTCCGGCATACAAGAGTCCCGGGCGCTTTGGATCAACGCGAATGGTTCGGGCAAAGGTGTCCTTGGGAATGCCATCAACGATTTTCTTCCAGGATTTTCCGTAGTTGCTGGTTTTATAAATACTCGGAGTGAAGTCGTTCATTTTGAAGCCGGCGTGAGCAAAGTAGGCCGTGCCCGCGTCATGGGGCGAGGCATCAATGACATTGATGATGCCTTCGGAAAGGCCCCGGGGCGTTACGTTCTCCCAGGTCTCCCCACCATCGCGAGTAAGGTGGACTAAGCCGTCGTCTGAACCGGTCCAGATAAGCCCCTTGCTTATCGGGCTCTCAGCTATGACAAAGAGGTTGTTGTAACTCTCCGCAGTGATCTGCTCATTTGAAATTGGATAGCCGCCTCGACCCTGATGATCTTTGTTATTGCGTGTCAGGTCTTCGCTGAGTACTTCCCAGCTCACCCCGCGATCTATGGAACTCATGAGGTACTGTGATCCGTAGTAGATACGATTGGGGTCATGGGGTGAAACGATCACGGGGCCATTCCAGTTACCACGGTATTTGAGATTTTTTGGCTCTTCGCCGGTCACGCGCTCCGGGTAGGGGCGTACATTCCGATACTGTCGTGTGTCTCTGTTCCATTCACCGAGCATACTGGCAAAAAAGGTGGTGTAGACGTACTTGGGGTCGTCTTTGTCAAAGGCGATAGTCGCGCTCTCTCCCGATCCAATAGACCACCAGTGACTAGTACCGATGCCGCCGCCGCTGACACTCATACTCTGGCTGGCGATGGTGATACCGTTGGAGTCTTGTTGCGCTGAGTAGATACGGTAGGGAAATTTGTTGTCCGTAATGACCCTGTAAAATTGCCCGGTGGGCTGGTTCATCTGTGTGGACCAGGTCTGCCCACCATCCATGGATATGTTGGCACCACCGTCATTGCCGTTGATGAGAATGTCGCTGTTGGCAGGATTAATCCATATCGCATGATGATCGACATGCGGTGCCTCGTATTTTTCGAAAGACTTTCCGCCATCAATGGATTTGATGAGCACGCCGTTCATCACCCAGACTTCGTCCTCATCAGTAGGGTCTGCAGTAATGTGCATGTAGTACCAGGCACGCGCCCAGGTGTTGGGGTCGTCGCTGACCTGTTCGAAGCTCTCACCGCTATCGTTTGAGCGATAGACGCCGCCTTCACCGTCTTTAGCCTCTATGGCCGCGTAAACAATTTTCTGATTGGCCGGGGATATGGCGATACCCATTTTGCCCTTCAACTGGGGGAGTCCTTTATTGATTTCCGTCCAAGACGCACCTCCATCTGTGGTCTTGTATACGCGACTGCCGGGACCGCCGCTCTTTACGGCCCATGGCCTTCGTCGAAAATCCCAGCTGGTGGCCATCAGAAAGTTCGGGTCCGTCGCGTCCATGCTCATGTCCGAAAAGCCGGCGTCTTCATTGACATACAGGATCTTTTTCCAACTTTCGCCGCCGTCCACTGATTTATAGATCCCACGTTCTTCATTGGCTCCCCAAGGGTTGCCTTGTGCAGCGAGAAAAACGACATCGGGGTTCTTGGGGTGTATGTGAATGCGACTAATGTGCCGTGTGGCCTCCAGACCCATATGCGTCCAGGTCTTTCCCGCGTCGGTAGACTTATAGACACCGTCGCCATGAGAGCTTTTTACTCCGCGCACGGGCCCCTCGCCGGTACCCACATAGACGATGTTTGGGTCGCTGTCAGCGACATCAATCGCGCCAATCCCCGTCGTGTTAAAAAACCCATCAGATACGTTTTCCCAGGCGCTGCCCGCGCTGTTGGTCTTCCATACACCGCCGCCGGTGGCGCCAAAGTAATAAGTGAGAGGATCGCCGTCGATACCGGCCACGGCAGTGACTCGGCCGCCCCGAAAGGGTCCAATATTTCGGTATGCCATTGTTTGATAGAGCCCGGCGTCAACGCTGTCTGCAGCGCTTGCTGTGCTGCTCAGGCACAGGGTTGTCAGCAGCGCTACGAAAAACGCCGTTAAAACAGGAAGTTCACGAGATACGCTAAACATGTAACACTCCGATTATCGCTGTAGGCATCTAGCTTACATCAGCATTGCTGTTATCTTCTGTGACAGAAGGTGCTTAGGGCAAGTCCGTTTAAGAGTTTGTCGATCAATCAACATATGAAGGGCTGATATGGGGGAGCTTTACCTCGAGCACGAGTATTGGGTGGCTGTTTTTCAGCTGGTTATGGCGATGCTGGGTATGGGGGCAACACTAACCCTCGGACAATTCCGCGACGTACTGATGGAGCCTCGCGCTGTAACCATCGGCAGTGCCGTCCAACTGGTTTTGGTGCCTCTCATCGCTTATCTATGTATCTGGGGCTTGGGTGTGGCGGGCGGTGTGGCCGTGGGGATAGCGCTTATCGCCGCTATTCCGGGGGGTACTACCTCGAACATATTCACGCATTTTGCCCGAGGTAATACGGCACTTTCCATCACCATAACCGCACTAACAACAATGGCCTGTCTGGTGACCACCCCACTGATTCTCGGACTGCTTATTGCCCAATATGTCCCCGATGATTTCGTGATGCCGCGTCAGCGTGTCATGGTGGAGATAGCCCTCACGCTACTACTACCTCTGGCACTGGGGATGCTGTATCTGCGTTTGTTCCCCAAGACGGCGGTAACGTTCTCTAACTTATGCGTTCGCAGCTCGTTATTAGGTATTGCAGCGATTGTGCTTGGGTCATCGATGTCGGGTCGACTGGACGTTGAGGCTTTTGGTTTTTCGAATCTACTGGTGATCTTTGTTTTCATTCTGGCCTTGGTGTTTGCCAGCATGTTGGTTTGCAAGCTACTAGGTTTATCCAGTGTTGATGCCACCGCTATCGATATGGAGGTGGTGGTTCGTAATATCAATCTAGGTGTGTTGATAAAGGCTTCTTTATTCCCTGCTGTTCCCGGTCAACCGGATGCCTTAGGAGACTTCGTTCTGTTTTCTCTCTTGGTGTACGGCGGGGTTCAGATGCTGGTGGCAGCGGCCTTTATTGCCTGGCGTAGACCCAAGCACGCCTGAATCCTCTTTGTTTGATGTTAAATGTGAGCAGATTTGGCTATCGCAGCGTCCAAACCGGCTTGTTTGAGGCCTCCTGCCGGCACTAGTCCTTCAAATCCTGCGGTCCATCGCAAACGACTCCTAAGCTTGGCCTCGCAGGAGTAGATTTCACACACTAGAAACTATTAGGTGTGAGCCTGCAGCCGTGCAAACCGCAAAATCAGGTTGGATCCAACTGTTTGCCCGCCATCGATTGGCGGCGAACCTCCTCATGGTCATGATGTTAATGGCTGGCGTCTGGGGGGCTGTCAAAATAAAGGTCCAGATGAATCCGGATCAGACCTGGAACGTGGCTGAGGTCGAACTGCAGTGGCCCGGTGCTTCCGCAGAAGATATGGAAAAGCTGGTTACCAATCCGGTAGAACATCAGCTTCGCGGATTAGAAGGCGTGGAACGCCTTAACTCCTGGACTCGCAATGGTTTTGCCTGGGTGCAGCTGCGTTTCGATCGCGACGTAGAAATCAACACTGCCGTAGATACGATCAAGCAGCGCATCGCTTTGGTCCGGGATCTTCCTACGAACTTAGAGCCACCCAAGGTTGCGATTGATCGCTGGTACGAGACCGTAGCCGCGGTTTTTTTAACGGGCCCTGACAATTTCACCGAGCTTGCTCCCCTGGCCTACGAAGCAGAGCGGCAGCTGCGCGCATTGGGGGCCGATGTGGTGGAGTTGCGCGGTCTTCCCCGGGAAGAAATTGCCATTGAAATAGACGGTCTGACTTTGGTGGAGATGAACGCCAGCATTGTCGATATAGCACAGGCCATTGCGAGACTGAGTAATGATACGCCCGCTGGCACCATTGGCTCGGGACAGGGTCGGCGTCAGATTCGCTCAATGGATCAGCAGCGCAGCGTCCGTGGCTTTGAAGAGCTGCCTATCGCCTCGACAGCAGGTGATCAGCTCGCTCAGTTGGGCGATATCGCGCATGTCGAGCGACGCGCTATAGAAAATCAGCGCTACTCACTGATTGATGGAAAACCGGCCATTGAGCTTCGAGTCCGTCGGGGTGACAGCACTGACACCTTTGATGCGGCGAACGTCATCAAAACCTGGCGCGCACAGCAGGAAGAGTCTCTGATTGCCCGAGGCGTGGAAACCAAAGTATTCATCGAAGCCTGGCGTTTTGCCGCAGACACCATGGGGCTGGTACTTCGCAACGGTGTTTCCGGCCTTTGTCTGGTGCTGGCCATGCTCTTTTTGTTCCTGAATCTTCGCGTGGCCGGCTGGGTCGCCTTGGGTATTCCCGTCTCTTTTGCCGGCGCATTACTGCTCTTCTACGGATTTGGCGGCACGCTGAATTTCTTGTCTATGATCGGTCTGGTGATGGCTTTGGGTATCGTCGTTGACGATGCCATTGTCGTCGGCGAGCACTCCCTTTGGCAGTTCGAGAATGGCTTGCCACCCGAAGAGGCTGCGGTGGTCGGCGCGCAGCGTATGTTCGTTCCGATTGTCGCCTCGAGCCTGACGACCATGGCGGCGTTTCTGCCGCTGGTGATTGTGGATAGCGATGAGGTTCGCGAAATTCCCATTCTAATGCTCTGCGTAATACTCGCTTCACTCGTGGAGTGCTTTCTGATTATGCCGGGCCACCTCAAGCATTCCTTCCGGCGTATGGCGGAAAGCAAGAAGCCTGCGCACCCGCTTCGCAAGGCCTTTGATAAGCGCTTTGAAAGCTTTCGCGAGAATCGTGTTCTTCCGTTACTGCAATGGTGTCTCGCCCACCGGCGCGTCGCTATTACCGCCGCTGCGAGCGCCTTCATTTTTTCCGGCAGCCTGGTCGCGATGAGTTACATCAAGTTTGATCTCAATATGAACATCAACTTCGAGTTTGCTGAGGCAAATATTCAATTCACGGCTGACGCCGACGAGGCGCAGCGCCGTGCTTACCTGGAGACTCTGGAAGAGTATGTGCAATCTACGGACAAGCATTTTGGGGGCGGTAACATTGTGGCGCGCTGGGTACAGATCAATGGCGCCACCATAAGCCGGGATCGCCGTGAGGGTCCCGAGTTCGCCAGTGTATTTGTTGAGCTGACATCCCCGGAGTCCCGCAACGTGAGCCTGGCCAAATTTCTGGAGCACTGGCAGACGTCTATCCCTGAGTCGGCGATTGTCGAGCAATTACAGATTGAACAGGGCGATCAGCCATGGCCAGAAATCGAGCTCACATTCAGCGGTGCCGACACAGCGGCCCTTAAGGGTGCTGCGGATGAGTTGGCTGCTGTGATGCGCACCATGCCCGGGGTCAATAACGTGCACGACGACCTTCCTTATGGTCGAGATCAATGGGTGTTCAATCTGACGCCAGAGGGTAGGGCGCTGGGCCTTTCAGCCACAGAAGTAGGTCGCCAGGTGCGTACGGCATTTGAGGGTGAGCGTATCCAATTGTTCACTGAGGATGATGCAGAGTTCGAGGTGCGAGTATCTCTCCCGAGTGCGGACCGTCATCGCCTTACGAGTTTGGCACGACTGCCGGTGATTACCCCCAGCGGAGAAATACTGCCTTTGTCGACGGTGGCAATCATAGAGAGTCGCCGTGGCATCGACAAAATCAACCACGTCAATGGCGTGCAAACGGTCGCCGTGCGTGCATATCCGGATAAGTCCATCACAACGGCAGATGCGGTCATTAACGATCTCGAAGCTGAGCTTATGCCCTCTATTGCCAGCAAGTGGGGCGTAAGTCCTGGAAAAGGGTTTTGGGCGAACGAGCAGAGTCAGTTGCTGCGCGAAATGTTCATCGGCTTTTTGATTACCCTGGTACTGATCTACATTATCCTGGCTTGGACTCTGCACTCGCTAAGCTGGCCTCTGGCCATCATGTTTGCCATACCTTTTGGTTTGACCGGCGCATTGCTTGGCCTGTGGGGTATGGGCTTTAATATTACGCCCCTGGCGTTTCTGGGTATTTTCACCCTCACTGGCGTCATCGTGAACGATTCGATCATACTGGTCACCGCCTATCGGGATCACCGTGAGACTGGCATGGAGGCCGATCAGGCTATCACCGAAGCTGTACGCCAACGCCTCCGACCGGTAATACTGACATCGCTGACTACCGGGCTGGGACTCGTGCCGATGATGTTGGAGTCTTCTCTGATGGGCGCTGCCTTTATCCCCCTCGCCACTGTGATTTGCTTTGGCATGCTCTACGGCACGGGCCTCATTTTACTGGTCATACCCGCCATATTGTCCGCTTTGAATACCTGCGAAGTAAGCTGGCGCAGGCTGCAAAGTCGCGCAAGCACCCTACAGAACCCTGCTCTTGGAGCACCAAGCTCATGAACGTACTCTCAATTGTGTTGACTCCCGTGCGACTTATTGGACCTTGGCTGCGAGGCAGCCTCTTAGGTCGTTATGTTCGCGCCTTGTCCTCATCGGCACGGATTAGTCTATCGATCCTGGGTGGATTGTTGGTCGCGATTTTCGGTCTGAGTGCCTTTAGCAGCAATGACATAGAGGTGGATGCAACACCAGAAGCTATCCCTGTCGTCGCAAGGCCAGCACAGCTGCAGTCTCTTTCTCCAGAAATTCATGTCTTTGGTCGCGTGGAAAACCCCAATACCACCGCGCTGCGCGCAGCTACCTTGGCTTACGTGACGGAAGTGAATGTTCGTGAAGGGCAAAAGGTTGCAGCAGGAGACCTGTTGCTACGTCTGGATGATCGTGATGCGCAGCTGTCCGTGCGACGCTTCGAGGCTGCCCTGACCGAGGCCCAGGGGGAATATGACCGAATGCGCGCTCAGCAGGTCGCGGAGTCAAAGAATACAGAGCATCAACGGCGTCTATTCCAACTCACCGTCAACAAGCAAGAGCGCTTTGAGACCCTGTTTAGCAAAGGACAGATTTCTGCCACGGACTATGATGCTCTAGAGCAGCAGCGTCTTGAAATGGAAATGGCACTGAATCAACAAGAGATGCTCTTGGCGAACCAGGAATCTCAGCGCGCCTCAGCGGATGCCCGAGTCATCCGTGCTGAAACGGACTTGCAGGAGAGTATGCTGAATTTAGAGCGCTTATCGCTGCTTGCGCCCTTCGACGGTACAGTGATTCAGATTGATGCGGCGATTGGTGCGCGCATTGATGCAGGCCAAACCGTGATGTCGCTGTTCAATGTGGACTCCCAGCAAGTTCGAGTTTCTTTGCCTGAGCGTGATGCTAACGCACTTCACGCAGCAATCAGCAACGGTCAGTCGATCCGAGCTGCGGCGCGAGTGGCTGAAGAGTGGATCGCCCTAGACTTGCTCGATATTGGCGCGCACGTGCGCAGTGGTCGAGCGGGCACTGATGTCTTGTTTGCCTCGCCCTTGGATAGTGAGTTGGCGTTGGGTCGGGCTGTCGATGTGAGGATTACGCTTCCTGCGCAAGCGAATCTCATTGAAGTTCCACTGCAGAGTGTTTATGCGGATCGCATCATGTACATCGTCGAAAACAACAGGCTCAAATCTGTGGATGTCGAACGGGTGGGTATTCGTGAAGATGCCCAGGGCAAAATGAGTCTTCTCATTCGCGCAGATGGGCTCCGTGAAGGCGAGCCTCTGGTGGTGTCTTCGTTGAGCCGTGCGGGTTCTGGTGCGCGGGTGAAAGTTTTGGGCGCCCAGGAACCGGTGCTCGAATCCTTTAATGTATTGGATGCCCCTGAGGTTCTCGTCGCGCGTTGATAGATTTCCTGGGGTTCTTAGCCCCCGTGTTCGCAACGTGTCTTCTGAGCTCCCTCCCTGGCTGCGTGCTTGCAAACGGCCTTTGGTGAAAGCCTGCAGCCTGTTAACGCATGTGGGACTATTGATCGCGCCCCTGAAAGGTCCCGCATTTAGCGACGAGGAGCCCTCTTATGAAGCAGCAGGAAATAGACGAGCAGGTATTTGATCTCTATGACGAGTACTGTCATGGCGTGATCAACCGACGGCAATTTTTTGAGCGCGCCGCGGCATTAACTATCGCCGGCGCATCAGCGCTTAGCATGGCTAAGGCTCTGATCCCCAACTATGCCCAAGCTCAGGAAGTGGTGTTTACCGACGATCGCATTAAGGCTAACTGGGTTGATTATGACTCTCCTGAGGGCAGTTCTGGTCGGATGCGCGGCTATCTTGTGCAGCCCGAAGGCGAGGGACCTTTTCCCGCGGTACTTGTGATGCACGAAAACCGTGGACTTAACCCTTACATACAAGACGTTGCGCGTCGCTTTGCCGTGGCCGGTTTCTTGGCGCTCGCGCCGGATGGTTTGGCGCCCATAGGCGGTTATCCGGGGAATGATGATGATGGACGTGCGATGCAGCGGACTCTCGATCAATCCAAACTTCGCCAGGATATGCTTAACAGCGCACTCTTCGTAAAACTTCATGAACTATCTACGGGCAAGCTCGCCGCTACCGGTTTTTGTTGGGGCGGCGGTACCACCAATTTTCTCGCCACGGAGCTCGCCGGCGATCTGCAAGCGGCAGCACCTTTTTATGGCGCGGCCCCCGATACCGACAAGGTTAAAAATATAAAAGCAGCGGTGCAGGTTCACTACGCCGAACTCGATGATCGGGTAAACGCGATGAGTCCGGACTATGAAGCGGCGCTCGCAGCTCACGGCGTCACACATGAAATGCATGTGTATCCGGGTACGCGTCATGGCTTTCACAATTACTCCACGCCGCGTTATGAAGCTGATGCGGCACAGTTGGCCTGGGAGAGAATGGTCGGCTTTTTCAGCGAACATCTTGGATAGAGAGCCAGCCCTCGCAATTCGGCGTCTGTGCACTACACTGCTTCTACCAGCCTTATATCTGGCGTAGTTGCTGCGCGTAATAATTCTTATACTAATAAGAGGAGACGCAAGTCATGATGAAGTTGATCGGATATAGCTACGGTGGCATTTGTTACCTACTGGGTATCGCCAGTCTCGTGGGATTCATATTGTTTGCGAACAACTTTATGGGTTTGCTCGGCATGGTGCAGTACAACATTGATTCTCGTGCATCTATGGGCATACAGGCTGCGGTGGCGATTAATCTCTTACTGATTGGATTGTTTGGCATCCAGCACAGTGTCATGGCCCGGCCAGCGTTTAAGCAGCTGTTAACGCGTCTTGTGCCTACACATCTGGAGCGAAGTACTTACGTTCTTGGAACGGCGCTTGTGATTGGCATGATCATTCACTTTTGGCAGGGAATTTCCCCGATGTTGTGGCGGGTGGAAGATCCACTGTGGCGCCAGGTCATTACCGTGATTTACTTTCTCGGCTGGACCATAACGCTACTGGCGACTTTTATGCTCAACCACTTTCACCTGTTTGGTTTGCAGCAGTCCTTTCGTCCAAGCAGCCCCGACGCAGGATCTAAAGAGTTTAAGACTCCAATGTTTTATCGTTTTGTTCGCCACCCGATTCAAACAGGTGTGGTGATCGGAATGCTGGCAACGCCGGATATGAGCGTCGGTCGCGCCTTGTTAGCCGTCGGTCTGTTTGTATACATCGGCGTTGGCCTGTACTTCGAAGAACGTGATCTGGTGACGGAGTTTGGCGATACCTACCGGGACTATCGCAAGCGCGTACCGCCGCTGTTTCCGGCTATGGGTTCCCGCTCCAAGTAAAGAGAGAGTAGGTGAGCAACGGAGTCGTAGCTGGATTGCTTGTGGGCTGAGCGTCGTATTTTACGTCGCGCGTCATGCGATCAAGACTCTGGGCTTTGGCAAGCGCTGTAGCTCTCCTGGGCTTATTGGCTCAGTCGGGTGGCAGCGCGTGTTTTGCAGATCTAATGCTTGATGCGCTGTATTCACTTAGGCGTACAAGACAAGGCGCTCTCGCCTTCAGGGGCTGCTTCGATCATGAGGTAGTTAGCGGTCTGTTCTCCAACATTCACCGCTTCGTGCCATTCAATGCCCTCCGGGTTAGCAAAGGTGATTGCTGAGGGTATGTCTTGCACACGAGTACCAAGGGCGTCAGTAATACTCATGCGGCCACCTTCCAGGACATAGCCTATATGGGGCGGATGATAGTGACGCTCATGGCCAACTCCGGGCGGAAAGCTACAGCGCAAAATTCTCACTCGTTCGTCCCGATGCAGGCATTCACAAACAGCGTCGCCCTTCCATCCGGCTGCTAGGGGGTCAGGCAGGTTTTCGGCTGCCACGGCGAAGGGCAGCGTTAAGCACAGGACTGTTACTGAGTGCAGGACCTTTAGCATGTTTGCTCCTAAGGCTCTTGTGAAACGCGTACCACCAGCTTGCCCAGATTCTTCCCGCTGAACAGGCGCTCCAGGGAGCTTGGGGCGTTTTCCAGTCCCTCGACAATATCAGTTTCATAGTGAATCTTGCCTTCTGCGAGCCAGCCGGCCATAGCCTGCATGCCTTCGGGAAAACGGTCCAGATAATCGAGAATGATAAAGCCCTTAAGGAGCGTGCGTCGCATGAGAAGATTGGCGAAGTTATAGGGGCCAGGTGTCGCCTCAGTATCGTTATAGCTGGAGATCAAACCGCACAGAGGCATACGTGAGAAGTCATTGAGACGTGCAATAACCGCGTCCATGATTTCTCCGCCGACGTTTTCAAAGTTGATGTCAATACCGTCCGGACAGTGGTGATCGAGGGCATCTGCGACATTCTCTTTTTTGTAGTTGATTGCGGCATCAAATCCAGCGGTCTCTGTGAGCCACTGACACTTATCATCAGAGCCGGCTATGCCGACTACGTGGCAACCATGAAGCTTGCCAATCTGTCCCACCATAGAGCCGACAGCGCCGGCTGCCGCAGACACCACAAGGGTATCGCCCTCCTTGGGTTTTCCGATATCCGTCAGACCGAAGTACGCGGTCATACCGGTGGCACCAAGGGGGCCCATGAATGCCGTTAGCGGGAGTCCGGGAATCTCGGGGAGTACGTTGACCATGTCACCATGGATATCGTTATAAAGAGCCCATTGCGAGAGTCCGGTGTTCACGATGGCGCCGACCTGAACCAGCAGGTGTTTGCTCTCAGTCACCACGCCAATGCTCCCGCCGCGCATTCCTTCACCAATGGCTACGGGCGGTAGATAAGCGTCTGTGTCGCTCATCCAGATACGGTTAGTGGGGTCCAGAGAAAGGTAAATGGTTTTAACCCGAACATGCGCATCCGGCAGTTCGCCCAGAGGGCTCTCTACGAGTTCGAGATCGGAGTCTTTGATGTCACCGACGGGTCGTTGACGTAAAACCCAGGTTTGATTTGTCATTATTTTTTCCTTGCCGTAGTTATTGTCATATTAGCTATTGGCGTGTTTGGGGTCCGTGTAGCCCTAAACAAGACTGTCGATCATCATTTCTACGATAGCTGCCGCTGCCCAGGTGAGGGGCGGCAATACGGTGTAAAGAAGCATGCGCTTCAGCGCACTAACATCGAAAGGCCAGGACGGCGCTTTGGCAACCCGCTCACGCATATCCAATACAGCGTCAAGCTGAAACAAGGTTTCGGCGCTTGCCGCGGCGATGTCGCCTTCGGTGATGGTATCAAGACGTTCGTCCAGGGCTGCCAGGGTTTGCTGCCGCTCTTCGCGAATTCTTCGGCGAATTCCTCGAAGGGGCAGAGCTACTATGCCGATCAGTGGTATCAGTCCCGCGACAACACCAATGACTGCGGGCCCATCGAAAGGGTTATCGCCGCCCAAAAACAACAGTGAGTTAGCGCAAAGCATGCCAGTCATCATAAGAGCAGGACGCAGTGCTGCCGCGCCAAAAGCGGCATGTCGGGATGGGCGTAAAAGGTCAGGATTGGCAATCTGGCCAAGGGATGAAAACAGGGCGGCATTCATGATCAGTGATGGGACTGTCAAGAACATCCCCACCCAAAGCAGTATCGTCGCGCAAGACTGGGGTATGGCGAATTTCAGGGGTGATAGATAACTCTCCAGCAGGTAAGAGTGGGCTACTCCCAGAGTGAACCCGAGGAGGCAGGCGCGCCATACCTGCTTGGAAGCTAATCTAGAGAGTGCGCTACTGGCCGTTAGTATGGAAGCCTCCGACCAAGGGAGTACGCCGGAGAGTTGGCGAATGTCCTGCGCTGCTCCGGACAGAACGGGTTTAGAGAACCCCGCAAGAATGCCCATGCTGGTGCCAAAGAACAGCGCTGATGCCAGGATGTCGTTGAAGGTTGCTTCACTGACGTGGGTTGTGAGCACCGGGCTCAGCAAGCAGCTCGTGACGAGTAGCCCGCATAGCAATCCGAAAGCCCAGGACGGTAAGCGACTCCATTGTTGGAGTCGCAGAATGGGCAACTCAGGGGTCGCTGCGCGTGAGCGAAGTTTTTTCTCAAGTTCAGTCATGGCGTGGCTGTTGGTCAGCTGCCATAAGCATAAGGTCCGCCACGTTCATGCGCACGTTTGTAGGCGGGGCGAGCATGAATGCGGTCCAGAAAAGCGTCCAGGTGGGGGAAGTGATCCAAGCCGTAAAGCAGCTTGCCAACTTGGGGGACGAAAGATAGCTGTATGTCCGCAGCGCTGAACTCATTTCCCACAAACCAGTCTTGATTTTCCAGAGCACGATCCATAAAACCTAAGTGGTTCTCCAGTTCACCGTTAATTCTGGGTTGCAATATTTCGCCACCGTCTGGAAGGCGCCCGGTGTACATTTTGAGCATCAGCGGGAGCATTGCGCTGCCCTCAGCGTAATGCATCCACTGGAGATAATTTTCATGAGCAGTTGTTCCTGGCTCTGGAGCGAGACGCCCTTCACCATAGTGACGCACGATGTAGTCAATAATGGCACCGGACTCAATGACTGTATTTTTTTCATCAGTCAGCACCGGCGATTTCCCCAGGGGGTGAACCTCCAGCAATTCCGGGGGCGCCAAGCTGGTCGTGCTGTCACGTTCGTAGTTGCGAACCTCGTAAGGCACATCCAGTTCTTCAAGAAGCCATAGGACACGCTGAGAGCGTGAGTTGTTGAGGTGGTGGACAGTGAGCATTTACGAATTCTCGAGGGCGTCATTAAGTAGTGCATTGTACGTCGGCGTTACATCGGCTGCCGAGAATCAGGAAGTCCACCTAATTGGCTGCCGGGCGTTATGATCATGTCTGTCTTCTTAGATTGCAAAAGAGAGAGTTTTTCATGTCTACCGTGCTTTATGAGTGTAATGACCGTGTAGCGACCTTGACCCTGAATCGCCCCGAACGATTGAACGCGATTAATACAGCTTTACCTGCGGATCTGCGAGCCGCTGTAGAGCGTGCGGATGCAGACCCGGCTGTTCATGTGATTGTTTTGCAGGGGGCCGGCAAGGGGTTTTGTGGTGGCTATGATCTCGTGGAATACGCTCAGACCCCCGGAGAGATGCACGGCAATCAGGAGATGCCCTGGGACCCGACTTTGGACTACGCGATGATGTCCCGTAATACAGAGGACTTTATGTCGCTCTGGCGGGCCAGTAAACCGACCATATGTAAAATTCATGGTGCCGCCGCAGCAGGTGGTAGCGATATTGCCTTGTGTTGCGACATGATTGTGATGGCCGATGATGCACGGATTGGTTATCCACCTGCTAGGGTCTGGGGAATGCCCACCACCATGATGTGGGTCTATCGCCTGGGCATCGAAAATGCAAAACGCATGTTGTTCACTGGCGACTTAATCAGTGGCCGGGAAGCCGCTGAGATGGGCTTGATCCAGGAGGCGGTGCCCCAGGATGAGTTGGACGTAGCGGTTCAAAGGCTTTGTGACCGTATCAAGGGTGTGCCACGAAATCAGCTAATGATGAGCAAGATGGTTGTCAATCAGGCTTACGAGGCCATGGGTCTTGCCAACACTCAGCGTTTTGCTAACTTTTTTGACGGTGTTGCACGTCACTCCCCGGAAGGGTTGTGGTTTCGCGAGCGCGCTGTGGAAGTGGGGTTTAAGCAAGCTGTGGCGGAACGCGATTCGGGCGCACCTATTGCTGAGCATGCGAGCAAGCATCTAGGGCCCCCGCGGCCTGACGATTAGCCGGACCGCTCCTTAGACCGTTCAACCTGCTGAGGACATCTCCGTATAGTCACCGTTTTCCCAGCCTTCGCGCAGGGCGAATTTTTGAATTTTTCCAGAACCCGTAAGCGGATAAGCTTCGACCTCAAACCAGTGCCTAGGGGTTTTTTGTGGCGACAGATGCTCCCGAAGATAGGCGAACAACACATCTTTGGAAAAATTGGCGTTGGGGGCAGGGCGTAAAAACACTGCCACCTCTTCGCCCAGGCTTTCGTTGGGTAATCCTACAACAGCGACCTCGCCTACTGATGGGTGTTGAAACAGTAGTTCCTCAATCTCCCGGGGGTAAATATTCTCGCCACCCCGAATAATCATGTCTTTGAGACGGCCTTCGATTTTGCAGTAGCCCCGGGCATCCATAGAGCACAGGTCGCCGGTATGCAGCCAGCCATCAGCATCAATGGTCTTTGCGGTCGCTTCGGGGTTCTCAAAATACTCGTGCATTACGTGGTAACCCCGGGTGCAGAATTCCCCGAGTACGCCTACAGGCTGCGTAGCGCCAGATTCCGTGTCGACAATTTTCACCTCCACTCCCGGCATAGCCTGGCCGAGCGTGTAGGCCTTATCGTCAATGCTATCGCTCGCATGCGTCATGCAGGCCACGGGAGAGCACTCGGTTTGTCCAAAGACAATGGTAAATGGCGCTCCCACGGCATCCTCAAGTCGTTTCACGAGATCTGCAGGCACGGTAGAGCCGCCGGAGCAGAGCGCTTTCACCGCAGAGAGATCACGCTCTGTAAAAGAGGGGTGCTCTAGCATCGCGATGAGCATAGTGGGTACACCCAACATGGCTGCTGCGCGGTATTCTTCCATAAGTGCCAGAACCAGACCAGGCTCGAAGGCTTCTACCAGTACCAATGCGGAGCGTTTTGACAACGCTCCGAGCACTGCGAGCACACAGCCGGCGGTATGGAACAAGGGCATGATCCCCATGTAGGTCTGGCCGGTTTCTGCACCCATAATCGACAGCGTGTGCGAGCCGTTGTTGACTAGTCCGCGATGGTGGAGCAGAGCACCCTTGGGAAAGCCTGTCGTTCCCGAGGTGTACTGAATCATACAGGCATCATTGGGGAGGACCGATGGTAGGACCTTGTCCCCCGCGCTATCGAGAAATGCTTGCCACTGTGAAAACAGCACAACTTGTTTGAGATCCGGGCAGTCCTCTCGCACGGCTTCGAGATGTTGCAGCATGGGATTGCCACGAAACTCCGGTAGCAAGAATATGCCTGCGGCTCGTGATTGGCGAAGTACGTAACTTAGTTCGTCGGCCTGGTACGAAGGATTGACCGTAACAAGGACCACACCCGCTAAGGCGCAGCCGTACTCTATGATGACCCATTCGGGAATGTTCGGCGCCCATACAGCGACGCGCTCGCCAGGCTCGAAAATCTCCAGGAGTGCTCGGGCCGAGCGCTCTGCCTCGTCTAACAGTTCTGCGTAGGTCCACTCCCGGCGATCAAATTGTTCCGATGTACCGACGATCAGTGCTGTTTGTGTCGGACATTCTGCGGCGACCTCTCTAAGGGCGTCGCCAATAGTGAACTCTCGAACCGGGGGAGTGCTGGGTCCTGTTGCATGGGATTCAGTAAGCATTGTCTTTCCTTATTATGGTGTTTTCGCCGTGGTATCGTGCCTGGATTGTAATTTCTATTTGTTCTGATCAACCAGTTCGCGGATATGTTCGGTACGTTTTGCCGTCCAGCCGTGCCTGCTTTGTTTGATAGCATCACGAAGCGTCGTCATCAATGCGGCCGTGGACATTCCCACCATGAGTACGCCATTAATTGCTTGGATGGGCCCGAGTAATTTCCGTTGGTCACTCATAACGATGTCGCCATAACCCAGGGTCGAGAAGTTCACGGCTGAGTGGTAGAAGGCGGTTTCGTAGTTGTTGAATTCTCCGAGGAACTGAAAAAGTGCGGCCCAAATAGCGATTTGTCCCAGATTGCCGAACATCAGTAAGAACATAACGCCGGACAGAATGGCCATCGAGCTAAAGTAGGAGGCTCCATTAAGCTCAGATTGATGCTTGGCGTAATACAGTAAGGATCGGGTGAGCAAAGCAATCTGTAGAGCCAGACATAAGGCCATGGTTGCTACACCCAGTGCGAGGTTTAAGAGCATTTGGTCGACTCAGTATCAAAGAGGTCTCTCAGCATAGGAAAAGCAGAGTCGCTTGCCCAGCCCCTCATAGATATTGAGTTTTGGCTCAGCTGAGAAAACCCAGTGGTTTGGCGCCGCCCCCAGCGCTGAAAAAGCGGTCCACGTTAGGCAGCACCGTGCTTAGATCGCCATCGCTGACACCAAACCACAGGGCAAGTTCAGCGAAGTATTCATCCACCGAGGTGGTCGGCGCATAAATGCCGCGACCAACATCGAGGGGATTGCCCGAATAAATGTCCGGATACTCCCCATAGAACCGGCCACCATTTACCGCGCCGCCCAGAACAATATGATGGCCACCCCAGCCGTGATCCGAGCCTTTTCCGTTGGAGGTCAGAGTACGGCCAAAGTCCGAGGTGGTGAATGTCGTCACCTGATCGGCGATACCCATGCCATTCATCGCCGTTTGAAACTCTAGAAGACCCGTGTCGATGCTCGGAAGCATCGTCGCCTGGTTGTCGAGCACATCGTCGTGATGATCCCAGCCGCCTACGGTAATAAAGAAGGTTTGTCGGCTTGCTCCAAGAGCTTCTCTGGCGGCGATCACGCGCGCAATCTGCCGCAGAGCGGCCGAGAATGGACCGTCAGAAAAGCTTGTTGGAAGTTCCTCGGCGGTGGATAAAGCGTTCACAAATGTGACTTGGGATTCGATTGCCGATATCAGGCGTTTGCCATACTCCCGACGGAAAAGTTTGCTTTGAGCGGCAGCTAGCAAGCCATCAATCGCAGCGCGGGTGAATTCTCCTTCGCCCCCCGTCTCGTTATAACCGGCCAGTGCGGGAGCACCGTCTCCACTTGCGGATATGGCATAGGGCTTCGTCACACTGCCGCTTTGGAAAACATTATTGCCCGCAAGAGACACGTTCATGGAAATACCGTTGGCAGGGCTTCCCTGCTCCAGTAGATCGGCAATGCGTCCTCCCCAACCCTGGGCAATGCGCTCATCCGATACCGCGGTTTGCCACTGTTGTATCTGATCGGAATGCGAGAACAGCCCCAGGGGCAGGTTTGCATTCCCCGTGGCCAGGGATGAGCTGTCCATAGGGGCCAGAAGGGTACCGACCCCCGCAAGCGTTGCAGCCTGTCCACTGGCAAAGAGTGATCGAAGGCCGCTCATCCCGGGATGCAATGCGAAGCTGCGCCCGTTGTTGTCAGTATTGGGTAGTGCCAGCAGGGATTCTTGCGGCAGCGCGAGATCGCTGCGTATTGCTGCATAGCCGGCGTAGTGCTGGGCGTCGTTGGGTACGAGCATGTTGTATGAGTCGTTTCCCCCAGCCAGAAGAATACACACCAAAGCTTTGTAGTCGCCGCTGCTTTGGGCGCTGGCCTGCCTTGCCAGACCTAGTTGCAAGAGGCTGGAGCCCAGGGTCGCCGTGGCTACCCCCAAAGAACAGCTGTGGCTCAGAAACTGGCGTCGCTTCAACGTCGTTTGATCGCTATTTCGCATCGTCAGATCTCTACGGCATAGTCGGGTGATATGAGGAGCAGATAGGCCGCAATGCGTACCCGCAACTCGGGCTCGTCCAGGAGGCGTACGAGCTCGAGAATCGCATTTCTCGTATCCTGACTGAGCGTACCGTAAGTGAAAACGGTATCCAGGCGCTCCAGAAGAGCCTCGGGGTCTTCCGCCAGAGGAAGGTAGTCGTCCAATGCCAAGCTGGCTTTGAAAAAGGGCGGGTCACTCAGGTCATTCACCAGATCTCCAACGACGGCATAACGCATAAGGTTGGAAATCTCTACAATGCTATTGCTGTTGGTTATCTGAAACTCCGGAGACACCAGCCCTTGTTCTGCTATCTCTCCGATGGGTTGATGGCTGGGCGAGTAGAAATTAAACACGCTGGGTGCCGACAGCGGATGCTGTTGGATGAGTTGCTGAAAAAAGAAGCCTAAGTTGGCGTAAAAGCCGTCGGGTGATGAAACACCGAGTTGTCTGAGCATAGCGGTATAGCGAAGCAGCGGCTCGCGAAGTTTGCCAAAGGGCGAGTCTGCACTGGGTTCTGCGAGTGCCTCGGGATCGAGTAATACGGCGCGAAGAATACTGCGCATATCTCCTCGTTCGCCGCTGCCGTTATCCTCGAAGGCAGCGCTCACCCGGGCAATGTAATCGGGTGAAGGGTTACTTGTGACGAGTCGTTGTATCAGTTGCTTACCAAGAAATGGCGCGATGTTGGGATGCAGGAATAGGTTGTCCATGGCCGCGTTGATATCGGATAAGCCGTCCTGTCCCCCGGGGATGGTTTGCCCGTTAAGAAGTATCTTTTCTCCCTGCTCATGAAACTCGTTGAACATGTGCATGGGCTCGGTGAAGTTAAAGCGATTGGAGCCAAAGCGATTGTTCGGGCCTCCCCAGGAGAGTCCGGTATAAATTTTGGCAAATTCGCGAATGTCCTCGTTGTCGTAAGTGGGGATTGGCTGGCCGTTATCGCCCAGCGTCTCGCTGCCATCCAGGTTTAGCTCAAAGAGGCCAATGGAAAAGAGTTGCATCACTTCTCGGGCGTAGTTCTCATCCGGAAAAGTACCGGTTTCTGGATTGCTTTTTGCATTATTGAGATGGCTAAGATAAATGCCCATCGCTGGATGCAAGGTAACGTCCCGCATTAGGTCGCGAACATTTCCAAAGGCATTACGCAGCAGCATGTCGTAGTAGTTACTTGTTCCATAGGGACTGAGTAAAAGCGCACTCACTTCGTCGGAAATGACAAAAATTTGGCTGAGGGAATAGGCGACGCGTTGACGGAGTTGGTCATCTGCGGTGATCGATGTATGCCACCAGGCAGCGCGGCCAAAAACGGCCGCAATATTGTCATTGTTTTCGCGCGCAGCTAGGTCATCGAACTCACCGCCTGCTTCACGAAGCAGAAGGGATTCTACGACCGCGTCATGAGAACTCAGAGGGAGCGAGAATTGCTCCTCAATCCATGCTTCCTGGCCGCTAAGCTCAATGTCCTCAATAGTGTCGAAGCTGGCGCCGAAAGTCGTCCGAGAAGCCAGTCGTGATGCACCGTAGATGCCTCGGAGCTGCGGAACTGCTTCCGGCGGATCTTCGCTGACAACCGGACCTCCCGCTGAGGGTGGTTCCAGCGCTGATGCGGGACTCATGGGAGTACTTCCACCGCCAGATCCGCCGCCGCAGGCCGGCATGCCGAGCACGAGCAGTGCCAGGAATACACCGCGCGCAATCGGCGTGGCGAGGACCATTAACGCGATTCCTCTAGCCAGTCGTCGTCATCATCAAAAGGACGTTCCTGAGTCTCAGTGGACGCAGGATCCGGATCCAGTGACGTATAGCAGGCATCGACCGCGGGTTGGGCTGCCCGGTAGCTAACAGCCATTTTGCCTTTCACGACGAGACGCGCTGAAATCCCCAGATCATCGCCGTAAAGCAATTGGGAACTGTAATCACGCGTCCTGTCGCTCATGGGGATCGCACAGGCGTGCAAGGGCAGGACGTCGTTAAGCTGGCTCAGCATGTGGTCGGCGTACATGAAGATTTCGCGGGTGTCATCAAAGTACATGTAGTCCACCTGACCGTCAGCGTCGAGGTCGGAAATACACAAGACGTAGATAAAAAACGACTCGCAGTGTTCTTTGCCGGGGGGGCGAACATTGCCAGGGGTGCTCGCGCAGGCTCCGAGCCAAAGCACGAGTAACAATATTGTGGTACGTCTAAGCACGATCGAAGTTTGCCTGAGCCTATGTCGGAGGCGAATGTAAAAGCCTGATTAGGCGACATCATAGTGGGTTGTTGCATAATTTTCTCAGACGCAAGACCGTTGTCATTGAGTCCCTCTACGCACAACTTGCGATAAGCTGTCGCCTGAATCTTGATTTTTTAGGTCTCTTATGCAAGTTGATACTCCGCCAGACTTGAAGTTGGTATGCGGAAATCGCAATTACTCCTCATGGTCTCTCCGGGCTTGGCTCTGCTTACGAAAAGCGGGTCTCAATTCGGAGGTGGTTGTTTTGCCCATGGATACGCCAGAGTTCGAGGCAAGGATCGCCGAATACTCACCGACTCGACGTGTTCCCGTGCTATGGATTGGGGACGAGTTGATCTGGGACTCTCTGGCGATTGCAGAGACCGTCAATGAGCGCTTTGCCAACGCCAGCTTGTGGCCCGAGGATCCGGTATTGCGCGCCCTGGGTCGCGCGATGGCAGCGGAGATGCACAGCGGTTTTGCGGCGCTGCGGCATGCTTTGCCTATGAATTGTCGAGCGACCGCTCGTCCAGTAGTGATTGAGGATGAGGTGCAGGTCGACATTCAACGTATCAGTGAGCTGTGGAGCGCGGCAATGGAGCGTAGCGGGAGTGATGGTTGGCTGCTGGGGGACTTTAGTATCGCTGATGCGATGTTCGCACCCGTCGCGGTCCGCTTTAAGGCCTACGTGCTGGATTTGCCAGAGCATACTCAGGCTTACGTCGATTATTGGCTGGCTGACCCGGATCTGCAGGCATGGATGTCTTTAGCCCGGCAAGAATCCTGGATTATCGAGCACGAGGAGGTCGGAGCTCTTTCGAACTAACTCTATGCCGTATCGGACACGCGGATTGCTCTCTGTTGAGCAACGTTATCTAATAAGTGTTGTGAACACAGTGCGCGAAATTGGAGATATAAAAATTATGAAATGTTTGCAGCATGCCCTAGTAAGTGCTTGCGCGGTGGTCGCTGGTGCGATGCCACTGTCCAGTATCGCTGCGCCTGAGATGATTTTCTTTGGCGGTCCGATTATCACAATGAACGCTGACGATTATGTCGCAGAAGCCCTGGCGGTGGAGGGGGGGCGTATTCTTGCTGTGGGTGATTGGGATACGGTGTTGGCAATGGCCGATGAGACCACCCGGCAAGTTGACCTTGATGGCTCCGCATTACTTCCTGGTTTTGTGGACTCCCACAGTCACGCCAACTTTATCGGTTTACAGGCGATGAGCGCCAACCTCTTGCCGCCTCCTGACGGAGAGGGGGCGAGCGTCGCAAGTATTCAGCGTCTACTGCGGGAATATATAAAGTCCGAGTCAGCTCTGCAGCGTGAGTTGGGCTGGGTTATTGGTTTTGGCTACGACGATTCACAGCTTGCCGAGTTGGAGCATCCGACGCGGCAGGATCTGGACGCAGTTTCGACCACCGTTCCAATATTACTAATTCATCAGTCAGGGCATCTGGGCGTCGCAAATAGTCTGGGTTTGGAAATGGCGGGTGTGGGTGCCGACACGCCGGACCCTGATGGTGGTGCATTTCGTCGCGAGAGCGATGGCAAAGAACCCAATGGTGTCGCCGAAGAGTACGCGTTTTTCAGGCTCATTTTCAGCGCATTGGCTGCTGCAGACGAAGACTTACAAGACCGGATGGTACTGGCTGGCACGGCTTCCATGGCAAGTTTTGGCTACACCACAGCGCAGGAAGGGCGTGCGAATCCCGAGGGTATGGCCGCAATGAAACGTGTGGCAGATCGGGGTGAGCTCGCGATCGACCTCGTGTCTTATCCAGATATGTTGATGGTCGAAGAGCTGTCGCCATCACGCTCTTACCAGAACCGCTACCGTGTGGGGGGCGTTAAGCTGACCATCGATGGGTCGCCGCAGGGTAAGACCGCCTGGTTGAGTCTCCCGTACCACGTGCCGCCTCAGGGGAAGGACGAGAGCTACGTGGGATACCCGGCGATTGATGTCGCTACTGTTAACAGCAATGTGATGCGCGCTTTTGATGAAGGTTGGCAGTTGTTGGTGCATTCCAATGGCGATGCAGCGACAGATACGCTGCTAAATGCCTTGCGCCTGGCGCGGGAGAAACATCCGGATGTTGAGTTGCGCCCCGTGCTGATTCACGGACAGGTTTTACGCAAGGAGCAGGTTGTGGCGCTAGATGAGCTCGATGTGTTTCCCTCGCTGTTTCCCATGCATACCTTCTACTGGGGCGACTGGCACCGGGACTCCGTGTTGGGTCCAGAGCGGGCAGAGAATATTTCGCCCACGGGATGGCTGAGAGAGCGGGGCATGATGTTCGGGTCTCATCACGATGCCCCGGTAGCAAACCCCGATTCAATGCGCGTGTTATCAGCAACCGTTACGCGAACTACCCGCAGCGGAGCCGTGCTGGGTGCCCAGCATCGAGTTGATGTGATGACCGGCTTGCGGGCCCTGACGATATGGCCCGCTTGGCAGCATTTTGAGGAGTCTGATAAGGGTAGTCTGGAAGTGGGTAAGCTCGCAGATTTGGTCGTGCTGTCTGACAACCCGCTTACAGTGGACGAAAGTGATCTTGCCGGACTGCAAGTTCGCACAACCTACAAAGAAGGTCATGTGGTTTATCAGCAGGATGAGCGCTAGGAAATGCTGGCGGTGGGTGCAGCGGCACGCTTTGTAGAGGCGGTTTATCAGCCGCTGATATGTTCAGAGCCGACTGAGGGCGACAAGGAGCTTCGGGCGCGTTTCCAGACCGAGGGCTATCTGTATTTTCCTAAGGCCCTCGCATCGTCCGCGGTCACGCCTGTTCTGGAGGACATGTTATCCGCGCTTGATCCACATATTCGCTGGAACAAGATGACTGAGACCCCGATGCTTGCGGGAGAGCCGTTTTTCGAAAGTGATCCCCTGTGGGATGCGCTGTATCCCAAAGTGCAGGCACTGGAGTCTCTGCATAGACTCTTTCATTGCAGCGAGGT
>NZ_JBLGBE010000045.1:0-26546 GCF_047617445.1 Congregibacter sp.
ACGGCCGCATCGGTCTGGCCATTGCGGCATCCAATACCGATCGGGTTTACGCCTTAGTGGAGTCTCAAAAGAATGCGCTGTATCGATCGGACGATGGTGGCGACTCCTGGGAAATAGTGAACACCGAAACTATCGGTAGTCGTCCGTTTTACTTTGCCGAAATGCACGTAGATACCCAAAATCCGGATCGTGTTTACAACCTGTATTCGCGTCTCGCACGATCTGAAAATGCAGGCGAAGACTTTGAGGTCATCGAAGACTGGGGAATGGAAGTTCATGCGGATCATCACGCCTTCTGGATCGATCCCGATGATGCCGACTTCATTATCGACGGCACAGACGGCGGGTTGTATTGGACGCGGGACCGAGGCGAGCATTGGCGGTTTGCAGAGAATTTACCCTTAGGTCAGTTTTATCACGTTACGCTTGACGATATGGTGCCCTACAACATCTATGGCGGCTTGCAGGACAACGGGACCTGGTACGGTCCCAGCGAAGTGTGGAATCGTTCAGGCATTCGCAATAGTTATTGGCGAGAACTCGCATTTAATGACGGCTTTGATGTCGTTTTAGAGCGTGAGCCCAGTCACTGGGTTTATGCGCTGTGGCAAGGCGGAATGCTGGTGCGCGTCAATAAAGAAACGGGGCAGCGAAAGACCATTGCTCCAGTCGATGCCGATCGAGACTTGCGATTCAACTGGAACGCAGCTATCGCCGGAGACCCATTCGCCGCTGGCACCTTGTACATCGGCAGCCAGTTTGTACATAGAAGTCGTGATCACGGAGCGTCTTGGAGGGTCATCAGTCCAGATCTCACGACTAATGATCCTAATAAACAGCTGCAGCATCGGTCCGGTGGATTGTCTATTGATGCTACGAGCGCCGAAAACCACACGACGCTTACCGTGATAGCGCCGAGTCCCTTGAAAGAAGGTTTGATGTGGGTGGGATCGGATGATGGGCGGGTTCATCTCACACGCAATGGCGGCAGGCGATGGATCGATCTAACAGGGAATCTGGCGGGTGCGCCGACGCATGGTTGGATCAAGCAGATCGTGCCCTCAAGCCATCAACCCGGCGAAGCCTTTGTAGTAATCGACAATCATCTTCAGGGTGACTGGGCCGCCTATTTACTGCATACCAGTGACTATGGGCAGAGCTGGCGCAACCTACTAGCAGAGCAAGGCTTGCCGTCCTACGCGCTGTCGTTTGTTCAGGATTCCGAAGAACCTCGGCTAATGTTCCTGGGCACAGAGTTCGGTCTCTACGTGTCCTTGGATGCAGGCCGCAGTTGGGACCAGTGGACTAAGGGTTACCCGTCGGCGTCGACCATGGATCTTAAGATTCAAAAGCGGGAAGGGGATCTGGTACTGGCAAGCTTTGGACGTAGCCTGTGGGTGTTGGATGACCTAAGGCCTTGGCGAGAACTTGCAGCAATGCCCGCAATCACAGACAAGCCACTGCACCTTTTTGCGCCCGCCAACACGTACCAACCGGTTATTGATCAGGCTCCGGGGCAGCGCTTATCCCCGGATCAGTTGTATGCGGGCGATAACAATGCCCGGGAGGCATTGATTAGCTTTTGGATCAATGACCCTGATGTGGAGGCCGTGAGCTTCGCTGTGTTAGCCAAGGGACGGGTCGTTCGCAAATGGGACGCGCCCGTGGTGCAGGGTCTCAATCGCACAAGCTGGGACTTGCAATGGCAGGGGCAGGATATCTATGGGCCGCTCATGAGTCCTGTGCTGGAGCGACCCTTCGCCGCGCCAGGCCGTTACGAGCTAATGGTCACCGCTAAAGGGCACAGTGCGACCCAAGAGATGACATTGCTTGCAGACCCGAGAGTCGATTTTAAGGCCAGTGATTACGCCGAGAATCTGGCTTTTCGCCAGTCGATAGAGTCTCTGCAGAGGCAATCCAAGGACGTGATGCGGGTGCTGGCCTGTATGGAGGAGGAGATCGCTCAAGCGGACGCTTCAGTACCACAAGAGGCGGCAGATGAGCTGCGTAGGGGCATTGATGAACTGTGGGAGCAGGTGGATTTTCGCGAGTTTCAGGGAGTGATTAGCGACTCAGGCAAGCTATCCCATCGTTTGAGTAAGGCGTTCTACTTTACCCACTCGCCTTATGAGAAGCTCACGGTGAACGATAGAGAGTTTTTGAAACTTCTGGAGCGGCAAACACAGGATGTATTGACCTTGTTTACTGAGCTGATTACCCGACAGTGGGAGCCACTTATGGGCAAACTCGAAGTGTCAGACGCACTGCACGGCGGTGTTCAAGGGCCGGAGGGTGGGAATGGGTCAGAACAACCACCCATGGATCAAACGACCGGGTGTGAGCGTAAATAGGCCTGCGAGCACCAACCCTAAAAAGTAAAGCCGGATCATGGTGCGGCGATGGGTGTCGATATCCCCGCGTCGTGCTGCCAGCCAGCCTCGGGGTACCGAAAATCCGACCAAGATACAGAGTAAATGTATGGGGCCGAAGTGACCCAGCAGTGTAGGGCCTACCTGGGCGGGAAGGATTAGGGCGATCGCCGCGGTGACAAGCATCAGCAGTAGATACACTCTTCCCAGTCGTTTGTGCATGGGAGTTCCCTTTGGCGCGACCAGCATCACCGTGCCCAGAACAAATGCAGGGACAACCGTTGCCAGGTGCAGGTAGACAATAGTCATGTACCCCATAACAACTCCTCAGCGTCTCTATGAACTCATCAATCTCGCAAGATCGCCAATGCAGAAGCCGCGCTGTCCAGCTGACTATCGCCTAAGGCCTGAGTGAGGCGCTGACCGAGGCCGTTCATCGTAGTTAGCGCTTCTTCGAGGCGGATTTGGCCCGCAGAGGTCAGGGTTACCAGGCTCACGCGCGCGTCCCGGTCGCTACTGTCTCGGGCAATAAAGCCAGTGTTCTCCATGGGCTTTAAGAGCCGAGTTACCCCCGATGCCGTTCTGCCAATCGCGGTGGCGAGGTCCACACGACGCATGCGCAGGTCAGGGCAGCGAGCGAGTTGGTAGAGCACCATAAACTCCACATAGCCAATGCCATGCACGGAGCCAAGATTGTGGTCGATGCGAGCGGAGAGGCGTTCGCTGGCCAGCCATAGATCAACGAGGGTTTTGGCTCTGGGATTAAGTGTTTTCATGTGAACTCCTTGCTTATGCGTGCACAGTACATGATCAATACTTGATCTATCAAGTATATAGAAAGCAAATAACTAAGCGCTTACTTATCCGATAGCCCATCTGTGACGGTGATCGGGAGACGTGTATGCTTGGCACGTGAGTGAGCCATCCAACAAAACACCCGTGACGCCTGAGTTTGCGCTTTATCTTGATGATGTGCAGATGGATGCCGTGCGGGCGGGCGGTGCAGGCGGGCAAAACGTTAATAAAGTCTCCACAGCAGTACATTTACGCTTTGATTTGCACCGCGCGAGGCTTCCAGAGCGCGTTAGGGAGCGGCTTTTGAATAGTCGTGACCGAAGAGTCAGTGATGACGGGATCTTGGTGCTCAAAGCACAGCGTCACCGCACCCAGGGTAAAAATCGCGAAGACGCCATAGAGCGCTTGGTGGAGCTGCTCCGGGAAGCGAGCTTTGTGCCGAAGTCTCGCAGGGCCACGCGTCCTACGCGTGCGTCCAAAGAGAGACGCCTGAAAAGCAAGGATATAAACAGTAAAAACAAGAGTTTGCGTAAGAAACCAAATGCTGAATCATGAAAAATACAAAAAGATATAAATAGCGAAAACAATGTGTTAACCAAGAAACCCAATGTTGAATAGCGCGCAACTCATGGGTAAAGTCCGGGCTCGTTTTAGAGCCCACTAGGAACTCCTATGCGCAAGCCCCGCGATCTTGAGCGCCTCAACGCCAATCTCCCCGTGTTTATGAAGCTGTTTGACGGCAAAGTGGCGGAGTTCGATGCTGAGGACGGTACTGCGACGCTGACCTTTACCGTGGGAGAAAACTTTTGCCACTCCGGTGATATTGTTCAGGGTGGCTTTGTAACGGCCTTACTCGATGCCGCGATGAGCCACGCAGTGTTTGCTTATGACGATAGCGTGGGCAACCTGTCATCGCTAGAGATTAGTACCCGATATTTAGAGGCTACTCGAGCAGGATTCCTTACGGCCGTAGGACGTATTGTTCGCCTGTCGCATAAAACGGCGTTTTTGGACGGTCAGTTGTTCAACGCCGAGGGGAATTTACTGGCCACCACACAGAGCGTTGCCAAAATCTACCGCAAGCCCAAAGACGCGTGAAGCGCACTGGCGCTGAGCGATAGTCGGTGTTGAGCTAATTATGTGCGGCCGTTTCAATGTCACCAGTACACCGGGCTTGCAGGTGCTATTGAATGAGCTGAGCGTTGATGTGCAGGTCACCGAGGCTGCCTGCAACGTGGCTCCGACGGAGGCCGTGGGTTTACTGCGTAGCACCGGCGATGCGCCTTGCAGTATGCAGCTAGCACGTTGGTGGTTAACCCCGTCCTGGGCCAAAGAAGTCAGTCAAAAATACGCCATGTTCAATGCACGGAGCGAAGGGCTCAGCAAGAGTCCGGCTTTTCGTAAGCCTTTTGCGAGTCAGCGCGGCATCGTGCCGATGTCGTCGTTCATTGAGTGGCGAGGAAGTGCTGGAGACAAGCAGCCATGGTTGATTAGTAACGAAGCAGAGGCTTTGGCGGTAGCTGCGCTATGGGATCTTTGGTTTGACGATAAAACTGATGGCAGTGAACCGTTGCTGTCTTGTACGTTGGTAACCACCGCTGCGGCCGAGTCGTTTAAACCCTGGCATACACGCATGCCAGTTATGCTTTCGAGCGATGACAGAGAGCGATGGTTAGACAATCGAGCGCCGATTGAGCCAGATGATCCTGTGTTTGCTCCCCAGCTTAGGGAGGCGCTTCGTCTGGTTCCTATCAGTCGCGCTGCGGGAAACTCTCGTAACAAGAGCCCTGACAGTATTCTGCCTGCCGGGGAGTGGGTGACGCTCCCTGCGACCGATGCTTAATTGTTTTCAATCCAAGCGTTTCAGTTAATTAACGCTTGGTAGGTAAGGACCCGAAACTTTTTGGCCAAGGGTGTCTGGTGGGGGACGCTCTGCACCATAAACAAGCCGACGATCTTGTCCTTGGGGTCTACCCAAAAGTCGGTCCCTGCCGCACCGCCCCAGCCATAAGCGCCGTCGGCACCTAGTTCACCACTTTTACCCGCGGTGCTGTCGATGATGCCCACACCCAGACCAAATCCGTCCATACCCCAGATCCCTGTAGAGTCAGCACTTCCAAGGTGGTTTTTTTGCATGTGTTGGATGGTTTTTGGTGACAGGAGCTGGGCACCATTTAAATGGCCGCCATTGGCAAGCATGAGTGCGAAACGCAGGTAGTCGTCAGTGCTTGAGATGAGTCCGCCCCCACCACTTTGAAACAGGCTCCCATCGAGGTAGGGGCGGGTGAGTTCGGGATCAGCAGGCTCCAGTTCCGTCTCGGCGTTGAATGGCCAAGGCGTGTTCCAGTCCATGACTGTGCCTTTGGGGGAGTAGAGCGCGGCAAGACGCGACTGCTTTTCTTCGGGTACGACAAAAAACGTATCCTTCATCCCCAAAGGCTCAAAGATGCGTTCCTTTAGAAAATCACCAAAGGCTTGGCCACTCACAACCTCCACGAGGCGGCCCTGAAGATCGACCGAGACGCTGTAGTGCCACCGGGCGCCCGGTTGGAAAAGCAAGGGGAGAGTACCGAGGCGTTTCGAAAACTCCGCGAGATTCGGCGCGCGAAGTAATTCTGCATCGCGATACAGCTTGTCGACGCCAGTATTGCTAAATATCCCGTAGGTCATACCAGCGGTATGGCGCAGTAAATCACGGATGGTCGGTTGACGATTAGGCGCTTTGCTCACCAAGTTACCATTCTCGTCTTCCTGCGCGAGTGACAATCCCTGCAGTTCTGGAAGGTATTGGCTAACCGGGTCCTCAAGCAGGAAACGGCCTTCTTCATGCAGCATCATTACGGCGACGGCGGTAATCGGTTTACTCATGGAGTAAATGCGAAACAGTGCGTCATCTGACATAGGCCGGCCTGCCTCTCGATCCGCCAAACCCCAGGTCTCGTTAAACACAATCGCGCCGTTGCGGGCGATCACGCCATGACCACCGACCATGATTCCCTCATCGACGGCTTCTTCCATACGGTCGTTGATGCGCTCAAGGCGTTCACTTGAGAAGCCCTCGCGGGCAGGAGAGGTGCTGGGGATGGCCATCGGCTGAAAACTGCCGTCCGCAACAGCGCCTTGGGCAACGAGCAGGTAGGTAGTGATCAGGCACGCGTAAACCGCGCTGACAAGGTGTTTACTTCGCATTATTGCGTTTCTCCAAACGACGAATGGGGCGATGTCATGCTTGAGCGGGGCAACTTTGGGCCATGCGCTTGGTCAAGACAGCCAAGATAGGCAATTGAGACGAGGCGCACAACCTGTAGCTGTCAAGCTGTGTAATTACCGCTGCTGCGCTATGCTGCTGGGGTTATAGCGGTACACGGGTTTGGATAGTTAATTTGTTCTCACGCAGAAAAATATTGCAGCTTTCCGCCGGCATACCGGCTTTCGCCTCTTTGCTAGGGCAAAAATCTGCCGCACGGGGACTGGGGACTGATTACGATGTCATCGTGATCGGTGCAGGCGTCGCTGGCCTTGCGGCGGCCGAGCGACTTGTAAGCCTGGATAGTGATCTCAAGGTGCTGGTGCTCGAAGCTCGAGATCGTATTGGCGGGCGTGTTCACTCGGTCCGCCACCAAAGTAGCACCCGCGATGCGGAGCTTGGTGCAATGTCGCTCACGCAAGCACAAGGGCGAGACTGGGCGGTAACTGATCGTTTGGGTCTAAACGTCGATGAGTTTCCTGACAATAGCCTCGGTCTGTACCCGGGTATGGCGGCACTAGTGCGTGCGCTTGCCGAGTCCTCGACCGGGCGAGTGCAGCTCGATAGCGAAGTGCGAGAAGTGTTCTGGCGCGAAGGCTTGGTCGGCGTGAGTTATATGAATCGCAGACTTAGTAGCGCGGTAACCGGCCGGCGCTTGGTCGTCACCTTGCCGGCGGGCGTCCTGCGCAGTGGGGCCTTGTCGATCACACCGGCCTTACCGTCTTCCAAGCTGGATGCTTTGCAGTCGCTGTCTATAGAGCCTGCAATCAGTGTTGCTGTACTGTTCCCCGGAAGTCATGCAAAGCTAAAAGATGCTACGCAACCTTGGTTGTATGAAGATTCGACGACCCGCTTACGCGCATTTTCTGTGAGTGTCGACGGGGATGTGCTGTTGGAAGCGCAGTTTCGAGGTTCTCGGGCGGATGCTCTATCCGAGCAGTCCGAGTCACTGCAATTGTCCTTGGCAATTCGCGCCTTTGGGGATGCATTGGAGTCCTTGCCGTTATTGAGTGACGCGAGCTGGACCGGCACTGCCGATTGGTTGGCTGATCCACTGAGTCTCGGCGCTGCAACGCAAGTCGGAAGTACGCTGACACATCTTGAGATCGCTTCGAGTATGGGAAACACCGTGTTTTTCGCTGGAGAGGCAACAGCCGACCCGGCAGCGGTGGGAACTGTCCACGGTGCCTATGACAGCGGGGAGCGCGCCGCGCGCGAGGTTGCTCTGTCACTCAACATTGAGTCTGAGCTAGACTTCCCTAACGAGCCTGTTCTGGAGCTACTCTAGAGCCGTCTGCGTGGTCCCTGGAGCCCCCTCTACTTAGCGCGATTCGCGTTCAGATCCTTGATTAGATGCTTTGATGCCATGAAGAACATGAACAGCGCGATGACGCCTACGCAGGCCGTGATTAACATCGCATGACGCAGATTGTCTTCTCCTGAGATCGGTAATAACAGGTCGTTGGCCAGCCCGGTAAGAAATGGGCCAAGTCCGAGACCGATCATATTCAAGATAAAAAATAAAACGGCGGACGTTAGGGCACGGATGCGCGGGGGCACCATCGCATGAGACACCAGCAATACTGGGGCCTAGATATAGGGAGTTGGCGATCATGATGAAGAACAGCACCACGAGAATCGACGTGGTGTTATCGCTGCTCAGGACATAAAAATACGGGACAAACGCTATAAGCCCACCAATGATGGGCGTCCATGCATGCCAGCGTACATCTCGAACGGTCAGTTTGTCGGCGATTACGCCGCCAGCAACTGTCCCTACGGCGCCAGACACCCCAGCCACTAATGAAAGCACCAGGCCGATGTCAGCGATGCTCATGCCATGGTTTCGGTATAAAAAGGAGGGGAAGAGGTTTTCGTTGCCGTAGCTGACAAAAGACGTGAGCGAGCCGCCTAGTGTCACGTATCAGAACGATTTTCGCTGGTGAAGGACCTTCACGGTTTGCTTAAAGGTAGGCCGATCGGCGTCATCCTTTGAACTGTCCCAGCGTCTTCGAAGTGGCTCTCTTACCGTGAGAAGAAGAAGGCCGGCCAATACAACACCGGGTAGCCCTACGATCATGAAGGCTTTTCGCCATCCAAAGGCTTCAGCAGTCCGCCTCCAGTGTCGAAGCGATAGTGACCGCTGCTGGGCTTGAGATGGATTTTTCTTCGGGATTCGCTGGCAACGTGTGATGCTCGATTTGTTATTAGGAGGTCAAATCTGAGCGCGGATCAATGCCGGAATTTTCGCGTGCCGGGAAACATTACTTTCACGCTGGTATGCACAGGGGCCTTTGGCTAGACTGGCCGCTTTCCGCAAGTACTCCATCATTATGACGACGCTCACGCATCTGGATGGTCAGGGTCGCGCCCGCATGGTCAATGTCGGCGAGAAGCCAATCACTGCCCGGCGCGCAATCGCCGCTGCACAGATCTGTATGCAGTCTCAAACCCTTGAACAGATTCGTTCGAACAGTTTGTCCAAAGGGGATGTTCTGGCTGTCGCGCGCATTGCAGGTATTCAGGCCGCTAAACGTTGTGATGAACTCATACCGCTGTGCCATAGCCTGCCTTTGGATGCGGTCACTGTGGACTTTGAACTGGACGACGCGCTGCCCGGCGTGCGTATCACGGCCAGCGCCTCCGTACAGTCGCGCACAGGTGTTGAGATGGAGGCCCTCACAGCGGTCTCCATTGCCGCCCTTACTATCTACGATATGTGTAAGGCGGTTGATAAGGGCATGTTGATCGATAAGCTGTGTCTTGTACGTAAAGAAGGTGGAAGGTCTGGCGTATGGGAGCGTCCAGATGCAGTTGATGGACATCAAGAAACACAGAGCGAGGAATAAAGACCAGTGAAGATAATGTTTTTTGCGCGGCTCAGAGAACTGCTCGGCAGCGACACTCTGGAGATTGCCGACGCAGACTGCCCAATAGATGTGGCTGGGCTTCGGGCTATGCTGCGTTTGTCTGTTAACCCCGATTTGGCTGACTCTTTAGCGGATCCCAATGTCTTTTGCGCGGTTAATCAAAAGGTTGTGAGCGACGATGAGCCCTTGGCAAGTTCTGACGAGGTCGGGTTTTTTCCGCCGATGACGGGAGGGTGAACATGTTTGCGGTCGATATATCTGATCAGCCTTTGGATATCGCTGCCCTGGGCAAAAACTTTCCACGCAGTGCCTCCGAAACGGGTGCGGTGGTTACTTTTACGGGGTTTGTTCGTGGTGAAGGGATTAGCGCTCTGGCCCTCGAACACTATCCGGGTATGACCGAGCAGAATATTCTCGAGACGATCTACAGCGCAGCCCGGCGATGGCCAGTACAGGCTGTGCAGGTGGCCCATAGGGTGGGAGAGCTGAAAGCCGGTGAGCCCATCGTTTGGTTGGCGGTGGGGTCAGGGCATCGAGCGGCGGCCTTTAGCGCCTGCGAGTTTGTAATGGATTACTTGAAAATTTCCGCGCCTCTGTGGAAGCGCGAGTGCGATCTTCAAGGCAACTGGCATTGGGTTGACGCCAAGGCCATAGACCAAGATCGCGCTAAACGTTGGGGTAGAGGTGCGACCGCATGACTATTGATGCTCGCGAGTTGCGCGATGCGCTAGGGCAGTTTGCGACGGGCGTGTGCCTCGTTACAGTGACTGACGAAGATGGTGTGGCTCACGCGCTAACGGTAAATTCATTTTCTTCGGTATCACTGGATCCACCTTTGGTCCTATGGAGCCTGCAAAAGGACGCGGAGATTTACGCCCTGTATGAGTCGGCGCCCAGGTTTTGCATCGCCGTACTTTCCGATGCTCAGGAAGGGCATTCCTCGGGCTATGCGCAAAAAGGTGCACATCGACTGGCCGCAGAGCATTTTGAGTCTGGTCTCAATGGCGCGCCCCTGATCACTGGTGCCCTGGTGAACTTTGAATGCAGTCTCGAGCGAGCTATAGATGGCGGAGACCATACGATTTTGCTCGGCAGAGTGACACGAGTGTCCACGATTGACTCTCAATCGCCTCTGGTGTTTCTCGGCGGCCAGTACCGGGAGCTCAAATGAAGTTCTGTAGTGAGTGCGGAGGATCGATTGAGCTGCGTATTCCCCAGGGCGATGATCGCGACCGCTACATCTGTGATGATTGCGACCACATTCATTACATCAACCCTCGCGTTATTGTGGGCTGTCTGCCTGTGTATGAAGACAAGGTGCTGTTGTGTAAGCGCGCCATCGAGCCGCGTTACGGGTTTTGGACCATGCCTGCGGGGTTTATGGAAAACGGTGAAACGACGGAAGAGGGCGCTGCGCGGGAAACCTGGGAAGAAGCTCGTGCTCGGGTGAGCAATATGCACCTATATCGGGTTTTTGACGTGCCGTACATCAGTCAGGTCTACATGTTCTATCGATGTACCCTTGACGACGGGCTCTTTGGGGTTGGACCCGAGAGTCTTGAGTCAGCGTTATACGCTGAGCACGATGTTCCATGGGACGAGATAGCCTTCCCAGTGGTACGAGAGACACTCAAAGCTTACTTTGACGATCGTCGCCGGGATGACTATCCCGTGGCAGTCGATGCTATTCGTTATCGGAAGCCGCCTCGGACGAGTTAAAACCGGGCCTGTCGCGCCGAAAAGACGCGGCGGTAGCAGTGGATTACAACATTGATTCAAGGTTCTTAAGGAGATCTTCATGGCGTTCCCCAAAGTAGGCAATCTTGCTCCGGCTTTCTCACTACTTGATCAAGATGGGAAGAAGGTGAGCCTCAAAGATTTTCGCGACAAGAAAAACATTATTTTGTATTTCTACCCCAAGGCAATGACTCCAGGTTGCACGACCCAGGCTTGTGGCTTGCGTGATAGCCAGACGGCCCTCAAAAAGCTCGATACCCTTGTGTTCGGCGTGAGTCCTGACCCTGTGCCACGCCTGGGTCGCTTTATCGAGAAACAGGAGTTGAACTTCAGCCTGTTGTCCGATGAAGATCATGCCATTGCCGACAAGTACGGTTCCTGGGGACTGAAGAAATTTATGGGACGTGAGTTCATGGGCATATTGCGTACTACCTTTATTGTTGGCAAAGACGGGCGGCTCAAGCACGTTATGGATAAGGTCAAAACCAAAACGCATCACGACGATGTATTAGCCTTGATTAAAGAGCTGGGTCTATAGCGCTATGGTTACTCAGTCTCCTGCAAAAACACGCGTCGTAAGCTTCAATGCAAATGGAATTCGAGCGGCCCAGCGCAAAGGGTTTTTCGAATGGATGGAGCGTGAATCTCCGGATGTTGTTTGCGTACAGGAGACCAAGGCGCAGGTTCATCAGCTGACCGATGAGGCTTTCCATCCCCAGGGTTACCACTGTGTATACAACGATGCCGAGCGCAAAGGTTACAGCGGCACCGCTGTGTACTCGCGAGTCAAGCCCCGCGCCGTGACCACGCGCCTTGGCTGGGAGCCCGTGGACGGAGAGGGCCGATATCTTCAGTGCGACTATGCGGGACTGTCCGTGATATCGCTGTACGTTCCATCGGGGTCAAGCAGTGAAGCCGCACTGGAAAAGAAGTTTACTTTTATGAAGCTGTTCTTTGAGCATCTGCGCACGCTAAAGCGTAAGCGTCGAGAGTTTATTATTTGCGCAGATTGGAACACCTGCCATCAGGCTATTGATCTGCGCAACTGGCGGGCTAATCGCAAGAACTCTGGATTTCTTCCAGAAGAGCGCGCTTGGCTGGATCGGATCTATGATGAGATCGGCTTTGTGGATTCGTTCCGAGTTGTTGACGAAGAGCCAGACCGGTACACCTGGTGGTCTAATCGAGGACAGGCGTGGGCCAAAAACGTAGGCTGGCGACTGGACTACCAGATGATTACGCCAAAGCTCGTGCCGACTGTGCGGGCCGCGTCGATTTATACAGATGAGCGTTTTTCGGACCACGCCCCGCAGATCATGGAGTACGAGCTGGAAATTAGGTCCTAGATCAACTGGCCGTTTGCCGGGGATGGGTAAAACCGGTACATTCCCTCGCCATTCGCAGATCGGATTTGCCGCTCCTAAGGCGTAGCAAGTCTTTTTCTATTATTGAGTTACCCCTAAGGAGTTACCGTGTTTATTGCATCAGCCCACGCCCAAACAGCTGCCCCCGCAAGTGGACCCGCCGGAGGCGAGATTTTTCAGATTATTTTCCTGGTTGGCCTTTTTGTACTCTTCTATTTCATAGCGATCAGACCCCAGCGCAAGCGCCAAAAAGAACATACTGCAATGGTTTCTGCGCTGGGTAAGGGCGACGAAGTTGTGACCAGTTCCGGCATCCTTGGCAAGATCGTCAGTCTTGATGATAGCTATGTAGTGCTAACTGTCAGTGAGAAAGTGGAGCTCAAATTTCAGCGCGTTCATATACACGCTGTGCTTCCCAAAGGCACACTTAAGAGCATTGGCTAACATCTTTGAGCCTGGCCGCTGCGTTTTCGGCGCTACGTGGGCTTAATGAGGGTAAGTACGTCAATAGACCGGTAACACAAGGACTGTAAGAATATGGTTGAGTTGATGGGCACTATCAACGGTATCGCCTGGGGTCCGGTGATGCTGGTTCTGCTTCTTGGCACCGGGGTTTACTTAACCCTGGGACTAGGGTTTCTCACGCTACGCAAGCTACCCACCGGCTTTGGACTGCTCTTTAGAGGTCGTATCGGTGCGGGCGCAGGTGATATTTCACCCTTTAGCGCGTTGATGACATCGCTCTCAGCCACCATCGGTACAGGCAATATCGCAGGCGTGGCGACTGCAATAACCTTGGGCGGTCCCGGTGCGCTGTTCTGGATGTGGATTACCGCGCTTTTCGGTATGGCGACCAAGTACGCGGAGGCTGTGTGTGCTGTCCATTTCCGTGAACAAGATAGTAACGGTCAGTACAGTGGCGGCCCGATGTACTACATTCGTAATGGTCTGGCTCCACATTGGCATTGGCTCGCTTTCGCGTTTGCAATTTTTGGTGGCCTGGCCGGTTTTGGCATTGCCAATACCGTGCAGTCCAATTCTGTCGCTCAGGTCCTGAATGATAGTTACGCCATAAACCCCCTCTATACCGGTCTTACGCTTATGGTGCTGGTTGGCGCCGTGGTCTTGGGCGGCATCAAACGTATTTCTAGCGTTGCGAGTTATCTTGTGCCGCTCATGGCCAGCAGCTATTTGCTAATGGGCCTCATCGTCATCGCCATGAACGCCTCTGCAGTACCCGCAGCAGTTGTGACTATTGTAGAGTCAGCCTTTACCGGCTCAGCGGCGCTGGGTGGGTTTGCCGGTGCCTCTATGTGGGCTGCGATTCGCTTTGGTGTGGCGCGGGGAATATTCTCTAACGAGGCAGGTCTAGGAAGTGCACCTATTGCCCACGCGGCGGCCAAGACTAACGAGCCGGTAGAGCAGGGCATGATTGCGATGCTTGGTACCTTCATCGATACCCTCATCGTTTGCAGTATTACAGGACTGGTCATCGTTATTATGGACGTCCTTCCTAGCGGTGTGAGTGGCGCAAGTCTCACGAGCATGGCATTTGGGAATGCGTTTCCCGGGGGAGACATTATCGTCACTCTAGGGCTGTGTATTTTTGCCTTTACGACCATGATTGGTTGGTCGTTTTATGGGGAGCGCTGCGTTGTATTCCTGGTGGGAACAAAGGGGGTGATGCCCTTTCGCGTCGCCTGGGTTCTGGCGATTCCGGTGGGCACCATGGTGCAGTTGGATCTGATCTGGCTCATTGCCGACACGCTGAACGCGTTTATGGCGATCCCCAATCTAATTGCATTGCTGCTTCTGGGCCCATTGGTGTTTCGACTGAGCCGCGAATATTTTCAACGATAGCTGTTAGTACTTCGACGATAATAGTCACTAGGCCATATGCGTTTGTGGCCGAACTGATAATCTGTTCGCTTATCAGCGCTTCACGTTTTGTGAGAAGCGCTTTGCAGGGTATTCTCAGCGTATGAGCGTGACACTCGACAAAAAACTCGTTATCGCGATTTCATCGCGGGCACTCTTCGACTTAAGCGAAAGCCATCGTGTGTATGAAGAAGAAGGTCTCGCCGCTTACTCTGCGTATCAAATCGAGCACGAAGAGCAGCCTCTGGAGCCGGGTGAGGCCTTTCCCCTGGTAGAAAAGATGCTGCGGATTAATGCCAGACTAGGCGGTGACAAGGGAGTGGAAGTGGTACTCCTGTCGCGCAATAGTGCCGATACGGGGCTGCGGGTATTCAATTCAGTGCAGCACTATGGCCTGGCTATTAGTCGCGCCGCGTTCTGCGGCGGAGAGAGTCCCTGGCGATACATCAGTGCCTTTGGCTGTCAGCTGTTTCTGTCCAGCGAAGCCGAGGACGTGCGCAATGCGTTGGAGTGCGGAATCGCTGCCGCAACCCTGGTATCCAATAAGGGGGCCAATCGAGGCACAGATCAGCTGCGGTTTGCCTTTGATGGCGATGCGGTTCTGTTTTCTGATGAGGCAGAGCGCGTGTATAAAGCGCAGGGCTTGGATGCCTTTACGGCAAGTGAGCAGGCCTCGGCTCGTACACCTCTGTCCGGTGGTCCTTTTAAGTTGTTCTTGTCGGCTCTCCACGATATTCAGCAAGCACTTCCGGCAGAAGATCCGCCAATCCGCACGGCATTGGTAACAGCACGTTCGGCGCCTGCGCATGAACGCGTGATTCGAACCCTGCGAGCCTGGAACATTCGTATCGACGAATCGATCTTTCTTGGCGGCTTGGATAAGACAGAGTTTCTAAGGGCTTATGAGGCGGATGTGTTCTTTGATGACCAGCCTGCGCATTGCGCCTCCGCGAGCCCTCATATCGCGACGGGGCACGTACCCCATGGTGTCGCCAACGAGCGATAGTCAGAAAACTTCAAGCCTTATACCCAAAAAGCTTGAAGTTGAGTGCAGCTAATGGCTATTCTTTATAACGTCTAGGCGTTAAGCCTGGTTATCCGACGTTAGAGGCACCCTAGCCATGAAACTCCAGCAACTCCGCTATATCTGGGAGGTCGCACATCACGACCTCAACGTATCGGCAACCGCACAGAGCTTGTTTACCTCGCAACCGGGTATCAGCAAACAAATACGGCTTTTAGAGGATGAGTTGGGCGTCGAGATATTCTCTCGAAGTGGTAAACACCTGACGCACGTCACACCTGCAGGCCAAGTGATTCTGGAAACCGCTGGTGAGGTCTTGCGCAAGGTCGAAAGTATCAAGCGTGTCGCTCAGGAGTACTCGGATGAGAAACGAGGCGCCTTATCAATTGCCACAACGCATACCCAAGCACGGTACGTTCTCCCGGACGTGATCAGCAGTTTTATCGGCAAGTACCCCGATGTGTCCCTGCATATGAACCAGGGCACGCCTATGCAGATTTCGGAAATGGCTGCAGACGGCACGGTCGATTTCGCTATCGCAACAGAAGCTTTGGAGTTGTTTAGCGATCTGATCATGATGCCGTGTTATCGCTGGAACCGCTGTGTCATCGTCCCTAGGGATCATCCTTTGGCACAGGTGTCTCGCTTGACGCTGGAGGATGTTGCTGCGCACCCCATCGTCACTTACGTTTTTGGGTTTACCGGTCGTTCACGTCTTGACGAGGCTTTTGTAACGGCAGGGCTGACGCCTCGTGTAGTGTTTACCGCTGCGGATGCGGATGTGATTAAAACCTACGTCCGTTTGGGGCTGGGTATTGGGATCGTTGCAGACATGGCGCACGACGAAGAGGTTGATGACGATTTGGTGGCACTGGATGCGCGGCACTTGTTCGCTAGCAGTGTGACCAGTATCGGTTGTCGCAAAGGCACGTTCCTGCGTGGTTATATGTATGACTTTATTTCTGATTTTGCACCGCACCTAACACGCGATGTGGTGACCGAAGCCTTTCAGCGCAAAACGCGATCTGAGCTTGATCAACTGTTCGGCGATCTTGAGCTGCCGGAATATTAGAATCTGGTCATTGGATAGTGTTGCTATCACTTTCAAGTGCACGAAGAAAAGCGCCGACCTTGTCTAACTGCTCCTGATACTCGGCCTCTAGCTGAGAGTCATAAACTAGTCCTCCACCAGCCCAGCAATGGAGCTGTGAACCCTCGTTGAACAAGGTTCGAATAGTGATGTTGCTGTCGAGCCGGCCATGACGAGACACATAAAAAAGGCTTCCGCACCAGGCCTGGCGAGAAGCGGGCTCAAGTTCATCGATGATTTGCATAGCGCGGTGCTTTGGTGCTCCGGTGATGGATCCTCCGGGCATGCAGCCAAGCAGCAGGTCCAGCACGCTATGCTTTGACGATAATTCGCCTGTCACCACACTCACCAGGTGATGCACGGTCGAGTAGCTTTCGAGCGTAAACAACTCCTTTGCTCGGACGCTCCCTGGTTCGCAAAATCGCCCAATATCGTTGCGCAGAAGGTCCACAATCATGAGGTTCTCGGCGCGTTCTTTGTCAGACGCCAGCAGCGCTTCGGCGGCCAAGCGATCCTCTGCCGGGTCGCTATGCCTGGGACGCGTTCCTTTGATCGGGCGCGTTTCTACAGAGCTTTGATCAACGGTTAAAAAACGTTCTGGCGATAGGCAAAGCAGTGACTGATCTTCACCAAGGGGGAAGAATGCGCTGAACGGTGCACGGGCTATGCTGCGCAGTTTTTGGTAAGCGCAAAACAGGTCTCCTGCAAAGGGTGCAGAAAAGGCTTGCCCAATGTTGATCTGATAGCAGTCTCCTGTGCTGATGTATCCCTGCACTTTCTTGAACCTCTGTTGGTAGTCCGATAAGGACCAGTGATGCGCAAACTTCTGCTGGAGTTGGAATTCCATTTGTGTAGGCGCAGCAGCCTCTTCAGTGATTAGGCGGTGGAGGATCGGATACGCCTCTTCGATCGCGGTTGCCTCGCCCACCAGCCAACTTTGTTGTTGCTGTCGGTCCTGCACAATGGCCCACGGGTAATAGTGGGCCACGGCGATGGGAAGCGTTCCTGCCTTTGCCGCGGGCATGTTTTGTAAGCGTCGTCCTAGCTCGTAGCTGAAGTGGCCGATGTAGCCGCCGTAGAACGGCAGAGCGCATTGGGATGATGTCGTGGTGATTTGACGTTCCGCGAGGTCCTGCCATTGGCTGAGTGCTCGGCGCATATCACTCTTCGTACAATTCGCTTCAATAAACAGGCTCCTCGACACGTCAGCTTGTGCAGCCACGATATCGAATCGTCCACGAACCGTGTCGCCACCGCTGTCGAGCAGCACTGCTTCCCCTAGGTGTCGCAGGCGGCGATAAAGGCGGCAGGGGTCGTCGAAGTAGGGCAGCGACACTGCGTTAGTCGACGGGGCGGGGGCCTTGGCTGTCATGTTTTCGTAGCTCATAAGTCATACCGATAGTTGGCATAAGCTATTGTTTAAATTGACTTTCAGTGGCCTAGGAACTACTGTGCTCCACCGTCTTTTTTGCTGTAAGCCGAGGGCGTAAATGCACTCGAGTACTGTCTCACGATCAGGGTACGGCCTAACAGAACGTAAGTGGACAAAAGTAGATAGAAGACGGATAGAAAACAAATAGAAAATAAACATTCTGCAAGAGAGTTGTTCGCATTTATGAGTGATCCATCGAAGGATAATGCCAAAGACTCAGCTACGCCTTATGCCACGCTAAGTAACCCTTTTGCGTCGGCACAGGAGCATCAGTTCGAAGTGCCCGGACAGATTCATAGCGCGCCGGGACTATTCGAAGAAACCATGAAGGCCGGTGCTGCGTTACAGCGGCTACCGCAAAACGCCGCTGGGGTGCGCAGTATACAGCGCCAGCACCTCAAGAAACGTATGACAGTTTGGGAGCGCATTGACTGCCTTGCTGATGAGCCCCCGCGTGTTCTGTATCAAAACTGGGGGCCGAACCTGGACGGTGCGTCACTGGTGACCGCGCTGATTCGCGTGGGTGGTCGAGATGTGGCGGTTTATGGTCATGACTTTACCGTACGTGCTGGCTCCATGGATGCAACAAATGGTGAAAAGCTGGCACGACTGTTTGAGCTTGCGGCCAAGCAGAGAATACCTCTGGTAGGTTTGAACGATTCCGCGGGAGCCTACATTCCGGCTGGCGTTGGTGGTCTGGATGGGTATGCGGATGCCTTCACGGCACTACGTAAGATTAGCGGGGTTGTTCCCAGCATTATGTGCATGTTCGGTTTTAACGCGGGGGGTGGATCCTATCTGCCACGGCAAGGTAGCTTCCTGATCCAGCCGAATGACACCTTCTTTGGCCTCACGGGTCCGGGTGTAGTGAAATCAGTGCTTGGCGAAGATGTCACGCCGGATGAGTTAGGTGGTCCAGGAGTGCATAGTCAAACGGGAGTTACAGATTTTGTCGTGCCTGATGAGGTTGCTGCGCTGCGAAAGGTGCGCGACCTACTGAATTATCTGCCCAGCCACAATGCGGTGGCTGCGCCTCATCAGCCGTCTTCGGATCCGATTACGCGCAAAACATGGGACATCGATGTTCTGTTAAAAAAGGCGTTTAACTCGCCCACAGGCTTTAATACACCCATCGACATTACGGTTTTGATTCAGCAGCTGTGTGATCACGGTGATTTTCTTGAAGTGCAGGCTGAACGTTCACGCAACACCATAACGGCATTGGGGCGTATGGGGGGTAATGTCATTGGTTTTGTAGCCAACAACTCTGCGGTTGCATCGGGTCAGATCGATATTGGAGCCGCCTATAAAAATGCGCGATTTATTCGGTTCTGTAATTTGTACAACATCCCCATAATTTTTCTCGAGGACACAACAGGGTTCTTACCCGGACGTGAGCAGGAGTCACGAGGCATCGTGCAAGCTGGTCGGGCCATGCTTGATGCCATCGTCGACTTACGCACGCCGCGGTTTTTGGTGCTGGTGCGCAACGCTTTTGGTGGGGCTTACGCTTCTTACAACAACTATTCGACAGGTGCGGACTTGGTTGTGGCACTGCCAACCACTCGGGTCGCGGTGATGGGGCCGGCAGGTGTCGAGTACGTTTATAAGGACGAGCTTAAGAAGTTGCGCGCCGAGGCGCGTACCCGTTTGGCACAGGAGACGCAGGCGCAACAGGCCGCAGGACTTAGCGTGACGGAAGCTGCGGGCGCTGCAAAAGCACTGGTAGATGCGTGGATCAAGTCCGAGGAGCAGCTGCTTGCGCAGCGTTATGAACGCGAACTCATGAACCCTAACGAGGCCTTAAGCCTCGGTTCTATTTCTCAAATCGTGATGCCCTCAGATTTGCGACAGGTGCTCGCCGAGCACATGGAGTTTTGCCTGCGAAATTACGAGCCTGCACCGATGGACGGTGTTCAGCGCGAATTCCATTGATTCAAGCTCATTTGCTAAGGACCCGTTACCGTGTCTAACGAACACTATTTGAAAAATCCTTTGATACACAGTGATCGAAGGCTTGGCCGGCAGAGTAGCGCCTGGGTGAGTCAGTTCGATTGCTCCCATGTGCGGCCCCTGATCATTTGTCGGGGACCTATCCGTAAAGAAGCGATCGATGTGTTTCGGGAGATGGGAATCCAGCACATTGGAATCTTGCTCTCAGAGAAAGATTCCATCGTGTATCAAAATGCCCTTGCGCCCGAACTACGTGTTATGCCTGATCCCGAGCGCATTCATCGTGTTCCCGATTACACCGGTGCGAATAAGGAAGAGCGGAATCAGCGTATCCAGCAAATCATTGGTATCGCAAGGGACAACGGTTACAACTCGATCTTTGCCGGTTATGGTTTCATGGCCGAAGACGAAACCATGGTAGCCGCCATGGAGTCCGCAGGTCTTAACTTTATTGGACCTTGTTCGCGCACTGTGCATGACGCAGGTCTCAAAGATGAAGCGAAGCGTACCGCCTTAAAAACAGGTGTCTCGGTAACTCCCGGTATCGACAACGCAACGGCGCTAGCACTGATTAAACGCTATCCCGATCACGACGCGCTGGTGGCATTGATTCATAGCGAGTCTCTGCCTCTGGATCCCACGACGCTAGAGCCTGAGCTGGAGACGGCCGCTGATCAGGTGTTGGCTGCGGGTTACGCAAAGGGCGTGGACCTGTATACCGTCGATGAGTTAAGCGAGACTGTTACCGAAGCTGTGTTGCGCATGAGCGATCAGTACCCCAGTAATCGCGTTCGACTTAAAGCGATTAGCGGCGGTGGCGGCAAAGGGCAGCGAATTCTGAGTATCGGCGAATCTCATCGCGCTGGCGAGATGGTTCGAGAGATTCTCAACGAAGTTAAAACAACCGGTGTGGGTGACAACAAGAACGTACTGGTTGAACTTAATATCGAGACAACACGCCACCAGGAAATTCAAGTTATCGGAAACGGTATCTGGAGCATGAGCTTGGGAGGGCGGGACTGCTCCTTACAAATGCACGAGCAAAAGTTGTTGGAAGTGTCGGTTACCGTGGATTCCTTGGCATTGTCTCTAAAGGAGGCTCAGGCGCAGGGTAACGCTATTGAAGCAGCTGTCCTCGAGCAGGACATCCGCACACTGTCGCAGATGGAAGACGAGGCCGCGCGCTTTGGCGAGGCCGTGGGACTGGATTCGGTATCAACCTTCGAATGCATTGTTGATCGCGACAAGCATTTCTTCATGGAAATGAATACGCGTATTCAGGTGGAGCACAGGGTGACTGAGCTTTGCTATGCGCTGCGCTTTGCTAACCCTGAAAACTCCGAGGATCATTTTGTCGTTGAGTCCCTGGTCGAGGCCATGGTGCTACTAGCGACGCATGCGCCAAAGCTGCCCAAGCCTCATCGTGTGGCGCGCCATAACGATAGTGTAGAAGCGCGTTTGAACGCTACGAATCAGGCGCTGCAGCCCAGCGCAGGTGGTGTGATCGAATACTGGTCGGACGCGATTGACGGCGAGATCCGAGACGATCAAGGCATCAGTCTGCATAACCCAGACACTGATGTGTTTATGAAGTACACCTTGGCAGGTGCTTACGATTCGAACATTGCCTTGCTGCTGACCGTCGGCGACACCCGGCTTGACTGCTACCAGCGCATGGCCGAGACAATTCGCCAAACGCAAATGCGCGGTAAGGATCTGGCAACGAACCTCGAGTTTCACTACGGGTTGGTGAATTGGTTTCTCGGCCAAAATATTAATGCGCGGCCTACCACGCGGTTTATCGTCCCCTATCTCACGGCGGTGGGTGAGTTAAAAAGAGAAGCGCTAAACATTGATCTGGAGCATGCCTGGCAGCAGGTCTGCGCATTAGAAGTCGCCGCTTCAGATAGTGCGGGAGATGCGTCGTTTCTATCGACGCTGGATCTCAAGCACACACTCTTGCTGCGACCCCTGGGGATGTTGCTGGAGCAGCCGCATGTGCTGAGCGGCTGGCTCAGTGTTCATCGCGATAGCTACACCATGATTAATGAGCGGGTTAGTTGGAACGATAACCCCATCGAATTATTGGTCGAACTTTACCATTTTTTGAATATGGATTATCTCCCCGGAGCGCCGGCGGCGGGAATGATTTGGGCGCATGATCACGAGATTCTGCAAGATGCACAGGCCTTTTATGCGAAGCTTGAAGGGCTATTGTCTGCCGAGGATTGGCTGGCTATGCAGACGCAGCTTAGTGAGGCGAGCCCACCGGAGGGTGCTGCTGTAACAGAGCAGGAGTGGGTTGCGATAAAGGCAGCGCATCGCGGATATCAATCGGGCTGCTCCATCATGAGTATTCTTCCGGCGATAGCAGAATCGACTGCCTATTTCACACTCTGCGTGAATGACGATCTAACGATTAATATTCCAGAGCGTTTGGATGACTCGCAGCTTCAGACGGCGATGGCCAAGGTGCTTGTGCCTCCGCCGGTCGCCAACTCCGATGAGATTATCGCCGCCAGTGGGGGAATGTTCTACGGTCGGGAAACCCCGGATTCGCTCCTCTACGTCGAAAAAGGCGATCACTTTCAAGCGGGTGATCCTTTGTATATCGTTGAAGTCATGAAGATGTTTAATAAGGTCTATGCGCCCTTCGCCGGCACGGTGGAAGAAGTATTGGTCGAGGGCGACGGTATGATTATTAGCAAGGGGCAGGCCTTGTTCCGGATCACACCGGACGAGAAGATCGTATTTGAATCGCCGGAAGAAATCGCGGAGCGCCGTCGCACGGCAACCACTCGTTACCTGGGTCAGCTTTAGTTTATCTGAGTTGCCCGACGCCAGGAGTAGCACACAATGATTACCGCACTGGACCATATAGCGATCGCTGTACCAGATTTAGAAAAAGCAATTACGCGTTTTTGTGAGGATTTTGGCCTCCCTTATGAGGGTCGTGATGATGTTGAAGCGGCAAAGACGTCCACCGCGTTTATTCCACTACCGCCGACGAATATAGAGCTGGTCCATCCCTTGAATGGCGAGGGGCCTATCGCCAAGTATCTCGAAAAGCGTGGAGGCGGATTGCATCACCTGTGTTTTCGATCTGACGATATCCATGCAGATATTGAGATGCTTCGAAAGAAGGGTTATGAGTTTCTCGCTGAGGCTCCGGCTCCCGGCGCGCACAATTCTTTGACGATTTTTATTCATCCGCGCAGCTGCGATGGGGTTCTTGTTGAACTCAGTCAGCCCGCAGACGAGCACTGAGTACAAGCTATGAGCGATAGCAAAAAAGCCTCTGCAGAAAATCTTGCCGCCTGGGATGCCCTGGCGACAAAGCAAATGAAGGGACGAAGCCCCGACGAATTAGTCTGGAATACGTCGGAAGGTATAGCGGTAAAGCCGCTATACACCGCGGCCGATATTGAAGGTCTTGAACACACTGACACACTCCCGGGGATGGCGCCCTATGTACGAGGCCCTCAGGCCACTATGTATGCCGGACGTCCATGGACTATCCGTCAGTACGCTGGCTTTAGTACGGCTGAAGATTCCAACGCGTTCTACCGAAAAGCGCTTGCGGCAGGCGGACAGGGCATTTCTGTGGCCTTTGATCTTGCCACCCATAGAGGCTACGACTCCGATCACGAGCGGGTGACCGGTGATGTTGGTAAAGCCGGTGTCGCGATTGACTCCATCGAGGATATGAAGATTCTCTTTGATGAGATACCTCTGGATAAGGTATCGGTGTCCATGACCATGAACGGCGCTGTCTTACCCGTATTGGCAGGCTACATCGTCGCTGCTGAGGAGCAGGGCGTGACTCAGGATCAGCTGGCGGGCACCATTCAGAACGACATTCTGAAGGAGTTCATGGTTCGAAATACCTACATTTACCCGCCAGCACCGAGTATGCGAATCATCGGTGACATTATTGCCTACTGCTCAAAAAACATGCCGCGCTTTAATACGATATCGATCTCCGGATACCACCTTCAGGAGGCTGGCGCGAACGCGGCTTTGGAGCTGGCCTATACCCTGGCGGACGGCAAAGAGTACATCCGCACCGCGATCGCCGCCGGGCTGGGTATCGATGAGTTTGCGCCACGTTTATCGTTTTTCTGGGGCGTGAGCATGAACTTCTATATGGAGATTGCGAAAATGCGTGCCGCCCGGCTGCTTTGGAACGATATCGTTGCTGAGTTTTCGCCGCAAAACCCCAAGAGTTCTATGTTGCGCACGCACAGCCAGACTTCCGGTTGGTCACTCACCGCGCAGGATCCTTATAACAACGTTGTTCGCACCACCATTGAGGCTATGGCGGCGGTCTTTGGCGGCACCCAGTCTTTGCATACCAATGCCCTGGATGAAGCTATCGCACTGCCCTCGGAGTTTGCAGCGCGTATTGCACGAAATACACAGCTGATCCTGCAGGAGGAGACGGGTATTACCAAGGTTGTTGATCCCTGGGGCGGCTCTTACATGATGGAATCGCTCACGCAGGAGATTGCGGACAAAGCACGAGAGCTGATTGCAGAAGTTGAAGAAGCCGGGGGCATGGCTAAAGCCATCGAAACCGGTATGCCCAAGCTGCGTATCGAAGAGGCTGCTGCGCGGAAGCAGGCGCGTATTGATCGCGGCGAAGATGTCATTGTCGGTGTTAACAAGTACCCGCCGCCGCAAAACGACCCTATCGACATTCTTGATATCGATAACGCTGCGGTTCGCGATTCACAGATTGCGAGGCTGCAAAACATCCGTGCGCACCGGGATCAAGCAGCTGTTGATAAGATCCTCGCTGATATTACGGCTTGCGCGGCGGGAGGCGAGGGCAACTTACTGGCTCTGGCCATCGATGCTGTGCGCTTGCGCGCGACCGTGGGCGAAATTTCCGATGCGATGGAGGCAGAGTTTGGGCGCTACACGGCGCAGGCTCAAACGGTATCAGGCGTTTATGGCGCTGCATTTAAGGATGACGAGGGCTGGAAAATGATTTCTGCCGATATCGATAAGTTTGTCGAGCGTCACGGACGTCGGCCGCGCATGTTGGTCTGCAAGATGGGCCAGGACGGTCATGATCGTGGAGCCAAAGTTGTGGCCACGGCGTTTGCCGACGTGGGCTTTGACGTTGATTTGTCGCCTATGTTTTCTACTCCGGCCGAAGTGGCCCGTCAGGCTGTAGAGAATGACGTCCATTGTGTGGGTGCCTCCAGTTTAGCGGCGGGACATAAGACCCTGGTGCCCGAGCTCATACAGGAATTAGCCAAACTCGGCGCGAGCGAGATCGTTGTTATTGCGGGGGGTGTTATTCCCGAACAGGACTATCCCGCCCTGAAGGATGCTGGCGTGAGCTGCATCTTTGGGCCTGGTACAGCTATCCCTGAGGCCGCACGGGAAGTGCTCGAGGCGGTAAACGCGGTAAGCGGCTAACACAAATGCCGCAGATCGACGCCAATAGTGTTCGAGCGGGAAACCGGCGTTCGCTTGCCAAGGCAATCACCTTAACCGAGAGTTCATTGCCCGCGCATCGTGAGCAGGCACAACAGCTCCTCGAGGCTTTGCTGCCGTATACCGGCAATAGCATACGCATTGGAATCAGCGGTGTTCCCGGGGTTGGTAAGTCCACCTTCATTGAGTCCTTTGGGCAACTGCTCTTGGCCGCGGGCCATCGCGTAGCGGTTTTGGCGGTAGATCCCAGCTCTCCCGTCGCCGGCGGTTCCATCATGGGTGACAAAACTCGGATGGAGCAGTTGTCGCGCGAAGAAAACGTGTTTATTCGACCGACACCTTCTGGTGGGACGCTCGGAGGCGTTGCCCAAAAGACGCGGGAGACCATGCTGCTCTGTGAGGCGGCGGGTTATGACGTGATTCTCGTCGAGACTGTGGGAGTAGGGCAGTCGGAGTTTCAGGTTGCGGGCATGGTCGATTTTTTCATGCTCTTGATGCTCCCCGGTGGTGGCGATGAACTTCAGGGCATCAAGAAAGGTATTGTAGAACTTGCCGATGCCATGGTGATTAACAAATCAGATGGGGACGGAGAGCGGATCGCTGCAGCCACCCAGTCCCAATATCAATCCGCCTTCAGCCTGCTGCGCAATGAAGCCCATTGGACCCCAGTGGTGATGCGCTGCTCGGCGCTGAAGAAAGTCGGTCTGGATGAGGTGTGGAGTACCATCCAGTCCTACGTCACCTCAACGCGCAGTACGGGCTTCTTTGAGCATCGGCGCAGCACGCAGAATCGCGAATGGATGCAGCAACTGGTACAGGCCATGCTCTTGCAGCGGCTAAAAGATAACGAAGCGGTGATCGCCGAGCTTCCGGTGCTGGAGGCAGAAGTCGAAGCGCAACACATCACGCCCTATGCCGCAGCACGACGGGTCATTGAGTTGCTGGATAAAGCTTAGTTATGGCTTATCAGCCCTTGGAAAAGCTGATCAATCTCCACGATGGCTATCGCAAGATAATCCAGCACCGAGGGCGGCAGTTGTTGCTCCTGCAGGAGGGCGGAACACCTTACTTGATCGATCGTCACTGCCCGCACGCCGGACAGGTTCTGGATGCTGCCGCCGTGAATGGTGATGTGCTGACCTGTCCGAAGCACTTGATTCAGTTTTCGATTCAGGATGGCTTTCCGCGAGGTGCTAACTGCAGTGCTTTGGGCGTTCATACTCTTGTGTATGAGGGCAATAGTGTGGGAGTGGGTGAGTGACGCGCTTCGACAGACTCTACTGCAAAAAAATCGTACGGGCCGAAGGCCTTCGAAATCGGTGGCATGCATTGAGTTGTG
>NZ_JBLGBE010000046.1:0-25788 GCF_047617445.1 Congregibacter sp.
GGTGATTAAGTACATCGATGAAACCTGCGTCACCATCGGCTGTAATCGCGATAACAATCAGTTCAATCGAACCGAAGACCTATTGGTGACCGACCTGATCAGTCGCTATGCCTTGAGCGACGATGCCGTCGTGTTCTTCAAATTTGAGAACATCTTTGCTAAGCGCGCCATCGTGTCGCGACAGCCCGAGGGTGCCCGGCCTAACAAGCCCCGAACGGCGTCAGTCGGGTTGCAGTATCAATTCTAGATCCAGACGATCGAAGTTTAAAAAGCCGGCGTGTTTACGCCGGCTTTTTTGTTTGGAACGAGTAGCTTCGTTGTGTGTAACGACTTGTTATGACTACTAAGAGACGCCGCTATATCAGATGAAAGCTTAAAGTAATCGGGTTGTCGTGGAACAATGAAGATCTGCTTGTCATGACCAACTAGCTGTCGTTGGGATGGACTGAACCATAGCATCGGCTCAAACACTCAAAAGCCCTTCGTACTGATGTGGCTATAACCTGCGGCGCTTCTATGGCTACATTGTCGTATCCGCGACGCTGTTCAAATAACTGTTGGGCACTCATGGGGTTGATGTCCAAGCTGAAGAAGTTGGCAAGACGTATCAAGCACGATGTATTGACGGTTTACTTTGTCGCACGGAATCCGAGCACACCAATACTCGTAAAGCTTATAGCACTCGCAGTGGCAGCGTGCGCCTTGAGTCCAATAGACCTTATCCCAGACTTTATACCTGTCCTTGGCTATTGGGATGACGTTATTTTCCTCCCACTCGGCATCATGCTTGTTATCCCGCTAACTCCAACATCGATTGTAGAAGTGAGTCGCGCGCAAGCGGCTGAATTGGCTGTTCAGCCAGTCAGCAAATACGCACCCACCGTCGTTATCGTCATATGGCTTTTATGTGCTTGGGCTCTCGGCTACTGGTTGCTGGACCTGGAAAGCACGTGAAACGTGCCAGAATCAACCCGCTCTGAGGTGGAAGCCGGCATCGCGACCGTCGCGTCGCCCAGGAGCGGCCAAGTGGGCTGGATTGACTTTCCTTCATAGTGACACTCAACGAAAAGCGCGTAACCTTCACAACCAAATTGCAGCGACCTTATGGCGCGAGGAATAAACAATGGCTACCGGCCCCGTTTGTGGTGCACATGTCGCAGCATTTGTGGCGTTAGCGACATGCATTTCAGCTGTAGCAACCAACGAAGATAACCGGCCTTTTGACCCTACGCCTGAGGCATTGGCCTCACTGGATCGCCAAACAATAGAGGCTTTTTTGGACGGCGACGCGGATCGTTACGGACAACGCCTAAGCGACAGTTTTGTCATGCACGAGAACGGTCAACGAATGGGTAAAACGGATGCTATGTCTTTAGTAAGCGGCATCAAGTGCCAGGTTGAGGACAGATGGGAGCTCGATCAGCCAACCCTCATGAGAATCACAGACGCGGTCTATATCCTGAGCTACGTCCGAAACATTGATGGAGCCTGCACCTTCGCTGGGACTAGCAGCGTGCTACCAAGCCCGGTGCGCGCGACGACTCTGTGGGTGCTCGACAGCGGCAGGTGGCTGGCTGGATACCACGGCGAAAATCATATCGTTGACCTTGCCGCGCCGCCATTTCCTCAGCCCCCCCCCCTTGCAAATGCCTGGCGAGCGACTGAGCCGGCCGTCGTGAGCTTGTCGAATTCATTGCCGCTAGCGGCTGTGCCTCTCACCAAGGAGTTGCTGGCAGTCGAGACAGCTGTATGGGAAACATGGCGTGCGCACGACGCATCCTCCCTTGAGGAGCTCACTGCTGAGGAAATTTCTTTCATCAACATATTCGGCGGCCACTTCGCCAACAAGAGCGACACGATTGAAAACTGGACGGGGCCACTCTGCGACGTGGAGAGCTTCCGCCTGAGTGACGCACACGCTTCGTTGGTGACGACAACGGTCGGCATTCTTACAGTAAAGGGCACTGTCAATGGCGCCTGCGGTGGACAAGATATTGGTGGGCAGGAACTGTACGCCACCACCATCTACGTAAAACAATCCGACGTCTGGAAGTGGGCCTTCGGATTCAACTCACCCTAACGCCCAGGCCAGCGCTTTTTGCGCCTCAGGCTTGAACACGAATGATCGCTGTGAGGTCGAAGAGGAAGTAGCCACCGCTCACATTTTTCTCGTTCCAAGATCGGCTTTCGCTTAGCAGCAGGCAGTCGTCTATGATTGCGCTCAGCGGCCGCTCTCGACCCGAATCGATTCTTGAGAACGCGCAGAAACCTACCTAGGAAGCCCTGAATGCCCCGAGGCTGTTGACCACGTACGCGTTATAGGGAATCAATGGAATGACGACACTCGTAGTTGGAGCCAGCGGGGCTACCGGACGGCTGTTGGTGGAACAGTTACTTGAACGCGGGAAGCACGTAAAGGTAATCGTTCGATCAAAGGAATCTCTTCTAGGCGCACTCACGAACCACGATCACCTGTCGATTATTCAAGCGAGCGTACTCGATCTTTCCAATGACGAAATGATCCGATGCGTGAGCCGCTGTGACGCTATAGCGTCCTGCCTAGGTCACAACCTTAGTTTCAAGGGTATGTTTTGGCCTCCGCGAAGACTTGTCACTGATGCCACCAGACGACTCTGCAACGCGGTAAAAATGAACGAGCCTGTGGCTCCAGTCAAATTTCTACTTATGAATACTACCGGGAACCGAAACCGTGACCTCGACGAGGAGGTATCGACTGGAGAAAAGTTTGTAACTGGGCTTCTGCGACTATTGCTGCCCGCGCATGCGGACAACGAAGACGCAGCGGAGTATCTGCGCACCGAAATTGGCCAAACTGACGGCAGCATCGAATGGACCGTAGTTCGTCCTGATTCTTTGATTGATGAAGCTGAGACGACGGATTTTTCGGTACATTCTTCGCCAATTAGAAGCGCGATCTTCGACGCGGGCAAGACCAGTCGAATCAATGTAGGTTGCTTCATGGCTGATCTTATCGGCGATGAAACAGTTTGGAAGCAGTGGATAGGCAAAATGCCGGTTATCTACAACAGGTAAGTGTAAGCGGCTCTTTTGAATAGCCATTCAACGTCTCTTTTTGAAACAAAACGGCTTCCTAAATAGCTGAAGTGGTCTGATGTCTAATGACCGTCTTGAGGTGTTTTGAGACATCGCCAAAGACTGCTTTCGCCATTCGAGGATATGATCTACCGGTTCTATTTCCTGAACTTATGCAGATGAAGTTTACGCGGACCGATGATCCAGAAGACAGGGATGGCTTCGCCTCAACGCCCCAGTGCAACCTGAGGAAAATGCGTAATGACCCGGGGTTCGCCAACGCACTAGCGATAAATGCCAACTCTCACTCGAGTCTGGCAAATGGTATGGATCGCTTTGTCTTGAAACAATTGACATTGCTTCAAGAGTTACTGAGCGCTGAGATTGAAAGTGGCAGTCCATAACACGGTCATAGAGACGTACAGCGACTGCTCCTGGCCGAAAGGCTATCCCAAGCCAAAACCAGCAGTAACCTCAAGTTATGTGCTGTTAAATTCTCTGACGGCCTTTAGGTCTGCTTTGAGTTGAGGACTCAGCCGATCGCTGCAACACCTATGACCGGGCCCCAGCACTACAGCAATGACAGATATGGCAATGCGAGGTTATCAGCCGACCTCCAATGCGAATACGGCTGGCGGCTTCTTGCTCAAAGCTCGGTACGGTCTGATGTCGTTGTAGTGCAGTCGTCAAGCATCGATTTGCCCAAGGGCATCGTTGAGGCAGGCACACCAGTGTTGGTTCAGGCAGTACTCCCGGAACTTGCTCATAAGGCTTTCGTCGGATGCAGTATGAGTCGACTTGCCTTGCTGGATGAGTTGGAGCATGACGCCCCGGCGGTAGCAACAAAACATTGGGGTAGGGTCGCTGATCCTCCTTAAATTCTATAGTCGTTGGGCTGGGTTGAGGTCGCTGCATCGGGGGGGCTAAACTGAGTTTTGCGGCGCTAGCCGCTCCGCCGATCTGCCGTTTCCTTAACCGAGTACCGTCCATGAGCCATCCTCACCCTTGCCCCCGTCCGGAGCTGCCCGGCGCCCTCGCCGCGTTTGTCCTTGCGATTTTTCTGGTGACCCCGGGATGTACGGGAGAGCCGCCCGTCGCCGCCCCCCGGGAGACCGGCGGTTCCGAGCGTTCGGCCGCGGCCGGGGTGCCAGAAGGAACCGACGTCTGGCTCCTGGAGCTAGTGCGGGAGGGCGACGCGCTGCGCGCAGGGTCGCCGCGCAATCTCACCAACCGGCCCGGCTACGACAATCAGCCCGTCTTTACGTCGGCGGGGGACATACTCTTCGTGCAGATGGAGGACGGGCGGACAGACCTTTGGCGGTGGAGCACCCAAGAGGAACGTTCGACTCGCGTCACAGCGACAGCGGAACAAGGCGAGTTCTCTCCCACACCCATTCCTGATAGCGATGGCGGGATCAGTTACATCAGGTCACCGGATGATACCAGCGGCCGGCTGTGGCGCATGCCGCGAGAGGGCGCCGCAGCGGAGATCATCTTTGCCGACATCGGACCGGTGGGCTATCACGCGTGGTTCGACGCTTCACACGTCGCGCTCTGGCTCCTGCAGGACCCATCGGTCCTTCAGCTCGTCGAACTCGATTCGCAGGCGTCACGAACGCTCGCCACGGGGGTGGGTCGCTCACCTCAATCAGTGCCAAACGGCCGGGCCGTGAGCTTCACGCGTGCGACTGATAGTGGCAGGGTGGTCGAGATGTACGATCTCGATCTGGATCGCACCGAAGTGCTTGCTCTCCTCCCCGAGGGCGGCGATTTTCATGCCTGGACGCCCGATGGGGTCCTCCTGGGATCCGCCGGGTCGCGGGTGTTCGCCTGGCGCGAGGGCAGCTGGCAGCAGGTTGTCGATCTCACTCACCTGGGACTGACGCTGACCCGCCTCGCTGTCTCGCCTGACGGCACCCGCCTCGCGCTGGTTGCCGAGCCCGCACGGTGAGCGACCCGTCAAAGTAAGCGTCTAGGATGGGCCCAAGACGTCGAACGAGACCGATATACAGGTTTACTGCTGTGGCTCGAAGAGTCCGTGGCAGCGAGGCTCCAACGAGAATACCAATCGACTCTTGAGGCAGTACTTCCCGAAGGGTACTGATCTATCCGAGCACTCGCAGTGCCGAACTCAATCGCGTAGCAAGACGCTCAAACGAACGTCCCAGAAAAACACTAGACTACGAAACACCGGCAGACCGATTTGTCGCATGTGTTGCGTCGACCCATTGAAACCGCAGGTGCCTGCAGCCAAAATCACCCCGCAGTAAGCGCTGCCTCTATCGACAGAACCGCCGCGGCACCTTGATCCCCAATCTGACCCAGCCGCGGAGTCCAAAGAACGTGCATACCCACCCAATAATTCAGCAACCCCGGCAAGGAGGAATCGGAGCGGAACCGCTCCAATAGCGCTTTTGTATCTTCGTTTGGTAGTCCCGGTGGGCAGTCCATGGCCATAAACTCGATTCCATCCTTAACACCGTGACACACTCCCCACAGAGCGCGGTGTGCCGGCACAGAAAGCAATTCACGGATGCGCAGACGATAAGCAGGATTTGGATCCAAAGACGAGAAAACAGTCGTACTGAGCACGTAGTAAGAACTCAAGGCCGGCTTTATCGAAGCCGTGCGTAACAGGCCAAGTCGTCGCATCTCGTCATAGACCGTGGTGGATATCGGCGAGAAAAACACCTGTGATGCGGCAAAGAAATCGACGACATGAGGCCAGCATTCGGTTTCGCAAGGCTTGTCCTGGGCCAAAAATTCTATGGCCCGCTCCCCGGACTCGACAATCAAGGCCATCATTTCAGAGTGACCCGCGGTAAGCTCATTGTTTAAGCGAATCTCGTCAGCCAGCTCGGCAAGATAATCGCGCTCCAGCTGATCAAATTGACGCGCGTTGCTCCAGTCCTGTGCCTGAAGACCCACAAATACACCGACAAAAACAATAACAAAGTCCACGACCACCGCGAACCAACTCTGGTCTTTCATATGATTGGAGATCTTGCGCAGAAACATCAAATCACCTTAGGCGCTGAGCTAACACTTCGTTCGGCAATATAGCTCACTCTAAGCGCTGACTACCTATCCTTCTCGCGCTCATTCAAATCAATCATCCCGAGACAAGCCAAAAAAAGGGGGCCCCAGAGGGCCCCCAAAAAACGCATTAAATAATGCGCCCGCAAGATGGTTACTTGGCAGAGACGAACTCCGGGTAGGCCTCTAAGCCACACTCGGAAAGATCCACACCTTCGTATTCCTCTTCTTCGGTAACTCGGATACCCATGACGGCCTTGATCGCGAAGAAAGTAATAAAACTAGCGGCAAACACCCAGCCAAAGATAGTTGCTGCACCGATAAGCTGACCACTGAAGCTCGAGCCGTCATTGGTGAGAGGAACCAGGAGCAGACCCAGTAGACCCACAACACCGTGCACCGAAATAGCACCTACGGGATCATCGATCTTGAGCTTGTCCAAAGTGACGATGGAGAAGACCACCAGGGTGCCGCCAACCGCGCCAAACAGGGTGGCCAGCAATGGCGTCGGTGTGGATGGTTCAGCGGTAATTGCTACCAGTCCGGCCAATGCACCGTTAAGAGCCATGGTCAGGTCAGCCTTACCAAACAACAGGCGTGCAGTGAGCAGTGCTGCAACCAAGCCACCACAAGCGGCAGCGTTGGTGTTCATAAAGACTACAGCCACAGCGTTAGCGTTCTCGACGCTTGAGGTTGCCAGTACCGAGCCACCATTAAAGCCAAACCAGCCCATCCAAAGAATGAATGTACCTAGTGTTGCCATAGGCAGGTTGGCACCGGGGATCGCCACTACAGATCCATCAGCGCGGTACTTGCCCTTCCGTGCACCCAGCAGGAGCACACCTGCAAGCGCCGCAGCCGCACCCGACATGTGTACGATGCCCGAGCCCGCAAAGTCAGAGAAGCCAAGGTCGCCCAGAGTGTACATACCAAATACAGGATCGCCGCCCCAGGTCCAGTTGCCTTCTATGGGATAGATAAGGCCCGTCATGACCACTGCAAAGATTAAGAAGGACCAGAGCTTCATGCGCTCGGCAACGGCACCAGACACAATGGACATGGCCGTGGCGACGAAGACAACCTGAAAGAAGAAGTCAGCCGATGGTGCATAAGTAGCGGCCTCTTCAGCCCCTGTAACACCGTCGCCGGTGATACCCGTCAGCAGGCTTGCGCCCAGGGCGGGATACATAATTGAATAACCGCAGACCATGTACATGGTGCAGGCAATCGCAAACAGTGCGACGTTCTTGGTAAGGATTTCGGTGGTGTTTTTAGATCGCACCAGACCGGCCTCAAGCATGGCAAAGCCGGCAGCCATCCACATTACCAACGCACCACACACGAGAAAATAAAACGTGTCCAGTGCATAGCTCAGTTCAAATACTTGGTTTTCCATGAAGATTCTCTCGTGCTGAATTCGGGGGGCTTTTAGCGCGCTAATGCAAAGGCGCTGTTAGATCGCTTCTTCGCCGGTTTCGCCGGTGCGAATACGAATCACCTGCTCCAGACTGGACACAAATACTTTGCCGTCTCCGATCTTTCCGGTATTTGCCGACTTGGTGATCGCTTCAATCGTTTGGTCCACCATGCCTTCAGCAACGGCCACCTCGATTTTCACTTTGGGAAGAAAATCCACGACGTACTCGGCGCCGCGATACAACTCGGTGTGACCCTTTTGTCGCCCGAATCCTTTGACCTCTGTAACTGTGATGCCCTGTACGCCGATCTCTGACAGCGACTCGCGCACGTCATCCAGCTTAAATGGCTTCACAATTGCCGTTATCAACTTCATGTAATTCTCCTGACTGAACAAGGACTCACAACTCGCGCCAATCGGCTCGCCGTTTAATCGTCTTATTGCACTAACCCAAGGGCAGCACGACGTTTCCGTCTATGCTCTGAGCAATGGATATGCCACACATTGTTTTCTTCTTTTAATCAATGACTTATAAAAAACAAGCCCTCAAAATGATGGCGCAACAGTAAGAAATCGCTGAATTTTATGCACTATTTTGGTGCCAAGTGTCAGTTTGGTGCACTGGGTTGAGCTGTGATCTCGGCACACCATCCTCTACACTGCATAAGGATCAAGCAGGAGAACACTCTATGGCGCTCAAACCGCCCCCCATCAGTGAAGTCATGCAACAGGTCAACGAACTAGTCGGGCCGGCAGGATTGGTAAACGAGGTCGATCGCAACGCACGGCAGTTCATTCAATCAGCCCTGCGCAAGCTCGATTTTGTCAGTCGTGAAGAGTTCGATGCGCAAAGCGAGATTCTTGAGCGTACACGAGGCAAAGTAGCCGCCCTGGAGTCAGAATTAGCCGCCATGGGCGCGCTGGTCGACACGCTCGAAAAGAGCGCCGCCAACTAATACAAGAGCGAAAGCCGACAGGCTGATGGCGACCCAGGGAACAAGCTCCATCTAAGCTCGGTCGGACCTTCCACCACCTGGATCGAAGACCGGCCGGAAGCCGGTTCAAAACGTTGGACATACGCAAGGCAAGGATGCCTTCGCGACTACTTAGGGACGAGTCATGAACGAGTTATGAACTACGCAGTGGTTCTATCCCGGGCCAATCAAGGCCTGAACGCACCCTTAGTGCGCGTTGAAGTCCACCTCTCTAACGGGCTACCCGCCTTCACTGTAGTGGGCATGCCAGAGACTGCCGTGCGTGAGAGTAAAGATCGCGTGCGTAGCGCGCTCATCAATTCCCATTTTGAGTTTCCTGACCGTCGTATTACGGTCAACCTGGCTCCCGCAGACCTGCCGAAAGGCGGAGGCCGCTTTGATCTTCCCATCGCGCTCGGCATCCTCTGTGCATCAGGGCAACTCCCTCAAGACACGCTACTGGGCAGTGAGTGCATTGGTGAACTTGCACTGGATGGAACTTTGCGACCCGTGCGGGGAGCCGTCGCAGCCGCAATGGCCGCCAGCCACAGTAAGCGCCGAATACTTCTTCCGATAGAGTCCGCCCGGTCCTGTCTTGCCATACCCCATAGTCAACTGATCTATGCCTCGGACCTCCTCTCGCTTTGCGCGGTACTGCGGGGCCGCGCGGAATCACCAAAAGTCACGGCGCTGCCGCCCGATCCCGAGCAAACTGGGCCGGATATAGCCGAAGTATCCGGTCAATTGGTCCCACGAAGAGCACTAGAGATCGCTGCAAGCGGGGGACATAACCTGCTCCTGAGCGGGCCCCCGGGCACCGGTAAGAGCCTTCTTGCCAACTGCCTACCGGGCATTTTGCCGCCGCCTGCGCATAGTGAGTGGCTTACCGTATGTGCGCTTTACGACTTACAGGGAGAAACGCTTGGGGGAAAACAACGCGCCTTTCGAGCGCCACATCACAGTGCCAGCGCCGCCGCTCTAGTGGGTGGCGGCTCCATTCCCAGACCGGGAGAAATTTCACTGGCGCACGGGGGCGTCTTGTTTCTTGACGAGCTGCCCGAATTCTCCCGGCACACCTTGAATATGCTTCGGGAGCCGCTGGAGACCGGCGAAATCCGCATCGCACGAGCAAGCTGCAGCATTCGCTACCCCGCCCGCTTTCAATTGATTGCGGCTATGAACCCCTGCCCCTGCGGGTTTGCCGGCGATCCGCAAAAACCTTGTAAGTGCAGTGCTGCACAACGCCTCAGTTACAGTGCGCGAGTATCAGGCCCACTGCTGGATCGTATAGACCTGCAGGTTCGTGTAGAGCGCGAAGATACCTGTGACTTGTTTTCTCCCGGGCAAGGAGAAGATTCTGCCACGGTGCGCAGTCGCGTAATGCGGTCCCAGAAACGGCAATACAAACGCCAGAAGCAAAACAACTCACAGCTGACCGGGTCGGCGCTGATAGACAACTGCGCCCTGGGAACGAAAGAACAACAACTGGTACAGCAAAGCGCCAAGCGTTTGAGACTCTCCCCAAGAGCGGTGCACAGATTGCTGCGAGTAGCGCGCAGTATTGCCGACCTGACAGGGGAAGATGCGGTAAGCACCAAACACTTACAGGAAGCTTTGGCCTATAGAGACACTGTGCAACAGCGGTAATTACGGACCAACAAACTGCAGGCATAAAAAAACCGCTGCGGCGCACCCCAGCGGTTTCGTCAGACGACTCGCTTGCGCAAGCCTACCTGGGACTCATTTACTGGCTGTTCTCAATCATAAAATCGACCGCTGCGATCACCGCCTCATCGGACAGGTCAGCTCGACCGCCTTTTGCCATCATTGCTGTGCCCGCTACACCATTGACGCCACTGTTATAGAGCGCATCAATACCCTTAGCAATACGTGGCGCCCAGGAGCCAACGTCCCCAACAATGGGAGCGCCTGCGACACCCGAGGCGTGACAAGCCAGACAGGCCATATTGTAAGTACCCTCGCCGTCGATCACGGCTACCGCACCCATCACGGCTGGCGTACCGCCACAACTCTCACCCTGCAGACAGACTTCGCCAACCGGCGAGATACGCGCCTCAATGGCAGCACGCTGCTCATCGGTAAGTTCTACGGCTTGCGCCGCAGCTATCAGGCCTAGTGACAGACCTAGCATTAAAATTCGCGTCAACACGGTTAACTCTCCATTTCGTGGGCGCGCATTATAGCCGCAGCGCTACCTGCTTCAAAGCGAAGACTGCAGCCTCCATTGCCAACTTAATTCGAGCCTCTGCTACCATTCGGCTTCAAAAAACTCTAGCTATCGTTGCCCAAAGAGAAACCCCTTATGCATTTGTACACCTACGATTCAGCCCCCAATCCCCGACGTTTAGGACTGTTCCTCGCCTTCAAGGGCATTGAACTGCCTACCACCCAGATTGATATGCGGGTCAACGCCCATCGGGAAGCTGCGTTTTTAGGCATCAATCCCCTCGGTACGCTGCCAGCGCTCATGACTGATGAAGGCATCCTGCTAACAGAAGTTATCGCGATCTGCGCCTATCTGGACGAGCTGCACCCGACAAAACCCCTGATGGGCAGCACCCCGCTTGAACGCGCTCTGGTTATCAGCTGGGATCATCGTATCTTCGTTTCCATCTTCGAAGCCTTCGCAGAAATGCTCCGCAATCGCAGCCCGGCTTTCGAAAGCCGCGCACTCCCCGGACCTCTCGATGTGGAGCAGATACCAGCGCTGGAAGAGCGGGGTCGCAAGCGCTTCCGGGGCAGCCTGAAGCTCTTTAATGAAGAGTTGGGAGACAAGCCCTTCCTGTGCGGCGATACCATTAGCTTTGCTGACATCGATCTGCTGGTCGGCGTAGAAACAGCTCGCTGGGTAAAAGAATCCATTCCCGAAGGCTGTGACAATCTCAATGCATGGGTAGAGCGCTGCCGCTCTGCACTAAGCTGATACCGCCGTTAGTCAGTCCGCGGACACAGCGCATAAGCCGTGTCCGCGCTATAGTGCTGGCGGCCACGGTGCAGCTGCTGCTCACCGCCTGCACGGACGGAGGGCAGACAGCTGAGCTGAACGACTATCTCCAACGCCTGTCACGCCCACTGGGTATAGACGCGATGCAGGCCCAGGTGCTTATGACGTCCCGGCCGCCTCGAGCAGAGGCGCTGCGCATCCCGCTTGATGGGGGCAAACTCGATGGACTGGACTTTCTTCGCCTTCGAGGCTGCGCCCTCCAGCAGACAGTAGCCAAGCGCAATAGCAGCTTGGGCAGGGTGGCTCCGCCATCCCAGCGCTTACTGATGGAATTGGCTTTTTTACGGGACGCACCTCCGTGCATCGAAACGCTTTTGGCGGACGGTCGAGAAGGGCTTGCCCGTATTATTCGCGACAGCGTCACCCTCAAGCGATCGCAGCTACCGGCTTTAATTTTCAATGCCACCTTGGGGAACCGGGAATACCGCGACTTCTGGCGCGCACGTCAAGCACCTGAGGATTACCCGAAGCAAACGAGCAGTCTGGTTATCACCGCTCTGGAACAGGTCACAGCCGATGCTGCCCGCTGGCTGTCCGGGGATTATCGCGCCGATGAGACCCGTTTTGAATTGGCGCTTTCCGATATTGCTCGAGGCGACGGCGGCGAACTACTGGACGCGCTATCAAAGCAAGCCGCCTATCTCAAAGCAGCGGATGTGCTTATTGACCAGCGCATCACTGCCGGGCCGCTGTGCACAGACAACACTCAATCCACCGCAGCGCCCATCTTACGCACCGTCGTGGGCAAGTTTTTTGTGGAACGTATTCAAGTACGCGGAGCCGATCTGAACCAGCGCTATTACCAGCTGACTAAACCCATCACTCAGCTGGAGTCGCTGCTGGGAGGCGCCTTGACCAGCGACTACCAAATCTGGCTAGAAGACCGCAGGATGCAGCTTCAGATGGGTATCGGTGCGCCGCGCCAGCATGTCGATCAACTGCAGCAGCTATTAGGCACCTGCTACGCTGAATTTTCCTCAGAGCCAGTACCCGATACTGCTAAGCGGGACTAATCATTCAACGCCGGCATGGGGAGCGCTCGCTTAGGATGCATACCATTGACCATCCCCATAAACGGGGGATGTATCGAATAACCCAGCAAGCGACGCATATCTTCAGACACGCTCGCGGCAGTCTCCTTTGATACCGACAAAAAATAGTTCTCCTGAGTGCGCAAGTAAGGCTCACAGTACTGCCCGGTAAACGCCAGACGGCTACTTCCAGAATAGTTCTCGCCACCGCCATGCCAAAGATTGCCCAGAAACAAGATACAAGACCCTGCGGACATAACCGCCTTTACGCGAGTATCACTGTCTTGGGGTACTCTCCCTTCTCTCCACAGATGGCTGCCGGGTATTGCCACAGTCGCACCATTGTTTTCCGTGAAATCATCGATAGCAAACACCGTAGCCACACTCAGCGCAGGGCGAGGGCTGGGCCAGGGATAAAAGCCATCGTCTATGTGCAGTGGCTGCGCCGGGGAACCGGTCAAAATATTGATAATTTGTGCCTGAGACAGCAAATAGTTGGGCTTCAGCAAGCGATCCAGATGCGCCAGGATCAAGGGGTGGGTAACAAAGTCATCGGCAGAGCGGCACTTTTCTGGGAGTCCGTAGAGTCTTTGCGTGCGCTCGCCTTCAAAGGAGTTGCGGCCGGGTTTATCCAAGTGAACGTTCGCTTCGCTGCGAAGCTGCTCCAGCTGTGAGGGGCTTACCAGATTCTCGATAATGACAAAGCCGTCTCGCAGCAGGCTCTGGTGCTGTGACTCTAAAGCCCCAGGATCAATTTTCGCGGCCGATGCGCGCTGAGTAAAAGTATGTGTCCGAGCGAGGTCGACATCGAAGTAATCTTTAAAACTATTGATCTGGCGAAACCGAGGATCATCCCGCCCACTGCTTCCGTCTGCCATACCGTAACCTCCCGCTGTGCGACGCGCGGTCTATTTAGGAAATAACAAAGTTAGATTTAAACGCAGGCCCCAACCGTCAGGCCCGCCGCTTGGGCTTTCTGCCCAGTAGCGAGCGCCAAAGCCGTCATCGTAGTTTGCCTGGATGGGCACGCTGATTAGAGCAGCCACAGGATTCGCCAGCTTTTTCGCAAGATCCGTAGAGTCCTCCGCGGCCTGAACTGCGGTAAACAAAAAAACGAGTGGAACAGCAGCGAAAATTCGTATTTTCTTCATGTCGATATAGTGCCACAGCTGCCCTACCCGCACATGATGATGTTTTACTTAAGCATCGCAGACACGAACACAGAAAGAGCAGGCTGCATGCTCCGCCGCCGCATCAAAGCACCGCTAGACTTGAGTGTTTTGAGCAAAGCGATGCGCACAACTTTGTGTGAAAATGGATGTCATGTTCAACATTCTATTGCGGAGTAATCCATGACATCGCCTGTAGTCGCATTAGAACATCTGACTATCAGCGTGGCTGATCTCGATACCGAGATAGACAACTATGCAGTCCTGCTGGACCTAAAACCATCTTGGCGAGGTGCACAGGACGGCCACGACATCGCTATCTTCAACACCGATAACGTCGCTGTGCGCCTGGTAGCCTCCGAGCAACCACGCGGTCTCGAAGCCGTTTGCTTTGCCGTGGACAGCCTCCAGCGCATGGTTCGGCGATTGCAACGCGTAGGTATTGCGTCGAGTGAGGCCACCACAGAGAACCCCATCACCCCAAGCGACTCTCCGAAGGTCATGCAGATTGCATCCAGTCCAGATACCCGGGGTATTCAAATGTCTTTCGTCGAAGGAGACAGCAAAGCTACGGCCAAGCAAGCCACCGCATCCAATGGGCTCGACCATATCGTTATCGCCTCACAGAGTGCCGAAAGCACGGCATTCTTGCTCGGATCCCAACTGGGCCTGGATATGCGCATGGATATGAGCCGTCCAGAGTGGAAAGCGCGACTTATGTTCTTTCGCTGCGGTGACTTAATTGTAGAGGTCTTTGAGCATCTCGATGAGAACGCCCCCAACACCGAGGATCGGACCTCGCCGAAGGAGGACAACTTCTATGGACTGACCTGGCGCGTTAAGGACGCTGATGCGAGCCACGCGCGACTCAGCCAGGCCGGATTTGATACCTCCGAAGTGCGCAGAGGACGAAAGCGAGGATCTAAAGTTCTAACTGTGCGTGACAAAACCGCTGAGGTCGCAACCCTGCTCATTGAGCTGCCAGTCGCTTGAGATAAGACAGGCAAACCGAGGTTAATCGCGAATTCCAGGGATCGTCTTTGCTCCTCTCCTTAGACGTTCTTGGCGGCTCGACCCCGCTTTACTCGAGCTGCTCGCGCATCTCCAGCGGCGTCAGCGCACTAAACAACGCGCTCGACGGACGCTCGAGCAAAACGGCGCCGAGCCACCCATCAGCCGGCACAACGTCTGAACGCCTGAGTGTGGCACTGACCAGTGCGCGGAGGACGGTGGTCCTTTGAGCGTCCGTCGAGCGCGTCTAACAATGCTGAGGCGTCGCTGGAGATGCGCGAGCAGCTCAAAGGGCTGCCGTCTGTCTCGCCGACTTAAAGTCCTGCATCGCAGGCCTTGATCCCGAGCACCGGCGATGAAGCAAAAAAAAACCGGCAATGAATGCCGGCTTTTACTGACGCTAGAAGCTCTAAAGCTTAAGCGTTAGCTTTACGCTCTTTCACTTCTGCAATGACAGTCTCCGCAACGTTCGCAGGACATGGCAGATAGTGCGAGAACTCCATGGAGAACTGGCCACGGCCAGACGTCATGGTGCGCAGCGTGCCAATGTAACCAAACATCTCTGACAGCGGCACTTCAGCCTTGATACGCACACCCGTCACACCTGCATCCTGATCTTTGATCATGCCACGACGACGATTAAGGTCACCAATGACGTCACCCACGTGATCATCCGGCGTAAACACGTCCACTTTCATGATGGGCTCAATCAACTGAGCGCCCGCTTTAGGCATGGACTGACGGAATGCACCCTTGGCAGCCAATTCAAAGGCGATTGCCGAGGAGTCAACGGCGTGGAAACCACCGTCATAGACTTCGATTTCAACGTCCAAAACCGGGAAGCCCGCAACCGTACCTTCGCCCATGAGGCTCTTAAAACCTTTCTCAATCGCAGGGAAGAATTCCTTAGGTACGTTGCCGCCCACTACCGATGACGAGAACGTAAAGCCAGAACCTGCCGCTCCGGGGCGGATGCGATAGTCGATCTTGCCGTACTGACCCGAACCACCCGACTGCTTCTTGTGGGTATAGGAGTCGTCGATTTCCATGGTGATGGTCTCGCGGTAGGCCACCTGTGGCTTACCTACATTCAGCTCAACAGCGTAGGTACGCTTAAGAATGTCGACCTTCACATCAAGGTGAAGCTCGCCCATTCCCCGAAGGATGGTTTCGCCGGAGTCTTGGTCAGTCTCAACGCGAAACGAAGGATCCTCAGCAACCATTTTGCCGATGGCAATCGCCATTTTCTCAGCACCTGCCTTGTCCTTGGGCGCCACCGCGATAGAAATCACAGGCTCCGGGAAGACCATGGCTTCCAGGGTGCAAGGATGCTTGGGATCACACAGCGTATGGCCTGTCTGAACGTTCTTCATGCCGACGATGGCAATAATGTCGCCCGCCTGAGCCCGATCAACTTCGTTTCGGTCGTTGGCGTGCATTTCAACCATACGGCCAATACGCTCGGACTTACCGGTAAAGGAGTTAAGAATCGTGTCGCCACGGTTCAGCACACCCGAATAAAGGCGCACAAAGGTCAGCGCACCGAATCGGTCGTCCATGATTTTGAAGGCCAGGGCGCGCAGGGGCTCTTCCAGAGAAACCAGCGCTTTCTCGCCCGTGGGCTCACCCAACTCATCAGTCAGATCCTGAGGTTCTACTTCGGTAGGATCCGGCAGGTAATCAACAACCGCATCCAGAATCAGCTGAACGCCCTTGTCCTTGAACGCTGAACCACAGTAAGTGGGGAAGAATTCCAGCTTACGAGTACCGTTACGGATACAACGCTTGATGTCGTCCAACGATGGCTCAGTACCGTCAAGGTACGATTCCATAAGGTCATCGTCCTGCTCAACGGCAGTCTCGATAAGTTTTTCACGCCACGCTTCAACCTCGTCAACCATGTCCTCTGGAACATCGGAAATATCGAATTTTTCTGGATTACCGGGATCCGGCCATGTGTGCGCCTTGCGCGTCAAAAGGTCGACGACACCAATAAAGTCGTCCTCTTGGCCGATGGGGAGCACCATTACCAATGGGTTAGCGCCCAAAACGCTCTCGACCTGAGCGACAACGCGCAGGAAGTCTGCACCCATGCGGTCCAGTTTGTTCACAAAAATGATTCGCGCGACTTCTGACTCGTTCGCGTAGCGCCAGTTCGTCTCGGACTGAGGCTCTACACCGCCAGATCCACAAAATACGCCGACTCCGCCGTCCAGAACTTTCAGTGAACGATACACTTCAACAGTAAAATCCACGTGTCCGGGCGTATCAATGATGTTCAGACGGTGGTCTTTCCAGAAACAGGTAGTCGCGGCAGCCTGAATGGTAATGCCCCGCTCTTGCTCCTGTTCCATGAAATCGGTCGTTGCCGCCCCGTCGTGTACTTCACCGGTCTTGTGGATTTTACCGGTGAGTTTAAGAATACGCTCGGTTGTCGTAGTTTTTCCGGCATCAACGTGGGCGAAAATGCCGATGTTTCTATAAAGCGATAAGTCAGACATGCTCGTTCTCAAGGATTCGAATTTGTGGACAAAAAATTAGCTGCGGAAGGTTACAGGAAAACGCCCCACATTGGGAGCGCAGCGGTGGCGCTTTTTGCACCACTGATATCAAAGCCGCAAAAGCCGCCTGATTGCCGCCTGCGTAGCGGAGATACCGAGCCAAGACCGAGCACCAAAGCGTAGCAACAATGTACACTTCGCGCGTGCCCAAAGAAGCCAACAATATGCTCCCAAAGCCCCCCGAGTGGGGGAATGTATCCCCCGCAGTGTTCGAGTCGGAGGTTGTTCCCCTATACAAGCCCGCGGTCTTTCGCGGACTCGTCCGTGACTGGCCCGCGGTGCATCGTAATGCTGAATCAGTTGCCTCCCTGCTGGAATACCTACTGACACTGGATAGCGAACAAGCGGTTTATACAGTGGTGGGAGACCCCAGCATTAACGGTCGATTCTTCTACGACGAGCAGTTTCAAGGCGTAAACTATGGCATTGTCGGCGCTGCGCTGCGCTCCACTATAGAGCATCTTGTGCGTGCGAGAAAACTCCCAAAACCCCCGGCAATCGCGGTTCAGGCGGCGAACGTCAACGATGCACTGCCGGGCTTCACTGCAGAGAACCCTCTACCTCTCCTTGGCAGTGAGTCAGAACCTACGTTTTGGCTTGGCAACCGCGCGGTCGTCGCCCCCCACTTCGATGTGAAAGACAATATTGCCTGCGTGGTTACAGGTCGTCGTCGCTTTACGCTGTTTCCCCCGGAACAAATCCATAATTTGTACCTGGGCCCCATCCTTGACGCCCCTGGAGGCGTTCCAATCAGTACCGTAGACATTCGAAACCCGGATCTTGAGCGATTCCCCCGTTATGCGCAGGCCCTAGAGAGCGCTATGCAGGTTGAACTGGAGCCGGGAGATGCCATCTACATTCCTGCGCCCTGGTGGCATGCGGTAGAATCACTGGACAGCATCAATCTATTAGTGAATTACTGGTTCGCAGGAGTTTCTTCGAGCGGAATTTCACCAAAAGCCAGCCTACTCCACAGCATTATGGGACTGCGGGGCCTCCCCGACGCGCAACGCAGTGCATGGGGGCATTTCTTCAATTACTATCTCTTTGACGGGACCGACGCGACCGAGCACTGGCCTTCGGGCGTTCTCGACGTCGTCACACAAATGAGTCCACAACAAAAAGCGTCGCTTATACAATTTCTGAGCGAATCGCTGAAAAACTAAAGCACGGCTAACGGGAGAGCTAAGAATGAGCTGGTTCAAGCGCGGCGGTAAAAAGGAGATTCCGCAGTCTCCTGTAAATCCCGTCGCTAAGACCACGGCGCCCACGGTAGCCTTGGCATCAGTCGAGGCATCGAATGCTGACGTGGAGACCCTGGAAGCACTGTCTGAACGCAAAACGCCCGACAGCCTGGCTGACCTTTTTCTCGTAATGGAAGAACACCTCAATGAATTGGAGCTCGAGGATATTCGAGCGCTGGTGGCCGCTCTTCGACAGCCACCTCCTCTTATTGAGCGCCTTACGGGAGGGCTGGACGACCCGGAGGAACTGCGCGAGGCCATTCTCTCCAGCCCCACGCTCTCCGCCGATGTATTGCGGGTCGTAAATTCTGCTGCCTTCGCGCTCAGTAGCCCTATTTCCAGCATCGAACACGCTGTCGCGTACCTCGGCACAACCATGGTCCGGGGCCTGGTTTTACAAAGTACCGTCGGGCAGGTCATGAAATTTGAAACCGACGTGCAAAAAGCAGCTTATATGCGCATATGGCGCTCAAGCTATGTCGCCAGCGCCGCGGCACAAGCCTATGCAACGGCACTGAACCTGGAACACCCCTCGGTACATGCCACTCGCGCGCTCCTCGTCAATATTGGAGACCTGGCCCTTATTTCGGCTCGCCCAGAACTATCCGTGATCTACGCGACTAAAACGGGCCTTTTAGGCCGGGTTGAGGCGCAGCAACATGACGTGATGGCTAACTCAGCCGTGCTCAGTTCGATGCTGGTGCGTCAATGGAGCCTCCCGGAAGACCTTTGTGAAGCGCTCCGGCATTCGCTCACACCCCTGACCTGGGCACCCGATGACAATGAACGCAGCACAGAGCAGCAGCGAGAAGACCTCATCCTCTATCTTGCCTGCCGCATTGGCGACGAGGTGGCCTATGCGGGCCTCAAAGACCTGGCGCAGTTCGACCTGCTTGCCCAGGAATCTCCGGACTTCTTCCACGTTCCGGATTATCTGCGACGACTGGAGCTCGGCGGAATGTTGCGGGTACTTGCTGATCGCAGCCACGGTAGACGGGTTCAGCAAATTGTCGACACCTTTGGTGGCTAAGGCCACGAGTGCCTCAAATCACTCCTTGCAGATCTTAGCTCCTCTCCACCCTTAGGCATTTGAATGCGCGGCGCATTCGGACACAGGCGTCGGTACTTGCTGGAAATTTTATATTAGTGTATTTACATAAATTAATAATAAAGCACTGTATCTATGTTCAAACTACCCCACATACTTCTCTCCCTATGCTGCTGCCTTGCGCTCGCGACGCAGGCACAAGACGAACTGCGCCCCTATCGACTCATCGATACGCTAGCCGGGACACTCAACGAAAGTACTGACCGGACTCGCAGCGCACTCGAAAGCAGCACTTTTGAAATTCTTGGAGAATACAGCCCGTATCCGGGAGCAACCGTCATTGTCATCACCCATCCGGCGCTGCTGGCGGCTGCATCTGCGAAAGCGTTCGGAGGGTACGCAGCAGTGCTGCGAGTCGGGCTAAGCGAAGTGGACGGCAAGGTTCAGCGCAGCCACGCAAACTCGGCTATTGGGGGCCGCATTGCAGGTAGGCCCCCCTTGACACCGTGAGCGCCGCTCTTGAGGATTTATTCGGCGACGGCCAACCCTTCGGGTCAAAAAAAATCTCAGTAAAAAGAAACTTACGAATTACCGCTACATGATGATGTCCGGGCTAAAAGATCGCGGCCATCTCGGAAGCTTTCCAAACCACGCCGCTGCGCTCGCTACTGTCCGACGGAATCTTGCCGACAATTCCAAACAACTACTGCCGGTATTCGAAGTCGTGATCCCCGATAGCGAAGAAGTGCTTTTTGGTGTGGGTATAGGCAGCGGTGATGGAAGTGACGCCGGCGTCATGGCGATTACAGACAGCGATGAACTGCGGCACACAGCCCACCTACCCTATGCCCTGTTGGTATCCGGTAGTGATGTTTATGCACTGGCGAGCAAGTTTCGTATTGCCCTTGCCTTCCCGGACCTGAGCATGGGAACGTTCATGAAAATCTCCAGCGCACCCCACGCAATTCGTGACAGCCTGGAGAGCCTCACACAGCCTGAGGCGCAGGACCAAGTATCGTCCGCCGCTGAAAACGGCAATGTGCTCAGCTCTAGTCGCGATGGCAGTAGCGATGGCTAAACAATAATCTGCTCGCGCTCTTGTTCAAGAAGCTTCAGGAAATCATCAAAGGGAATGGGCCTGGAATAGAGATAGCCCTGGAAGCGCACGCAGTTCGCGCTAATCAAAAAGTCCCGCACGGCCTCAGTCTCAACACCCTCCGCGATCACTTCCAGCTCGAGCGTCTGAGCCATAGAGATGATCGCGCGCACAATGCTGGCATCACCGGGATCAGTCAGCACGTCCCGAACAAAGGACTGATCTACTTTTAGGGTATCCAACGGCAGCGACTTGAGATATCGCAACGAGGAGTAACCCGTACCGAAGTCATCAATGGAAAATCGCACTCCGCTCTCACGTAAGGACAGCATTTTGGCGACCGTGTCGTCGACATCTTCGATCAATAATCCTTCGGTCAACTCAAGCTCAATCAGGCCTCGAGGCAAGTGATGACTTTCTATCGCCGCAAGCACTTTCTCGGAAAATCCTTTTTGTCGGAATTGCCGCGGACTTACATTTAAGGCCAGGGAGAACTCCCGTCCACGGAGTTCGTCCTCCAGCTGTGCGCCAATTTTGCAGGCATTCGCTAAAACCCAATCCCCGAGCCGATAGATAAGTCCTGAATCCTCAGCGACGGGAATAAACACGTCGGGCGGGATGAACTTACCATTGTGCTGCCAACGCAGTAAAAGTTCGGCGCCACATATCACCGATTCCTCGGTGTACTGCGGCTGTAAGTAAAGCTCCAAACCTTCGCCGGCCTCCAGAGCGCCGCGTAACTCTCGCTCCATATCCATACGCTTCGCCAGGGATGCCTGCATTTCCGGCACAAAGAATCGCAGCGTGTTTCGACCATCGCCCTTTGCGCGATACATGGCGGTGTCAGCGTGCTTCAAAAGGTCATCGACATCGTTCGCATCATCGGGCAGCAGGCTCACGCCAATACTCACGGTGATATGTACCTCATTCCCCTGAATACTGATGGGGGCTTCTATCGCGCGCCGTAACGCCTCACCCCGGCGACGCACCACCGACACAACATGCTCCGTACCGCCTTCTATATCTGTAAGCAAAGCAACAAATTCGTCGCCCCCCAGGCGCGCAGCGGTATCGGCTTCGCGGAGAAAGACTTGCAGGCGTCGGCCAACCTCAACAAGCAGCTCATCACCAGCACTGTGACCTAAGGAATCGTTTACTCGCTTGAAAAAGTCGAGGTCCAGGAAAAGCAGTGCCGCTTGAGTCTCATTGCGCTTTGCTCTGGCCAAGGCTTGGGCCAGTCGATCCTGCAGCAAACGGCGGTTAGGCAATCCGGTGAGATCATCAAAGAGTGCCTGACGCTCAATAGTGTCCTCCGCCCGAGAGCGTAAGTAGGTCATTTCTAGCCCGCCAATGACCGTCAGATTCACCCGCCGCGCAAGGGCCGTCATAAAAATCAGATAGAGCACGACCATGACCGCCATCACATTAGTTTCTGACGAGCCCTCACCAATCAGTCGCGCCATGAATGGCAATAGAGAAGCTGCCAGATACACAGCGCTTGCTTCGACAAACGCTGACAAACTGGCGATGCTTCCCGCGCACATGCCAGCAATCACGAACGCCAGCAATGAATGGTTGAGCATGTTTTCGGAGTCGTAGAGCACAAAACCGGCCGCACCCCAGGCTAAACCTGACAGCCAGACACCGAACATCATCTCTCGGTACCAGCGTTTAGATGTGGCTTCTCGCTGCGTTTGTGAGCTCCGGCGATACCGAACTGTGCTACTTATACGATACACGGCAATCGCGAGCGTGGCTGCACACCAGATGAGCACAGCTTGGCTGTTCTCCGGCCTCCAAAGCATGTACCCCAGAAGCAAGGTATTCAAAACCACCGCAAAGACTGAGACCGAGAGACTCTCGTAAAAGATGTTGATCCGCTCGAGAAATATCCGATGTTTTAGATCGTCTGTAACTTCAGCTTCAGCCGTCACACGCACCACCGTCTTCTGCTTATATTATCGTTCTTGCCGTAAAAACCACTTTTTTACTGACTGCCAACTTCTCTATAAAGTGACGCGCAAAGGTTCTCGGTACCGCATACCCTGAACTGTACACGCTGACGCTCAGGATTACTCCTATGAATACATTGCAACGCTGGCACGACATGGTGCTCAAACAAGACCATGACGGTCTGTCCGAGTTACTGACGGAAGACTGCGTGTTTTTGTCCCCGGTGGTACATACACCCCAAGCGGGTCGCGACGTCACAGTTCTTTATCTCACCGGCGCAATGAATGTATTCAATGAGACCTTTCACTACACCAAAGAGGTCGTGACAGACAAACATGCGGTGCTCGAATTTGAATGCACAGTGGATGGCATACTCATCAACGGCGTTGACATTATTAGCTTCGCTGACGATGGACGAATCTGTGAGTTTCGAGTGATGGTTCGACCGCTACAAGCCATGCAGATGCTGCATGGAAAAATGGCGGCGATGTTGAAGCATTTGAAATCGCCATCTGCGGCGGCGACTCAATAGGCGTTCAAGGCAATTGAGCTCTGACCCGAGCGTCAGCGCTCACGAAAATAGACCGCCGTCTTCTCCTCACCAAACATCGTGTCGAGAAGAAAACGATAACCGAGCTTCTCGGCAACCCTCACCGAGCGCGAATTATCCGCCGAAATAATGCAAAAACTTCGAGCGCGATCGGGCTGCGCATCGAGCCAGGCGCAGGCCGCCTGCATGCCCTCTGTCGCATAGCCTTTGCCAGCCATATCCGGATGTAGAACCCATCCTGCCTCGGGATAACGTCCATCAAAGCCGATCAGGCCGCGCTTAAAATCTGCAAACCCTAATTGCCCGACGTATTTACCGGTCGCCCGCTCTTCCAAGGCCCAATAACCATAACCCAGCATATCCCACAGGCCGCCATAACGTAGCAAACGCATCCAAACATCCTGAGAGCTCAGCGGTGAGCCGATAATAAAGGCGTATACCTCTGAATGCTGCCAAATCTCTATGGCCGAAGAGTGATCCTCTTCACAATGTGCGCGCAAACACAATCGTTCAGTGAGAATTTGTGGCGCCGTCGACATTCCATGTCCCCCTGGTTCAGCCAAAGCACGCTATCATCTTCTGCAAATTAAGTTAGCGTAAAATGCACCTATGGTGATTGACCCTTACTTCAACTTTCTTGTGAGCACCGTATTCATCTGCATGATGCTCGCCGCAGCGAATGCAATGCTTGCCGTGCGAAGCATAAGCTTTAGCGCGGCGACTGCCCATGCTATTGCCTTCGCAGCCATGGCGTTCAGCTGGCTGCTCACTGTCTTGCTGCCTCTAGAGGCGTCAGAAGTCGACCTCCGCCTATTACTACTGCTAAATGGCATAGGCGCCGGGGGCGTCATCGCACTCTGGAGCGGGCTGCATTTACGAGCCGGCTATCGTGTCAATGGATACTTTGTGGGTGCGCTTTTCGGCATCTGGATAGCCCCTGTTCTGGGCATTGTTATTTTAGGCTTTGATCGAAGCTCCCACGTACCCTTCACTGCAGCATCCATCATTATTGGCGCGGTGTGGAGCACTTGGCTTTTGTACAGAAAACGCGGCAAGAAAAATGCCGGTGACTGGGCTCTGATCCTCTGGATGGCATTGGTCATACCTGTCTCTGTCGTGGGAATGACCTTGGGAATGAGCAGCGCACGCAGCGTTCCCAATGCACCGTGGGTTTTTTATCTCAGTTTTCTCCCGACTATTTTTGCCGGTGTTGGGTTATTCACTCTGGTCAGCGTCGCACTCGATGCACTGCGTGACTCCAACGAACTGGCACGTACTGACGGATTGACCGGTCTACTCAATCGGCGAGCGTTTGATAGTGAGTTAGACATTGCCGTCGCCCGCGCTGAAAGATATCAACGAGACCTATCATTGATCGCCGTGGACATCGACAATTTCAAAGCGCTCAACGACAATTATGGCCACCCCGCGGGCGATGCGGTACTGAGAGCTGTTGCCAGGGTTATGACAGAAACCGCCCGACGTATCGACGTTATCAATCGCATAGGTGGAGACGAGTTTGCGCTGATTCTGCAAGACACTCCTGCGTCAGCGGCTCTTCGATTAGCAGAACGACTGCGTCATGCGATAAGCAATGCCGGCACCGATAGCATTGCGTTTACCGCAAGCTTTGGTGTCTCAAGTAGTCAGGATGTCGCACCTGGCAGCGAAGCATTGCTGCAATCGGCGGACGAGGCTTTGTACGCCGCGAAAGATGCTGGCCGCAACTGCGTACGCTACGCCCAAGACCCAACGACAGAACCCGCAGGACTTATTGGCCTGGTTCGATAGTACGGCCGTAAGCAATTTGATCCTTCAACTCCCGGCGCAGCCCTTCGGCCAATCCAGTAAAAATTCTAAAGCTGTCATCCGCAGCTAATCGCTCGTCCATCAAGCCTGTAAAGGCATCATCTTCAATCTTCTCGAGCTCACTCAGTAGCCGCTTAGGGTCATCAAAGCCAGCAGCTCGACGCAAATCCAAGACACGCAAATAGAACGCGTCAATGCGGTCCTTACGTCGCCGGGCTCTCCAGCGTCCAAAAGCCACCGCGCCGGTAAACAGCAAAGCTATCAGGTACACCAAAAAATTAAGCGAGTCCGCATAACGTTCCAAAAACCCTGGTTCGTCGCGCTCGAAATAATTCCGCGCTCCCCTATGCAAAGGAAAGGTAAAGTCTCCAAGACTAAAGTCGCGACTCATCCAGCGAAACACAGCCGGTTCCACGGCGGCAAAGCGCGGCTTTTGCTCCAACAACACGCGTGTTAAGTCGTAGATAGCCGATGGATCCGTGTCTTTATGGGCCACCAGCAGCATATCCACAGCGAGTGCATCAATCCCGACTTCATTACCCGGCAACGAGTAGGTCAAGGCAGGAATACGCGTGGAACGCAGTTGCGGCACAAGAAAGCTAATGCCGTCGATATAAAACTCCGCACCAGCTGCATCAAATCGTGACAGAGGCACTAGCGTAAAACCCTCAGGAAACCAGCTGGTGTTCTGAGGATTTATGGGGCCTACGTAAAACAGCACGTCAGGACGACCGGGGTCACCTGGCTGCCAAACTTCATAATCTTTGGGGAGATCTGATGCCCGCTCCAACAGCAAATCGAATACAAGAC